>CAZIZX010000001.1:0-45642 GCA_964544275.1 uncultured Gammaproteobacteria bacterium
TTGTCGGCAATTTGTAATAGTCGGGTAAGAATCGATATTGATCTTCTACAACCTTCGCTCTTTTCTCGCTCTTACAAACGTAGTATAATTAAATACTTGAATTGCCCTTTTCCTTAATCTAAAATCTTAACTCGTCGCTCATTGACAAAAAATTTGCCAAACGAAAGCAAAGAGTCTTAAGGTGTGAAACCTCTTTAAAAATGCAAAGAGTTTTTTCACATTTTAACCATCTCTTTGCTTTTGGTGGTTGTTTTTTGGGACCCAATCGAAATAAAATTTTCAGTTTTATTTTGTCTGGGTCCCAAAAAAAGTGAAACAACTATACCCAAAGCCCCACATTTTAAATTCGCCTGGGGGAGTCTTCGGGACGAACTTTGTCCAAGAAGACAAGGCGCGGGAGTCAACCGGAGAGGGCTTGCTGAGACAGCATGCCGGTTTGACTCCCGGGGGACCACTTCAGAAAGCATATACGGGGGCTCGCCTGGAAATCAGACAACGTTGTCGATTGACACGTGAGCCCCAACCCCCTTTTCCGACTTTTCCTCTTTCGCCCACCCCCCTCCTTTTCTCCTTTTTCAAATTTTTTCTACCCCACTCTTTCTCTCAACCACCAAAAGCATTCCATCTTCTAATATTTTTATATCTTTCCATTTACTTAACTATATGATTACCGAAGTAATATTTGATATCGAAACCAAAAAACTCTTTGAAGAAATCAGCACTAATGACCCAGCCGATCTTGGAGTTTCACTAGTCTCCCTTTACAAGCGCACCATAGACGATAATTTCAATGAAATTTCAGGCCAAATTTACAGTTTCTTTGAGTCCGACTTCAATTCTATGTGGCCTCATTTTTCCAACGCCGATCGCCTTATTGGCTTTAATTCTCTCAAGTTTGACAATCTGGCTTTAGCTTCGCTTTGTCCCTTTAACTTCAAAAAACTCAATCACTTCGACATTCTGGACAAAATTAAATCTGCTATTGGTTTCCGTCTAAGCCTTAATGTCATTGCCCAGTCAACCTTGGGACACACCAAAAGCGACAACGGTATAAACGCGGTGCTATATTACCAGCAGAATACCGCCGAAAGTTTAGAGAAATTGAAAAAATATTGCGAAATGGATGTCATGGTCACCCGTGATGTTTATGACTTTGGTCTAAAAAATGGTTTTCTCAAATACACCGACAAGTGGAACACTCCGCGTACCCTGGAAATAAACTTCTCCTATCCCAAAGCCAACAAAGACGAACAGCAAATTTCTCTGTTTTGATTTTATTAGGTCTTTGTTGAAAATGCCCCTCTTTCTTAAGATAATAATTATATGGAACAAATAACATATCCCTCATTCAGGCAATTAGTAGCCAAAACTTTTTCCATATTCTCTCAAAACTGGAAGAGGCTTGTCGGTATCGCCTTTATCCCCACGATTCTTACAGCCATTACGTTTTTAGCTCTTTCTTTCTTTCTCGCCGCTAATGTCTTTTCGCAACTTCTTGCTCGAAATTATACTTTTTTATTGATAGGCATTCCGGTCACCATATTTTTTCTGATTGCCCTTTCTATTTTCAATTTCTGGTCTCAATCAGCTTTGTTCTATGCTGTTGTCAACATTAAGAAAGAATTTAGCGTTCGCCAAGCCTATAGTCGATCTTGGAGTTACGTTGGTCGATTTTTACAGCTCAGCCTTCTTATTGGCCTGATGACCTTGGGCGGTCTACCCTTATTTTTAATCCCAGGTTTATTAGTTATGTTTTATTCCTCCCTTGCCTTTTTAGTATTTTTTTCTGAAGACCTATCTGGTTGGGATGCCATCTATAGAAGCCAGTTCTATATCAGAAGTAACGCCAAACAATTTTTTGTTAGAATAATTATCTGGTTGCTTCTGTTGGTTCTGACATCAGGCTTAGTCGATTCATTTTTTAACAATGTCAACAGTCCTTTTATCGAATCTTCTGTTCGTTTTGTCTACAATCTGGTGACCGGCTCTCTGAGCATAATATTTTTATTTCTTAATTATCAACATCTCAAGTTAATCTCACCCGACGTCATCCCCTCGTCCTATAATCACCAAAAAGCATTCTATACCATTCTTGCAATTTTACCCCTCGTTTATCTGGTCCTAGCACTGGCGGCAAGCTTTCTTTTTCAAAAGTCTCTTATCAACAACAACGGTCTGGTTTATTAAAAATAATCCAAAAGTTTTTTATACACCCTGCTTTAAAGTCATAAAACAAAACAGGCAGAAAAATCCAATTTCCGCCAACATCATGCCTACTCTCAAGGCCGATGGTCGCAATTTTCTATCCAAATTTGTCAAATTAAGATACAAAACCGCCGCAGAATAAATCAACATAGATACTGCGTTCAGTGCCGCTCCAATTACCACCAGCCTCAACGGTTGTTCAAACCCAATAGCCACAATTCCAACACCCAAAGCAATCAGAACCCACAAAAAAACATAATAATAAATAGCCAAATTCTTAATTTTAAATCTTTTCTGATCCATAATTACCAGGTTTTCAGACATAATTCTTGAGGTGGCATCCATCACCGAAAGTTGAGTAGAAAAGAGCATCAAGCTGGAAAGCACTAGGAAAATAATTCCAAAAAAAGGTAGGGTCCTGATACCAATTATTTTCGCTTCTTCGAACAAAAATCCAATTCCCTCCACCCCTCCGGTATTCAAGTGGACAGTCGAAAACGACAGCAAGCTCAAAAGCATTATTGTTATCGCTCCAGTCACCCAAAACACTAACGCGTGTTCTTGGTTAATGATCCTCCACCAGTCATTAAACCTTTTTAGGTTCTCTCTGGTCAAGGAAAAGGTCTTCCCCGTCAAAGTCATATGCTCTTTCTTTCCGGTCAATATGCTTGTTATTTTGCCTCCATATTTACCCATGCCGTAACCCTTCTCTTTGATATAAAAAGATTGCGCCAAATTCAAATTTCCTCCTGCCCCAGAATAGGCAAAAGCCCCCAAAAAGCCCAAAAGCGACATGCCTTCAGGGAAAAACCAATAACCATCACCTCGACCTATTATTCCCCAAGCTAAACTTTGCCAATCATTGAAGTCAGCCAATATCACAGCCAGCAAGAAAATTATGGGCACTCCGATTAATATTAAGTTTCTTTGAAACCACTCCTGCGTTTTGTAAATTACCGGGCCCAAAGTCAAAATAACGCCAATCAACAATAGTAACAATATCGCCAATACTTTACTGTCTAACCCTCCGAAAGTAGTTACCAATATCACCGCACAGGATAAAATTATTCCCGGCCACATCCACGGTATTAGAGTCGATAAAATAAACCAAATAGGGGACAAACGGCCAAACTTCCTAGATAATCCAACAAAAATACTTTCCCCTTTAATTAGAGTATATCTTTCAATTTCCATATTAAGAAAAAATTGAAAACTTATCCCCAAAACCGCCCCCCAGATAATTCCCAGACCATAATTGGCGCTCATGTAAGGCCACAAAATCAGTTCTCCACTGCCCAAACCCAAACCCAGCAAAATAAAACTGGGCCCCAGAATATTTTTAAGTTTAAGTGCCTTTGGCATTTTTGCCCTGCCGACCCTTGCTAGTTTCATTAAAAAATTCTAACAAAAAGCCCACCATTTAGGGTCAGAGTAATATTTTCAGTTTTCCGATACAATAAATCATGCCTTTGATAATTGTTTTCTTGGCCTTTATTTTTCGTTTAATATCAATTAATCAATCCCTTTGGCTTGACGAGGCCATTTCTCTGAGAGTGGTTTCTCAATTTTCGTTTTCTGGAATCATAAAAAGTTTTTCTCCTCTCGATTTCCATCCTCCAAACTATTACCTCCTCCTCAAGCTTTGGACCGGTATCTTTACGGACACTGTTATCTCCGCCAGAGTACTTTCCGTTATTTTTTCCCTTGCTGCCGGAATATACCTATATCATCTAGTCAAAAACCTTCTCGATTCAAAAGCCGCCGTCTGGTCACTCTCTCTTTTCCTTTTCAATCCTCTCATTCTGTACTACTCCCAGGAGGTACGGATGTATTCTTTGCTTGTGTTTTTACTTTTGGCTGTCACCTACTATTTTTTCCAGATTATCCAAACCCCCACCCGAAGATCAACCTTTATTTTATTTAACATATTTACCTTTTTGTCATTTCTGACCTTTTATGGTTCAGTATTTCTTATTATTACCTTTATTGCTTACAGTTTGATAAATCCCAAGTTGCGGCCTCATTTTTATCTGTTGACTCCGGGGATTATCATCGCCCTTATAACTATTTCTCCTCTCCTTTTTACCCAGTATCAGCACTCTTCGTTTGTACTCAATAATGTCCAAAATTGGTCTCTCAGCTTAGGTCGGGTGACTTTCAAAAATCTCCTTTTAATTCCCATTAAATTCGTTACCGGACGTGTTTCGTTTTATCCCAAAATTCTTTATTATATAACCGCATTTTTATCGGTAGTTATAACCTGTTTATCTTCTGCCAAAGGCTTTCAGAAAAACAGACTCCTCCTGTTTTTATTTTTCACACCTCTTGTCATCGCCACCATTTTTTCCTTTTTTTCTCCCATGCTCCAATATTTTCGCTTCTTATATTTAATCCCGTTTATCTGTATTGCCCTAAGTTACCAAAAAAAATATTTTATACTTCCCATTTTTCTAATATTTGTGGCCTTCTCTCTTTTCTATCTTTTCGACAGCAACCAGCATCGTGAGGGTTGGAAGAATTTGTCTCAGGATCTTAATTCTCAGTATCCTGTTTTTATGGTCTCTTCTTTTGCCGACCCGATTTTGTACTACCGTCCTCAAACTCAAATTATTGGGTATGACCAAGAAACCCGACTTCCGGCCACTGGGTTTATTACGGTTGTCCCTTATGGTGAAGATATTCATGGCCTCGATCATACCTCGATACTTTCCCGATTAGGTTTTAGCCAAGTTAATACAATAAACTACCACCAGATAAGCGCTGAAGTTTGGCAGAAAAACTAGCTTCTTACCATATTATTACCGCATTCTTCTCAGAGTTTCATTGCCAGTTACTAAATTTACCTTATATTAATTATTAACCAGACTAAATGGCCCAAGTTATCATCTTAACCCACAATTCGCGAGCCCAAAAAGATGTCAATTACTATCACCGGCAAGGATTGAAAATCAAAAAGTTAGCCGCCAAAAACTTTTCTAAAACATTCCAAAAAACAAGCTGCACTTAAGTGCAGCTTGTGATTCATGGTGTAGGTACTGCTAACACTCACTTGATTGCTCTACCTACGGCTATAAGTATCACGGCTCCCAGTGTGGCAACTAATATACTAGTAATATTAAATCCGGTAACTCCTCCAAATCCCAGCAAATTCATCACCAAACCTCCCACTACCGCACCCACAATACCCAGCACTATGTCCAATATCGGACCCTGTTGTGCATTCGTCTTCATGATTACCGAAGCCAACCATCCGGCTATTAGGCCCAGTAAAATCCAAAGTAATAGGTTCATCTTTGTTGCTCACCTCCTTTAGTCTTGAAACTTTATTAACCAAATGTTAATTGCCAAGCATAAGATGGCAATCAAAAAAGAGTAAGAGCTGTGTAATAAAGCCTAAATTTCCTTCTTTTTTACAATTCTGTTAGAATAGAACATATGCTTGTTCCCGCAACACATCCGCTAATTTTAATAAATAGAAGAGGACTGGTACTAACCTGGAACAAAGCAGCCAAAAAACTGATCAAAAACATTTCAACCAATAATTCGATAATCAAACTATATCAATTTAACACGCCAGAACAGCAAAAATTAACCGCCTTTTTCAATGACAAATCTTTAGATTCTATTTCTTTAAAAACTAAAAACCAAATAGTTTTATATCAAAAGCAAGATATTTTTTCTGACGGCACCGTCCTGCTAAAAATATCTCTTTTCCCGACTGAGGTTGACCTGCCCTTTGAACCATTCATTCAATTTGTTAGTCACGAGTTTAAATCTCCGCTGACAACCATAAAACTATTTGCCGATTTGCTCTCCGTCAACATAAGCAAGCTGAATATTTCAGATCCAAAGATTTTTCATCACCTATCAAAAATTGATTCCAAAATTGATTTTGCTGTTTCCCAAATCAATGATTATGCGGACTTAGTTCGTCTCGACCAAAATATTCTTAAAATGAATTATTCTAGTCAACCGCTAAAATTATTAATAAACCAAGCCGTCAAAGAAATAGAGAACCCCCAAACAACCGTAAAGATTGACAAACTACCGCCAATCAACGTCTTTGTCGATGCTTCTCGTTTTATTCAAGCATTGATAAATTTTGTCAATTATATCTCTCAAAAGTCCTCCTCAAATACTTTCAAAATAAGCTGCAATACACTTCCAGAGTCTATCAGCCTGCTGATTTATTCTGGCAATACAAAAATCTTAAATCACAAAAAATTTATTTCCCGTCCCTCGCTTCGCCCCGGCATTAGTTTAATCCTTTCCCAGAAACTCATGGATAGCTTTGCCGCCCGAGTCGAATACCTTGAATTTAATCATAGCCAATTTATTGTCAAGATAACCTTGCCAACTAGCAATTAAAACCTAGTTTCTTACCTTCTTCTTGCAATTTTCATACCTCATTATCTTAAGAAAACAGGATAAACATACTGTTACTGATTAACAAGATAATGTATCAACCTAAAGTTCTAATTCTGGACGATGATAGTGATTTCCTCGAAGGGATGAGTTCGATACTCGAAGATGCTGGCTGTAATTACATTGCCACCTCCGATAGCAACACCATCCAGCAAAAGATTAGAAGCTATCAACCCAACTTAATAATTCTCGATGTTTTTTTGAAGGACGACGAAAACGGTATCAATATTGCTCAACTGCTAAAAGACGCCAAAGACACCCACCAAATCCCCATTCTTATGGTTTCCGGATATGATCACGCCAAAGAGTACACCAAAGGTCTAACAGTAGACGCTTATATGAGCAAACCCTTTTCGTCTCAGGAATTAGTTCAAAGGATTTACCAGCTCATTTAAGCCGGTAAATTAGTCTTTAATCGTGTATCCAAACCCACGTACCGATTGAATTAATTTCTTTTTGTAACCGTTATCCACTTTTTTCCTCAAATATCCAACATAAACATCTACCACCCGGCTTTCGATATCCGGTGAATATAACCATATCCTGTTCAAAATATTTTCTCGGGTTAACACCTTGCCCTTACTGGCCATCAAATACTGCAACAAATCAAATTCAGTTTTTGTCAGCTTAATTTGCCTACCGCTTCTTTCCACCATCATGGCGTCCCCGTCTAATACCAGATCATCAACTTGCAGCAATCCACCATCACCCTCCCTGTTTCTCAACTGGACCTTTATCCTTGCCAAGAGTTCATCTCCCACAAAAGGTTTTAGAATATAATCATCAGCTCCCAAATTTAATCCCGACACCACATCGCTGGTACTATGTCTGGCAGTCAAAATTACAATCGGCAGATCGGAATAATCCTTCTTAATACTGGTACACACCGACTTGCCGTCTATATCAGGCAGTCCCAAATCTAATATCACCAAATCAGGCCTTGTCTTTTTAATGTAATTTAAAGCTGACGCTCCGTCACTCACCATATCCACCGTATAATCGTTATCCATCAACAGCTCTTTTAAATACTCTCTAAGATCTTTGTCGTCTTCAACTACCAAAATCTTTTTAAGCATATATCCTAATTATACTCTCAAAGCTAGACTCTTACAATTCACATATCCAAAATTCACAAATTTCTATCACAAAAAATATGATATCCTTTATTAAATGATTGCCTGGATCAAAAGAAACTGGCTTGTTATAATTCTTATTCTCATTATCGTCCTTAATTATATTAATAGAAATTTCTTTGGGATTAATTTACTCAGCACTGGAAGTTTTTCCCCATCCTACAACAGTCTTTATGATAGTCGCTCATCTACAGAAAGCCTTTCTCTTGCCCCATCTACTGGTAGCCTGGGTGCGCGCCTTCCCTATAACCAAGTGCCTCCCACTGACAGTCCCGACCGGATAGTTATTCAAGACACCAGTTTATCCCTTGTAGTCAAGGATGTCTCTAAGGCCATATCTGAAATTGAAACTGCTACCCAAAATCTTGGTGGCTTTCTTGTCAACTCTCATCTGTCCAGGCCCGAACAATCTGCCAGTGGTAACATTGTTGTTCGTATCCCTCAAGCCCGCATTAGCGAGGCCCTGGACACTTTCAAGGGCTATGCCGTCAAAGTTGTCTCCGAATCAGTTAACGGCACAGACGTTACCGATCAGTATGTCGACATGGAAGCTAGACTTGAAGTCCTGAATAAAACCAAAGCCAAATTTGAAGACATCATGGATCAGGCTACCACCGTCAACGATCTTCTTACCGTCCAACGCGAACTTACCAACCTTCAATCCCAAATTGACAATCTCAAAGGCCAGCAAAAATATTTAGAGCAATCTGCTAACCTTAGCCGAATCACTGTCTATTTATCCACTGATGAACTATCACTGCCTTACACGCCCGACAAATCCTGGAGACCGGCAGTCATCTTCAAAACTGCCGTCAGATCCTTAGTTGGAACCTTTAGAAGTCTTGGTTCTGCTGTCATCTGGCTTTTTGTCTACACCCCTGTTTTAATTCCGATTCTGGCAATTGTCTGGTTTGTCAAAAGAAGAAAAAAGTCTAACTGATTCGGATAATTCCCAGTCCCAATAGCCCGGTTATTATCAAATATAAAGCCACCAATTTTGATAACAATTTTGGATTTATTAGAATCAAAATCCCGAACACCAAGGAAATCATTGGACTTATATTTCTCAAAATCATATATTAATTTTAACCACATTACGCTTGACATGTCGACAGTTTCTTCGTATTCTAATAGAAACCCAAATAAAACCCAAACATGAACTTGTCCACCCAAGAACCTCTAGCCGCCGCCATTCGCCCCAAGAATTTAGATGAATTTATCGGTCAAAGTCATCTGGTTGGCCCCAACAAACCACTCCGGATCGCCATCAAGAACAAACAGGTTTTTTCCATGATATTCTGGGGTCCACCGGGAGTAGGTAAAACTACTCTGGCCAGGATAATTGCTAAAGAAGCTGGTGCCGAAATTCATGAGTTGTCGGCTGTTTCGGCCGGCAAAGACGATATTCGAAAAATTATCGGCAATAGTCAAAATTCACCCAAGCTCATCAAGACAATTTTGTTTTTGGACGAAATTCATCGTTTCAACAAAGCCCAGCAGGATTTTCTTTTGCCTTATGTCGAGTCCGGTGTTTTGATTTTGGTTGGCGCCACCACCGAAAATCCTAGTTTTGAAGTCATCAGCCCCTTACTTTCCCGCTGCCGCGTTTTTATTCTCAACGAACTCAGCAGCAAAGAAATAGGGGAGATCATCAACCGGGCGGTCAAAAAAATGAATACAACTATTTCCAAAACCGCCAAAGATTGGTTAATTCAGATGGCCAACGGTGATGCCCGCCAAGCTATCACCATGTTGGATAATGCCCATACTTTATATGATAAATTAACTATCGATAATCTCAAATCTACCCTCCAAAACAAATATCTCCGTTTCGACAAAAAAGGGGAAGAGCACTATAACACCATCTCTGCCTTCATCAAATCTATGCGCGCCAGTAATCCCGACGCCGCCCTTTATTATCTGGCCCGCATGGTCGAAGCCGGCGAAGACCCCAAGTTCATCGCCAGAAGAATGGTCATATTTGCCTCTGAGGATATTGGTGTTGCTAATTCCTCCGCTCTAATGCTGTCCAATCAGGTTTTTCGTGCTGTTGAAACTATCGGTTATCCCGAATGTGCTATTAATTTAGCCCACGGAGTGGTCTACCTGGCCACCTCACCCAAAAACCGCTCTGCCTACGACGGCCTCCGCTCCGCCCAAGCCGATGTTCAAACTCATGGCAATCTCCCGATCCCTCTGGAACTTCGAAATGCTCCCACTGATCTGATGAAGGAAATCGGTTATGGTAAAGGTTATGACATGTACCCCGACAAAACTAAATCCCTCCTGCCCGATAAGTTAAAAGGTAAAAAATATTTCAAAAAATGATCACCAATCCTCACCACCTTTTTCTCCTAAAAATTTTTCAAGACAACCAAAATATTCAACCCAACAATGATTGGGTTAGAAAATATTTAGGGACCACTAAAAAATTCTACGGTCTCAAAACTGATGTTAAAGGCAAAAAAGTCAAAACTTATTTAAAATCTCAAAATCTAAACACCAGCGATGTTGAAAATTTACTACTCTCGCTCAGTTGGGGAACTTCTTTCGAAGAATTATCCAGTATTGGTATTGTTCTTGACCTTTATCCTGCCTATCGCCAGAAATTAAAACTCGAAATTTTAGACAAACTTCTCAATCGGGTCGAGGGCTGGGCTGAAACCGACGTCATCTGTCAATCGTGTTTTACTTCCGATGACATTCTAATGCGCTGGTCTAAATGGGAAAAATTACTCAAAAAATTTGTCACTGATCCCAACATCCACAAACGCCGTGCCAGTCTCGTTCTTCTTACTAAGCCCCTCAGCCAATCCGACGATCCTCGTCTTTCCCGCCTAGCCTTTGCCCACACTGAAAAACTAAAACACGAAAAGGACATCCTCATCACCAAAGCTGTTTCTTGGATTTTACGAAGTTTGATTAAATTTCACGCACTCGAAGTTGAGGATTATTTAAATCAAAACCTTGAAACCCTCCCTAAAATTGCTATCAGAGAAACCAGAAACAAACTTACCACTGGAGTCAAAAACCGAAAAGCATAAGTCACCTTCTATCCCTTCTCCAGACCGCCGTTACCACGTAATCAAAGCTCACCTTGGTTGCATCAGCAAAAAATAATCCTATCTCATATCCATTATATTTCCTAACAGCCATCTTGCTGCCGTCATTAGTTTTTCCGTGTTCGCCTCGATTAAACACATCGTAAACATCTGCTTCGGAAATTCCGATCTTAACCATTTTGTCCAATGTCTTCGGTGGAAAAAATAAAGAAATCATAATCATTTATATCAAAATTACCAGTCTTTTAGCTATATAATTAAATTATAAATATTATTGTTAAGCAACTTCTCCAAAAGAAAAATTTACGCCTTTTAATCGGACTACTTCTCTTGCTGTTAATCCCGATAACCACCGACAATATTCCACAAGAAAGCCATTCCTCTCTAGTTGACGTCGTCAGGGTTGTTGACGGAGACACTCTTCAGGTAAATATCGAAGGTGAGCTGGTGACCGTTAGACTAATCGGGGTCGACACACCCGAAATCGTTGATCCTCGTCGACCAGTTCAATGTTTTGGGCAGGAAGCCTCAAATAAAGCCAAAGAATTACTGGAAAACTCAAAAATAAAACTTGAACCGGATGAAACCCAAGGAGACACGGATCGTTACCAGCGTTTATTGCGCTATGTGTTTCTGGAAGACGGCACCCACTTTAACAAATTAATGATTGAGCAGGGTTTTGCTCACGAATATACTTACAATGTTCCTTATCGACATCGGGATGAATTTGTCGAAGCCGAAAATTACGCCAAAACTAATAAACTTGGACTCTGGGCCGATAATGTTTGCAACTAATTACTCTTCTTCAACCAGTTCAATATCTTTTTTAGTCAACAATCCGCCTTCGTCTGCTTCCAATTTACCTTTAGCTTGAAGATTCCACAATAGTCTATACAGTCCGCCCTTTTGTCTTATCAATTGTGAGTGAGTTCCGACCTCAGCCACACTGCCGCCATCCATCACCACAATCTTGTCAGCTTTCCTGATAGTCGAAAATCTATGAGCAATAATTATCATGGTTCTGTCCTTGGCTGTTTTCCACAATGCCTCTTGAACAGATTTCTCCGATTCCGAATCTAAATTTGACGTTGCCTCATCAAACACGATTACCTTCGGGTTGACGATCAAAGCTCTGGCAATTGCCAATCTTTGTTTTTGCCCGCCTGATAACTTAATACCCCGTTCTCCCACCTGAGTTTCATAGGTGTCAGGCAATTGAGCGATAAATTCGTGTAAATTTGCCATTTCAGCCGCTCCTTCGATTTCTTTTTGGGTCACATCTTTCTTGCCGTAACCGATATTAAAACCGATAGTGTTGTTAAACAACACTGGTTCCTGTGGCACCACGGCAATAAAAGAACGCAAGTGGCTTTTTGATAACTCCCGAATGTCAGTTCCATCCAAAAGAATCTGTCCACCCTTTAAATCGTAAAAACGTAGTAGTAGTTTAACAATGGTTGTTTTTCCAGCCCCAGATTTACCCACAAAAGCCACCGATTGCCCCGGTTTAATTTCCAAGTCCACCCCATTCAACACTCGAGCCTCATTATCCGGATAGCTGAAGCTGACATTTCTAAATTCAATCTTACCTTCAATTTTTTTAAATTTCCTCGGTCTGATCGGGTCTTTAACAATTATTTCATTATCCAAAAGTTCAAAATATTTCTCTAAATCGATAAAATTTTTGGCAATTCCCCTGAAACGATACATCAATTCAAAGAATCGATAATAAAACCCGGTAATAAAACCTGTCACCATCACAAAATCGCCAGCTGTAATTTCCTGGTTTGACAACTGTCTTATTGTCACCCACAAAATCGCCAACATTCCCAGTCCTGACAATGTTCCAATTGTCACATCCATCACCCTAAAGCTATTACTGAATCCCCAGATTTTTCTGGTCCATTCCACAAAATTTGCTTTCAGTCTTTTTTCCTCTTCTCTTTCTTGAGCAAAAAATTTCACCGTTTCGTAGTTGATCAAATTATCAGTAATTACCCCGGATATCATGTCTTCTGCGTCATTAAACTCCTTTCTCCACTTCATGTTAAGTTTAATTAAAATCAAACTCACACTAATGTTTATTGCAAACAAGCCCAACATGATCCACACGATCGTCCAGTTAACTCCTGAAAAAAATGACAGAACCACTATCAGACTGACAATTGCACTCAAAATATTCTCATGAATTCTTTCGTACAAATCAAAAAAAGCCTGATCACCCCGCTTGAAAGCGCTGATTAATGATCCGGTATTTTTGTTGACATGGAAAGCAAAATCAAGATCTTGTATATACCTAAAAATCTTCACCCGAACATCACGTGCTGCCGGAATTATCACCCTGTCTCCCAAGTATGCCGACAGTGACCGAAGCCAATTTGTCAAAATTCTGGATCCAACAAATACAAAAAGGATTTTTATCAGCAATTCATATTCCCGTCCCTGCGTGATATTATCGACTAGTAACTTGAAAAAATATGGATTCAAGTTTTCCAGGACAGTCGACAACACCAAGGCTGTCAAAAAAAGTATAAAACTCTTTTTGTATACCAACAAAAACTGATAAAACCTTCTTAATATTTTGCCCATAAATACCCTTGCAATTTAGAAAAGCGGTATCCAAATTATAGACCTCAAAAATAATTATTCAATAAGTAAATCAAAACAATTTATGAACAATAGGGGAGTATTTGATTTAATCAGAAATATCGTCCGCCAAATCCCACCAGGAAAGGTGTCTACGTATGGCAATGTCGCTCAGGCAGCCGGAATTGGAAATGCCCAGGTTGTTGGCTGGGCCCTGCGAGGCAACCAGAATAAAGACATCCCTTGTCACCGGGTTATTCAAAAAGGCGGCACCCTATCTTCCGGCTTTTCACTTAATGGTCCCAAGGAACAAAAAAAGCGTTTACTTAATGATGGCGTACCGTTTTTAGACGAGACCAGAGTTGACATGGATCAGGCTTTTTTCGACTTAGCCACTTTGCCCCAATTTTCTCCTGGCTCTGTTAATTAAAAATAGTAAAGCTAGTAATCCGGGAAGTAGGTATAAATAATTTCTATCTCTTATATTCATTGCCGGACTTGTATCTCCAAGAACCCCTTCCAAGTTTTCTTCATTTATTGCCGCCGACACTACTCCCGGCCCTAACAAATTGCCCGCCAAGCCTCTAAATAACACCACAAACTCCGTGATTGCATTATCACTGCTCATTTCGTCTCCCTCATCTGTTTTGCCAATAACCCGGCTTTTGGAAAAATAATTAGTCGATTTTTGAATAGACACCCCCATTTCTATCCCGAAACTGACCGTCCCACTCTTCCTGGCTTTAATTTTTCCGATTCGTACCTCATCTGCTACCCACAAATTACCTTTCTCGTCAAATATTTCGTGTACTAAAACCGCCTCCGACAAATCACCGTCGCCAACATTTTCGATTACTATTTCAAATGTTACGGTATCATTGGGGAACACATAGCCATTAACATTGTTTTTGGCTGTTATCTTAATTTCCGGTTTATTATGATTCTTTTCACCATCCTCACTCCCACTATCCCCACCGACATTACCCGAATTGTCAAAAAGCTTATAAATAATTATTTTTGTCTGAGTCGAGCTGCTATTGTTGAGTAAATTCGATTCAATCTGATTTGTATTGACACTGGCTCTCATTATTGATTCAATTTCTTCGTAATCCTCTGCCGCCCAGGCCGTTTTGACCAATTTCCAGCCCGAAACCGTAGCCGTCGGCTTATTTTTTAATGCTCTCAATTTTATCTGGAACGATCCTCCTTTTCTGGCTCCGATATGGCCAATGTTCCACCTAACTTTATTTCCATCAATTCCACTTCCAATTCCACTATTGTCACCCAGGTATTCCACGCTGTCATCCAAGTTTACTTCTACCGTAGCATCAAACACATCTTCATAACCCTCATTCTTTACCACCAAAGTATAAAAAAACTCTTCGCCCACCTCAACACTATCTTTTTCTTGCAAGACATCAATACTTAAATCTGGATAGGCAAAAATGGCATTGCCGTTCCAATTACCGACAATATTTATAATTCCATAAAACCAATTACTGCCCCAAAAATTTGTATTGACAATGTTTAATAAATTAACCAAAGCTATCGCATTTCCGGTAATAATCCCAGCCGAACCTGAGTTGTTATTTATGTTATTATTTCCACTATCGGCTTGAGCTACAATATTATTGTTTACTACCGCATTATTTTCCAGGTCAACCACAGCAAAGAAATTTGGCCCGCTTCCGCCTACCCCTCCTCCGATTGAAAACGTGGTTACGCTACCACCTGTTTCCACCGATCCCGGTTCACTCCAATTATAAATATTGCCATTCCAGGCACCCAAAGTGTTGATGGTTAGCAAAAACAAATCACTCGAACCATTTATATTTATCCAATTATTGTTGTTTGATGATGAAACGGCGTCTCCACTTGTTAGATTAGATTCTCCGCCTCCCAAAATATTGTTAAAACCGCTATTTGATTGAGCTTGGATCGAATTATTCACCAAAGCCCCATTCTCATTAAATACTAACCCGCCAACCTGTGAGTTATTTCCATTCTGAAACATAGTTGGTGAAGGCAAAATTATGTCTCCCAAAGTCGAACCGTCAACATTGATAACCGTTATCAAAAAATTACTGCCGATTAAGGTGGTGTTGACCAGGTTGATCACGTTGGCCAAGGCTATCGCGTTACCGCTGACAATCAATACGTCTCCGACGTTTTCATCAACTGAGTTATTTCCGCTGTTTGCAATTACCGTAGCATTGTTATTGACCTCAGCTTCATTTTTTTGACTAATCACAATAAAATTCGAATACTCTGTTGGGTTATATGCTACTTCAACTCCACTTGAATCCCCGCTTAACACTTCACCCCAAATATCTTTCAAATTAATATCAGCCACGTCTCCGCTGAAATTATTGAGTAAAAATATTTTTAAATTACTATTGACTAGATTGGAATTTATCAAATTGACCAAATTAGCATAAGATACAGCCTCACCGGTATCAATTACTGCTTTACTGCCACTATCGGCCTGATCAATTTGATTGTTTCCAGTTACTGACTCCGAATAACTATCATTATTTATGGTAGCTTCGTTTGTCGGTTCCTCTTCGCTCTCAGTTTCTTCACCACCTTTTTCTTGTAATTGTTCCACAGTTCCTAACTTTTCCAACGTATTGTCTTCAACCGCAACTCCTTCTAAAACGTTCTCCTCAGCAGGTTCTTTATCGATAATTTCGTCTTCGGTTATAACTAGTTCTTCTTGTTCCAATTCTTCAAGTTCAGGCTCAACTTCAGAAGATATTTCTTCGTCTACTACGGCTGTCTCCATCGGTTCCGCTTCAGCCTCTTGGGCATACACCAAAGCCACCATCGGTTGATTAATCAACAGGCTGATTAATGTAATTCCAATAATAATATTTTTGCTAACTGTGTTTTTCATTTTCTTTGCGGCCCGCCCGTTTTGACGAACGGGCCATTTGGTTTATTCGAATATTCTTTTAATCAAATAAACCTCCGAAACCGTTAACTCTCAGGTTAGTCATCACCCGTAGAGTACTTTTGGCTTCAGCATCTCCAGTCGAGATTTCTCTGTCTCCCCAAACTGAAGCATTGGCTTTCGACAAAAGAGAGCCCTTAACTTCAGCCTCTTCCTTTTGTTTATTGTCGCCCGTGTTGGCCGCTCCCAGCACCATATTATCAACATACGCTTGATTCTTTGTCTTGGATGAATTGTTGGAAAGACCGCAAGAACGGTTATTCTTTGCTTCAGGACAACTACAATCCTCAGCGTTGGCTATCACTGTTATATAAGAGGTAGCGGTTGCATTACCAGTTTCTATGGTTTTGTCTTCACCTCCAGCATTAGCCTCGGAACTAATGGACTTTTCCACCTTGGCTTGGCTAATCTGGGAATTAGACCCGGTATTAGCCACAAGTTCCACCGTATTAATAACAGTGGCTTGGTTGTAAGTAGAAGTAGAAGCAGAATTAGAAGGTCGCCTATTCGACGAACGACTAGACGCCAACGCTGGACCAACAGCATTTAATAACATGGCCACCGCAAAAACCGCAACTAATAATTTCTTCATAAAAATTCTCACCTCCTCAAGTAAATATTAATTAATAACCAAAATGATGGGAGTTTGATTCACTGTTAAGTATTCAATAAAATCATTATCAAACCAAGATGTAACAAAAAATTCAAAAATCAGTAATAAAACAGTAATAACAAATACTTAAAATCTATCAGGATATATTTATGGGTTGCTGATAAAATAGAACGATGATTAAAAGTATTAAACTGGCCGGTCCAGCGGGTATGGGAATCAAATCCAGCGGTCAGATTATAGCTCAAAGCCTTTTGGCTCACAGTTTAAATGTAATTGATTATAATGAATATCCGTCGTTAGTCAGAGGTGGTCACAATACTTATCAATGTAGCTTTTCCCAGAATGAATTATTTTCGGTTTATCAAAAAGTTGACTATTTCTTTTCTATCAAACCCGGCCATTGGCAGCAACACCAAGACGAATTTACTCCCAGGACTTTAGTTTTTTCTGATGAAAAAACAGTCAAACCAAAATCAGGCACGTTTCTTCCTTTACCGCTATCTGAATTAACTCAAAAAATCGGCAGTGCTCTAACTACCAACACCATTTGTTTGGGGGTCCTCGGTTATCTTTTAAACCTAAATAAGGACAACTTGCTTTTGCATATTGAAAACTCATACCCTAAATATAAAGACCCCAACCGGAATGCTTTCAACCTGGGTTATGAGTATGCCCAAAAAAATTATTCTCAGTTTAGAACAAGTAAACCGCTGTCTCTCAAAAATAATTCAAAACCCATGTTTCACGATGGTAACGAATCGTTTGGTTGGGGATTTATCCAGGGTGGGGGAGACTTCTATGCTTCTTATCCCATGACTCCAGCTACTGGCACTCTCCATTTTTTGGCCGACAAACAAAAAGAATACAAAATTAAAGTTCTCCATCCCGAAGATGAAATCGCCGTGGCCAACATCGCTGCCGGCGCTTCACTTGCCGGTGCCAGATCAGCCGTTGGCACGTCTGGAGGCGGCTTTGCTTTGATGAACGAAGTAATTAGTTATTGTGGCGTTGCCGAAATTGGTCTGGTATTCTATCTCGTTTCCCGCCCTGGTCCGGCCACCGGCCTGCCCACTTGGACCTCTCAAGGAGATTTGCTCCATGCCGTCAATTCCGGTCACGGGGAATTTCCCAAAGTTGTTCTGGCTCCCGGTGATTGGCAGGAATCATTTGAATTTGCCGCCCAAGCTCTTAACCTGGCCGATCTTCTCCAAGCCCCAATTATTGTTCTTAGTGATAAATATCTTGGCGAATCTTCCAGAAACACCCTCGATTTTTCAACTAAAAAAATTAAGATTGACCGCGGAAAAATTATAGCCAAGGTCAATTCAAAGTACCAAAGATATGCTCTTACCAAGGATGGCATTTCACCTCGATCAATACCGGGAGTGGGGAATGGTGAATTTCTAAGCAACAGCTACGAACATGACCAATCTGGTTATGCCACCGAAGACCCGATTCTGGCCGTCAAAATGGTTGAAAAAAGGTCCAAAAAATTAGACTTAACTCGTAAACTTTCACCCAAAGCCAATATCTTTGGCGACAACAAAGCCGAAAACTTAATTATTTCTTTGGGGTCGACCAAAGGTCCAATATTGGAATCACTCAAACTGTTTGATAATCCGAATAAATTCGCTTTTCTTCAAATCCGAACTCTTTGGCCGATAAATTCTGATATTCAATATATAATTAACTCGTTCAAGACTAAAATAATAATCGAAAACAATCATACTAGCCAGTTGACCGCTCTTCTTAAGTCTCAATTCGACTTTGATCCCGACATTAAGATCTTAAAATTTGACGGCCGACCATTTTACCCGGAGGAAATCTATGAACGACTTAAATCAATATAATACCGGTATTATTCCTACCTGGTGCTCCGGTTGCGGCAATTACCTAATATATGCTGGCATTCGGTCCGCTTTAGCAAAACACAATATCCCCTCAAAAAATCTTTTTGTCACTTATGATATCGGTTGTGCCGGCAATATGGCTGATTTTCTCAAATCTTATGGTTCCCACACTCTCCACGGACGGGCTGTTCCTGTGGCTATGGGCGCCAAGATTCACAACCCCAAACTTACCGTTTGTGTTATCGGTGGTGACGGTGGTCTCTATGGTGAAGGATTAAACCATTTAATCTCCGCCGCCCGTCTCGATATTGACATCAAATTATTTGTCTCCAATAACTTTCTATACAGTTTGACTACCGGTCAAGCCAGCCCCACCACCCCCAAAGGCGCTTCTACCAAATCTACTCCACTTGGAGTTGAAAATGAACCTCTCGATGCTATCAAGCTGTTGGAATCAGTTAATCACAACTTATACTTAAAACGCGTTGATGGTAAAGATCCGATAGCTTTAAACCAGGCTATTTTTGAGTCTTTTAGCCATATCGGATTCTCCTTGGTAGAAATAGTTCAGGAGTGTGTTGCTTTTGGTAAACAACTCAAATAATCCCATTCGCATTCAAACTATATCAATTTCCTAAAAAAGTGTTAAAATACATACACTATTTAAGAAATTGACGAAATAAATGTTTACACTCAAAAACCTTTTTTTCCTCCCCGCCATAATTTTTCTATCCTCTTTTCTTCTATCAGCTCACCCGCAGGCTCAATCAGGTAATTCCGGTCAATGTCAAAATGGGGAAGTCAAAAAAATTGAAAACCCTCCCTTTAACGCTCACACCTCCTGCCTTATTACCAGACTTGGAATAAAAGCCGGAAGTCAGGCTAGTGGTCATGGTTGTACTTACTATTCGTCAAATACTAATGACGGCTGTTACAAAGTTGAAGGTATCGGCACCAATCAGGCCTCCGCCAGTCGTGTTGGACACGGTAAATTTTGCCCAGAAATTTCTCATATTAAAGTTTATTGTGACCCGATCAACACTCCCACCCCAACCGTCACCCCAACACCCACCACTAAACCTGCCAAACCTCCCACCCCCACTAAAAAACCTCATCCAACTAAAATTCCCAAACCCACTCACACCCCTAAACCCACCAAACCCCCCTGCGCCACACCAACTCAGATCTCCACTCCAACCAGTACTCCCACTTCGGTTCCGACTCCCACCTCCACTCAGATACCAACAGTAACCCCCACCCCAACCAATCCACCAGCTCCTACTTCTACCCCCACCCCCCAGCCTCACTCTGATCCCACCGCCACTCCTACACCTCTACCCACATCTAGCCCCGCACCGGTTGGTGGCTACAACCCCACCGTTGTTCAAGTTTTGGGTTCTACCGACAACTACAATCCTTTAATCGACGCCATCAAGAAATCACTTATTGGCCAGGTTTTAGGTGAAAATAATTTAGCTGGCACCAGTGATCCAAAAGCTTCAAACGAAAAATTACCTTCTTCCAATCTTCTGACCCCAAAAACGATAACAATTCCTCAGATTAATTTTTCTCAACCCATATATCAATCAGATCGAATTGGCGACGAATTACTCGTTGGCCACAATGAAGTTTTAGAAGCGGATTTAAATGGACTAAAACTTATTTATGGTCACAATAGCCCTCAAGTTTTTGCCAACCTCTATCAGCTAAATTTAGGCCAAAGTATAACCATAGATACAGGAGATCTGACCAGCGAATACCAGATTGTCTCCAAACACTTTGTTCATGAGTCCAAAAGTAACTTTTTCGAATCTGTTAGTTCCGACAATATCGTTTTGATGACCTGTTCTTATACTCAACCTGATTACCGACACATAATAATTGCCAGCAAAATCTAAATGACCAACAAATTTAAAATCATAATTACTATCATTCTGCTAATCTTGGTGGCTTTTTCCATTAGAAATATTATTTCCGATAATAGCACTGCTCCGGTGATTGAAACTGAAATCGAAGAATCAGGTCTTCCCAATGGTTGGTCTTACTCTTCAGATACTGATGGGGTCGAAATCAAACTGGAGAAACAATCCGACCAGACAGTTAAACCGGGAATTGTTTTAATCAAGTCTGATTTACCCCAAAATATCACCCCAAAAAATTATGTCGATAAACTAATTAACGGTGCCAAAGCCACCCTAACCAGTTTTCGGGTTGCTCAAAATATTGAAACGGACGGTTTTGGTTATTATCTCCGTTCTCTCCAGGGAAACTATTTGATCAGCCAGCAACAAATCAATCTTTTACAAAGAATTTATGTTATTGACGGCCAGGTGTTCACCCTCAATGCTTCTTATTTGCCTTCGGAAACCAACATTGAGACCGAAATTGAACAAATATTTGATTCATTAATTGAACCGGAAATTAGTTCCAGTTAACTAATTGCCACCATTTTTCTACAAATTCCGGCCTCCGGTTCTTGTAGTCAACATAATAAGCGTGTTCCCATACGTCCAACACCAAGATTGGTTTCCAGCCATTGATTCCCAGTAAATTATGTTTCTCCACCTGACCAATCAGCAAATCGTTTTCAGAATTTTCCCACAAAACCACCCAACCCGAACCTTCAACCGCAATTGCCGCCTGAGTAAACTCCTTTTTGAAGGCATCGAAAGAACCAAAATTCTTTTCGATATTTTCTCTCATCTCCCCTTCGGCTTCGTTGTTTTCCCGAGCCGGCCTCATACTTCGCCAGAAAATATCATGCAATATTACTCCATTCAAATTAAAACTCAAGTCTTTCAGCACCCCTTTTAAATCTATCCCGCCCTCTCCACTTCTTAATTTTTCCACTTTTTCCAAAGCCTCATTAGTTTTGCCAACATACGCCGCATGGTGTAAATCATGATGGATTTTAAGCTGCTCTTCGGAAATTATCGGTTCCAAATCCTTGTAATCATAGGGCAGGGGAGATAAAGTATATCTTTTGTTCTGCATATTATAATTAAACTATTAATTTAGTTAATCATACCGAAGCTAAGTAAGAATCCTGTATGAAAAACGACAATATCAAAAATTCATCCACTCTAAGGGTATAATACATCTGTGGTTATCATCAAAAACGGAAAACAAATTCAAGGTATCAGAAAATCCTGCCGCCTGGCCGCTGCTACTCTTCAATATCTGTCGGATTTCGTCAAACCGGGAATTAGCACTCTCGAAATTAACGACCTGGCCCACCAATACATAACTCAACATAATGCCACCCCGGCAGCCCTGGGCTATGGTGGATTTCCTCGCAGTATCTGCACCTCCATCAACAATGTCGTTTGTCATGGTATCCCTTCAGAACGCGAGATTCTCCAAGAAGGCGACATTGTCAATATTGACATTACTACCATTCTTGACGGATATTATGGCGATATTTCCAAAAGTTTCAGTGTCGGTCGAATATCCAACGATGCCAGACTACTTTTGGAAAGGACCCAAAAATCTCTCGACCTTTCCATCGCCTGTTTGAAGCCCCAAAAATGGTTAAATGACTGTGTTGGTCAAGTAATTCAGAATTATGTGGAACAGTTTGGTTACAGTGTCGTTCGTGAGCTGGGTGGGCACGGTGTTGGCTTGCAATTTCACGAAGACCCTTTTGTTTTTCATTTCATCACCAGTCAGGACAATGTTAGATTAAAGTCGGGCATGATTTTCACCATCGAACCCATGATAAACGCTTCACCTGATTATTCCGTTACTATTGACAAACTGGACGGTTGGACCGTTCGTACCCGAAACGGCGCTCTCTCAGCTCAATTCGAACACACCGTCCTCATTACTCCAAAAGGGCATGAAATCTTAACCAGGATATAATCAACTATGATAATTCTCGACGGCAAAGCCGTTTCCCAAAAAATATTGACTGATCTGAAAAATCAAATTGCCCGGTCCCGTCAAAAACCCAGACTTGATATTGTTTTAGTCGGCGATGATCCCGCCAGCCTTCAATACACTCAAATGAAACAAAAGCGGGCCTCTGAAGTTGGCATCGAAGTTCAAGTCCATCAGTTCCCGTCGAATTCCCCGGAAGAAAAAATAATATTTTTAATAAATCACCTCAACCAAGACATCGCTGTCACCGGCATCATGGTTCAGTTGCCTCTGCCACCACCAGTTAATACTCAATTAGTTCTCAACTCAATCGACCCTCACAAAGACGCCGACGGCCTGACCTCAACCAGTTTAGGTCAACTTTTTCAAAGGCACCCGAATGTTCTAGCCCCGGCCACAGCCGCTGGCGTCATGTCTCTTTTGGAAAATTTTAAAGTCGATCTTGTCGGAAAAAATGTGGTAATAATTGGCCGCAGCGTCGAAGTTGGTTTGCCCTTGCTTGCTCTCATGATAGCCGCCAACGCCACCGTTACCGTTTGCCACTCCCATACCCAAAATTTGACCACACTTTGTTCCCAGGCTGACATTTTAATATCGGCCGTTGGTCAACCCAGTTTTATTTCCTCGGATTTTGTAAAAAAGAACGCTGTTGTTGTCGATGTTGGTCTCTCACCCCACCCTCAAACCGGGAAACTCGTTGGAGACGTTGACTTTGAATCCGTCAAACAAAAAGTTAGTTATCTTACCCCGGTTCCCGGCGGAGTCGGACCCATGACCATAGCCGCTCTTCTGACCAATACCTGGAAAATATTTCAACAAAATCAAAGCTAAGACCCAGAAAAACAACACCAAAAATATCATAGCACATCTTCAAACTGTAGTCTTTTATTGCCCCAAACCCTTTGCTATCGTAGTAGAAATGATTGAAAACAAATTCCTGATTCCGGTTACTCCCCAAGAACTTGAAGCCTGGACAAAATTCGAAGCAGCTTTATCCGACCCGATTGCTCATGAGTCCCGTTACCGGGGTGTAGTTGGTGAAGCCAATTATATTCCCAATCCCAGGCTCAGGCTCGATTACCAAAACCAGAATGTTGTACAATTAATCAATGCGCCTCCAACTCTACGACCGCGGCAGCCCGCAAGGCAAAAAGTTGCTCAACCAGTTGGATGAATTATGCCAGCGCCTCCAGCTTGATTGTGCCCCCGAACCGGTTACCGACATGAGTCGCGTTTACTCTATGGGTGTTCAGGGCAAAACCATCTTGGTAATTAATAGCGAGGTGGTTTTGGTCGACCGCTTCCCCAGTCTAAAAGAACTTGAAGATATTTTAAACGACTATCGCTAAATCAAGAATAGTTTTTTTGCGTTTTCATCGATAATCTTTTCTGTTGACTCGAAACTAATACCCCAAATTTCCGCAATTTTCCCGTAAACATATTCCACATATTCGGGTCTGTTCACCTCACCTCGATGCGGCTCCGGCGTCAAAAAGGGCGAGTCGGTTTCCAAAACCAATTTTCCCCGCGGAATCTCTCCTGCCACTAACTCCAGTCCTTCTTCATAAGTCACGTTTCCGTCAATCCCAAAGTACCAATCGTCTCCCAAACTTAAAACCTTATTTATTCTTTTCTTTCCACCCGTGTAGCAATGAAACACACCCCTTAAGTTTTTGTATTCACCCAGTATTTCAATCACTTCATCAATCGCTTTCCTGGCATGAATTATCAGGGGTAATTCATATCTTTTTGCCAACTCAATCTGCCCTCTAAAAAGCTCAACTTGCTCATCTCTGTTTCTTTCCTTCTCTCCCGTAGGGGCAGGGGAGTAGTCCAAGCCGCATTCGCCCACCGCCTTTATCAACCCTTTATCAGTATTTACCATACTTTCCAACAAAATTATTTGTTCGTTTACATTCAAATTGATGTTTGGAGCTGTGTTTTGAGGATGGATTCCAACACTGGCCCAAAGTAGCTCTTTATTTACTCTGGCGATTTTTATATTTTCTTTGGATTCTTCTACATTGCTGGCCGCCAATAGCACCGCTTTTAGTTCACTTTTTCTAATACCCTCAATTACCTCCTCTATCGAGACGTCGCAAAATCTATCATTTATATGAGCATGGGTATCAATCATATTTTTGCTATATTAACATATGGAAATATTAAATATACCCCAACAACGGTCTCCTCGCAAAAGTCAAAATTTAATCATTTTTGCTTTTATAACACTTTTTGTAATGCTAATCGGTTTTGCATACCTATTTTGGCAGCAATCATCTTCGATGTCTCAATTAAGGTCAGAAATAGAATCACAGGAACAAAAAATTAGTCAGCTTCTACAAGAATCTAGCCCACCGGTCAATGAAACCACCCCGAAAGCTCCAGACGATAGAATCTTGCTAACTCCGGAAACTATGGAGCAGTATTGGACCAGTGAAAACGGCTGCCGGGAAAGATTTAACTATGACAAACCCAACACCTATATCACATACCAAAGCGAATCGAGAGGTCTTTCGGTTGAAATTCCATATAATTTAAGTTGGGGAAATGAGACTTACCGTATTAATCCCTATGATGAAGTCCTCGATGGAATCAAATTTGGCAACATTGGTCCCCTGGAAGCTTGTTCCTGGGTTAGAACAGATTTAATCTCGTTTAAGCCGGCCTTGACAGTCGCCGAAACCTTGGCAGAATTAAGTTCTAAGACCCTGTTTATAACCGATATTGAAAAAGTTGTTTTGACAAATGGGCTAACCGGGTTCAAATATTTTGAATCTGGATTGGTTGAGGATACGGTAATCGAAGTAATCGGTAAAAAATTCAACTACAAAATTTCCATATGGCCCAAAACCATTAGCCAGGAGGAAGGGTTTGCCCTGGCAGAAAAAATTGCCAATAGTATTAAATTACTGGATTAAATCACTCTCGGAAATAACGGTTTTTCTAAAGTCTTTATTTTTCCCGTAAAACACGCCTCTATTTGCTGTGACACTGTTGGCATAAACGGTCTTAGAAGCACACTGGCTCTTTTTACGTTTAACACTAGCCCTTTCAACAAACTGATTCTAACAGGATCGTCCGCGTCTAGTTTCCACGGCGACTCCAGGTTTAATTTGGTATTAGCAACATCAATATAATCCGCAAAAACTTTATTTAACGCTTCGTCAAAATTTAAGCCTTCAACCAAATCAACAAAGCTACCGTCAATATCGCTTTCTACTCCCTCAACCTCCAGTCCTTCAGCCAACTTACTTAACCTCGACACTAAATTCCCCAAGTTATTCGCCAAATCTGCATTATATCTCTCCTTAAACCTCTCGATTCCCACGTCCGAGTCATTATCAGTCGGAAAAGATCTGGCAATCAAATATCGGCTTCCGTCTACCCCAAAAAGGTCAATTAACTGCTGAGGAGAAATCACGTTCCCCAACGATTTTGACATCTTTTGCCCGTCAATTACATAAAAACTATGAATAACAGTTTTTTGAGGCAGCTCCAGTCCTGCCGACAAAAGCATTGCTTGCCAGATTACTGTATGGAACCACAAAATCTCTTTTGCCAGCAGGTGAGTATTTGCTGGCCAGAATCCTTGCTTATTTTCGACAAATCGTGTCGCGCTATAATAATTAATCAAAGCATCTATCCACACATAAATCGTATGCTTCTCGTCCCAGGGCACCGGAAGTCCCCACTCTACATTTTCCCGTGAAATTGATATATCCCTGACTCCTGCCCTTAACTTTGACAGTACTTCACTTCTTTTTCCTTCCGGAAAAACATAATTACTTTCATCGTTTTCTATCAGCTTAATTATTCTTGGCACATATTTTGACAACTTAAAAAACCAGTTTTCTTCCTCTTTCCACACCGTCTTTTCCGGTGGATGTAACGGACAATGACCGTCAACCAAATCAGTCTCGCTCAAAAAGCTCTCGCACCCGACACAATACCAACCCTCGTACTTTCCTTTGTAAATATCACCATTATTATAAATTTTTTGCAAAAATTCTTTCACCACCGCTTCATGTTTTGGATCTGTCGTTCTTATAAAAAAATCATTACTGACATTCAGACTCTTCCAGGCTTCAACGAAGCGGGGGGCAATCTTGTCACAATACTCCTTTGGCGACAGTCCGGCTTTTTTGGCCGAATCGTCAACCTTTTGACCGTGTTCATCCGTTCCGGTCAGGAAAAAAACGTCGTCTCCAATCTGCCGGTGTAACCTGGCAATAAAATCAGCCGCCAGTGTCGTACAGGTATGCCCGATATGGGGCACGTCATTTATATAGTAAATTGGGGTAGTAACGTAAAATTTGTTCATTTTTAGAAAATGTCAATTAATAAAGCAATACTCTATTTTGCCATGAATCATCCACAAAAGGAGACCATGGCTATGACATTTTCTTGGCCGTTGGTTTTTTAGTCTTGGGTTTTACTGTTTTGGCAGCTTTAGTACTAGTCACCTTTTTTACCTTTTGAGCGTACCCGGACTTTAACCGGGATACTTTATTCCGATGGTAAATGTTTTCTTTTTGCATCTTATCCAGACTGGAATATACCTTTTTTAAACCATCAACGCTGGGTTTGGCCAGGAACTCTTTAACTACTTTTCTTAATTTGCTTTTGGCGTATACATTATCCTTGCGGTTTTTCAAGGACTTTCTTAATGACTTTTTTGCAGATAAACTAATTGGCATGGCTCCTATTCTATCTCAACCTTTGGCTATTTACAAGAATTTATATAATAGAGCATAATTCACTTAACTCATGAATATTAAAAATCTCCTCGCCTTCTACACCACCCGTCGCCAAAATAGTATTCTTTCCGCCTCCATTGTTCTGGGTATTGCCTTTGGTCTTTCTGCTATCTTGGGCTACCTTCGCACCCGGTTTCTTTACGCCCAGTTTTTTAGTTGCTGCACTTCTGACTTGGATGCTTACAATGCCGCCTTCCGCCTTCCGGACCTAATCTTTAAATTATTGGTCACCGGAGCTCTTTCTGCCTCATTTATCCCCGTGTTTTCCGACTATCTACATAAAGATCCAAAACAGGCCAACAAAATCGCCTCAACCGTCATTAATCTGCTTTTTTTGGTTTTTATTGTTGCTGCTGTAATGTTGCTAATTTTCACCCGGCCCTTGTCTGAGCTTATTGCTACCGGTTTTACCCCGCAGCAGTTCGATTTGATGGTTAATCTAACCAGGATCCTCCTAATCGCCCAGATATTCTTTCTTATCAGTAACTTTATCACTGCTGTTTTACAGGTCAATCAAATCTTCCTCATACCTGCTATGGCCCCCATCGTCTATAACCTTTTTATAATTTTAAGTATTTTCACCCTGGCCCCACAATTCGGACTTTATGGTGTTGCTTACGGAGCGGTGGTCGGTGCCTTTTTTCACCTTAGCATTCAGTTACCCATTACTCGAAAAGTAGGTTTTAATTATTCATTTATTGCCGATATTAAGCTCAAAGGTGTTAGAGAGGTAATTAGGCTGATGATCCCCAGAAGTTTATCTCTCGGTTTAGGTGAGATCGAGAACACTGTTACTCTCTTCTTTTCCAGCACCCTGCCGGTTGGGTCTTTTTCTCTGCTTAATTTAGCTCTTCAACTCATTTATCTTCCGTCCAGAATATTCGGCACCACCGTCGGACAGGCTTCCCTGCCCATATTATCCAAAAACATCGCCCGAAACGAACTGGACATTTTCCGTCAGACCGTCAACAAAACACTTCTCCAAAGCTTATTTATCTCCTTGCCCATCGCCACCTTGATTTTGGTATTACGCCTCCCTATTGTTCGCATTGCCTATGGTTCCAGACAGTTTCCCTGGGAAGCTACCGTCTTAACTGCTCAAACACTTGCTTTTCTCACCCCGGTAATTGTTAGTCAGTCTGTTATTCAAATTCTTATCCGCTCCTTTTATGCCCTCCACAACACCAAAACCCCCCTTTATATTTCTTCTGTTGCTTTGGTTTTTAATTTTGTGCTTAATTATTCTTTTATCAAATTTACCAACCTTGGCATTTTGGGACTGGCCATCAGTTCATCGGTTAGCAATTTGATTCAGGTTACCGGATTAATGTTATTGTTCATCAAAAAAGTCGACGGTTTCAATTGGGTATTAACTTTGAAATCAGCTATTCGTATTCTAATCACATCCATATTTATGGGGGTCATCACCTGGATCTCCTTCAAAGGATTAGATCTTTTTCTTCTTAATACCAGCCGGACCCTAAACGTCCTTCTTCTTCTTGGTGTGTCTGTTCTCGTTGGTGGCGCTACCTATCTGATATTAGCCCAAATACTAAACATCGAAGAATTCTCAGAATACAAAAAATATTTAACCAAAACCAAGCGTTTTATTTCCGTCAAATAGTTGTATATACTGTTAGTATGAAACCCAAAAAAGAGATCTCTCTTTTGCCGGAAGATGTCGATCTCAATTCGCCTTCTGCTCGAATTTTACGTTGGATTACTACTGTCGGTCGGGTTGTCATCATCGTTACCGAGTTAATAGTCATTGGCGCCTTTCTTTCCCGCTTTTATCTTGATCGCAAAAATGCCGACCTGTCAGAAATTATCCGCCAACAAAAAGCTATTCTCGACAGTACCAAAAGTTTCGAGTCTGAGTTTGTTGACCTCCAGACCAAACTTAGTACCATCAAAAAAGTTTATTCTGCCTCTCCCGATTATGAAGGAAAAATAAAAAATTTAGTCAGTAGTACCCCTCTGGACATTAGATATGAGCGTCTAAGTGTCAAAAAAGAAGACAACAATCTAATTCTGGCCGACATTAGCTTAATGGCCTATCAGGAGGAATCAATTGTAAATTTCATCACTAATCTAATTTTGAACCCGGAAATAGACTCGGTCAACGTTACTTCAATCCAAAAGAACTCCAAAGAAAACTTCTATCGGGTCAGGATTTCACTGGTTTTCAAAAAGGACACTCAAAGATGAACCTACCCAATAACTATAACCTCAAAACACAAGAGCTGACGAAGTTTGTCAAGAAACAAAGTGAAAATCAACGTTTCATGAAAACGCTTGAGACCAGTGCTACCTTCTTTTTGATCACAATTTTTGGCTTATTCGCCATTCGCCCTACTTTTGTTACCATATCAGCCCTTATTGGCGAGATAAAGGCCAAAGAAATATTAGCCAGTCAAATGCGGGACAGGATAAAAAGTGTCGTCAAGGCCCAGGAAAACTACGCTTTAGTTCAGGAAAAATATTCCATTATTGAATCAAGCCTCCCCGATGGCTATAGATTTTATAACTCATCCAGTCAGTTTCAAGCTGCTTTCCAGAACAACCAGATGAAACCCAAGCAGATATCCTACGGTTTCCAGTCGGTTGCTAATAAGCAACCGAACACCAACCTTGACAATTACACCCTTCGAACGGGTACCAGTTCTGATTTTTCACAGATACTTAATTTCATTGGCAAAATTCTTAATATTAAGCGGCTCATTGATATTAACCAAATATCCTTCAGTCTTGATAATAGTAGTGGTTCCGAGAACCCGGGCGGGGAAGTACCTTCGGGTGAAGTAAATTTTGACCTAAATGCCGATGTTTATTATTGGAATACCGGAAATGAATAACAAAAAAACTCCTTCTTATCTCATATTTATTTCCATATTTACCTTAGTTACCGTGCTTATCATGATTGCTCACAAAAGTTACGACAACCTTGTCCGGCCTACAGAGGTAGTTATGACGTCGGAGAATGTTAAGCCACTCAATACTACCATTGATCTTAGCGTTCTTGAAGAAATCGAAAAAAGAGAAGAACTTGTCGTACAAGATTTGAATGTTGGACTACCGGTAACTCCGGATTATTTTGAAGACGCCACCGGTACCCCATCAGCTGAGCCTCAATAAAATGCGACAAGAAAAAAGGATACCGACACTTTTGGGCTTGTTTTTTTTAACTTTTGTGATTTTTGCCGGCGTAGTTTTGACCCAGCAGAACATTGGACTGAATATAAAAGCCAGCCCCACCTGTCAGCCCGTCAACCCTCAAGTCTCCAACATCACCCACACCTCAGCCGATGTTTCTTTCCTCACCGAATCGGTATGCTCTATCGCTTTAAAAATCGACAACCGCACCATCACTAATTTCAAGGAGAACTCAAAAGTCCACTATTTTCAGGTAAATAATCTAAAAGAATCCACTCAGTATACTTACAGTTTTGTCATAAACGCCAAAGAAATTCAAAATGACAATTATCGATTTAAAACAGCTAATCGACCGTCAGGTAAAATGCCCACTTCAAATTTAGCCTGGGGGAAGGTTTATACTGCCGGATACAATCCTGCCGCCGATGCTGTTGTCTATTTAAACATTCCTGGCGCATCCCCACTTTCTTCCCTGGTAACCTCAAATGGTTATTGGAATATCTCGCTTGCTACCAGTTTCAACATGGACAAAAATTCCTGGTTCACCCCCCCCGACAATGTCGAAGAAGAAATCATAGTTTTATTTCCCGGTTTCTCACCCACTCAAATCACCAGCAACACCTCAAAAAACAACCCGGTCCCCGATATAATTATTGGCCAAAATTCCTTCTCCAAAATCCAAATCGATGAATTGGCTTCGGGCATTCTGCTGCCGGAAAGTGGTGGAATACCAAGCATACAACTCGATGTTCTCAATCCTAAGGATAATGAATCAATCAATACCCAAAAACCCGATATTTTTGGTAGCGCCCCCCCCGGCTCTGAGTTGGATATCTTAATTGAGTCACCCCAAAGCTACAACGGCAAAACAACCGCTTCTACCAACGGCTCTTGGAACTGGTCTCCACCGGCAAATCTGGAACCGGGAGAACACACCATTACGGTCACCGCTACCGATCCCAAAACGGGCGCCATTCAAACTATAAAAAGAAAATTTATTGTCATGGCTGCCGAAGACAACACCCTTGCCTTTACTGCTTCTGGTTCTGCCGTACAACCCAGTCCGACCCCGACGCTTAAACCCAGCCCAACCACAGCGGTAGCTACTCCCATCCCCACTTCCGTTCCGACGACCAAGATCAACACTCCCACTTCAATCCCGGTAACCAAAACGGAAAGCCCAAGTACGGATTCAGGTATACCAGTTGCTGGTACCACCCTTCCCACACTGGCTTTAATTTTATTTGCTTCTTGCCTTCTAGGACTAGCTCATACCATATCAAAAAAATCAGGTATTTAATTCCTCCACATTTTCCTCTAAACTAACAATAGAATGTTTGTTAAGAAATATCTTTACGCCTTTTTAACCATTGTTTTTATTTCACTATCTCTAGTTGGAACCCTATATCTAGTCCAAAGAAATCAGGACATTCGCGATCATGCTGCCGGGGAAAACCAGTTGGTTTGCATGCCAATTGATGATAGCGGCAACATAACTGCTGAAAAGTATCGATATAATCGAATAAAAGTTACCAACAACACCGGTGGTAATGTAATTATCTGGATCCAGGAAAACCTATGTGATTACAAAGGGACCATGCCTTCCGCCGGATATCGTTGCGATAATTACCACCGTCGTTACAACGATACTGTCGGCCCCGGTCAATCAAAAATTTACTCTATGGATGTTCCTTGCGGGAAAATTGGTCAACTTGATATTGCCCAGGACGATGCCCAAATGGGCACTTATGTTCCGGATTGTTACAACACCACCGATCAACAAATTTGGAGCGGAGGCATATCTTTCACCATCAAAGCCGATACCCGCACCAACTGTTGCCCTCAGGTAAACTTAAGTGTCCTCCCCTCTCAAGTGTCACCCGGAGGCAAAGTGACTTTTGATGCCTCCAGTTCACAACCCCTTGTTTGTGTCGAAATGCAATCAGTAAACGGAACCACCGGCAGTCTCTCTCCGACTAGGATAGAAGGAGGTCATTGGAAATGGGACGCCACCGCCATATCTACTCCCGGGAAATATACGGTCACCTTTAGAGGCAACACAAAAGACAGTGGAGTTGGCGACTGCCCCAGTCGGGCCATCGGCGATTGGTGCCCCGCCCAGGCGACTTTTGACATTCAACCTGCCACTACCAACACCCCCACCCCTACCGCCACCAAAACTCCAACTCCGACAGCCACTAAAACTCCGACTCCCACTGCTACCAAGACACCGACCCCAACTGCCACTCGGGTTCCCACCAACACCCCCAGTCCCACCGCCACCAACACTCCACCCCCCGGAGCTACTCTCACATCCACCCCCATCGCCACCAACACCCTCACCCCTACCGCTACTAACACTCCAGCCCCTACTAATACTCCACCTCCCGGAGCCACCTTAACTCCCACTCCTCTGGCTACCAATACTCCAGTACCCACTCCTGTCATCGCCGAAAGCACGCCCGTTCCTCCTACAGGTACTCCAGTTTACGTTGCCCAAGTGCCAAGCCCGACCACGGTTATTTTGCCCCAAGCCGGAGTTAATTTCCCTCTTCAGTTATTAGCTGTTGTTGGTACAATTATCACCCTTTTTGGGTTTTTGATATTATTGTAACCGGATGACCACGATTATTGGTGTCAATATTTATTCACTTTTTGAAGCTCTCCGCCCGGCCCAATGGATAAAAAACCTAAATCTATTTGCCGCCGCGATTTTAAACGGTCAGCTGACTAACTCCGAAGTATTTCTAAAAAGCACTGGTGCCTTCGTCGTATTTTGTTTACTATCTTCATCCTCCTATTTAATAAACGATCTTGTTGACATAAAAAGCGACCGGCTTCATCCCACCAAAAAAAACCGACCCCTTGCTCGTGGCGACGTGCCTGAATCTTTGGCTGTAGTCGCAGCTTTTATTTTATTAATACTTGGCTTATTCTTGGCCCTTTTTATTAATCCAGGGTTTTTGTTGATATCTCTTCTATTTATAATTTTGCAGTACTCCTACTCACTGGTACTAAAAAAGAAAGCCATACTGGATATTATTGGTATCGCTTTTTTCTTTATATTAAGGGCCTTTGCTGGCGAAATTGCTACCGGGTATCACTTACCAGTTTGGATTATGCTCACGGTAATTTTCCTCTCTCTATTTATTGCCAGCGGCAAAAGACGCAGCGAACTAACTAACGTTGGTACCAAGTCCAGGTCCGCCCTCAAAGGATACAAAACGTCCTTGCTCAATTTTTACACCACCATGTTTGCGGTCTGCACTCTCATTGCATATGCTATGTTCACTTTTCTTGAAGAATCCGTCAATTTCCAGGGTATAATTCACAACTTTCTTCTGGAAAATTTTCCAGCAGCTTTAGGCAGAAAATGGTATATGGCCACTTTATTGCCGGTAATTTTTGGGATCATGCGTTATGGTCAGATAATCTTTGAAATGCAGGAAGGCGAGCGACCGGAAAAAGTTATCGCCACTGACATACCTTTAATCCTTTCGGTTCTCGCCTGGGGCTTGATGCTAATTACAATTATCTATGTTCTTTAAGCGGCGCAGTGTTTCCAGACTTATTTTAGCCATTCTTGCCTTACTTGCTTTTATAACCCGATTTTACAAACTTGATTGGGGAGAAGGTTTCTTCTTTCACCCGGACGAACTTAATATGGCTGTTGCCGTTACCAGAATGTCACCACTCGATTTCGATCCCCGCTTTTATGCTTATGGCCAATTTCCCCTGTTTCTGACTTATTTTTCCGTCCAAATCTCTAAATTTTTCAGCCATGAACCCATTTCTTTATCCCAAGCTGTTATTGGCCTCAGATTTTGGTCGGCCATATTTTCCCTCATTTCTGTCTATATATTTTTTCACATTGGCAAAAATCTGTTCAAAAAATCTGTTTACCCGCTTATATTCACCTTTTTAATAATATTCACCCCAGGACTGATACAATTATCCCACTTTGGTACAACCGAGTCGTTACTGATCCTTATCTTTGCTGCCAATATCCTGATTTCTCTCAAACTCATCAACAAAAATAAATTAAATTATAAATTGATTTTTGTAGCTTCAGCCCTCAGTGGTGTCGCCATCAGTACCAAAATCAGTTCACTTATCTTAACCGGACCGATTTTTTTATCATTTTTATTAATTTTCCTGAAAAAAAAGAAATTGGCAGCATTTTTTAAACCTTTTCTAATTTTTACCACCTTAAGTTTATTATTCTCCATCCTCTCTTCCCCTTACAATTTAAAAAATATAAACGATTATCGTTCAACTCTAAGTTACGAAACAGCAGTTGCTCTGGGTAGCACTCAAGTCTTTTATACCAATCAATTTAGAAACACCACTCCTTATTTATTCCAGCTTATTCGGATATTTCCTTACACTCAAGGTTTATTGATATTGCCGTTGTCAGCCCTGGGATTATTTTTCTTATTCAAAAAAATCGACCCAAAATGGTCACTTGTATTGATACCCAGCCTGGTCTACTTTCTGTATTTTGGTCAAATTTATGTCAAATGGACCCGCTTTATGTCGCCTGTCTTTTTTATTTTTCCTCTGTTGGCTACTTACTTTTTTAGTGTTCAAAAAAATTACAAACTGACATCATTTCTTATTATGGTTTCAGCTGTTCCCGGTCTTTATTTCTTTAAATCTTATTTTCAACCGGACACCCGTTTGCAGGCAAACAATTGGCTAATTCAAAATATTCCACCTGAAGTCAACATTTTGTCAGAGTCAGGCAATATCGTCAACTTACCTCACTCAGATCACCGGTATCATGTCAATAATTTTGACTTTTACACACTTGAAGACAACCCGCTTCAGTTAGACACCTTGGCCAGAGAAATTCGCCTGTCTGACTATATCATTGTCCCCTCCAGACGTGTCTTCAAAAACCAGACAGGAACTGATTTTCCGATCAGTCACCGTTACTATTCTCACCTGTTTTCCGGCGGTTTGGGATTTTCCAAAATAAAACAGTTTGAACACGACAATTCTTTCCTCCTCGATCCCGAAAAAGCCGAAGAAACCTGGTCGGTTTTTGACAATCCGACTGTTCGGATCTTCAAAAAAACCAATTCCCTGCCGTTGGAACAATATCAACAAACTCTTGGAGGTTTATGAAAACCAAAAACAGGATAATACTCGCCTTTGTCTTGGCACTGGCCACCATCCTCAGGTTTACTGGTTTTAACTGGGACCAAAACCACCACCTCCATCCCGACGAAAGATTTTTGACCATGGTAACTACCTCTATCGAAATTCCTCAATCGTTGACGCATTACTTTGATCCCAACATTTCCACCATGAATCCCTACAATGTTGGCTACGATTTTTATATCTACGGCACAGTTCCTCTTTACTTAACCAAAATAATCGGTAATCTGGTCAACCAAAAAGACTATTCCACCATTCATCTGGTCGGTAGAGCCTTATCGGCCCTATTTGACTTAAGTGTTGTTCTTATTCTTTTCAAATTAGTCCACCAGTTTTTTAACTTCAAAACTGCCATTTTATCTGCTTTTCTATATGCCCTCATGGTACTCCCCATCCAGCAATCACATTTTTTCACTGTCGATTCCTTCCTCAACTTCTTTCTTTTTTTAAGCTTTAGCCTACTTGTCTATTTCCTCAAATACCCCAGGCGCTGGCTATATTTAATTGGTTCTGCCTTTATTTTTGGTCTTAGCTCAGCCACCAAAATATCATCTCTTTATTTTGCTCCCATTCTCGGACTGATAATTTTATTTAAATATTTATCTTCAAAAGATCAAAACCGCCTTAAAATATTTCTGGTAACTGGCCTGATATTTATTATCGTCAGTCTCTTCACACTTCGTTTAACCCAACCTTCGTTTTTCGCCAACGCCAGTTATTTGAACTGGCAGATTAACCCCAAGTTCTTGGCCAATATAAAACAACTCGAATCCTTTAATCGACCCCAATCCTGGTTTCCGCCAGCCCTCCAGTGGCAAGGTACGCTACCGGTAGTGTTTCCGCTCCAAAACATTGTACTTTGGGGCTTGGGTTTACCGTTGGGAATAATATTCTTGGTATCAATTCCAAATTCATTAAGCTTCATAAAAAAATCGTCACCAAAAGCTCAGGTAATTCCTCGGATTATCACTTTCTTATCAATAGTTTGGATTTTTTTCCTCCTGATTTATCAGGGCAGCCAATTTTGCAAAACCATGCGCTATTTTTTGCCCCTCTACCCGTTCATTGCCATCATCAGCTCACTCTATCTAAGTCGTTTGCTGCCAAAACACAAAAACTTTCTGGTTTTATTATTACTGGTAACTGCAATTTATCCGCTTTCATTTATCTCCATTTATACCCAGCCCACCACTCGGATTACAGCTTCACGTTGGATTTATGACCATATCCCCGCCGGCTCTGTTCTAGCCAATGAACATTGGGACGATCCTTTACCTCTTAATTTAAACCAACATTCTTCCTCAATCTATCCCGGAGAAATGCTATCTCTCTATGATCCTGATTCTGAAGATAAATGGCGAACAATAGCCAACCAATTGGGTCGCTCTGATTATATTATCTTGTCTTCCAACCGCCTCTATGCCCCGATTGGCCATAATCCCGACCAATATCCTATAGCAACAAAATATTACCAATCCCTTTTTGACGGTTCTCTTGGTTTTCAAAAAGTTGCCCAGTTTACCTCCTATCCTTGTTTTCCGCCCCTTAGCCGGTCACTCTTTTGTCTAAACGACGACAAATCAGAAGAAGCCTTTACCGTTTATGACCACCCCAAAGTGATGATTTTCCAAAAAACTAACTCTTTTTCGCCAGAAGTATTATATTAACACTATTTTTTTCACCTTCATCATCACCATTCAATTTATCTATCTTGTTTATCGGCCACAGAACTAATCTGCCCCAATAACCTAAATTTATATCTCCGAACCTATCTAACTGCCCAAACAATCCCTTTTCCACTAAATTTTTCCCAATGCCGTAAAACAGGAAGTGTGACCAGGGCAGGCAGTAGTGCGTCACTGTTCGTACTGAATCAATCACAAAACCCGACTTTTCCACTCGTCCCCGCAAATCATTGGTGTCATAAAGTCTTTTGTGATCAGCCCAAATACCCGACAACCACCATATATTGCTTGGTAAGTGCTTCCCTGTTGTCTTTTCCAGAATGTAGTTTAACGGATCCCACAAAAAGGGATAATTTTTATTTGGTACGGTTACAATCAGCCTGCCTCCCGGCTTCAACACTCTAAAAATTTCTCTCAGCGCCTTGCTGTCATCTTCCACATGCTCCAGTATTTCCGACGCAATTACTTTGTCAAAATAATTATCCTCAAATGGTAATTTACTTACATCCGCCCTGATCAACTTTACCTTACCGTCTAATTTATCTGCTTTTTTCAAATAATCATTGTTCAAGTCCACTCCCCATATTTTTAATTTGGGAAACAATCTCCCGATTGTATTTACATAAAATCCTCGCCCGCATCCCACTTCAAGCAGCCTTCTGTCTTTTTTTTCATCGATAGACCCCAAAATCACTGCCGCTCGCCTTTTATATGCCGGGTCAACTTCCTTACTTAACACATTATCAATTACCGTTAAACACTTTTTCATAATTACTTATTGTCTTACTATAGTTAAATATTTTTTTAATTTTTGGAAAGTTTTCGATATACAGCTGTCTGTTCTCAATCACTTTTACTATCCCTTCAGCAATTGCTTCTGGACTTTTAGGTCTCACAATTACGCCCATACCGCTTGTCCTAACCGCCCACCTTGCTCCGGGAATATTGGTACAAACAGTCGGAATGCCGGACAACAGGGCTTCTATTTGCGAAGAGGGGAAACAATCGCTCTTTGATGGTTGCACTAACACGTCTAACGACTTATAAAAAACCGCCATCTCTTTCTTGTCGTTTATCAATCCCAAAAGACTGATATTCCTCTCGTATTTTTTAACCAGATGTTCAATTTTCTCCCAATATCGCTCATAAACAACCTTGTTTTCCCCGACAAAAATAAAATGGGCCTTTGGCAATTTTTTCATTACTAACGGAATTGCCATCAGTAAATATTCCACCCCTTTCTCCTCCACAAACCTTCCCGAAAATCCAATCCTTATCTTATTTTTCAATCTATGTTTGCCAATAAATTTTTCCACATCACCCCGACTTATTTCCGGCAAGTCAAACAGAGGCATGACAACTTTCCACTTATTCCGGAATTTTTTTAACAATTTTGAATGATTAGCATAATCTTGGCTTTGTATAAATATCCCATCCGACAATTTCATCGATAGGAAAGTCAAAAAATAATAAAATTTCTCCACCAGGCGGGCAAACAATCCGCTATTATCAGGTAGCACCAAATCTCCATTATGCACCAGAAATAATTTTTTGGAAAAAATTTTGCTAACTATACTTACCAACAAAACTTCTTGAAGAGGTAAATAAGCCACCACCGCTTCATTTTTTCTGACCAACCTTACTAACTCAATCGGATAAAGGGGAGTAATTACACTTCTGAAAAATTTGAACCAATAAGATAATCTGGTTACGACCACACCGTTCAAAACCTCGTTTTGTTTCAATTTTTTATCATGCTGACTGCACAAGACACTGACCTTGTGAGATTTACTAGCCAACCCTTCGGCCAATCTAGCTGCGTACTGGGTCAACCCGGTCCAGTGAGGCCGGTAATAAGTTAGGGTGAATAATATTTTCATAATTAACTTTAATAATTTTTGCTGTCAGCTTTTTACTGTTTAAATAATCAATAATCAACTGATCATCTTCCAAAAAGTAATCAGCTTTAATCTTTTTTAACAGCGTTTCCTTGTACAAATGAGGTTGTTGGTTTTGTAAGTTCAAATATATTTTTGAAAATACTTTTTCCAACTTTCTTTTTTTGAGCCAGACATAAGTTTCCTTTTCCAAAAATGAATATCTACTGGACACCACCACCATTGTTGTGTTTTCCAACTTAGCCATTTTTTTTATCATTTCAATATTTTTCGCAATTGGCGGCCTAAACAAATAAAAATGCGACACCTTTCTTATCAATTGCTCGATTACCGAATTCGGATATCTGTAATGAATTTTGTTGCTCCTTCCTCGGAACAGCAGTTCAATCAGTCGCTTTGGTACCAGCAGAGGCTTGTCAATAATCACTCCATCCAAATCTACAGCTACTAAATATTTTCTCGCCATCTTCTGAATTATAACAGTAAGCAATCCCATACTTTAGATATAATTAACCATGCACCCTGTTGCTTTTAAGTTAAAACAATATTTATTTTGGCAACCACCGCTCGATTTATTATCGATCTTATTGACAGCAAAAAGTGGCCGTTTTTTATTTATTATCTTAAATTACTTTATTTGGCCCTTTCTCGCTTACCTTTCATTTATCTTAGTAGCTACCAACCCCAATATTTTTTGGCAAATACTATCCGCCTTGGTTTTAAGTGTTTTGATTGAATATTCCCTCAAATCATTTCTACCCTGGAAAAGACCAATTTCCCAAACCAAAAACGTCTTACCTTTTAAGCTGGAACAGCGATGGGCGCTTCGTGGCAGTTTCCCATCAGGTCACACCGCCAAAACTTTAATCTATTTTTTGTTTATCATCCAATACCATGTTTTTTCTCCTATAACTTTTTTGCTTATAAACATACCCTTGATTGCCTCTCGAATTATACTTGGCCTTCATTACCCCATCGATATTCTTGGAGGATTATTAACCGGATGGACAGTTTGGTTAGTTATTCGTTACATTACTTTCCCCCCAATCCTAACCAACCTCGTTCGTGATATATTAAACCTAATTTTTAATTATGTTTTCTGATTTAAAATTTATTATTTTCTGGTGGCTTACAATATTTCTCGTTTCGGGATTTTCACTGCCTCTCGTATTTTCTATATTTCCTAAATTCTGGGATAAAGGCTATATCTTTGCCAAGATAACTTCTTTAATCATCCTGACCTATTCTATTTTTGTTTTTGGTGTTCTAAAAATTCTTCCTTTCACCAATCTTTCAATTATTTTTCTGCTCTTCATTTTTGCTTCCTTAACCGGCCTATTATTATCACGCAAGAATAGATATAAATTACTTACCAACACTCTAAAATCAAACTGGAAAAAGTTTCTTTTTGAAGAAATATTATTCCTGTCTATTTTAATGTTCTGGTCATACATTAGAGGTTTCAGCCCCGACATTGAAGGTCTGGAAAAGTTTATGGATTGGGGATTCGTTAATTCTAGTCTCAGGTCTACTTTTATGCCGCCGACTGATATGTGGTTTTCCGGTCAACCCATAAATTATTATTATTTTGGCCATCTCGTTTTTGCCCTTTTGACCAAGTTGTCAAACATCGATAGTGCCATTACTTACAATCTGTCAATTGCCAGTATAACCGCCCTCACCTTTGTTAGCACTTTTTCTATTGCTACTAATTTAATCACCAATTTCTTCAAAAAAATTTCTTCAAAAAAATTTTTAACCGTTGGATTAATTTCTGCTCTCCTCTTAACCTTTGGTGGCAACCTTCACGCTGTCTACAAAATTACCGCCATAAACATAAAGACCAATGGCGATAAACTGGTACTGTCTTCCTCTGCCATCAAAGAAGCGGCCAATTCTTATTGGTATCCTGACGCCACTCGTTTTATTGGATTCGATCCGGAAACCGATGACAAAACAATCCACGAATTTCCCTCGTATAGCTTTGTTGTTTCCGACCTCCACGGCCACATGAACGGTATCCCAATAGTTCTTTTCTTTTTGGCCTTTTTATTTTCAATTTCTTTATCACCCCAATCATTCTCTTCCTGGAAATTAATAATCCCTTCGGGCTTTGTTCTTTCCATAGCCTACATGACCAACGCTTGGGACATTGCCATCTATGGCTTATTTTTTGGACTTTTCCTCTTTCTGAATAAACTTAAGAAATATGATCTAAAAAATTCAATTACCAAAACTTTTTTCAACGGGTTTTTGGTTATAGTTGTCTGGTATCTCTTCACCTTGCCTTTCTCTCTCAACTTTGTACCAATGATGGAAGGAGTTCGGCTGTCTGATTCAAGAACTCCCTTTTTTCAGTTATTTATTCTTTACGGAGGTTTCTGGCTAATTTCTTTTCCATTTGTTTTAATTTTTGCCAAGAGTAAATTTAATCTTAAGAAAATTAATAACTCTGATCTTTTTGTTGCCTGTTTAATTTTTATTGCCACCATTCTAATTCTTATCCCGGAGATCGCTTACATCAAAGACATTTATATTTACGAACACCGCCGCGCCAACACCATGTTTAAGCTGACTTATCAAGCTTTTATCATGTACTCACTTGCCAGTGGCTATATTGTCATCCGTCTGCTAAATATTCTAAAAAAAATTCCCAAGATAATTTACTGCTTGGTTTTTGCACTGGTCTTCTCTTGTCATATAATCTATCCTTACTTTGCCATAAATTCTTATTACGGAGGCCTGAGGCAGTATAAAGGTTTATGGGGATTGAGTTTTTTAAATAATGTTTATCCGGACAATTACAACGCTATAAAATGGTTAAACGAAAACGTTGCGGGTCAACCACACATAGTGGAAGCTGTCGGTGACAGCTATACCACCTTCAACCAGGTGTCAATGGCCACAGGACTCCCGACAATCCAGGGCTGGCTTGTTCACGAATGGCTGTGGCGCGGTGGTTATGATCAACCTGGAGCTCGGGCCGAAGAAGTCAGAATAATTTATGAATCACCCCATGCCTCAGAAGTAAAACCCCTGCTCATGAAGTATTCCATAAAGTATCTCTTCCTCGGCGACAAAGAATACGAAAAATATCCTAAATTAGACGAAAAGAAATTCGAAGAAATTGGTGGCCGTATAGTCTTTCAGTCGGGTGATACCAAAATTTATGAATTTTAATCTTTCCGCCACTTTCCATTCTTTAAGTTTTTGCGTATATTAAAATACGCATGCGTGATATTTTAGAGGGGCTAAATCAGGATCAAAAACAGGCAGTCACCCACCAAGGGTCTCCCCTTCTTTTACTGGCTGGTGCCGGTTCAGGCAAAACCCGGGTTCTTACCCACCGAGCGGCTTTTTTTATCAGAGAAAAACTGGCCCGGCCCGAAGAAGTTCTCCTGCTTACCTTTACCAACAAAGCCGCCGGAGAGATGAAGCAAAGAATGGGGGATTTAATTGGACAATCAACCAACACTGAATTTCCCCCTAATCAGAATATCTTTGCTGGTACTTTCCATTCTTTTTGTTGTCGAATACTCAGAATTGAAGGGCACCACCTTGGTATTCCGGAAAACTATGTTATTTACGACAGTAACGATCAGGAAAATTTAATCAAATCAATTTTGAATGAAATGGATTTAAGTAGCAAAGAATTTAAACCAAGCAGTCTTCTTGGTTTTATTGAAGCCTCAAAAAACAAACTTCAATCACCTCAGGATATGATGGCCGAATCTCACGGCTTTTGGCAATCATATGCTGCCCAAATTTACGCCAAATACCAATCACTTATGTTTGATTATCATGCTCTCGATTTCAATGATCTTTTGTATAAAACCGTTGAATTGTTTTTTAACTATCCAGAAGTTTTGGAAAAATACCAGAAAAAATACAAATTTGTCCTTATCGATGAGTACCAGGACACCAACACCATTCAGTACAATCTAACCAAACTTATTTCCAGAAAATACAAGCAAATCACCGCTGTTGGCGACGCTTCTCAAGCCATTTATGGTTGGCGAGGTGCCGATTACAGGAATCTAGTCAGCTTCACTACTGACTTTCCCGATGCCAAAATTATCAATCTCGAACAAAATTATCGCTCCACCCAAATTATCCTTGACGCTGCCAACTCGGTTATCTCCAAAAACAGCTCTCACCCGATTCTAAAATTATTTACCAACAAAAAATCAGAAGACAAAATTAAACTATACCAGGCCGAATCGGAACTCAAAGAAGCCGAATACGTCGCCTCGAAAATTAATTTTATCCACCAAAACCTCCATGTTCCGTACCGTTGTATTGCCGTTTTGTATCGAATGAACGCTCAATCCCGCGTTTTGGAAGAAGCTTTTCTCAAACGTTCAATTCCTTATGTCTTGATTGGTGGTATTCGCTTTTATGAAAGAGCCGAGATCAAAGATATTTTGGCCATGCTCCGTTTTGCCAACGATCCGGCAGACAAGATTTCTTCGGAAAGAATCGAAAAGGCTTTGGGAAAGCGACGCTTTGCTGCCTTTAACGAAAAACTCCGCGATATTAATACAAAAAACACCAGCTCTTTACATTTACTGGAATCTTTGGTTGTTTCTTCAGGATACTTGGACAAATTTGACCTCAAGGACGAGGATGATCAGCGAAAAATTGAAAATATCAGAGAACTTAAGTCCGTTGCCACCAACTTTCCCAAACTAAACGATTTTCTCGAAAATATCGCCTTGGTTCAACAGGAATATTCCCTTCAGGAAAAAAACAAGAAAAAAGAAAATCGGGATGGAGTTCGTCTGATGACCCTCCATTCCTCTAAAGGATTGGAATTTGAAGTTGTCTTTTTGGTTGGTTTTGAAGAGGGGATTCTGCCCCACTCCCAAAGCATGATTGAAGAATCGCAGATCGAAGAAGAACGCCGACTATCTTATGTTGGCATCACCCGGGCCAAAGACTACCTTTTCATCACCTATGCCACTCGCCGCCTCTACTTTGGCAAAAGTAGTCTCAATGAACCCAGCCGTTTTCTTATTGACATTCCCTCCCGCCTAATCGAACTTGATGAAGCCCCTGATATTGTTCGTGATTATCGTCATTCCCGAAACCAGGATAGCGATGAGTTTATTTACGATCCTGATATATACTAAATCTAACACATGATTACCCGAATTCTTTACAACGAAGAAAAAGACCAATACAGCCAACTAGTCCATCACCCGGTCCAAACTTGGGAATGGGGCGACTTTCAAACTTCACAAGGGCACCGTGTTTACCGATTAGGCGTATTTGACAAAGAAAAAATGATTTCTGCCTATTCAGTTAGTTTTCACTCCCTCCCCAAGACTAACTATACTATCGGCACTTTACTCCGTGGCCCTTCAGTGACCAAGGATATGATTACTAATGTAGCCAAAATCGCTGGTGAAGAAAATGCCGTTTTTGTTAAATTTGAACCGGATGAGCTCGAGGCCATTTATAACAAATCTAATCAGCCCAAAAATTTTAATATAAGTTTAGATTTTCCTGGACTCACCTCTTCACCCAAGGTTGCCTTTTATCCCTATTCATACATCATCGACCTGAACAAATCCTCAGATCAACTTCTCAACGACATGCACCCAAAGACCCGGTACAATATCAAGGTTGCCAACCGCTACGGAGTTGTTGTCGAAGAAAAAACTAATAACGGCGGCTTCGAAACCTACCTCAAGTTGCTTTTTGACACCACCAAACGTCAAGGTTTTTATCTTCACACCGAAAAATACCATCGGGACCTATGGCAGACGCTCAAGAACACCGGCATCCCCAAAATATTTTTGGCATCATACCAAGGCCAAACTCTAGCTGCTTTCATGCTTTTTATTCTAAAAGACAAACTATTTTATCCCTACGGTTCTTCCAGTGATCTCCATCGTCAAGTTATGGCCCCGACCCTCCTTATGTGGGAAGCCATTAAATACGGCCAGGAAAAAGGTTGTAAAACTTTTGATATGTGGGGCAGCCTCGGTCCTGAACCCAAACAGTCAGAACAAGGTTACGGCTTCCACCGTTTTAAGCAGGGTTTTGGTGGACAACTGGTCCGGTATGTTGGTACTTATGACCTGGTTATCAATCCCCAGGCCTACCGTTTATACAATTTAATCGACAAATATCGTTGGAAATATCTACGTCTTAAAGCAAAAATACTCAAGTAAACAAATTAATAATTTTTAGCAATTTTAACTTATAATATAGCCATGTCAGTGGGAAAAAAAATCAACCGATCCGAATTAGAGCATGTAGCCCATTTGGC
>CAZIZX010000001.1:45742-261849 GCA_964544275.1 uncultured Gammaproteobacteria bacterium
TAACTTCAACTCAAATAAAAAAATCTTTGTTAAACGGGGAATTTTCTGCCGTTAATTTGGTCAATCTTTATCTCCAACAGATCGAAGTTCATGATCCCAAACTAAAGGCTTTTATTACCATTACTCCCAAAGAAGCCCTGAAAACTGCCCAAAATATTGACAAAAAAATAAAAAACAAGGAAGAACTTGGTGGGTTAGCTGGCACGGTCATGGCGGTCAAAGATATTTACCTGACCAAAGGCATCAAGTCAACCGCTTCTTCTCAGGTCCTCAAAGACTATATTCCTCAATATTCATCCACCGTTTATCAGCGACTTGTCAACCAAGATGCCATCCTTATCGGCAAAACTAATACTGACACCTTTGCTTTTGGTGCCAGTACCGAAAACTCCGGTTACTTCACTACCCGCAATCCATGGAATTTAGATATGGTTCCAGGCGGCTCTTCTGGTGGTTCCGCTGTTGCCGTATCTGCCAACTTGGCCACCATTGCTCTCGGCACGGATACAGGTGGCTCCATTCGTCAGCCAGCTTCTCTCTGTGGCATCTCCGGCCTCAAACCTACTTACGGCCTCAACTCCCGTTACGGTATTACCGCCATGGCTTCATCCTTTGATAGTCCGGGTGTTTTTGCCCGCCACGTTGAAGATATTGCCCTTTCAACTCAATATACTGCTGGCCATGATCCAAAGGATGCTACCAGTAGCTTTACCCCAACTCCTCAACTTTATAACCAGCTCAACTGCACCAAATTAAAAGGACTCAAAATCGGTCTCCCCAGAGAATATTTTGAAGGTTCAATTAACAACCAGGTTAAGCAAAAAGTATTAAAAGCAGCCGAATTATTTCAAAATCAGGGAGCTCAAATTATAGATGTTTCGCTTCCCAGCACTGGTTTGGGCATTGCTGTTTATTATGTTTTGGTTCCCTGTGAAATATCAGCCAATATGGCCCGTTATGACGGGATTCGTTTTGGTCAAAGCCAGTCCGACTCTTCGGACTTATTAAATTACTACATGGAAACTAGGGGAAAATACATGGAAGACGAACTGAAAAGAAGAATAATCATCGGGACCTATGCCCTTTCTGCCGGTTATTATGACGCTTACTATACCAAAGCCTCCCAAGTTCGCACTTTAATCAAAAAAGAGTTCTCAGATATTCTCAAGCACGTTGACGTCCTTTTGGCTCCCGTCTCGCCCACTACCGCCTGGCCTATCGGCCAAAAAGCCAACAATCCGCTCGAAATGTATTTAGCTGATGTCTATACAGTTTGTGTCAATGTGGCCGGCCTGCCTTCACTGGCTCTTCCTTGTGGCCTTGACGACAATAATTTGCCAATCGGTTTCCAGCTTATTGGTAATTTCTTCGAAGAAAAAACAATTCTCTCAATCGGTTATCAATATCAACAATTAACCGATTATCATTTGGCCGCACCACCTATATGTCAAAAATAACCATCACTCCCATAATTGGCCTTGAAGTCCATCTTGAGCTCAAAACTAAGACCAAAATGTTTTGCGCTTGTCCCTCCTGGCATTTTCACGTCAAACCCAATTCCCACACCTGTCCGGTTTGTTTAGGTCTTCCGGGAGCTCTTCCGGTACCCAACAAAACCGCCCTGGATTGGTGTGTCAAAATCGGACTTAGTCTTAATTGTTCAGTCAATAAACACTCGTTTTTTGAAAGAAAAAATTATTTTTATCCTGATTTGCCCAAGGGTTATCAAATCAGTCAATATCAGCAACCTCTTACAATAAGTGGTTTTATTCATATCTCCAACCAAAGAATTAGAATTAACCGCGCTCACATGGAAGAAGATACTGCCAAATCTATTCATTCTCGGCAAAATGGCCAAAAGCTCACCCTGATCGACTTCAACCGTTCCGGCGTGCCCCTAGTTGAAATTGTCACCGAACCGGACATTACTTCTTCTCAAATGGCCAAGGATTATTTACTCAAACTTCAGCAACTGATGCGCTACTTGGATGTGTCTGACGCCGACATCGAAAAGGGAAGCATGCGTTGCGAGCCAACAGTCAATATTAAAATTAAAACAAGTACGGGTGAAATTTACACACCCATAGTCGAAATAAAAAACGTTGCTTCACTCACTGGCGTCCAAAACGCTATTGAATTTGAGCTTAACCGCCAGCTAAATGATTGGCAGCAAGCTGGCATTGTCAAAAATTCTTCCAACAAAACCACCCGAGGGTGGGATGCTGTCAAAGGTGTTACCTTTCTACAACGGGAAAAAGAAGGTTCTTCTGATTACCGCTATTTTCCCGAACCCGATATTCCCCCCATAGAATATTCAGATGACCAAATTAATCATATAAAAAGTACCATACCTGAACTTCCTGACCAAAAAATGAATCGCTACCTCAAAGACTATGATTTATCAGAATATGACGCCTCACTCCTGGCCTCAGACATAAACTTTGCCCGATCTTATGAAAAAGCTCTGGGCGACAGTCGAGATACCCAATATGCCAAATTTATCGCCAACCTGTTTACTGGACCGCTCAAAAACTACATCAACCAAAAACAGGAAGACATTGATATTAAGAAAATTAACCCGACCAATTTTCTTATACTTTTCGAAAATGTTAGGTCCAACCAGATATCTCTAACAGTTGCCCGACAGATTATTATTGATTCCTACTTGACTGGCCAAAATCCCCTGGCTATTGCCACCAAGATGGGATTAATCCAACTTTCTGATGTGACGGAAATAGAGGAAATTGTTCGTCAAGTTTTTGCCGCCAATCCCAAAGCCGTAGCCGATTATCAAAAAAATCCCAATTCCATCGGTTTCCTTATTGGTCAGGTGATGAAGTTGTCCGGCGGCAAGGCCAATCCTCAAGTCGCTCGTCAGATTATCGAAAAAACCATACCTCGTCCTTGATAAAATATACCAGTGCCAACAATTATCGACCAACAAAATTTCCAAACCGAATATCAGAAGCTAAATCAGGAACAAAAAGAAGCTGTGGATGCCATTGAGGGTCCGGTTATGGTTGTGGCCGGAGCCGGAACCGGCAAAACCCAAACCATTGCCTTGCGTATCGCCAACATCCTCAGAAAAACCCAAACTCCACCCAACGGCATCCTCTGTCTCACCTTTACTGAAAACGCCGCCATCAATATGAGGGAAAGGTTGCAAACAATAATCGGCCCCTTAGCCTACAATATCAAAATTCACACTTTTCATTCCTTTTGTAACGAAGTTATCAGGACCAACCCTCAACATTTTGTCTTTGCCCAAAACATCGATTCCCTCGAAGAACTAGAAAAAATTGACATCATAAGACAATTAATTAGTGAGCTTCCCGATGGTTCGATTCTCCGACCTTGGGGTGATCCCTTTTATTACCAAAAGGATATTATCAGCAGTATCCAGTCCCTAAAACGGGAAAATGTTTCCCCCAATCGTTTTTATGAGTTAATAAAAGATCAGGAAAATTTTTTATCAGAATCAATCGACCATTACCAGTCTCTAAAAACTCTTCGGCTGACCAAAAACTCCGAACAGGTTCTTCTTTCACTTGTCAAAAAAATACTCAAAGTTTCCCAAAAGTATCCATCTATATCTGCCCTGATAGATCTCAACCGTCAATTATATTTGCAAGGACACTTTAAAGTTGGTTTGGCCAAAAACCCTGCTGTCAATTTCAAAAACTCTCTTCTAAAAATATTTGATAATTTTCAAAAAGACATTCCCCGACAAAAAGAACTCCATCAGCTTTTTGTAACTTACCAGCAGGAACTGCAACAGCGTGGACTTTATGATTTTGACGATATGATTTTATTTGTATTGGATGCCTTCCGCCAGGACAATGAGCTCCTACTTTCATATCAGGAAAAATACCAATATATCCTTGTCGATGAATACCAGGATACCAATTCAGCTCAAAATCAAATCCTGGAACTTCTAGGTTCCTATTTTAAAGATCCCAACATATTTGTTGTTGGTGATGACGACCAGGCAATTTTCCGTTTTCAGGGCGCTTCTGTCGAAAATATTTATGATTTTTATCTGAAATATAAAAAAAATGTCAAAAAAATCGCTCTAAAAAATAACTACCGCAGTCACCAGCTGATCCTCGACACCTCCAGTTCGGTTATCCACCACAACAAAAATCGAATTACCAATTATATTGAAGACCTGGATAAGTCTCTAATCTCTATTTCTACTTACGATCCGGATCCGATCAACTTCTACCCCGCCAGTTCAATTCTTGATGAAAATTACTTTGTTGCCGCCAGAATTGACCAGCTAATCAACGCCGGCACCAGACCTGGGCAAATCGCCGTTTTATTTCGCAATAATAACGACGCTGTTGATCTAACCGAGACCCTCGATAACAACCGCATCAAATACCACCTTGAGACTGGTAGCGATGCCCTGGCTCACCCCCGCATCAAACAGTTAATTAAATTGCTCCATTTTATCAATAATCCTACCGACAATCAGGCTCTTTACCACGTTTTATCTTATGACTTTATTGGCATTAACCCTTTCGACCTTTATCATCTTCTTCAATGTTCTCATCGTCTTCACCTCCCTCTTTCTGAAATTATTTCCAACCCCGATATTCTCAATTCAATTAAGCCAGAACTCAAAAAAAAGACTCTTATTAAATTAAAAAATTTTTCCATTCGTACCGCCAAAGCTATTCGTTGGTTAAATTTTTACAACCTCGATCGTTTTTTTAACCGGGTTATCCGTAAATTTGGCTACCTCAAACACATTGTCAGCTTAAACAATCTCGAACTGATCAATTACTTGAACGCTTTTTACGGCGAAATCAAGCGCTTTTCCGGAAAAGACGGCTATACTTTATCTCAATTCCTAGATCGTCTTCTTCTTTTTTCCGACAACAAAATTCCTCTTCAAGCTCAGGAATTAGTCGCCGACACCGATCAGACAGTCCGTCTGATGACCGTCCACAAAGCCAAAGGACTGGAGTTCGAGCACGTATTTTTGATCAAATGTGTCGACAGAAAATGGGGTAATAATTATCAAGTCAGCCCTCTTCGTCTCCCTCCCGGGATTCTTCGCACCGAAATATCCCGTTTAGCTCATGACGAGAATGAGGACGAACGGCGTTTATTTTATGTCGCCCTCACCCGTGCCAAAAAGCAAATTTACATCTCCTACAGCCGCAAAACAGATACTAACCGTGATCAGCTGCCATCAATTTTTATTGCTGAAATTAATCCCCAGCTGATGGAAACAATAAAGCCCACTCCTCAAACTCAAAACCAGGCAATATTTACCAACTTCCCCCAAAAAATCCCTGACCCCATTGGTAACGATAAACTGGCGGATTACCTTCGACAATCCCTAACCAAAAACTATAAACTTAGCCCTACCCACCTCAATTCCTACCTCGACTGTCCTTTGTGTTTTTATTACAAAACTATTTTACGGATTCCCGCTGTCAAGGACAAATATGCTTCTCTTGGTACTGCCGTCCACAACAGTCTGTCACATCTTTACAATGTCATGCGCGACCAGGGTAAATTGATAACCGAAAAAGAATTAATAAGTATTTTTGCTAAATATTTAATCAAAGAAAACTTAAGCCCCAAAAATCAGGAAGAAGCCCTTAATTATGGTCGTCAGTCACTTTCTGAATACTATCAGCATTATCACCACTCTTTCGACGGTAATTGTATTATGGACTATGACTTTGCCCCCCGCAACGTTTTCTGTGACCAGGTGCCCATAAGCGGCAAGATTGACAAAATTGAGATCCACCAGGACCAAACTAACGATAAACCAAACGTTTCACTGGTTGATTATAAGACTGGTAATCCCGATACCAAGTCAAAGGACATGCAGCCGGGTGGTTCCTACTTTAATCAAATTGTCTTTTACAAGATACTGGCTGATTCAGATCCTGATTTTCCCTATCACGTTACTTCCGCCGCCATTGATTTTATCCAAAAAAGCAAGTCCAGAAAAACTTTTATCAAAAGGGATTTTCAGTTTAAACCAGACCATATTGCCCAGGTAAAATCACTCATCAAAGATGTTTACCAAAAAATCATCAATCTCGAATTTACTCAAGTCGGCGACAAATGCAAAAATGATCAAAACCTTCATGGCTTGCTAGAATAAGTGATGCAAATCAAAATAAAACGCTTTGACAAAACATTACCTCTTCCGGTTCACGCTACTCCTGGTGCCGTCGCCGTTGACCTTTATTCCCGCCTGGATGTTGATATCAAACCAAAAGAAATAGCCTACATTCCTATGAATATTGCCGTAAAAATTCCTGATAATTATTTTATTTTATTAGCCCCCCGCAGTTCTACTCACAAGCTCGGTATCCAGGGCATCAATAGTGTGGGTATTATGGACCGGGATTATTGTGGTGATAGCGATGAGTATCACTTCGCGGTTCGCAACTTTACTGATTCTTCGGTTCATATTAAAAAAGGCAGTCGTCTTTGCCAGTTAGTTCTTATCAAATGTGAAACCTTTGATTTTGAAGAAGTCGATCAAATGGAATCTCCCGACCGCGGCGGTTTTGGTTCAACCGGTCAAAACTAATATGGCGCTCAGACCTTACCTCGATCAAATCATCAAAAATTTTGAAACCCGATTTAAAACTTTTAACCACATTGAAATTTCCCGCACTAATCTGCTTCATAATTATGATTATTTTCAAAAATTAAACCCCAACACCCAAATTTGGCCCGTCCTCAAATCTAATGCCTATGGTCACGGCTTAAAACAGGTTGCTTCAGTTCTGAAAGAACGTCAATTTGATTATTTTATTGTTGACAGTTTTCACGAAGCCTTAAAAATTTGGGAAACGACTCATCGAAAAGTCCTTTTAATCGCCCCCGTCCATCCCGACAATTATTCCCAACTGAAATTTAAAAATCTTACTCTGACCATCCAGGACACTTTTTCCCTAAAAAGAATCGCCCAAATCAAAAAACCGGTCCGGATCCATCTGAAGATTAACACTGGGATGTCTCGGCAGGGGATCGACACCGATGAAATTCCCAAGATTCTTAAAATTCTCCACCAGAATAAGCAAATTAACCTCGAAGGTCTTTGCTCTCATTTGGCCGACGCTGACAATACTGACAACTCTTTTTCCCTCAAGCAACAGGATAAGTTTCTCTCAGCCATCAACACTATTAAACAAAATGGATTTAATCCCAAGTTCATCCATCTCTCTGCTACTGCCTCTGCCGCCAAAATCAACCATCCTCATTTAAACGCTATTAGGCTTGGAATCGGCCTTTACGGTTTCAATCCCCTCAAGCCGTCCGATAAATATTTTGACAAACTTCGACAACTCAAACCGGCACTCTCTTTTAAATCATCCATAGAAAAAATTAGAGCTATCAGCAAAAACGATTGTATCAGTTATAATTGTACCTATATATCCGACAAAAAAAGAAACGTCGCCATTATTCCCGTCGGCTATTTTGAAGGTCTCGACCGTCGGCTGAGCAACCGAGGTTTTGTCAAATACCAAAATAAATTTTACCCTATAATTGGCCAGATTTGTATGAACATGTCCATTATTGATTTTGGTCGTGTTGCTCCCAAACTTTTTGATGAAGTCGAAGTCGTCAGTCCGCTAGCTCAGGACAAAAACTCAATTCAATCTCACAGCCGCCTTTGCCAAACCATTCCCTATGAATTACTCGTTCACCTAAACGAATCAGTCAGAAGAATTGTGGTTTGATTTTCTCATATATACCTAAATTATACCATAAAAAATATTATAAGACAATATTATTTATCGAAATCAAGAAAGGCAGTTGCCTATATAGTAAAATTAAACAATGATTCTTCTTTATATTCTCTTGGGACTTTTAGCTGGAATCGGTATTGCTATTACCGTTTTCCAGATTATCTCCAAAAAAAATCAACCGAATTCAGACAAAATGTCTGAGGATTTTTTCAATAAATTTAACGAAAAATTCCCCGAAATTATAAAAAACGCCAACTCCACTTTGGTTACTCTGGCCGCCCAAAAACTGGACTCCCAAAAACAGGAAATTGAAGTTGATCTGGCCAACAAAAAAGAAAATATTGAAAAAATGGTCAAGCAGGTTCTGGATGAACTGAAAAATAATTCAACCAAAATGGAAGAAGTCGAAAAAAATCGGGTCGGCAGCTTTGAAAGTCTAAAGAAATCATTGGAAAATTCCGAAAAAATTACTCGTCAGCTATCGGCTACCACCGAAAGTTTGAGTAAGGTTCTGTCAAACAACCAGCTTCGCGGTGCTTTCGGAGAAAAAGTCGCCGAGGATTTGCTCAAGATGAGCGGTTTCGTTCGTGGAGTCAACTATGAATTCAACAAGGAGCAGGTCACCACCGAAACCCGCCCCGATTTTGCCATTTTTCTACCCGATGGTGCCCGTATTAATGTTGACGCCAAATTTCCCTATTCCAGCCTGACCAAAATGGCCGAAACTCAGGATGAAGAAACTAAAAACCGTTATCTCAAAATGTTTGAGAAGGATGTCAAAGACAAGATCAAACAGGTATGCACCCGCGATTATATTGATCCAGAAAACAAAACCGTCGACTTTGTCATTCTTTTTATCCCCAATGAAATGATATTTTCCTTTATTTACGACAAGATGGGCGACATTATCGAAGAGGCCATGAAAAATAAAGTCGTTCTTTGCGGCCCATTTAGCTTTACTGCAATCTTGCGCATGGTCCATCAGGCTTATGATAATTTTCGCTACCAGAATAATGTCCAGCAAATAATCAGTTACATTAAACTTTTCGAAAAAGAATTTGATAACTACAATCAGGAATTTGAAAAAATAGGTGATAGGATAGACAGCCTTTCTCGTCAGTATAGTTCAGTCAGCACCACCCGAACTAGACAACTGCTCAAAGTCGTTGACCGGATCAAACTAGAAGACTCAGCCAAAAGTACGCCCATTTTGGAAGCAAAAAATGATTAAGTACCTGTTGGAAAATCGTTGGCCTACTCTCACTCTTTCTTTTCTGCTGGTGTTTCTTGTCTATATCACCAACGTTCCGCCTTCTGGACTTACCTCTTTTATCCTGTTTTTTGTCTTGCTTTTTGCCTTTATTCTTTCTTTTGTCTTTATCTTTTCTTCCAGCTTAAAAAACAACCTGATTATCTCCTTTTACGCCCTTACTTTTTCCCTTCTTTTCTTTCTAAAACTAGGTAATTATATTAATGTTTTTCTTTTAAGTTCCTTTTTTGCCGCTCTTTACTTTCTGACCAAATAAACAATTAGCCCTTGACACTTGCTAGCACTCGACTTATTATATTGCTAATCATGGCAGAACTAACACAGCGACAAATCAAAATCCTCAAATGTATTACCGAAGAGTTCATTGAAACAGCCAGTCCGGTTGGTTCAGAAACATTGGAAAGAAAGTTTTCTCTTGGCATATCTTCGGCTACTATCAGAAATGAAATGTCGGCCCTGACTCAACTTGGATATCTCAAAAAAGGCCATCTTTCTGCCGGCAGGTCACCGACTTCTATGGGTCTAAAATACTATGTTAGAAACCTGATGACTCCCAAAACCATGTCAATTAGCGACGAAATTGGTGCCAAAGAAAAAATTTGGGACTATCGAAATGAGTTTGACCGATTGATCAAAGAAACCACCAAAGAACTGGCCAACAAAACCCGATCAATGGCCATTGCTACCACCGACCAGGGCAACCTCTATAGTTATGGAGCTTCAAATTTATTGGAAGAACCTGAGTTCTTCAACATAGACGTTACCAAAACGGTGCTTTCTCTCTTAGACAACGTCAACTACTGGTTTGAGATCCTCAACAAAGCCGAGTCCGTTCAAAACCCTACCGGAGAGGAATTTGTTCATCTTTTAATTGGCGAGGACTTAGGCATGGAACATCTGGAACCTTGTGGTTTTGTCTATCAAACCTATGAAGCCGGCCCTCACCGCGGCATCCTTGGAATTATTGGTCCGGCCCGCTTCCAGTACACCGTTATCGTTCCCATTGTCGACTACTTTGCTGAATTGGTATCTACTGTTACTCGTTAATCATAATTTATGGCTGAATCTAAAAAAAAGAAACCACCAAAAATAATTAAGGTCAAAATTAACCAACAGGAACAACAAATCGCTGAACTTAAGGACAGACTGGCCAGATCTTTGGCTGATTATTCTAATTTGGAAAAAAGAATGGATAACCAGCGGCAGCTATTTGTAGCCTTGGCCACAGCTGGAATTCTAACCAAAATTGTCGAGGTTCTAGACGATTTATATCTGGCTCAAAATCACTTAAACGACCCTGGACTAAAAATGGCTATTGACAAGTTCGTTCGGATTCTTGACGCTGAAGGATTACAGGAGGTTAAAGCTCTAAATAATGAGTTTGATCCGAAGACCATGGACTGTGTTGACGTTGCCAAGGGTCCACAGGACTATGTCGTTGAAGTTCGGAAAAGAGGCTATTTGATAAACAATCACGTTCTCCGCCCGGCTCAGGTAGTCGTTGGCAAGGAGACAAATTAATTTATAAATTAAAAATTATAAAAAAAATGGCTAACAAAATAATCGGAATCGATTTAGGCACTACAAATTCTTGTGTTGCTGTCATGGAAGGCGGCAATCCCAAAATAATATTAACTTCAGAAGGCAGAAACCTGATCCCTTCGGTTGTTGAACCGGTCAAGGGATTGGTGGGCGATTTGGCCAAAAGACAAATGGTTCTAAATCCGGAAAACACAATTTACAGCATCAAAAGACTCATGGGTCGTCGTATTGATGATCCTGAAGTGGAAAAGACCAAGAAAACTGTTGCCTATAAAGTTGTTTCCGGCAAAGACAGCACCGCTTCGGTTGAAGTCGGTGGAAAGACTTATACTCCTCAGGAAATTTCTGCCAAAATTCTCCAAAAAGCCAAAACCGATGCCGAAAAATATCTGGGTGAAAAAGTAACTGATGCTGTTATTACTGTTCCGGCCTATTTTGACGATTCCCAGAGACAAGCCACCAAGCAGGCTGGAGAAATTGCCGGCTTAAATGTTCAGCGTATCGTCAACGAACCAACTGCCGCCGCTTTAGCCTACGGTCTGGACAAGAAAAACAATGGTCTTATTGCCGTTTACGATTTGGGTGGAGGCACTTTTGATATTTCCATCCTCGAAATCGGCGAAGGAGTTTTTGAAGTCAAAGCCACCAACGGCGACACCTTTTTGGGTGGTGACGATTTTGACAATCGGGTTATCGATTGGCTTTTGGATAACTTTCAAAAAGAACAGGGTGTTGATCTGAGAACTGACCCTCAAGCCCTTCAGCGTGTCCGGGAAGCTGCCGAAAAAGCCAAAATCGAACTATCCAGCACCAACCAGACCGAAATAAACTTACCCTTCATTACCCAAAAAGCCGGTCAGCCTCTTCACTTAACTGTTAGTATGACCCGAACCGACCTGGAGAAATTAGTTGACGACTTGATTCAAAGAAGTATCGGTCCGGTTGAGCAGTGTCTCAAGGATGCCAAGGTCTCCAAAAATGACATTACTGACATTCTAATGGTTGGCGGTATGACTCGGATGCCCAAAGTCCAACAGGTAGTCAAAGATTTCTTTGGTAAAGAACTTAATTCCACCGTCAATCCTGACGAGGTCGTTGCCATTGGCGCTGCCGTTCAGGGAGCGGTTCTCACCGGAGAAGTCAAAGATGTAGTCCTGCTTGACGTTACCCCTCTTACTCTCGGTATAGAAACTGCCGGTGGTGTTAGAACTCCTCTTATCGAAAGAAATACCACCGTCCCGACCAAAAAATCTCAGGTATTTACCACTTATTCCGACAACCAACCTCAGGTGGAAATCAGTGTCTTGCAGGGCGAACGCCCCATGGCTGCTGACAATAAATCACTCGGCCGCTTTGTTTTGGATGGAATCCCTCCCGCACCTCGTGGCGTACCCCAAATCGAAGTCACCTTCGATATTGACAGCAACGGTATTCTAAATGTTACTGCCAAAGATAAGGGAACCGGTAAGGAGCAAAAAATCACCATCCAAAACGCTACCAATCTGTCAGAACAGGAAGTCGAACAGATGAAAGCCGATGCCGAAAAATTCGCTTCGCAGGATGAAGAGAAAAGACAATTTGTCGAGTCGAAAAACAGGCTTGATTCAACTATCTTTTCAGCCGAGAAAACCATTACGGATCTGGGCGACAAAGTAAAAGCCGAAGACAAGGCTAAGATTGAAGAAAAAGTAAAGCAGGCCAAAGAGGTTCTAGCCAAAGCCGATGCCAAAAAAGACGAACTTGACAAAGCCAATGAAGAGTTAAGTCAAATTCTTCAAACCGTCGGTGCTGCCTTTTACCAGTCAGGCGACCAGACTCCCCCCGAGGGCCCTGCACCTGATCAGGACAAAAAGGACAAAAACAATCAGGATGACGCTCAGGAAGGAGAGGTAGTTAGCTAGTTACATCTATGAAACGCGACTACTACGAAATTTTGGGAGTACCCAAAAATTCCAGCCAGGAAGAAATAAAAAAGGCCTATCGCAAGATGGCCATGCAAAATCATCCTGACCGTAATAAATCGTCTGATGCTGAAGAAAAATTCAAAGAGATTAATGAGGCTTATGAAGTTTTAAGCAACGACGACAAAAAACGAGCTTATGATCAGTATGGCCACGCTGCTTTTGATCCCAACTCCGGCCCTTTTGGTGGCAACACCTATACCCGCCAAAATGGTCCTTTTCACTATACTTACACTTCGGGAGGCAACCCTTTTGGTAATGCTGATTTTGAATTTGGCGGATTTAGCAACCCTTTTGACATTTTCGAACAATTTTTTGGCACCTCGTTTAATCGCCAGCGTGAACCCAGCCTTCCTACCTACAAAATTCAATTAAGTTTTCTTGAAGCCGCCAACGGTGTTGAAAAAGAAGTTGTAGTTGAAGGTAAAAAAAATAAAATAAAAATTCCCGCTGGCGTTAACGACGGCCAGAGGATAAAATTTAAAGACTTTTACCTTTATATCGACGTTTTACCCAGCGATACTTTTCAGCGCGAAGGCAATGATGTTTTTGTCATCAGAAAAATTAGTTTCACCCAGGCCTCTCTGGGCGCCGATATTGAAGTCCCAACACTATCCGAACCTATCAAAATAAAAGTTCGTCCTGGAACTCAGCCAAACACATTGGTCAGACTGAGAGGCAAGGGAATTAAGGATCTGCAGGGCTATGGCTATGGTGACCTTTATGTCCGCCTCCAGGTTGAAGTTCCCACCAGGTTGTCCAAAAAACAAAAAGAATTGCTCAAACAGCTCGAACTGTAACTAATTGGTTTGTATCTTATTGGCGTCCTTTGGTATAATATCCCCAGATTAAATTTGTGTAAAACGGAATGGGGGCGTGACAGTCCCCATTTTCGGTTACACCTTAAATAAAAAAGGAGAAACAATGGATTTAAAAAGATTACCCAAGACAGAGTTCGCTGCTGCCGTGGCTCAGATTGCTGGCGAACGCAACATCGACGTTCAGTCAATCCTGGATTCTATTGAGCAGGGGTTGGTTTCAGCCTACAAAAGAGATCAAAAAGAACATGGCGTTATTATTCCTGAGGAAAACGAATTTACTGTTGAATTATCGCCTGAAACCGGTTCTTTCAAAGTCTACCAGGTTGACGACAACCAAAAAATCGAAGTAACACCCCCCGGCTTTGGTCGTATTGCCGCTCAAACTGCCAAACAGGTTATTGACCAAAAGATCCGCGAAGCCGAAAAAGATGTCCTAATTGCCGAATATGAAAAGAAAATAGGCTCTTTACTCTCCGGAGTTATACTTCGGATTGATCCTTACAAAATTACGGTTGGAGTTGGCAAGGCCGAAGGTATTTACCCCAAAGACGAGCAAATTAAAAATGAAACTTTAGCCCTGGGTAGTCGCAAACTCTTTCTACTTCAATCAATCACTGAGACCGAAGTCGGTCGGAAAGACATTATTTTATCCCGAAGAGATCCGGAGTTTATTCACCAGCTATTTGCTCGGGAAGTCCCTGAAGTTGGCAACAGAACCGTTGTGGTTGAAAAAATCGCCCGAACCCCCGGAGTTCGGGCCAAAGTCGCCGTCTCGTCCACTCAACCTGGTGTTGATCCTGTTGGGTCTTGTATCGGCCAAAAAGGCTCTCGAATCCAATCGATATTAAACGAATTACCAGAAGATGAAAAGGTTGATGTAGTTCCCTTTTCCCAAAATCTGAATCAGTTTATTGCTTACGCCCTGTCTCCCGCCCAAGGAGTTAAAATCATCTCCGTTGGCAACGGAGAAGCACACGTTACCGTTCCCGAAGACCAGCAGGCATTGGCCATTGGCGGTGGTGGCGAAAACGTTCATCTTGCCGGTGAACTAACAGGTTTCGATATCAAAATCACACCCGAAAAAGGCGCCTAAAAACATCTTTTCCGGTTTAATTTTTAGGTTCTGTTTTGAGCCTTTATTAGGAGAATATTTCTATGAACAACACCAAAAACCAAGCAAAGACCAGCATCCAGTTCAGACCACCCATCGTTGCCGTTATGGGTCACATCGACCATGGAAAAACTTCTCTTCTGGACAAAATTAGATCCACCAACACCTGGAAAAAAGAAATTGGTGGTATCACTCAACACATTGGTGCTTATCAGGCGGCTGTCAAACAAAAGGATGGACAGGAAAGGCTGATTACATTTATCGACACACCTGGTCACGCTGCTTTCATTAACATGCGTGCCCGAGGAGCCCAGGCCACCGATATGGTTGTTCTGGTCGTCGCTGCTACCGAAGGTATTATGGCTCAAACCAAAGAATGTCTTCGACACATCAGGGAAGCCGACTTGCCTTTTATTGTCGCCATGAATAAAATTGACCTTGCCGGTAGCCAGCCGGATAAACTCAAGGGTCAGTTAGTAGAAATGGGGTACACCCCCGAAGAATATGGTGGTCAAATATCGGTCATCCCTGTTTCCGCCAAAACCGGCGAAGGGATTGACGACCTTCTTGAAATGATTTTACTTAATGCCGAGATTATGGAACTTAAATCAGAGCCCGACGCTCCACTTGAAGCCATTGTCATCGAATCAAAAGTTGACAAAAGACGCGGCCCTCTGGCTTCTGCCATAGTCAAAAAAGGCAGCCTCAAGACTAGTGATCAAGTCTACGCTGAGAGTATCACTGGCAAGATCAAAGCATTGCTCGATTATACTGGCCAAAACATCAAAGTGGCAGTTCCCGGAACTCCGGTTGAAATTTTGGGCTTTTCCCAAGTACCCCCGGTTGGCAGCCTCATCACCAATCAGGTCCGCGAAACCAAGACCGAAATTCAAAAGGTCGACACTTCTGTCTTGAGTGTTGAAGAAGAAAGTCCGAAACTTCCAGTAATTATTAAAGCCGATACCGAGGGAACCCTGGAAGCTCTTTTAGGCAGCTTTACCGATGACGTTCTGGTCATTTTCTCTGGAGTTGGTGCTGTTACCGACAGTGATGTTTTTATGGCTCAGGCGTCAGGCGCTCAGATTTTTGCTTTCGATGTCAAAACTCCGCCATTTATCCAAAAATTAGCTGGCAATAATAAGGTCAGAATCATGGAATCTCGGGTGATATACGAATTAATTGACGATATCCAGGCCCAGGTGTTAAAGCTGCTTGAGCCCACCATCGATGAAACTATCTTGGGTGAGGGTACTATTATTGCCGAGTTCAAGATTAATAAAGTCAGGATTGCTGGCGTTGACGTCACCAGGGGAGAAATTGCCAAAGGTACACTTATCCATTTAAAAAGGAACGGTAAAATTATCAAAGATACCCAAGTTGATAGCCTCAAACAAGGCAAAGAAGATGTCGACAGAGTCAAAATGGGGAACAGCTGTGGCATAACTTTCAAGCCTTATGTTGATTTTAAAGAAAATGATGTTATAATATCCTATAACAAATAATTAATGTCTCAAAATTTGTTACCAATGAGCCAAAACAATCGCTCTACTATAGACGAGACAAATAATCAAAATAAATTTGGAAGCAGGCCAAATATGAAAAACTATAAAGTTGACTCCATTAAAAACCTTATTGATAGCGCCAAAAATGCGCTTATTGTAGTTCCCGAGCTAAACATTGACAGTGCCGGAGCCGCTCTGGCTCTTGCTTTATCACTAAAAAAACTTGGCAAACAGGTGCAAGTCTATTCTTCTCAAACCACCGACAATAATTATTCCAAATTGGTCGGCCTCGACCTGTTGACTAACAACCTGACTAGCAACGACTTGGTTGTTTCTCTGGATTACCCTCTGGATCAGATTGATCAGGTTTCATACAACGACGACGGTGGTAAATTAAACTTAGTCGTCAAGACCAAGGAAAATGCTCCTAAAGTTGAAAACAACAATATCTCCATCAACAACCAGTCGGCCATTGCCGACATCAACTTCATGCTTGGTGACGAAACCAAACTTTCCAATGTTGATATTGTCAACCAAGGAAACTGGATTTTGATTACTCCTCAAAACACCCAAAAATCATGGGCCAAGGAAACTTTGGTTGACCAGGATGCTCCTTTTTCTGAGATTTTTACCTTTTTGCTTCCCATGCTAAACATGGAACTTGACGGTGACTCAGGTAAGAACTTACTTATAGGTCTTCGCGTGGCCACTCAATCTTTTTCGGTTAATGTATCACCGGAAACTTTTGAAGCTGGCGCCATCAACCTTCGGGCGACTCAACCTCCGGTTGACACTCCCATTGGTGATCAGTCAACCGATAATCCTCAGCCCTCATCTATTCCGACAGCCTAAACTAACCATACATGTCAATCTGTAACGAGTGTCTTTACTTTATTTCTAAAGGTGAAACTAAAACCTTGAGATATCTTCGGTCTAATTTGAACAATCTCGAATGGTTGGAACAGTTGGATGGAGTATCTGGTGGGGATTGTAATAACATCGAAAACTTATTTCTTCTTTTATTCGAACCAAAAGTCCGTGTGATTGAACGGCCGGTCTTATCAAGTATGCCTAGCTGTCGACATTTTATCCCCAAGTTCTCCCGATAATACTTAATCTTGTGTGTTATAATCAAATTCGTAGCTATCAAGTCGGTGTTTTGGAAGCCAACCAAAGCTTATTTGTTACCGATAAATAGCCCCATACTATGGCATTAACCAAAGAAGAAAAGAAAACCGTCATCGACAAATTCGCTCAGGCCAAAGGCGATACCGGTTCACCGGAAATTCAGGTGGCTATCTTAAGCAAAGAAATCGAAAAACTCCAGGAACATCTCCTGGAAAACAAACATGATTCTCCCGCTAAAAGAGGAATTTTGAGTAAAATTGCCAAAAGAAGAAGACTTTTGCGCTATCTTTCCGAGCACACTCAAGAGCGTTACGGTAAACTGATCAAAGATTTGGGTTTAAAAAAATAAATTCCCCCCATTCTTTTGCAGCTATTATGTGTTTAAAAATGTAAAATATCATTATGACCAGTGATTCATTTCAGATAAAAATCGACAATCAACTTATTCATCTTGAATCAGGTAAATTTGCTCCTCAGGCCAATGCCTCAGTTATGGCTACTTACGGCAACACCAAGGTTTTGGCCACTGTGGTTTTGGGTAAAACCGACGAGACCAGGGATTATTTCCCTCTTTCTGTCGAATTCATCGACAAACTTTATGCCGGCGGTATTATCAAAGGCGGTAAATGGATCAAAAGAGATCTGGGTCCGTCCGATACCGCTATTTTATTTGGCAGAATTATCGACAGATCAATCCGTCCTTTATTTCCACCAGGTTTTATGAACGAAGTTCAGGTGGTTACTACCGTCTTAAGCAACGACAAAGAACACGATATAGTTTTAGCCGCGTTTACCGCCGTTTCAGCTGCTCTAGCCATGTCCGACATCCCTTTTAAATCGGCCGTTTCAGCTGTCCGCATTGCCCTGATCGATGGTAAACAGATTGTTAACCCTACTATGAGCCAATTGGCCCAATCTACCATGGATCTTTTAGTCTGTACCGGACCCGCTGGTGTCAATATGATTGAAGCTGACGCCGAAATTGTTGATAACGATACCGTCCTTAAAGCCATTGAACAGGCCCAAAAAGTTGGTGATAATATCAACAAGCAAATCCTTGAGTTTGCCAAAAAATCAGGTCAAGTTAAAGTTGAATATATTCCGGTATTACCTCCCCAAGATCTTATTGACGAATTAGACAAAAAATACAGTCAGGATTTTATCAAGTTCTTGGCCAATGGTATTGACGGTGGTCATATGGCAGCCGAAAATGAAATTTTAGATAAAATCAAGAGTGATTATCAGAATAGAGTTGATAATGAAGAAGGTTTTAACAACCAGTTGATCGAATCGTTTCATCAATTGATCCAAAAATATATCCGCCAAAGCACCCTCAGTGGTAAACGTTACGACAAAAGAGAATTCGACCAAGTCCGACCTCTTTATATTGAAGCTGGTCTTTTACCTTCAGTCCACGGTTCGGCTCTCTTCCAGAGAGGTCTAACTCAGGCACTAACAATAACCACCTTAAGTTCCTTATCCGACAAGCAATATTTACAGGATTCATCCGGCGAGACCACCAAACGATACCTTCACTATTACTCAGCCATGCCATTTTCTACCGGTGAAGCCGGTCGTTTTGGTCGTCCTGGTCGACGTGAAATCGGGCATGGAGCACTTGCCGAAAAAGCACTTCTTCCGGTTATTCCTTCCGAAGAAGAATTTCCCTATACTATCGCCTTAACTTCTGAAGTACTGTCTCAAAACGGCTCTTCATCTATGGCTTCTACCTGCGGCTCTACCATGAGCTTAATGGACGCCGGCGTGCCCATCAAAGATTTAGTTGCTGGCATATCCGTCGGTATGATGTCCGACGACAAAGACAAATACGTCTTACTAACCGATATTGCCGGACTGGAAGATCATTACGGTGACATGGATTTTAAAATCACGGGCACTGCCTCTGGTATCACTGCTATCCAGTTAGACATTAAACGGGAAGGACTGACCCTGGATATGATTCGCCAAACTTTTTCTGCCAGTACTAAGGCTAGATTGCAAATCTTAGAGGCAATGAAAAAAGTTTTATCAGCCCCTCGCCCACAACTCTCTCCAACTGCCCCCAAAATTTCCGTGGTCGCCGTTCCCGAAGAAAAAATTGGTGAAATAATCGGTAGTGGCGGCAAAACCATAAAAGGTCTAATGGAAAAATATGACGTTGAAATTGATATCGACGATAATGGTCTGACTTCAATATCATCCCTCGACCACGACAAAAATTTGGCTGCGGCCAAGGAAATCGAAGCTATGATCAAGGAAGTAATGATTGGTGAAGAATACGATGGAGTCGTCACTCGGGTTGAAAACTTTGGTGCTTTCATTGAATTTTTGCCCGGCCGCGAAGCCTTGCTTCATGTTTCTGAAATGTCAGGTGGATTTTTATCTGACCCTTCATCCATAATAAAAATTGGCGACAAAGTTCATGTCAAAATCTCTGGTTTTAATGACAACCACCAGATCAAACTATCAGCTCCGGAATTTAAAGCATCCCATCCAGGAGAAGCTCAATCCAGCAGGCCACCTTTTGACCATAACCGCCCTAGCTTTGGCAGACCTCCTTTCCGTCCCCAAGACCGTCGCCGCTGATGTATACTGATATTAATGGACAAACAGACCTTGACTACAGATCAAGCTATAGCCAATCTTGCGGCAAAAACTAAAGGTATTGACTTGCCCGGTGGTATGGTTGAAAAGTTAAACGAACTTTTTGCTCAGCTGGAGATTAACTCCAAATCAGAAAGCAGTTTTTGGCAAAATTATCAATCAGCCTCAAAATATATTGACTGGGTGATTAGTTTGCCCTGGATTCAGGAAAGTCAGGATCTTCTGGACCTTCAATTCGCCAAAGAAAAGCTCGATGAAAATCATTACGGCCTGGATTCAGTCAAAGAAAGAATTTTGGAATACATTTCAGTACTGGCACTCCAGAAAAACCGGCAACCTGACGAGCCGCTCCGAGCTCCGATTTTACTTTTTGTTGGTCTGGTCGGTACCGGCAAGACCACCATGGCCAAGTCTATCGCTGACGTCATGGGTCGGAAGCTGATTAGAGTTCCTTTTGGTGGCTTGGGTGATCCCCACTACTTACGGGGCCAATCTAAGTTTTATCAGGACGCTCAGCCCGGACAAATTATCAAAGGTCTGTCACAGGTTAAATGCAAAAATCCTGTTATATTATTAGATGAAATCGATCGGGTTGCCGACGACGCTCTCAATACCATCATGGGTGTTTTGGTTGAACTTCTTGACCCGGAACAAAACGGAACTTTTACCGACCATTATGTTGATTATCCCTTTGATTTATCTCGAACACTTTTTGTCGCAACTTGCAACAACACTAACCGGATAGCTACCGCCGTTATGGATCGACTTGAAGTCATTCAAATGCCCTCGTATACTGACGAAGAGAAAATCGCCATCGGCAGGGACTATCTTATGCCAAAGGCTGTTCAAGAAGCCGGACTAGTTCCCAATGAACTGAAAATCGCAGATACCATTTGGCCCCAAATCGTCCGGCCGTTAGGTTTTGATGCTGGCGTCAGAACCCTGAAGAGGAACATAGAAGGACTCTGTCGCAAAACAGCCCGACTTATTTTTGAAGGCGGGGCAAAGCAGATAATTGTTGATGAAAGCAATGTTAAACATTTTCTACCCCAATGGTAATATCAACTAAGGCCAAAAAGATTCGGTATATCGCTAACCTGGTAGCCCAATGCCAAAAATGCCCGCTCTATAAAACCGCCACCAACCCCGTTCCCGGTGATGGTAATCCAGACACAGAATTAGTCTTTATTGGCGAAGCCTCCGGTTTCTATGAGGATCAGCAAGGTTTGCCCTTTGTCGGCAACTCTGGTAAACTACTCGATAAATTATTGACGGATATCAAACTGAGACGTGATCAAGTGTTCATCTGTAACATTCTAAAACATCGTCCTCCCAATAATCGTGATCCGCTCCCGAACGAAATTAGGGTCTGCGCTCCTTTCTTAAAAGCTCAACTTCAGGTAATACAACCGAAAGTAATAGTTACTCTCGGTCGATTTGCTCTTAACTATTTTTTTCCGGATGCAATGATAAGCCGGATCCACGGCCAGATTCAAGAAATTGACTGGCAGGGGATTAAGTTAACAATTATTCCTGTTTATCATCCTTCTGCTGCGCTAAGAAGTACGGACAATCTAAAAGCCCTAGAGTCAGATTTTCAAAAAATCGGCCAATTTTTAAATATATAAATTATGGAAAACAAACAAACAAAATCAAACAAAATTATTAACCCGGTCCCCAAAGACTTTTATCAAAAACAAATCAGACAATTCAAAAATCCTTACGATTCAGTCAGGATAGCATCGTTGGGAGGCTTCGGGGATGTCACCCAGAATATGTTCGTTTATGAATATATCCCCACTGGTGACCAAAATAAAAGCCAAATTATTATCGTTGATGCCGGTGTTGGCTTTCCGGAAGAAGACGCCTTCGGTGTCGATCTGCAGATTCCGGACACTCAGTATCTTCAGGACAAAAAAGACAGAATATTGGGTATTTTTATTACCCATGGTCACGAAGACCATATTGGTGCCATCCGTTTTATTTTGCCAATATTGGGCAAAAACATACCCATATATGCCCCAAAGCTTGCTGCTGCCTTTATCGAGGCCAGATTGGCAGAAAGTAATACTAGAGCCAATATAAACGTTTATGACGGAACTCAACCAATGAAAGTTGGACCTTTTACTGTCGATCCGATACAGGTAACTCATTCTATTCCTGATACTTTTCATTTCGGAATTGATACCCCTCTGGGGGTCATCTATCATGGCTCCGATTTCAAACTGGACGTCTTTCCTCTTGATGGCAAACCTTCAGATATTCGTCACATGGCTCACATTGGTGACAAAAAAGTCCTTTGTCTCTTGTCTGACTGCCTAGGCTCAGATCATGAAGGTTATTCGCCTTCTGAGAGGTCCATTGCCGAAAATTTCAAAAGAGAAATTATTACTTCTCCGGGAAGAGTGTTTGTCACCTCGATCTCCAGTAATATTGTTCGTTGGAGTCAGGCGATTGAATATGCCAAAAGTGCCGGTCGAAAAATCGTTATCGTCGGTTTTTCCATCGAAAGAGCTATTGGTGTTGCCCGTGAGTTGGGCTATATCAATTTAAGTGAAGCTGACATTATTCCCGTCGAAAGAATCAAAAATTTTCCTGACAACAAACTTATTTTCCTTGTTGCCGGTTTTGCCGGACAGCCGGATTCTGCTCTCAGCAAAATTATTATGGGTAAACACCGAATTAAGATTAAATCCGGAGACAGGGTCATATTCTCCTCTCCTGACTATATTCCTGGTACTACTTCGGGAATTTATGAAATGATTGATAATTTAGCCCGTCAAGGTGCTGAAGTTACTTACGGCGAAAAGGAGGAACTCCATGTTTCCGGTCATGGTTACCAAAATGAACATGCCATTTTAATTAACCTGGTCAAACCAAAATACCTTTTGCCTATTGGAGGAAATTTCCGCCACGTCAAAAGTTATCAAAGCATGGCCAAGAATTTGGGCTACAAAGAAGAGCAGGTCATTATGCCCGAATATGACTCCACCGTTACTTTTCATGGTAATGGCACTTTCGACACCAGCTTCAAAATACCTTTACGCAAAATTCTGATCGATGGTCTTGGGATTGGCGACGTCGGCACTACAGTGCTTCGTGACAGAAAACTATTGGCCGAAGATGGTATGTTTACCATTGTCATGTTGGTAGATTCCCAGACCGGAGTCCTTAGCAAAGAACCTGTTATCCTGAGCCGCGGCTTTGTCTTTGTCAAGGAAAGTTCTGACTTGCTTAATTACCTCAAGCAGGAAGTTATTCAAAAATTCCAGCAGGTAACCAGCAAACCGGCCAATTTTGAATTTATCAGAGAAGAAATTCAGGGACATATCGAAACTATCATTCACCAAAAGACCGGCCGCCAACCCATGGTCTTGCCCTTGGTAATAGAGGTTTAGTTGTCTTATAATAACTCATGCTTTATACCAAACTTTTTGGTAAGACCAGCAAGACCGTCAATAGCCAAGCCGTTGTTGCCAGTCATCGCCTATTGCTCCAAGGTGGATTTATTAGACCGCTTTCTGCTGGTCGATACACACTACTACCATTGGGACTCAAAGTCTCCCAAAAAATCGAAAAAATAATCAGGCAGGAAATCGTCAAAACCGGTGCCCAGGAGTTAATTGTTCCTACTCTTCACCCTCTGGAACTTTGGCAAAAAGCTAACCGCGACAAAAAATTTGGATCTGCCATGATGTGTGTCAAAGATCGCAATCAAACCGAGTTTACTTTGGGTGCTACCGCTGAAGTAGTCATGATGGATTTGGTTAACCAGTTTAATGTCACCCACAAGGACCTGCCCTTAAATATTTTCCAGTTTTCCCAAAAATTCCGCGACGAAGCTCGACCCAGTGGCGGACTACTTCGGACCCGGGAGTTTGTCATGAAGGACGGTTATTCTTTCCATTCAAACGAAAAAGACCTTCAAAAAACTTACCGGCAGTACTGGGAAGCTTACCAAAGAATTGCCCAACTTCTAAAATTGGATGTATTGGTTGTCGAGTCTGACAATGGTGCTATTGGAGGCGCCGTCTCTCATGAGTTTATGGTCGAAGCCGATGTTGGCGAAGATACTGTCGTTAAATGCTCTTGTGGCTATGCCGCTAACCTGGAAAGGGCCGAGTTTATCAAAGAATCCAAAAATATTGGTGAAGAAATTAAACCTCTAAAAAAAGTTGAAGCTGTCAGGGGAACCACCATGGAGGATGGCGTCAAACTTCACCATCTTCCTCTTTGGCAGCAGATCAAAGATGTTGTCTATGTTGATGAACAAGGCCGCTATATCCTGGCCATAATTCGGGGTGATTTTATGGTTAACGAAACTAAACTAAAAAACCTGGTTCAATCCGTTGAACTCCGTCATGCCACTGACGAAGAAATCAGAAATAATCTCCACTCGGAACCCGGTTTTATTTCTCCCGTTGGCATAAAAGACAACCTCAAAAACAACATTCAGCTAATTGTGGTTGCCGACGATTCATTCAAAACCATTAGGAATGCCTACGGTGGCTCCAACATCAAAAACATGGATTTAATCAATGTCAACCCCAATCGCGATTACAAGCCCGACAAAGAAGGCGATATTGCCCAGGCTCAAGCAGGCTATCTTTGTCCTAAATGTCAAAAACAAAAACTATCCGCTATTAAAGCAATTGAATTTGGCAATATATTCAACATCGGATACACCTACTCAAAACCCATGAACGGCACCTTTGTTGATTCAGACGGCCAAAACAAACTACTCTATATGGGTTCATATGGCATCGGTATTGGCCGGGCTATAGCCACGATTGTCGAAAAACACCACGATGACAAAGGTATCGTTTGGCCAGACGCAGTTGCTCCTTTTGACATTCACCTGATCGGTCTCGATTTATTCGATAGCAAAGTCAAAAAAGAAGCCCAATCACTTTACCGCTCTCTCATTGATAAAGGGTTTGATGTTCTCTACGATGATCGGGAAGAAGTCTCTGCTGGTACCAAATTTAATGACGCCGACCTCATTGGTAATCCCATACGCTTATTAATCAGTCGCAAAAGCCTGAAAAATGGTGGCGTTGAATACAAAAAACGCCGCGATTCATCTTCACAAGTAATTTCTCTAAAAGAAATTGTCAACTCCATGCTTTATACTTAATTCATGGCCAAACGCGGACGCAAAAAGAAATCATTTGGAATCATTCCTCGGCTTAAACTTAAGCCCTCGACAATTCAATCAATCTTTTTCATCTTTTTTCTTATCCTGGCCATAATTTCAATTTTTTCTTTTCTTCAGACTGGCCCAATTCCTACCCAATATAACCTAGTTCTAAGTAACCTGTTTGGTTTTGGTTCAATTTTTGTACCGTTCCTCCTCCTTTTAATTGCTTTTCTTTTCGCCAAGATTAAATCACCTCTAAAAGAGCCAAATGTCTTTCTGGGGTTTTCCATTATGTTTTTATCAATTATCAGCCTTTTTGGCCAAGGTACGGTGGGTGATTTTTTTTGGGAACAGCTAGGTATCCTATTTGGCCCCATACCCACCTTTCTAATTTATTTTTTCTCGTTTATTGTTGGTTTCGTGGTTCTTTTTGATACTTCGGTGGTCCAAATATTTAAATTCTTCAGCAACTCTTTTTCGTTAATCAAAAAATACTCTATTGGCAACAGTCTCGATAAAAAGGCCAAGAAAACCAAAGAGTCCGGTGACATCTTTCAGTCTCAACAACTGACAATTAAAGATGAATATAATGACCGAGAAAACAAACAGTCCGATCCTACCGTAGTCAATGTTCCCCCGGTTATGAAACCATCCGCGTCTCCATCAGGCAATCCTTTCGGTTCATTGAGTTCCTCCGCCAATCAAATCTGGGAATATCCCGATATATCCATATTTGACGGTTCCCCGGGAATCAAAGCTGATCGGGGAGATGTCCGCAAAAACGCCCAAATTATCGAGCAAACACTCGACTCTTTTGGTATTACCGCCCGGGTTGCCGAAGTCAACAACAGTCCTTCGGTCACCCAATATGCTCTCGAAGTTGCTCTTGGTACCAAACTGGCCAAGATTATCAGCTTGAGTAATGATCTGGCCATGGCCTTAGCTGCTCCGGGAGGTCAGATTAGAGTAGAAGCTCCAATTCCGGGCCGATCATTGGTTGGCATCGAAGTGCCGAACAAATCGTTGGAAGTTGTACCTATCCGCCAAATTCTTGAATCTGATGCCATGAAGCAAGCTAAAACCAAAATTACCATACCCTTAGGCAAAGACGTTGCCGGCCTATCTCGCGTTGCCGATATTTCCAAAATGCCCCACGTTCTTATTGCTGGTCAAACCGGGTCCGGAAAATCAGTCTGTGTCAATTCCTGGATTGCCACTCTGCTATTCCGTGCTTCTCCCCAGGAGGTTAAATTAATTTTGGTTGACCCCAAAAGAGTTGAGCTGACTCCTTATAACGGTATTCCACATCTACTTACTCCGGTCATTGTTGAACCCGAAAAAGTTTTATCAGCTCTTAAATGGGCGGTTTCAGAAATGGAAAACCGCTATAAAATGTTTACCGAAGTTGGCGCCAAGAATATCGAAGGTTACAACAATATGGCCGGTTTTCAGTCGGTTCCCTACATTATCATCATCATTGATGAATTAGCCGAAATTATGCTATTCTCACCAGCCGAAGTTGAAGACAATGTTTGTCGTCTAGCCCAAATGGCCCGCGCTGTCGGTATTCATTTGGTACTGGCCACCCAAAGACCTTCAGTCAACGTTATTACCGGATTAATCAAAGCCAATATCCCCGCCAGAATTGCCTTTGCTGTCGCCTCCATGATGGATTCACGTGTTATCCTTGATTCTCCCGGGGCCGAGAAGCTGTTAGGTAGGGGAGACATGCTTTATATACCTCCGGAACTGGCCAAGCCGGTTAGAATTCAGGGTTGCTTTGTCTCCGACAAGGAAATAAACAATTTAATTAATTTTCTGAAATCCCAAAAAAGTGACGCCGAATACAATGATCACATTTTAAGCCAACCTATCGCTAGTCCTACTTCAATGAGCAAGAATATTATGCAGATAAATGGTGAAGAACGTGATGCTGTTTTTGAGGATGCTGTTAGATTAGTACAGGAAACCGGTAAAGCTTCAGCGTCTATGATGCAGCGTCGTCTCAAATTAGGTTATGCTCGCGCCGCCAGAGTCTTAGACGAACTTGAGCAGGCCGGTATTGTTGGCCCCGCTAACGGTGCCAAGCCACGCGACATATTAATCCCTCACAACTCTCCCGACTCACACGGTGAACAGTAAATTATGTTTAGAGCTTCAACTATTTTAAATAATGCCCGTCTTGATAAAGATCAGGATCTTCCTGGAGTTGCCAAAAAACTTAAAATTCCTGTCAAATATCTCCAAGCCATAGAGTCCGAAGACGTGCCTAATTTTCCCCAGGAACCTTACTGTTCGCTTATTATCAAAGATTATGCCGAGTATCTGGGCTTAAACGGCCAGGAAACCTTAAAACTTTTCCGTCGTGATTTTGCCCAGAAAAAAAAGGCCAAAACTATAACCAAAGAATTCTTTTCCTTTACCCCTCAATTTACTTTCACTGCCTCGATAATTATTTTTACTCTTTTTTTTACTGGATATCTCATCTCCGAATACTTCAAATTTAACCAGCCGCCAAAACTCAAGATTGAAGCTCCGCAGCAAACCACTCTTGGCTCAAATATTGAGATATCAGGCACAACCGACCCTGAATCTACTGTCAGGATTAATCAGGATTTAGTTATTGTCGACCAAAAAGGCTACTTTAGCAAAAGAATAACAATTAACGAGCCCGACACCCTGATCACGGTCGAATCCAAGTCTCCCAGCGGCAAACTGTCTACCCAAGAATGGCTAATAAATGCCAAATGATGACAAAGAAAATTAAATCCTTTATACTGAACCCATGGATATCACCCAAACAATAATTTTAATAAGTATCGGTTCTATCTCTGCCGTTGTAATTGCTGGAGGGGTCTGGTTTATCTTAATATTACGCGAACTCAAAACAACCATTAACAAGGCCAACAGCATTCTCGACGACACCAAAATGATCACTTCTTCTGTAGCCCAACCAGTCTCATCCCTTTCTGAGTTCCTCATGGGTTTCAGGAATGGTATTAATCTTTTCAATAATCTCTTCAAGAAACAGGAGAATTAAATAATGAGTTCTTGCTGCTCAGAAGAACAAACCCAATCTAGCTCCAATTTTCTTTTTGGCCTTTTAATCGGAACGGTTGTCGGCGCAATTATTGCTGTCATCGTCTACAAAAATAACAAATCTAAAGTCTTAAAAGATTTCCAAAAAAAGGTCCAAGACATTTTTAACCAACTTACTCAGCCATCTTCTGAGGCAAAAACTTCCCCTCGTCAGCCTAAATTTGAAATTGAATTTGTTGAGCCCCAAGTCCAGACGCCTCCGAAAAGAAAAACTACCCCCAGAATGTTTGTCAAGCCCAAAAAGTAAAGCTTTTGTTATAATCTCAGATATGAAAGCCAGGGAACTCAAGGATAAGTTTATCCAGTGTTTTGTGTCAAAAAATCATATCGAAATCCCCAGCGCCTCACTCATTCCGGAAAATGACCCCACCACTCTTTTCATCTCTGCCGGTATGCATCCACTGGTTCCTTACCTTTTAGGACAACCACACCCCGGTGGCAAAAGACTAACAAATGTCCAAAAGTGCGTTCGGACTGGTGACATTGAAGAAGTTGGCGACACCTTTCATCACACCTTTTTTGAAATGCTTGGTAACTGGTCTTTAGGTGATTATTTCAAAAAGGATATGATTCCCTGGAGCTTTGAATTTTTAACCCGGAAACTAAATGTTAATCCCCAAAATCTTCATGTGACTGTCTTTGCCGGTGACGCAGATGCCCCCAAAGACGAAGAAAGCGCCACTCTCTGGAAGTCACTTGGCCTGTCAGAAAATCAAGTTCACTTTCTACCCAAAAAAGACAATTGGTGGGGTCCTGCCGGTGCCACCGGACCCTGTGGTCCGGATACGGAAATGTTTCTTGATACTCAACCTCAGAAACCGAAAGTTGAATTTAAAAAAGGTTGTCGTCAGGGTCGTTACATTGAAGTTTGGAACGACGTATTTTTGGAATATAACAAAACCCTTGAAGGCAAATATGAGCCGTTGTCTCAAAAAAATGTAGACACCGGTATGGGGGTTGAAAGAACAACTGCCATACTTTCAGGATATTCTGATAATTATCAATCGTCCATCTGGCAGCCGATAATCAACAAAATTGAAGAAATATCGGGCAAATTATACCAACATGAGGAAAACAAGAAACCTACAAGAATTATTGCCGATCATATTCGTTCCGCCGTGTTTATCACCGCCGATGGTGTCCAACCCTCCAACAAAGAAGCCGGTTACGTCTTACGTCGGTTAATCCGCCGTTCCATCCGTCAGGGAAAGATTTTAGGTATCGAAAGCAACTTTACCTCTTTTGTCGCCCAGGCCGTAATTGATAATCAGGATAATTATGCTGGGGTGTATCCGGAGCTAAAGCAGCAATCAAAGATTATTGAAATCCTGAACGATGAAGAAAATAAATTTAGAAAAACCCTGAACAATGGCCTAAAAGAAATTAATAAATTAATCGCCCAAAGACAAACAATTACTGGCTCCGATGCCTTCAAAATCTATGAAAGTTTTGGTTTTCCCCTGGAAATGATTGTCGAAGAATTAAAAAAACACGGTAAGAAGCTAAATATTGATGAATTTAATCAGTCTAAAGTTGCTCACCAGGAAAAATCCCGCACGCTTTCAGCTGGTAAATTTAAAAGCGGTTTAGCCGACCAGTCGGAAATCGTCACCAAATACCACACCGCTACCCACTTACTCCACACTGCATTAAAGCAAATACTAGGTTCATACATCAAACAGACCGGCTCCAACATCACCGCTGACCGTCTACGTTTCGATTTTAGCTACTCCCGCCAATTATCTGATTCTGAGCTTAAATCAATTGAAAAATTAGTCAACGAGCAAATCAAAAAATCCTTGCCGGTGACTTTTGAAGTCATGCCTTACAAACAGGCTGTTGACAGTGGGGCTTTAGCTTTGTTTGGTGATAAATACCCAGAAAACGTATCGGTCTACACTATTGGTGATAAAAACCTTATCTTTTCCAAAGAAGTTTGTACCGGACCCCATGTAGCCAATACCAAAGATTTGGGAGTATTCGAAATTACCAAAGAAGAATCGGCCGGTTCAGGCAAGAGAAGAATTTACGCTTGTTTAAAGTAGTTCTAAGAGTCTCAAAATATTGTATCCTTATATAAATGAATCAAAGTTATTTTTGGTTGATTTCTATCGAAGAGGGAACAGTTGTTGTCTCTTTAGTTTCCTTGAAGGAAGACCGGTATTCTATCGCCGCCATCGGTGGGCAAGTTGAATGGAACTCACAGGAAGAAAATTCTTTGGCCGCAGCCGTGGACGGATCCTTGTCCCAAGCAGCACTCAAAGCAGATCTGCCTGAAAGCCAGGAGCCCGAAAACGCTGCTTTCATACTACCGCCCTTTTGGGTGGGATCAGATGGCAAAATAATTCCCGACAAGAAAAAAACCATCGAACCACTGTGCCGAACCCTTAACCTAAAGCCCATGGGCTTTATCGCCAACGACGAAGCCATCGTCGAAGAAGCTAATCTCAAAGATGGTTTTCCGGCCAGTTTTGTTTTGCTGAACCTAAGCAGTCACAGCATCACCATTTCGCTTGTGTATCTAGGCAAAATCAAAGAACGAATCAAAAAACCCATGACTAATGAGTTCAGTCCCTCATTAGTAGAATCAGCCCTGATTGAATTAAATACCGAATCTACTCTCCCTCCCCAGATTCTTGTTTTCGGACAAATATCTGACGATATTGTTAGTTCACTAAAAAATTACCCGTGGATTGGCAAAAAGGATACTGAGACCTTTCTTCACTTTCCTGATATAAATGTCATCACCCCCGAAACTCTTGCCAAAACATTTTCCAGTGTAATTGCTGCCCAGGTCAATCTTGATAGTCTTAAGCCCTCAACCCAAACAAAAGAAAATGGCCTTGATTCTCAATATGAAACCGAAATCGAAACTGAGACTGGCAGTGAAACCGATTTAGAACCAGAAGCATCTCTCGAAAAGTCTCAAAATGAAGATAATCAAACTCTTGAAAATGAGAAGATTGAAACCATCACGGCCGATGAAGACATTACTGTATCGGACATAAAAGAAGTTTCCCCGGAGGATTTAGGCTTTTCCAGCTCCCAGCCAATACCGACAAACACACCCTTGGAAGAAACATTGCCTCTAATTACCCCCGAAGACAATCTGCCAGCAGACATTCCTTTACAGGATCTTCCTATCCCCAGTCGTAAGAAATCCAAATTATCACTCCCCAAAGTATCTTTATCTGGTCTTAGAATCCCTCTTTTTGTCAAAACCAAAGGATTTTTACTCATTCCGGCGGCTTTCCCTCTCCTGCTGCTTTTACCTTTCTTCTTTTCCAAAGCTCAAGTCCGTTTATTTGTTACACCATATGAATATAACTACTCTGCTCCGGTTACTGTCGACACAGCCGCCCAAACCACCGACGTCAACAAAAAAATTATCCCAGCAGAACTCAAAACATTGAATTTTACTGCCAGTGACAGCATCCCCACCACTGGTGAAAAAACAGTCGGCGAAAAAGCTCAGGGCGAAATTGTCATATTTAACAAACAGGATAAAGCCCAATCATTGGTCCAAGGTGCTACCCTTACCGACTCTTCTGGTCATGCTTTCGAACTGGTTAATCCGGTTTCAGTTACGGCCAGTGACTCTGATCTGGACGAGGGAGTTATTAACTTAGGACAAACTAAAGCCCTTTTGATTGCCAAAGACATTGGCCCTGAGTACAATATTGCCAAAGATACCAAGCTGACCTTCAAAGACTACCCGGAAAGCAGTCTAGTAGCCAAGGTTAATGAAGCATTTGCCGGAGGCAGCAAAAGACAGATAAAAGCAGTTAGCAAAGAAGATAAGCTCTCCCTGGAAAACCGCCTGGATTCCAGTCTAAAAGAAGAACTTGAACGAAAAGTGGAACAAGACTTATCGTCACTGTCCGGTGTCATCCGTGATTCAATTCAAACGAAAAAAAGTCGGGTGGAATTTAATCGCGAAGAAGGAGAGGAGGCCGAAGAGTTAAGTGCCAGTATCAATGCTACCGTCAATGTGCTGGTGGTCACTCCCACTCTCAAAAAAGAAATCATCGCCTCATACTTATCCGGACAAGAAAATTTTGACAAAGTTGAAATTGATCCAAATATTTTTGAAGTTAACTATGAAATAACAAAAATGGAAACTGATCGTGCTAGTGCCACTCTTAGGATCTCCGGGATTGCTCTTCCCAAAGTAAACACCAATCTTGTTAAAACTCAAATATCAGGTAAAAGTAAAGCAAAAGCTGAAAATTATCTTAAAACTTTAGATCGGGTTTATAACTTTAACATCAAAAGAAATCTTTCTTTCTTGAATTTTATCAACCCTATGCCCTTCAAACCTGACAATATTACAATTGAAGTTATTACCGAATCTCTGTGACCTATATTTACGTCAAGCAAGCAGCTAAAGAATTACCCCAAAAAAAGCCAAGAAGAAAATACGTGGCACTTATTTTCTTTGGGCTGGGTTCATTTGTTTTTCTTTCGGCCATCCTGCCAATTATGAGATTTCAACTGGAATACTCCAACAAGTTTAATCAAATGATTAATCCTCTATCGACTAAATTTTACAACAGGTCCGGTAATATTTTGGGAGATTTAGCCACTGATTACACCCAAATAAATAATTGGTTCGTTAACGACACTCCAAGTCAAAATCAGGACAACTTTATTCCCCCCGGCAGTCCGACAACATATAAGCTATCGATTCCAAAACTAAAAGTTCACGATGCAATCGTTGACATTGGCAGTATGGATCTGAAAAAAAGTTTAATTCAATACCCTCAGACAGCCCTTCCTGGTCAACTGGGTAATTCAGTCGTTTTTGGCCATTCGGTTTTGCCTCAATTTTTCAATCCTAAATCATATTTGACTATATTTTCCACCCTTTATCGTCTTGAGCCTGGAGACGAAATTATCGTTAATTATGACAACATCACTTATAAATATTTAGTCGAGGAAATGTTTGAAGTTCAACCCACCGACCTGTCTGTACTCGAACAAAGGTTTGACAATCGATACCTAACCTTGATTACCTGTTCTCCTCCGGGCACCTACCTAAGAAGGCTTGTGGTCAGGACCAAGATTGTCGATTCGTAACTGGTAAAATGATGTATGAATTTACTTGGGATTGACTTTGGTACCAAAAGAATCGGGATAGCTCTGTCTATCAATGGAATCATTGTCCCACTGGATCCCATACTCAATGATGGAGCCAAATGGAACAAAATCAAAGAATTAATTGAAAAGCATAAAATAAATAAAATCTATGTCGGATTATCAACTGGTCCGATTGCTTCCTCGACTCTGGATTTTGTGAGTCGGCTTAGAAGCATGCTACAATTGTCTATAGAAACAATCGAAGAAGCGGTTTCTACCATCGAAGCAGACGAGATCTATAGACTAAACAAGAGAAAAAGAAAGGATTATGACAACAACATTGACTCAATAGCCGCCGCCGTCATATTAAGAAGGATTGTAAATTAATAATTTAAAAAATTATGATAAAAAATCTAATCGCTCCGGTTCAAGCCTGGTTGTTATCCCAGGGCCGTTGTGTCGGGTGTGGTAATCCTCTTTCTATGGCCAAAAGAAAAGACGTCAGAGGACAGGTGACCGCCACCTGTAAATGCGGCCGAATTTTTATTCATGACACCCAAAAGAATAAATATCGCCGTGCTTTATTTGACGAGATCTAATGAAAAAGCTGTTGGTAATTCTCCTTAGCTTGAGCATTTTTGCCTTTTGTTTGTTTTTTATAGTTAATCTTTCTCCTGTTTCATCGGAAAAAGACGTCCGCGAATTTGTTGTCAACCAGGGGGAAGGGTTAAGCATTATTGGTAGCAGATTGCAAAAAAATAATTTTATTCGCAATAAGTATATTTTTATCGCTTATTCTTATTTTCTCGGACTGAACAAAAAACTCCAGGCTGGATCATTCCGCATTACTCCATCCAGTAGCACTTCCGATATCATCCGACAGTTATCTCAAAAAGGCAGTCACGATTATTGGCTAAAAATAATTGATGGTTACCGCTTGGAAGAAATAGCAGCCTCACTTCCGGATCAAGTTCCATTTAGCCAAAAAGAATTCCTTGCTCAAGTCAAAGACAAAGAGGGATCCTTGTTTCCTGATAGCTATCTAATACCCATCGATTATTCGATAGATCAAATTATTCAGGTAGTTGCCAGCAATTTTAACTCAAAGCTGTCAGAAGCCAGTCAGGACCCAATTGACACCAATCTGTCCCAAGACCAATCAATTATTTTAGCCTCGCTTTTGGAGAGGGAAGCCAAAAGCCTGGAGGACAAACAATTACTTGCCGGTATACTCCTCAACCGACTACAAATTAATATGGCTCTTCAGGTTGACGCCACAGTTCAATTTGCCAAAGACTCACTTTCATCCAATCTTTCCCAATACTGGAAACCAATAACCGGTCAGGATACCCGTCAAATTGATTCACCCTACAATACCTACAAATATCCCGGCTTACCTCCCTCTCCCATATGCAATCCCGGTTACAATTCAATCTATGCCGCCTTTCACCCTGTTTCGTCCGACTATCTATTCTATATTACCGGAAAAGACGGAAATATGTATTACGCCAAAACCCTAGACCAGCACAATACCAACATCTCAAAATATTTAAAATAAACTTGTTTTTTTATTTATTAACTCGTTCAATACCTTCCACCTTTTCTTTTTCTCTGCTAGTGCAACATCATTTGCAAACAACTTAGCTGACACCGTACCTAGCCTGGGGGAATATTTATTTAAGTAAGCTACCTCAAACCTGGCTTTTTTGCACACTTCTACCGTATTTCGAAATTTTTCCTCCGTTTCTCCGGGAAACCCGATTATTATATCTGTGCTGATTTTAACTCCTTTAATTTTTGCTTTTATTTTATTTAATAATTTCAAGTAATCTTCGGAACTATGCCCCCGATTCATCCTCGAAAGGATTTCATCATCGCCCGACTGTAGAGGTAAATGAATCAGCCGGTCAATATTCTTATTTGCGGCAACAACATCTATAAGTTCGTCAGAAAAGTCCCAAGGATTACTACTGACGAAAGATACCTTACTGAAACCCAATTTAGCCACACTCTCCAAAAGATAGGGGAATAATGTTGGTATCCGTGATTTGCCCATCGATTTAACCATTACCGGTGATACTGCCCTGTCATCAGGTAAAACATATTCTTTTTCCCCAACCAGGTCAGCCCCATAAGAATTTACGTTTTGTCCAATTAACACAATTTCCAAGAATTTATTATCCAGTGCTCTTTTTGCCTCTGTTAAAATCTCTCCAAAAGGTCTGGATATTTCCTGCCCTCTCGCCATGGGCACAATACAATAAGAACAAAAATTATTACAGCCCACACTAATTGGCACCAAAGCAGCCTTTTTTGCCTCTCTTAAAGGTTCGACATCAAAACTTATTTTTTCTATTGGCAGGAATTCATCGACCATCGGAAATTCTGACTTTAACCTACGTAATTTTTTATCCGTTTTATCTTTATAAGCCAAACCTGACAAACAACCGGTCACAACCAACTTCTTTTTAATCCTATTTTTCTGATTAAACTTATTGATTTTATCGATAAATCCATAAGCTCTATTCTCGGCCGATTCGCGGACAACACAACTGTTGACAACAACCAAGTCAGCCTTTTCCCAGGAGTCGGTTTGAAGATAACCCTTGTTCCAATAAAAAGCTTTTATCCTTTCTGAATCAGCTGTATTTTGGGCACAACCAAAAGTCTTTACGAAGATGTTTTTAACGTTAAAATTCATCAGGCTCTATTTTAGCAAAAGCCTATTTCCACATCTTCCTGCCAACCAGCGCCAACCCTCCCCCCATTCCCGTCAAGATTAATGTCGGTAACATTACTCCTGCGGCCGGTAGACTTTCTCCAGAACCGCTACTGTCAATCGATTCCCAGTTAACATTTTCAGATCCCAACGTCAGTGTAAAACTAATCGTAGAACCTGAATTGGTCAAAGACACCGCATGATCTCCGACTCCTAGTTCAGTAAGTGAAGTAAAAAACCATTGGCCAAATTCATCAACACCCGCCTGATAGCTTTGGTCGTCTATTACGATATCAACTTGACTTCCTGCTAACGCCTCGCCTTTAAATGTTGGATTTAAGCCGGTATACCACCAGTGACTGATTTGCTTATCAGCAGTACTTAAATTTCCTATATGAGTCAAATTAAATCCCGATGCCAACACTTGCCCTCGACCTATCAAAAATAAGCATATCAAACCTATTATCAAAAAAAATTTTATTTTCATAATTAATAATAGTAACAAAACGTTTGTTTAGCAACCTTTTTTGTTGACAACCCCTTGCTAAAAATGAGATATTTATTCATGGATCAAAATAATACCAATCAAAACGACAATCTCTTACAAAATTCCCCCCAAGACCCTCAAAAAAAGGAAGAAAGTTCCGCCCAGGAAAATTATCAGGATATTCTAAATAAATATGCTACCGAAGTGGCCTCAAAACCAGAAGCCCAAACCACAACCGAGGATGCCCAACCTCCTGCTCAACCCCTCGTTTTTGAACCAACTAATGATGCAACCCCCCAAGAGACTCCCTCCACCGATTCGCCTCTGGCTCAGGTCGCACCAAAAGAAATTGAAACCGAGGATCAAGTAAGCCCTGATACACTGGCAGTTGCCCCCACAAGTGATCTTGTTCCGTCTCCTCAGCCTTCGGAACCAGTCACTGATACAACAACATCTCCTGTTCCAGAAGAAAGCCATCTCCCCGGCAACGATTTATCAGCTCATCAAGTACCAGTCGTAGATCAGCCTATCAATGAGGGAGAAAATGCTCCTGTAGAAATCCAACCTTCACCACCGCCAGCCAGCAACCTCCCCGACAATGACACTCCGCCCACGCCAACAGGCAACTCAGCCGACTTACCCAGCTTTGATCTTGAATCAAGCCCGTTACCTGCTCGCCATGATCAGCCTAGTGCCAATCCACCGGAAAACGACACCCTCCCACCTGACAACAATACTCCACCGCCAGTATCAAATGTACCACCCCTATCACCTCCGCCAAACGACAACAATAAACCACCGTCTGGAGGAGGGTTCTTCAAGGCTCTATTCTTCCTGTCGCTTTTTGTCTTTTTATCTGTAGCCGCAGCCAATATTTATAGTTTAGCCACCAACCAGGCAATTCCTATTCCATTCTTAAACTTTCTAGGTCAGGAAAAACAAGAGGAAGTAATTGAAGTGCCAATACCCACCGACACTCCTTTGCTTGAACAAAATAAATCCTGTTTGTTAAATGGAACCGAATATACCATTGGTCAGTCTTTTATTGCCGCCGATGGTTGCAACACTTGCACTTGCGACGAATCATCTGAAATAGTTTGTACTGAAATGGCTTGCGACGATCAGCTTGTAATTCAGGATGACACTTCCGAAAGTCAGGCTACTGACGCTGCCACGCAACAACAAATAGAACAGATAATAGAAGAATAAATCAGCCTCAATTTGAACACAAAATTAACCCATTGACCCCTATACATATTAAAGCTATAATACAAGGCATTCGGTGAGCTGTCGGAACATAACTCGCCTCAATTTTTTAGAATTTTAAAACCTTTGATGCCTTCCGCAAAAAGAATTAACTGGGGTAAAAATTATCCAAACCTTCCCAAGCTCGATTTGATAAATATTCAAAAAGAATCATGGCAGCATTTTCTCGAAAAAGAGTTTCGTCAAACCATTCAATCCATCTCACCCGTCCTCGACTATACCGGCAATAACTGGCAGCTGGAACTGGGCGAGTTAACTTACGATCCTATTCCTCTGACTCCCGATATAGCCAAAAGAAAAGGGCTAAATTACGCTGTTCCCATTAAAGTCAAGGCTAAACTCACCAACAAAAGGACTAGTGACGTCAAGGAAGAAAACGTCTTCTTTCTCAACCTCCCCACCATGACTGATGAAGGCACTTTCATTATTAATGGTATCGAAAGGGGAGTAATCAACCAGTTGGTACGGTCTCCTGGTGTTTATTTTACCGGCGAGAACGATCCGGCTACCGGCAAAATTCTTTATAATGCTGAAATACGACCCTCCCGCGGTTCTTGGCTGGAATTTTTTATAGGTAAAAAAGATGTTGTCTTTGCCAGAATTGATCGAAAAAAGAAATTCCCCGCTTCAATTATATTAAGAGCCGCTTGCGGACTTAATGACAAACAACTTGTAAATGAATTTTCAGATTATATCAATCCCACCATTCAAGCCGATCCTTCCAAAACATCAGAGGAAGCCATACTTGAATTTTATCGGCGCCTTCGACCAGGCGAACCCGTAGTTTTGGAAAATGCCCAAAAATTTTTTCAAGAAAGATTTTTTGACCTCAGAACCTATGAGCTTGGCAACGTTGGTCGTTATAAAATCAACAAAAAATTTAACTTCAATTTTGATGACGACAAGCCGGAGAATTGGACATTGCAACAAGAAGACCTGATTGCTACCGTCAAATATCTCGTTCAACTCCAAAAAGGTGAGGTCAGCCGAATTGACGATATTGATAGCTTGGCCAACCGCCGTCTTCGTCAAGCTGGGGAAATAGTTTCTCAAATTGCTATTAGACCAGCCCTTGCCAGGTTTGAAAGAATGGTCAAGGAACGAATGAGCTTAATTTCTACCAAAGAAAACCCCATGCCTTCTCAGATGATTAACCCCCAACCTCTAATCTCCTCTTTAAACACTTTTTTCCGATCTAACCAATTATCAGCCATCCTCGATCAGACTAATCCGCTATCAGAACTTGACCTGCTTCGAAGAGTTACTGTAGTCGGTATCGGTGGCTTGACTAGAGAGCGTGCCGCTTTCTCTATCAGAGATGTTCACAGTTCCCAATATGGTCGCATTTGTACTGTCAGATCTCCAGAAGGTCCAAACATCGGCTTAGTTTCCTATTTGGCCCTATACGCCCGCGTTAACAAATACGGCTTTTTGGAAGCTCCCTTCCGAAAAATTGAAAAAGATAAAAAGGGCTACCACGTCTCAAATGATTTTGTTTACCTCGATGCCGATGATGAATTCGATACCGCCATTACCCATCTTGCCATAAATATAGACTCCAACGGATACATCAAGCAAGATTGGGTTCCTCTAAGGTTCCAAAGCGAGTTTATCGAAGGGCCAATTGAATCAGCCAAGTATATCGATTTAGTTCCCAACCAGATTGTCGGCGCCTCTGCTTCTTTAATTCCATTCGTTGACCACGACGACGCTACTCGTGCCCTAATGGGTTCTCACATGCAGACACAAGCCGTTCCTTTAGTCCAACCCGAAGCACCAATTATTGGCACCGGCATGGAGCATGATATTGCTACGGCCATGAATCGTACGGTACTTGCCAACAAAAGTGGTAAAATTATCTATGTTGATAGCGAAAAAATAATTGTAGAACTAGATAAAAAAGCCAAAGAAACCGACAATACTGACCACAGTTCCATTAGTCAGGATGGAAAATATGAAACTTATTCACTTGTAAAATTTGAAAGAACATCTCCCTATGGTACCTGTTATAACCAAAGGGCGGCTATCAAAGTCGGTGATATTGTCAAAGCTGGCGATTTGCTGATTGATGGACCTTCCACCGATGGCGGCGAGTTGTCTATTGGTAGGAACTTACTTGTGGCTTATGCCTCCATCGACGGTCTAACTTTTGAAGATTCTTTCCTGATTTCTGACAGAATAGTCAAACAGGACATTCTTACTAATATCCAGATTTTTGAGTACACCGCCCAAGTAGTCGAAACTAAACTGGGTAGTCAAGAACTAACCAGAGATATCCCCAATGTCTCCGAGAATGAACTTTCCAAGCTAACTGATGATGGTATTGTCATGATCGGGGCCAATGTTGGTCCGAATGATATTTTAGTTGGAAAAGTTGAACCTCGTGGTGAAAAAGAGCTTACTGCCGAAGAGAGATTGCTTCGAGCCATTTTTGGAGAGAAAGCCCGAGAAGTCAAGGATACCTCCCAGCGCGTTCCCAACGGTGAAGGTGGAGTTGTCATTAAGGTTGATATTTTAGACAAAGATAGGGGCGACGAACTTGATCCCGGTGTTAACAAAATCGTCAAAGTCTACGTTGCTCAAATGAGAAGAATTCAAGAAGGTGACAAAATTGCCGGAAGACACGGCAACAAAGGTGTAGTTTGTCGGATAATGCCCGAATACGACATGCCCCGGCTTGAGGATGGAACCCCGGTTGATATGGTAGTTTCCCCCCTTTCTGTTATTGCCCGCATGAACTTAGGCCAGGTTCTTGAAGCAATTCTTGGACATGCTGGCTTTAAACTGGGCAAAAAATACGGCGTTCCCGTTTTTGAAAAATATAGCGAAGAAGCAATTGGTGAAGAATTAGTAAAAGCCGGCCTACCTGTAACCGGAAAAATTCAACTTTATGATGGTCGTACCGGCTCTGCTTATGATCAAAAAACCCTAATTGGCATTGGTTATATCTTGAAACTGGTTCACATGGTTGACGATAAAGTTCACGCCAGGTCGACTGGCCCTTATTCTTTGGTAACCCAACAACCACTTGGAGGCAAAGCCCGAATGGGAGGTCAAAGATTAGGAGAAATGGAAGTCTGGGCGCTCGAAGCACATCGCGCTGCTCACACGCTACAAGAAATGTTAACCATCAAATCTGATGATATCGAAGGCAGGACCAAAGCCTTCCAATCAATCATCAAAGGTACACCTATTCCCGAACCTGCCATCCCGGAATCCTTTAACGTTCTTACCAAGGAGTTGGCTGGTCTTGGTCTTGATATTACTCCGGTAGGGGTAGTCGAGAAGGAGGCTTCCGTTATTGAAGAGCAAGCAGAGGAAATTAATATCCTCCAAATTAGCCCCGAGGCAATTAAAGCAGATTCATCGGAAAATCAGGAAGAAATTACAGGAATAAATAAGGAGGAGGAATAAAATATGTTTAAATTTAAAAATATGGTTGATTTCACTGGTCTACAAATAAAACTTGCTTCACCCCAAGACATACTTGATTGGTCCCACGGTGAAGTTACCAAACCGGAAACTATCAATTATCGCAGCTGGAGGCCGGAAAAAGACGGTCTTTTCTGTGAAAAAATATTTGGACCCAGCCGTGACTACGAATGTTATTGTGGTAAGTACAAGAAAATTAGATTCAAGGGCGTAATTTGTGACAAATGTGGTGTCGAGGTTACCACCTCAAAAGTTAGAAGAGAAAGAATGGGCCACATCTCTTTAGCTGCTCCGATCACCCATCTTTGGTATCTTCGTAACACCCCGTCCCCCTTAAGCGTTATCCTCGATATTCCTCAAAAAGAACTTGAATCTGTAGTTTATTTCACTAAGTATTTGGTTACGTCAGTTAATAACGATGCTCGAAAAGAAGCCATGAAAAACCTTGAGGAAAATGCTCAAAAAAGACTGGCCCAAATTGACATAGAAACCAAAGAGTCAATCTCAAAAACCACTGAGTCAGATAAAAATGAAAAAGATGAACTCAAGTCAAAAATCAAAAACAAAGATCAGCTCTCTATCGCTCTGGAAGAACGCGACGTTCGTCTTAAACAGAATATTCAGAAGCTAGAAAACAAAGCTTTGGCCGAAAAAAATCGGGTCGAAAGTTTAACTAAATTTCTCGAGGATAAAATCAAATCTATGGATGTGCTTTCTGTTTTAACTGACGAAGAAAGTTTTTTCCTCAATCAATTCAAAGCTGACATTTTTTATACCGCCGAAATGGGAGCTCAAGCCATTCAAACAGTTCTTCAGGGCATTGACCTTCCTGCCACAGTCAAAAATCTTAAAAAAGAGCTAAGTAAAACCAGCAGCAAACTCAAGAAAAAGAAAATCATGTACAAGATTAGAATCTTAAACGGCATGGTTGACAATCAAATAGAACCCGTCTGGATGGTTATGAGTCACGTGCCTGTCGTTCCGCCGGATTTACGTCCCATGGTCCAGCTTACCGGTGGTCGCTTTGCCACTTCCGACCTCAATGATCTCTATCGTCGGCTAATTAATCGCAACAACCGCCTCAAAAAGTTAATTAAACTTGGAGCTCCCGAGATTATTTTACGCAACGAAAAAAGAATGCTCCAGGAATCGGTTGACACCTTAATTGATGCCCAAAAAAGCGCCAAAAACAAAAGAAGAAACTCTAAACGAACTCCTCGCTCCCTTTCAGATCTTTTACGTGGTAAGAAAGGTCGTTTCCGTCGAAACCTATTGGGCAAAAGAGTTGATTATTCCGGCCGTTCAGTTATCGTGGTCGGTCCTGAACTAAGCCTTGACCAGGTTGGCCTTCCCAAAGAAATTGCCCTGGAAATGTATCGGCCTTTTATTTTGCGTGAACTTATGATGTCTGATCTGGCCCCCAATATTCGCAGTGCTAAAAATCTTATCGACAGAAGAGTTAACGAAGTCTATGACATTTTAGAAAAAGTTACTCAGGATAGCCACGTTCTGCTTAACCGTGCTCCTACACTTCATAAACTTTCCATCCAAGCTTTCAAGCCCGTACTTACCGATGGTCTTGCCATCCGGCTCCACCCTTGTGTTTGTAAAGGCTTCAACGCTGACTTTGATGGAGATCAGATGGGTGTCCATTTACCTCTATCAGAAGCTTCTCAAAAAGAAGCAGCCGAGCTAATGCTTCCATCACAAAATCTTCTTAAACCAGCCGACGGTAGTCCTATTTCCGTTCCCACCCAGGAGATGGCGGTAGGTTGTTATTATATTACCTCAGTTCAGGTTGGTGATACCGCCAACGAAGAAGGGGAAAACGTGAAAGATATTCCATTATTTTCTGACATTGAGGAACTTGAACTAGCCTATCAATCCGAAAAAGTCGGATTAAGGCAACTCGTAGCAGTCAGGATGGATGGAAAACTCAAGAAAACTACTTATGGAAGAATAATATTTAACCGGATTCTTCCTGAAGAGTTTGAATTTGTTAATACCCCGATTGCGGGCAGTAAGGCCGTCAACGATCTCATTGTAAAATCATTAGAAATTGCCGGTCAGGACAAAACCGTCAAACTTATCGACAGCCTCAAGGACATTGGGTTTTATGGGTTCACTCTCTCCGGTCTTTCTATATCTATGGCTGATTGCGGCTATCTACCGGAAAAAGAACAGATTATCACTGCCGCCAATAAACGCGTTGCTGAAATTGAAGAAAACTTCAAGATGGGCTTAATCAGTAACGACGAAAAAAGACGTCTCAGTCAAAATGTTTGGATGGAAATTACTGAGGATATTGCCGAAAAGACCTGGGCCACTCTTGATATCGATTCTCCTATCCGTATAGTATCTGCTGCCGGCATTAAGCGTGCTTCCAAGGACCAGATCAAGCAACTTTCTGGCATGAGAGGTCTCATGGTTGATCCTACCGGTAGGATCGTTCAGTTGCCCACCAAGTCTAATTTTAGGGAAGGATTGTCCGTTTTTGAATATGTTACTGGTGCCCGCGGTACCAGGAAAGGGTTAGCCGACACCGCCCTGAAAACTGCAGATGCCGGTTATCTAACTAGAAGATTGGTCGATGCCGCTCACGTTTCCATAATTAAAGAAGAAGATTGTGGCACCTCAAAGTTCATCACCATAGAGAAGACCGAAAAAGGTCGTGAAAGGTTTTTCGGACGACGGATTCTGGGTCGGATTATTGCCAATGACGTAGTTGACACAAAAACCAAACAGCTTATCGCCAGAAAAGGTGATCTTATTGGTGACGAATTAGTTATCAAACTGGAAGAAAGCGAAATACTTTCTGTCGACATTCGATCCCCTCTAGTCTGCAAGGCCAAATATGGTCTTTGTCAGCATTGTTACGGCTGGGACATGTCCACCCGATCAATGGTAGACATTGGAGTTCCAGTTGGAGTCATCGCCGCTCAATCAATCGGAGAACCGGGTACCCAGCTTACCCTAAGGACCAAACACACCGGAGGTGTTGTTGGTGTTGACGTTACCCAGGGCTTACCCCGTGTTCAGGAGCTGTTTGAGGTCAGGACTCCGAAACTTCCTTCACCACTAGCCGAGATCAGTGGTAGATTGAAAATTAAAGAAACTATCGATGGTTACGAGATAAAATTAACCGGTAAAGACAAGAACAGCAATGCCAAAACTGTTACTTATCTCTTGCCCCAAAGTGTTACTTTATTAGTTTCTGACGGTGATCTGGTAGCCCAAGGTACTCAGTTAAGTTCCGGCTCACTTGATGTTCGCGAAGTCATGGATATCAAAGGCCTAGAAGCCGCCCAGAAATATTTAATCAATAGTATTCAAGCGGTTTACGAATCTCAGGGAATCACCATTCACGACAAACATTTAGAAGTAATTGTCAAAGAAATGAGTGATAAGCTCAAAATTGAAGATCCAGGTGACACCAATTTCCTCTATGGCCAAACCGTGACTAGAGCCGTCTATTCTAACGAAAACGAAAGAATCAAAGTCACCAATGGTCGACCGGCAAAAGGCAGGAAAGTTTTACTTGGATTAATCCAGTCTGCCTTGACCACCGGTTCGTGGCTATCCGCTGCGTCATTCCAGCAGACCACCAATGTTTTGACCGAGTCATCTCTCCTCGCCGAGGTGGATAACTTGATTGGGCTCAAAGAAAATGTTATTATCGGACGTCTAATACCGGTTACAAAAGAGAACAACTCTAATCCATAATGCCAACATTCAATCAACTAATCAAAAAAGGACGCAAAAAAAGAGATATAAAGGTGAAAACTGGTGCTTTGCGGGATAACTTTAACAGTATCAAGAATAACACTGTAAATACTTATAATCCGCAAAAAAAAGGTGTCGTCACAGTTGTCAAGACTATGACTCCCAAAAAACCACACTCAGCTTTACGAAAAGTGGCTAGAGTCAAATTAAGTAATCGTACTCAGGTTACTGCCTACATCCCGGGCATTGGTCACAACCTGGCCGAACACGGAATTGTATCCATTCGGGGTGGGAAAGTTAGAGATTTACCGGGTGTCCGTTACCACATTATCCGGGGTAAATATGATGCCAGCTCGGTTGCCGGAAGGTTACAGTCCCGAAGCAAGTACGGTGCCAAAAAACCAGCTTCAACTGAATCCAAATAAAAATTAAAAATAATATGGCAAGAAAAGGTCCCGCAAAAATTAGGCAAATCAAACCAGACCAGGTTTACCAAAGTCAATTAGTCAACAAAATCATAAATTACATTATGCTTGATGGCAAAAAAGGCCCGGCGGCCAAGCAGGTTTATAACGCTTTGACCATCCTTCAAAAAGAGTTCCCCAAAGAAGATATTATTGTCACCTTGGAGCAATCTATCAGCAACATAAAACCCAAAGTTGAAGTCAGGCCGCGCAGAATCGGAGGCGCTGTTTATCAAGTCCCAACTCCGGTTCGTGGTAGTCGCCAAAATTCTTTGGCCATCAGATGGTTAGTCACTGCTGCTCGTGCCCGAAGCAACACTCAGTACCACACTTTTGCTGGAAAATTAGCTGCCGAACTCATGGCTGCCTTGAATAATGAAGGATCGGCTATTACCAAAAGAGTTGAAGTTGAGAGGATGGCAGAAGCCAACAAAGCCTTTGCCCACTTGCGCTGGTAAAAAAAATTGGCCATACTAATAATAGGATGCAACTATTCTCTAAGCCCAAAATTGTCATCTGGCCCAAATCTCAAAGTGTCGAAATATTTATTGACCGGAGAGAGAACAACACCATTATCTTTGATCTAAATCTTTGGGAAGATACGACAGAAGCTAATCTACAACCTCTGGAATTTTATCTAAAACAAAATAAAATTCAGCGCTGCTCAGTTCTAGTGCCCGACGATATTGTTTTGACCAAAGCCTTTATCTATGACACCAAAATTGATTCTATCGAAAAAAAGGACGTTATTGGTTTGGCCGAAAGTTTTGTCTCATTCAAAATCGATCCAGAAACCATCGATTATAACTTGGTTCAAGATACCGATAAGACAATTATTCAATCACGAATATTCGATCAGGACAAAATTAACCACTTTCATGCTAATTTGTCCAAACTAAATTTAAGCATTGATTCAATGGTTCCGGTTTCCCAGTCCATCGCCGGTGTGATCAATAATATCTATGACCAGGAGTATTTTCTGGTTTATCCTCTCAATAATAATGAGTACACCTTACTTCTGGCCAGAAGTGACTCAGTCTATTTGACCAACAATCTCAAAGGCCCATCTTTGGATATCCAAAAAACCATCAACTATTCAAATCTATATTTTAAAGAATCCATCAAGAAAATATTTTTACCCAAAGAGGATATCGATCTCAACTCAACCTCACAATTAGACAGAACTACATTTTCTGATTCCCAAATTGCCCAACGTTACTCCAAACCGACCAACTTTCCTCTTCCGGTTCTGGGTGTTTTCCTCGAGACTAATCGCCAGTCTGCTGATATAATAAGTACACCAGTATCTACGTTAGAAGTTTCTCCACCATCAACAAAACCTATGAACGCAGCAAAAAAGAATATATTACCCATAGTAGCCGTATTTATTTTTACAGCTGCCCTAGCATCCTTTATCATTTGGTTTGTTTTAAACAACAATTCTTCAGCTGACATTGAATCTCCAATCGCCGAGAATCAGTCTCAAGATATCCCTGTAGTTGAATATTTCCCCACCGAAGTACCGCAACCTTCACCCACTGTTGAACCAGTAGACAAGGACCTAAAAATTCAGGTACTTAACGCTACTGAAATTAATGGTCAGGCTGCCACCCTAAAACAGCGACTAGTAGCCTTGGGCTTTACTAGCGTAGCCGTGGGGAATAGTAGTGAAAAACTTACCTCAAATGAAGTCAGAACTAAACCGTCACTATCAACACAGTCAACTTATTTCGAGCAAAACTTAGACTTTGATGCCACCTTTGTGTCAACCCTAAGTGAAACCGGTACTTATGATTTGGTTTTTGTTATTGGTGAAGATTTGAGTCAAGGCAGTGCCACCTCGACTCCCACCGCCACAATAAAACCTACTACCGCTGAGGACTCCGAATAATTCATTATCTTGCTATTGACAATTTAATAAACTAGACTTGTCTCATGAAGATTCTAATAACAGGTGGGTTAGGATTTATCGGTTCCAATTTTATTCACCACTGGTTAAATAACCATCCGCAGGACCAGATTGTCAATCTGGATAATTTAACCTATGCTGCCAACCTCCAGAGTCTTTCCGACTTGGAAAATTCACCCAACTATCAATTTATCAAAGGAGATATTTGTGATCCGTCCATTGTTAACCAGACGATGGAAGGAATCAACATCGTCATTCACTTTGCAGCTGAATCCCACGTTGATCGTTCGATTGATGACCCCTCCCTTTTTATTAAAACCAATGTTTTGGGTACTTATACATTATTAAATAGCGCCCTTCAACACCATGTAACCCGATTCCATCACGTTTCCACCGACGAAGTTTTTGGATCTATAGGGCTAAATACATCAGATCAGTTTCGGGAAACTACACCCTACGATCCCAGCAGTCCATATTCTGCCAGTAAAGCCTCATCGGATCATTTTGTCAGAGCCTTTAGCAAGACTTTTAAACTCCCCATTACAATTACTAATTGCTCCAACAACTACGGTCCCTTCCAAAACCCGGAAAAGTTTATTCCCAGAATGATTACCAATCTTTTGGATGGTAAAAAAGTGCCTATTTACGGTCAGGGTTTAAATCTTCGTGACTGGCTTTATGTAAAAGACCACTGTGTTGCCATTGAGACAGTCATCCAAAAAGGCGTTATCGGAGAAACTTACTGCGTTGGCGGTCTAAAAGGTGGTACCAGTAATCTCAAAATCGTCAAAACCGTGCTAAAAATATTAGGTTTGGATGAGTCCTGGATCGAATATGTTCCTGACCGTCCAGCTCACGACAACTATTCCGTCGACTGGTCAAAAATAAAAAATCAACTAGGTTGGCAGCCAGCCTTTGATTTAGAATCCGGCTTGAAAGCTACTATCGATTGGTACAAAAACAACCAAGCCTGGTGGCGTACCGCCAAGACCGAAGCCGAACAATTCTATCAGAAGTTAGCCCAAAGAAACACCTAACTATCCGATACTATTTTAGCAATCTTGTTTCCTTCTCTGACGGCAAAGTTAATACCTCTATCTTCCGGAAATATTTGGGAAAAATTAGACAAAAACACATTATTTATCGGTGTTCTATAACTTGGAATGTTTTTTGGATAATCACAGCCAACTACATGTTGCGCATTTTTTAATTTGAACACAAGCTGATTGGTAATTTTATTTTTATCGAATTTAGGAAACATTCGTTTCAAATACCCCAAAAATTCCTGTTCAATTTTTTTATTATCTATCTCAAAATATTTATGGTTATTGGGCACATAAGTTCCCATATAATACACTTCTTCGCCACCATATTTCTTTCTACCAATCAAATTGGTGTGCTGAATAAATGCCAAAAAAGGAGACTCCGGGTCATTGATATTATGCCAATAATATTCACTCAAATTTTGTTTGGAAGTAAAAACACTCACCACCGCTCCCAAATAGTCAATTGAATTTAATTTATTCAGGTAATTCATCCCAGCACTTGTGTCAATCATTCCAGCAAAAACATAAGAGGGAACAGTGCAAATTAGTTTGTCAAACCGAATTACCTTGTCGGTTTTTACCTCAACAGACTCATCCTCATTATTAATACTGCCAACCCGTGTATTTAAACGAATCGTTCCACCCATCTTTTTTATTTGCTCTGCCAATTTATCAATCACCACCTGGAAACCCCCGTCAAAATAACCCAGATATTCTTTAGTATCACCTTTTTCTTTGGAATTTCCTCGGGTGTGAATTCTTGCCCATAGCCAGGCCATAGAAACTTGTCTATAATAATCATGAAATTTACCCTTAAGAAGCGGTTCCCAAATAATTCGATATGCCTTCCGACCACACATCTTTTCCATCCACTGACAAGCTGGAACATTTATATATTTTTCGTGATCCTTATCTTTTTGAAGATATATTCCCACCATCCCCAGTCTCAATTTATCCAAAGTTCCTAACGGTTTAAACCGCAGTAAGTCCATTGGAGTTACAAATGGATATAACTTCCCATTATAATAAAGCCCTATCGAACTTTCATTCCACACCAGCTTTTCTCTAATTTGAAGTTCGTCAGCTAGATTAATAATATCTTTATCCGTTTTAAAAATATGATGGTAAGCCATTTCCAGACTAGCCCCATCAATCTTAAAACCCGCCGCCAACCCCCCCAGAGTTTCGCCAGCCTCCAGAACCGTTACTTTGTGTCCCGTTTTCAAAAGTCGATATGCCGCCACCAAACCAGTAAAACCCCCTCCGACGATTCCTATATGTTGCTTCATCTTATGATATGATACACTGTTATTCATCGTAATTATTAATTATCCATTACTTACAACTTTATTAATATGGCCGACATTATCAAACTTAGCAAAAACCGCGACTTACCTATGGATAAGGTTCGAAATATTGGAATTATTGCCCACATCGATGCCGGAAAAACCACCACCACCGAAAGAATCCTTTTTTACACCGGAAAAATCCACAAAATAGGTGTGGTGGATGACGGTACCACTACCACCGACTCCATGGCCCAGGAAAAGGAGCGGGGTATTACTATTCAATCCGCTTGTACCACTACTTTTTGGAAAGATCATCGTTTTAACATTATCGACACTCCAGGCCATGTCGATTTTACTGCGGAAGTTGAGAGATCCTTACGCGTTCTTGATGGCGCCATCATGGTGTTTGACGGTAATGCCGGTGTTCAAGCTCAATCGGAAACCGTTTGGCGTCAGGCTGACAAATATGGCGTTCCCAGGTTGGCTTTTGTCAACAAAATGGACAAAGTTGGGTCAGATTTCAATATGGTTCTAAGAAGTATCGACGAAAAATTAAAAGCTCCTGTCATTCCTATGGTCATTCCTGTTGGCAAAGAACATGAATTTGTGGGTGTCATTGACCTGATGGAAATGAAACAAATAGTCTGGGACAAAGATGACCAAGGCATCGAATTTACCACCAAAGAAATCGATTCTGACTTAATTTCCACCGCTCAAGCAGCCAGGGCTCTAATGGTCGAAAAAATTGCCGGAGAAGACGAAGTTCTGATGGAAAAATTTCTAAACGATCAGGAAATTTCTGTACCCGAACTCAAAGCTGTATTGCGCCGAGCCACTATTGCTCGAAGGCTTTTCCCGATTTATTGTGGATCATCTTGGAGAAACAAAGGCGTCCAGCCCGTACTTGATGGCGTTGTTGATTTTCTGCCTTCACCATTAGACCTGCCGCCCGTTGAGGGTTATGACATTGCCAGCGGAGAAATTTTAACCCGAAAACCGGAAAAATCCGAAGCTTTATCAGCCCTTCTTTTCAAAGTTCAATCAGATCCGCATGTTGGCACCCTATCTTATGTCCGAATTTATTCCGGCACCCTTAAGGCTGGTTCGGAAGTTCTAAATGCCACCAAAGATAAAAGCGAGAGGATTGGCCGGCTCTTGTTAATGCACGCCGACAAACGCGAAGGCATCGAAGAAGGCTTCGCCGGAGAAATTGTCGCCTGTATCGGTCTCAAAGAATCTACTACTGGCGATACTTTATGCGATAAATTACATCCAATTTCTTTATCGCCAATTCAATTTTCCGATCCGGTTATCTCTCTTTCAATTGAACCTGAAACTGCCGACGATCAGGAAAAAATGGGAGCAGCCCTAAATAGATTAGCCACCGAAGATCCCACTTTTAGGGTTTCTTACAACCATGAAACCGGGCAAACTATTATTGCCGGCATGGGCGAACTTTATCTGGACATCATCGTTGATCGTCTCAAAAGAGAATTCACTGTAAATGTTAAAACCGGTGCTCCTCAAGTTGCTTATCGCGAAACTATTATTTCCAAATCCGAAGGTGAGGGTAAATATATTCACCAGTCTGGCGGTCATGGTCAATATGGTCACTGTAAAATCCGAATCGAGCCCAAAAATCGTGGCGAAGGCGTCGAATTTATTAATGCCGTCAAAGGTGGCGCCATTCCCAGTAATTTCATCCCCGCCATCGAAAAAGGCGTCAGAGAAACCCTCCAGAAAGGTATTATTGCTGGTTATCCGGCCACCGATATTCAAGTTACCGTATATGATGGGACCTACCACGATGTTGATTCATCTGAAATGGCTTTCAAATTAGCCGGTTCTTACGCCATCAAAGACGCTTTCGAAAAAGCCAGCCCCATTGTCTTGGAACCAATAATGAAACTGGAAGTCAACACCCCATCTGAATTTTTGGGTACTGTTATTGGAGATCTTTCCTCCCGGCGCGGTCAAATTAGCGGTACCACCGAAAGTAACAACTTTACTACCGTCAACGCCTTCATTCCGCTTGAGGCCGTCAGAGGCTATGCTACCGTTATTCGAAGTCTAACCCAGGGTCGAGGATCTTTTTACATGGAACCGTCTCACTACGACCCCGTCCCTTCGGATGTCCAACAGGGCTTGCTGATTAGCAAAAGTACCAAAAGTTAAGCAACTTTGTTGTTGCAAACGAGCAATTTAGTTGCTACAATCTTAAAGCGTTTTAGCTACATATTTACTAGCTAGAAAACTTGTCTAAAATTAGACAAAAAATAATAATTAAAAAGGAGACATAAATGGCAGACACTTTTCAAAGAAACAAGCCGCACGTCAACGTCGGTACTATCGGCCACGTTGATCATGGAAAAACTACCCTCTCCGCTGCTATTTCAAAGGTGCAGGGTAATCCAAAATCTTATCAGGATATCGCCAAAGGAGGAACGGTTAGGGACGCTTCGAAAATCGTCACTATTGCCATTTCCCATCTTGAATACGAATCTGACAAGAGACATTACGCTCACATAGATTGTCCCGGTCACGCTGATTACGTCAAAAACATGATCACTGGTGCCGCTCAAATGGATGGTGCCATATTGGTGGTGTCAGCCCCGGATGGTCCCATGCCTCAGACCAGAGAGCACGTTCTCTTGGCCAACCAGGTCAATGTTCCCAAACTTGTAGTTTTCTTAAACAAAGTTGATTTAGTTGAAGACCCCGAATTTTTGGATTTAGTCGAGATGGAAATCAGAGATCTTTTGACCAAATACGGCTTTGATGGTGATAATGCTCCCATCATTCGCGGTTCCGCCCTCAAAGCACTTAATGGTGACGCTGAAGGTGTTGAATCTATCAAGAAACTCATGGAAGCCCTGGACACTTATATTCCTGAACCCACCCGTGAACTTGACCAGCCTTTCTTACTACCCATTGAAGATGTTTTCTCCATCAAAGGCCGAGGCACTGTTGCTACCGGTAGAATCGAAAGAGGCATTGTTAAGGTGAACGAAGAAGTTGAAATTGTTGGTCTTCGTCCCACCCAAAAGGCCGTTGTTACCGGGGTAGAGATGTTTCACAAAATCCTGGATCAGGGTCAAGCCGGAGACAACGTCGGTATTCTTTTGAGAGGTATCGAAAAAGAGGATATTGAAAGAGGTCAGGTTATTGCCAAGCCCGGTTCAATCACTCCTCATACCGAATTCAAGGCCGAAGTCTACTTGCTTAAAAAGGAAGAAGGTGGTCGCCACACCCCGGTCTTTACCGGTTACCGTCCCCAGGTGTTCATCAGGACCACTGATGTCACCGGCGATGTTCAACTTCCCGAGGGTGTAGAAATGGTTATGCCTGGCGATAATGCCAATGTAGTCATTAAGTTAATTAAACCGGTAGCTATGCAACCGGGTCAAAGATTCGCTATCCGCGAAGGTGGTTTGACTGTGGGTGCCGGTGCTATTACCGAAATAATAAAGTAAAAAAATGGCCAAAGGTAACCGCATTCGCATCAGACTAAAATCATTCGATCATCGAATTATCGATGAGGCGGCCATGAAGATAGTCGAAGCAGCGGTTACCGCAGGTGCCACAGTTCAAGGTCCCATCCCTCTTCCAACCGACAGAAAAGTTATTACAGTTTTGACTAGTCCTCACACTGACAAAAATGCCCGGGATCACTATGAAATATTGACCCACAAGCGTTTAATTGACATATCCAACACCAGTCTACGGACAGTTGATAGTCTTCAGCACCTAGACCTGCCTTCGGGTGTCGAGATTGAAGTCAAAATGTAAGGAGTACCATGATCTCAGGATTTATTGCCAAAAAACAGAAAATGAGTAATCAGTTTGATTCAAAAGGTCGACGGATCTCTGTGACCATCCTTAAAGCAGAACCCCTGAAGGTTACTCAGCTCAAATCTATCGAAAAAGATGGCTATACCTCCGTTCAAATAGCTTTCGGCCAAAAAAAAAGACAAACTAAAGCCATCGAAGTCAAACTAAAAAAGATCAAAAATAATACTGTCCCAAAAGGTTTTAAGGAATTTTCTCAAACCTCAGAAGAAAAAATTGAAGTAGGTAATGAAATAAAAATTGATTCAGTCTTTACAATTGGCGATGTTATTAGTGTTACCGGCACATCCAAGGGGCATGGTTTCGCTGGCGTTGTCAAGCGCCACGGTTTTCATCGTCAGGGTGTTACCGGTGGCCAATCCGATCGCACTCGCGCTCCCGGTTCTATCGGTGCTCAAACCCCCGGAAAAGTAATCAAAGGTAAAAAAATGCCGGGCCATTTTGGCAATGTCACTAAAACAGTTAGTAATCTAAAAATAATCTCTCTCAATACGGAAAATAACGAGTTAATCATTAGTGGATCTGTCCCGGGTGCCAGAAACTCTTGGGTGGTCATAACCAAACAATAAAATGAAAGTCAAAGTATACGACATTAACGCCAAAGAAATTGACCAAATAACTCTGCCATCTTCAATTTTTTCGGCCAAAATTTCTAACGACTTAATCACCAAATCAGTTCGTGCTTATCTGGGAAATCAACGCAAAGCTCAAGCCAAGGCCAAAAATAGAGCCGAAGTTTCCGGTACCACCAAAAAAATCTGGGCCCAAAAGGGCACTGGACGTGCCCGCCATGGTAGCACCAAAGCTCCGATTTTTGTTGGCGGCGGCGTCGCCCATGGTCCTCGTGGTCTTCAAAATTACAAAATAAAACTTAACAAAAAAGAAAAAACTTTGGCCGTCAAATCGATATTATCTAAGTTTGCCGCCAACAAAGGCATTATTGTTGTTGACGGTATCAACAAAATTCAGCCTAAAACCAAAATCGCCCAGAAACTAATTACTAACCTCAAAGAAGGCAACAAGGATTTGGGGAAAAGTAAAAATATAGCTTTAATTACCACTGAAACATTAATTAATGTTAAAAGAGCTTTCGGTAATTTACCTGAAGTCAACTTACTAAACCTTAAGTCACTAAATACCTACAAATTATCTCGCCAAAACTATTTAATCTTTAGTAAAAAGGCCGTTAAAGGATTAGAAAAATAATTATGATTCCCAGTAATATCGAACACATACTGCTCAAACCTATAATTACTGAAAAATCCTTACTCAGGCAACAGGAAGGCAAATATTCCTTTTGGATCAGTCAAAGTGCCAACAAATACCAGGTTGCCACCACCTTTGAAAGTTTATTTAACGTCAAGCCAGTTCGGGTCAATATTAGTGTCATCAAAGGAAAAACTAAAACTAATTGGAAAAACAGAAAAACTATAATAAAATCAAACCGTAAAAAAGCCATCGTTACCATAGATAAAAAAGAAAAAATTGATTTGTTAACTATCAAAACAAAATAAAATGATTAAACCCAAAAAATTATTAACCATTAAAAAGAAAACTAGCGGGCGTGATTCCCAAGGTCATATTTCGGTTCGACACCGGGGTGGCCAACACAAGCGGTTTTTACGCCACATTGATTGGAAGCGCAATAATGTTGACATTAAGGCAAAAGTAATCTCAATCGAATACGACCCCAATCGAACTGCCAATATCGCTCTTTTGTTTTACACTAATGGCAGCAAATCTTATATTCTTGCTCCTTCAAATCTGAAAGTGGGTGATATAATATATTCGTCTAACGACACCGCACCCATAAAAGATGGCCACAGACTTCCTCTCAAAAGCATCCCCGTTGGTGTTCCCGTCCATGCTCTTGAATTGACTCCCGGGAAAGGGGCTCAAATCGTCAAAAGTGCTGGAACTGCAGCCTACGTCCAAAGTGTTGACGGTGACAAAGCTGTTATCAAGCTTCCTTCAGGAGAACTTCGCCTTTTCCATTCAGAAAGCAAGGCTACTGTCGGACAAGTAGGAAACTCTGAGCATTTTAATCAAAAACTTACCAAAGCCGGTCAAAATCGCCATCGTGGTTTTCGACCGACAGTCAGGGGAGTTGCCCAACACCCGAATTCGCACCCTCATGGCGGCGGCGAAGGTCGAAGTTCAGTCGGTATGCATCCCAAAACACCCTGGGGCCGACCGGCTATGGGCAAAAAGACCAGAAAATTAAAGAAAAAATCAAATAAATTAATTATTAAACGGGCAAAATAATCGTGAGAAGTTCAAAAAAAGGTCCGTACGTTGACCAAAATATTATAAAAAAATTAGACAAGGGCGAAACTACCATCCAGACTTACGCTCGGGCCAGTCAAATCGCGCCCGAATTTATCGGTAAAACATTCTCTGTTCATAATGGTCGTCGATTCATCAACGTCTTTATTACTGAAGACATGGTCGGACACCGCTTGGGTGAATTTTCTCAAACCAGGACCTTTAAAGGTCATGGACGTGTCGTCAAAAGGGTTATTGAAAAAACGTAAACCAACAATTATGCCAGCCAAAAAAGTAATCAAAGAAACACCAAAAATTGAAACCCAAAAAGAACCTGTTGTCGAGGTGGCAATCAGTACCAAAACCGCCCGTTATTTGGATAAAAATATTAAAATATCACCTCGAAAACTCAGGCTACTGGCGACAACCATAAAATCAGTTGGACCATCTGTTGCCTTGACTCAGTTAAAGTTCACCAATACCAAATCTGCCCGCATTTTATCTAAGGCCATCCAAAATGTCATTGCCACCGCCAAGAATAATTACTCTATTGACCCTGAAACTTTAACCTTCGACACCGTCAAGGTCGACGAAGGTCTAAAGATTAAAAGGATGGACAAGTCTCATGGGTCCCGATTCGCTCGAGGTCTAATTCAAAAGAGACATAGCCGTCTTGAAATAATTGTTAAAGGAGAAACCAAGTAATGGGTCAAAAAATAAATCCTATCAGTTTCCGTCTGGAAACAGTCAAGAACAGTCCTGAATGGCAGTCCTCTTGGTTTGCCAACCAAAGTAAATATTCTCAGTATCTGCTTGAAGATAAATCAATCAGGGATTATATCCAAAAAAAATTATATTCTGCCGGTATAGTATCGATTCGTATTGAAAGGTCTACCAAAAGAATCAAATTAATTTTGGTAGTTAGCCGTCCGGGTCTTGTCATCGGTCGTGGCGGCAAAGAACTTGAAGCTCTCAAAAAAGAACTACTCAAATTATTGCCCAAAACCAAACAAAACATCGATATTCAGGTGGAAGAGTTCAAGCAAAGTGATTTGTCAGCCAAACTTATTGCCGAAAAAATTGCCTACCAACTTACCAAAAGAATGCCTTACCGCCGAGTCGTTCTTTCCTCAATGGAAAAAACTATAGCCGCTGGCGCCAAGGGTATAAAAATTATTTTATCCGGAAGAATTAACGGAGCTGAAATTAGCCGTCGGGAAAAGTTCTCTTTAGGAACTGTCCCTCTTAGCACTATCAGAAGTAAAATTGATTATTACCAATGTCCTTCTTTAACCAGATCGGGCTACATTGGGGTTAAAGTTTATCTGTGTTTAATCTAAGGAAACAACTATGTTGCAACCAAGTCGCACCAAATACCGAAAACAATTCCGCGGCAAAATGCGAGGTAACTCTAAAGGCTACTTGGTTGCCTTCGGAGATTTTGGTTTAAAAGCCATGGACCGAGGTTGGATCACCGCCAATCAAATCGAAGCTGCTCGTCGTGCCATTACTCACGCCACCAAAAGAAACGGCCGCATGTGGATTCGAGTCTTTCCCGACAAACCCATTACCGAAAAACCCGGTGTTCACATGGGTGCTGGCAAAGGTGACGTCAAAGGTTATGTAGCTGTTATTCGACCTGGAAAAATTCTTTTTGAAGTATCCGGAGTTGCCGAAGCCGAAGCTCGTGAGGCCCTCAAACTGGCATCTGCCAAAATCCCGATTATCACCAAAATAATTAAAAGAACATAAGGCTGGCAATTATGAAAAAAACTGATAAAATTGCGTATCAACAAAATAGTCGTGAAGAGCTGAATAAACGTCTCGTGGAGCTAAAAACTAAGCTGGTTGAAGACAAAGCTAAGCATGCATCGGGTAATATAAAAGACACTTCCGTCTTCAAAAAAATGCGTTCTGAAATTGCTCTTATCTCGACATTAATTAACATAAAAGAAAATGAACAAAAAAGTTAAAAAAAACAGTCAGACTAAAGCCGGCAAGATATTTACGGGAATAGTTGTGTCGGACAAGATGAATAATACTATTGTTATATCCATGGCCTACACCAGTCGTCACCCTTTATACAAAAAAATCGTCAAAAAGAACAAAAAAATCTATGCCGAGAATAATCTGGGAGCCAAATCCGGCGATACTGTCAAAGTCAGAGAAACCCGACCTTTAAGCAAACTAAAAAGATTCACCACTTTAGAAATACTTAAGTCTGTATAAACATGATCCAACTAAGAAGCATTATCAAACCAGCCGATAACTGTGGGGCCAAAAAAGTCCAGGTCATCCATGTTTACAATGGATTTCACCATAAAACCGGCACTATTGGCGACATCGTTCTGGCCGTTGTCAAAGAAGCCATCCCCAACGGTATGGTCAAAAAAAAGGAAAAAGTAAAAATGGTTATTGTCCGCACCAAAAAAGAAATTGCCCGAAACGACGGGTCTTATATTCGTTTTTCTGACAATGCTGGTGTCGTTATCGATTCACAAAAAAATCCTCGCGGTACTAGAATATTCGGGCCAATTGCCCGTGAAATAAAAGATGCCGGATTCAGTAAAATTGCTTCCATGGCCAAGGAGGTTTACTAAAATGAAGATATTAAAAGGTGACAAAGTTAAAGTATTAATTGGAAAAGATAAGGGTCGACAGGGAGAAGTTGTTAAGTCTTTTCCCAAAACCAGTCGCGTTCTTGTCCATGGTCTCAATATTGTCAAAAAACACCAGAAAGGTCAACAAGGTCAGCCTGGAGGCATTATTGAAATCGAAAAACCTCTTTATATTTCCAAGCTTGGCCTGATTTGCCCTAATTGTCAAAAAACTACCAGAGTTGGTTATCAAATTGATAAAACAGGCGATAAATATCGAATCTGTCGTAAATGCCAAAACATTATTGAAACCAAAACAACCAAAAAATAACTATGTTGAATATAGAAATAAAACAAATTAACGAAAAGTTGAAAAAGGAGATGAAGGGCAAGAACATACACGCTCTTCCTCAGATCAAAAAAGTCGTTATTAACTACCGCGTGCCCGATGCTCGCGAAAGTCAAGAGTCTCTAAATAACGCTATTACTGAAATAACCGCCATCACCGGCCAAAAACCAATGTTAGCTAAAGCTAAAAAATCTGTTGCTACTTTCAAACTAAGACAAGGTGATCCCTTGGCCCTCAAGGTAACACTAAGAGGCGAAAGAATGTATGACTTTATCGAAAAACTATTTAACATAGTATTGGCCAGGCTAAGAGATTTCAAAGGCATGCCGCAATCCTCTTTCGATCAAGCCGGAAATTACAACATGGTCATCAAAGATCAGACAATTTTCCCCGAAATTAATCTTGATAAAGTGACCAAAATTAGGTCAGTTCAGGTTAGTATTAACATATCATCTTCTTCCATTGAAGAGTCAAAAATGTTATTATCCGCCCTAGGATTTCCATTCGAAAAACAACCATAATTATGGCTACAAAAGCAAAAATTGCTCGAGAAAAGAAAAAATTAAAGCACCCGGTTATGTATCATAATCGATGCCAAATTTGCGGCCGTCCCCGTGCATTTATCCGACTTTTTGGTCTGTGCCGTATTTGTTTTAGAGGTTTAGCCAACGAGGGAATGCTTCCCGGTGTCAAAAAGGCCAGCTGGTAAACTATGATCAACTCACCTTCAACTGATTTCTTAATTAGGATCAAAAACGGCTATAAAGCCAGTCGCAAGAGCATTAATGCCCCTTACTCAAAATTTTGCGAATCAATTACCAAGATTCTCGAAAAACACAATTTGATTGAAACTTACCAGGTTATCGAAGATGGTCACAAAGTCTTAAATCTTAAATTAAGATATATTAACAAACAACCTGTCGTCAACGAAGTCAAACTGTTCTCCAAACCAGGAAGAAGGTTGTATGAAAAATCTTCATCTATTCCCTGGGGTATGACGCCTGGATCGTTAATAATTATTTCAACTTCCCAGGGACTTATGTCCCAAAAAGAAGCCGTTTCCAGGAAATTAGGCGGCGAGCTTATTGCCGAAGTATATTAATATGTCCAGAATAGGCAAGCAACCAGTACTAATTCCGTCTGATGTTACCGTAACTGTAGACAAAAAAACCGTTACTGTTGTCGGTACAAAGGGCACCTTGACTCTCAAAGTGCCATCAAAGATTGATGTAACAGTGCAGACTAATCAAGTTATTATCAGCCGCCGTTCTGAAGATAAAAAAGTCAAAGCCAATCACGGTAGTACCAGAGCCCATATCAAAAATATGGTCGAAGGTGTCGTTAATCATTGGAAAAAAGAACTTGAAATTAGAGGAACTGGTTATAAATTTGCTCTTCAGGGCAACAAGCTCGTAGTCAACGCCGGATATATTCATCCGGTCGGTATAACTGCCCCGACAGGAATTCAATTCCAAATCCCTGAGGACACTCGAGTTATTGTTACCGGACCAGACAAGACAATTGTTGGTCAAGTAGCCAGCAATATTAGAAAGATACGCAAACCTGAACCTTATAAGGGTAAAGGGATTCGTTATATCGATGAGTTTATTAAACTTAAAGCCGGCAAAACTGCCAAGGCATAAATTTAAACTATGATTACGCACGATGCAAAATTAAGAAGACTCAAAAAAGTCAGAAAACAGTTAGCCGCTAATATCGGCATACCCCGACTTTCTGTTTTCCGAAGCAATCGTCATATTTGGGCACAGATAATTGACGATAAACACGGTAAAACTCTAGTCTCTACTTCCAGCAAAGCCCTTTCTCTTAAAAAAGGCAACAAAACACAACAAGCTGATGAAGTTGGTAAAAATATTGCTAAATTAGCTATAGAAAAAAAAATAAGTTATGTTAAATTTGATCGTGGCCTGTATCGTTATCACGGTCGTGTCAAAGCCTTGGCACAAGCGGCCCGAGCAGGTGGTTTAAAATTCTAAAATATGAATCAACAAGAAGATAGACAATTCCAAAAATACGAAAAACCCGAATCAGAATTTACCGAAAAAGTAGTTCAAATTAAAAGGGTATCCAAAAAAACCAAAGGTGGAAATCAAATTTCCTTCACTGCCTTAGTCGTCAGTGGTGACAAAAAATCCCGGGTTGGAGTTGGTCTTGGCAAAGCTAAAAGTGTTGCTGATGCTATTCAAAAAGGTGCCAAAAGAGCCAAAAAAACCATGATTGAAATTCCCATTATTAACGGTACTATTCCCAACGCTGTCAGGCTAAAGTACAAAGGCGCTATTATTATCATTCGGCCGGGCAAGACCGGAAGTGGACTTATCGCCGGCGGTCCTATTCGCTCGGTTGTTGAACTTGGCGGTATCAAAGATGTTGTTAGCAAAATTATCGGATCCAAAAATAAGGCAATTAATGTTTGGGCTACTATGAAAGCTTTGACATTTTTGGATAAAAACCATGGAAACACTCAATAACTTATCAAAAACTACCACTAAAAAAGCCAAAAGAATCGGTCGTGGCTATGGATCTGGAGTTGGCGGTCATACTACCGGACGTGGCACCAAAGGCGACAAAGCCAGAGGCAAGACCAAGTTGACCTTTGATGGTAGCAAAATCAAAAAATCGTGGATCAAAAGACTTCCTTTCATGAAAGGAAAGCACCGATTATTAAGCAAAAACAACGTTGTTACTATAAACCTCAATCAGCTCGATAAATTGTTCAAAACAGCCTCAGTTGTTGATTCTAAAAAAGTAATTGAAACCTTAAAAATAAAAACCACAGCCAGAACTTTCATCAAAATTTTGTCTACTGGCGAAATCAACAAAGCCTTAACCATAAAATCCGACATCATATTGTCGAAGCAAGCCAAAGAGAAAATTTTAAAAGCCGGTGGTAAGATAGATTAATGAAGCAATTAGCTAAGTCTCTCTCACTGTACATTGAAGGCTTAAAAGCACCCCTCCTTAGGAAGAAACTATTAATAACCATTGGCATACTTGCCCTTTTTCGCTTTATTGCCCACATCCCCGTGCCCGGAGTAAACTTAGGACTACTTAGAAGCTTTTTTGCCCAAAACCAGCTCCTTTCACTGCTTGACATCTTCTCCGGCGGTACCCTGGCTAACTTTTCTGTAGTCGCCCTCGGTCTGAATCCTTACATCAACGCTTCTGTCATGATGCAATTGCTTACTTTAGTTATTCCTCAGCTCGAAGAACTCCAAAAAGAGGGTGAATATGGTCGGTCCAAAATCAATCAGTACGTCAGAATAGCCACAATTCCCATATCACTTATTCAGTCTCTTGGAATGTACGGTATCTTGCGTTCCCAAAACATTATTTCTAACTTACCACCCCTCACTCTCATCGCCCTTATTGTCAGTATGGTAGCCGGCACTATGATTATGATATTTTTAGGCGAACTCATCAACAATTATGGCGTGGGCAACGGCATCTCAATGCTCATCTTTGCTGGCATCATAGCCAGACTTCCGGTCAGCTTTTTCCAGACTCTAAATATTACTGACTTTTCCAATCCCCAAACTGGAATGAACTTGTTAATCTTTGTCCTTTTGGCTATCGGTATGGTGCTTGGTATCGTCATGGTTGAAGAAGCAGTTTTGCGGGTTCCCGTTGGCTATGCCAAAAGGGCCCAAACCACATATTTACCCATAAAAGTCGATACCGCCGGAGTTATGCCCATCATCTTCGCCGTTTCGTTAGCCACCGTTCCATCCCTGATTGGTCAGTTTTTGGGCAGACTTCCGTATCCTTTGGTGGCCAATACGGCCAACTCTATTGCCCGCCTGTTTAATCCAGGAGGTTACCCCTATATCCTTTTCTATTTCTTCTTGGTTATTGGTTTTACCTACTTTTATACCTCAGTTGTCTTCAAGCCCAAAGATATCGCCGAGGAACTTAGAAAATCCGGAGGCTTTATTCCCGGTATTCGTCCCGGCGCTGCTACCGAAAAAAGACTTCAATATTTAATTAATCGCGTTTTGGTTATTGGAGCCGTCTTCTTGGGTTTCATTGCTGTTACTCCTTCTATAATCCAAAATTTTACTGGCATAACCACCCTAACTATAGGCGGAACCAGTATTCTTATCGTCGTTTCAGTTATTATTGAACTCACTCGCAAGATTGAGAACGTAGTTCAAACGTATAACTACGAAAAACTTACATATTAAAACAAGCATGGCTTTAAACCTTTTCATAATTGGTCCATCCGGCTGCGGTAAAAGCACCCAAGCCCGTGCAATTGCCGAAAAATATAACTTAACTCACCTGTCTATGGGTCAGCTTCTTCGAGATGAAATTACTTCTGGATCGGAACTGGGCACAACGGCCAAAGATTATCTTGATAGGGGAGTCTGGGCCCCGGACGAGCTCACTTTTTCTGTTCTCAAAAATAAATTAGAATCAATCGGGAACGCCAATTTTATTCTCGATGGTTACCCCCGTGCCTTAGCCCAGGGGCCACTGATCGAAAGTTACCTTCGGAAAAAAGTTCAGGAGATTAGTCTTTTAATCCACTTAGCCGTGTCTGCCCAGGAAATCAGCCACAGAAGGTCACTTCAAGCCCAAGCTGGTACTCGTTTTTCCGACGCCGGTCGATCTGACGAGACTCCCGAGGCCATTGCTGCTCGACAAAAATCATATGATGAAACAATCGGACCTATATTAAACTATTTTAAAGACAGAAATAAGTTTTTAGAAATTGACGGCAATCGGCCTGTCGAGCCGATATTTATTGATATTTGCCAAAATATCGATAAAATACTATAATATACACATTAGATGGCTACAGAAGCAACCAAAAAAGGAGTGGTAACCGAAGTATTGCCCAACACGCTGTTCCGGGTAACTACAGAAGACAATCACGAAGTTATTGCCTATTTAGCCGGAAAATTAAGGATACACCGTATTCGGGTTATGGCCGGAGACACCGTTACTTTAGTGCTGAGCCCTGACGGTGATAAGGCCAGGATAATATATCGCGGTTAAATCCAATTTAGTCTTTGATATTATCATTATTTTAGGTTACAATATCCAAGCGTTATTATGAAAGTCAAATCAAGTATTAGAGCTCGATGTAAAAATTGCAAAATCGTCATCCGCAAAGGAGTGAGGAGAGTTATTTGTTCTACCAAAAGACACACCCAAAAACAAGGATAACACATGAGAATAGCCGGAGTAGAAATACCAGATAATGAAAGAGCCGAAATCGGCTTAACCAGGTTTTATGGCATTGGACGTACCAATGTGGTTCAATTAGCCAAAAAGGCCAACATCAAACTTGACACCAGGATTAAAGATTTATCCCGCGATGATATCAGTAGCCTAATGAAAGCCCTGGAAACTATTGTTACCGAAGGTGATCTGAAAAAAGAGATCAGAGACAACATCGATCGTCTCAAGGCCATAAAATGTTATCGTGGTATCCGCCATATTGTCGGACTACCGGCCAATGGCCAGAGGACCAAAACGAATGCCCGCACCCGAAAAGGCCGCAAGAAAACCGTTGGTTCCCTTACCAAGGAAGCATGGGCAAAAATTGAAACTCAGCAAAATGCTGCTTCGATTGCCAAAAATAAGTAATAATCATGAATTCCAAAACCAAATCACCTACCACAACTGCCAAAACATCAACCAAGAAAAAAGCTCCCAAAAGCTTTGTCGAGGGCAGACTTTACGTTAAGTCTTCATTTAACAACACTATCGTTACGGTTACCGACCCGAAAGGAAACACCATCACCTGGTCTAGTTCGGGACAGTGTGGCTTTAAGGGAGCCAGGAAGTCGACTCCTTTTGCTGCTACCACTGCCATCGAAAAAGCTCTTGATCAGGCCAAAGTTGTCGGTATCAAGAAATTATCAGTTTACCTTCAGGGTCCTGGCACTGGTCGCGATGCAGCCTTGCGATTCCTTCGAACCAAGAGAGATTTTGAGGTTGATATGATTTCTGATATCACCCCCATTCCTCACAATGGTCCCAGGCCTCCCAAACAAAGAAAAGTTTAACATAAATTATATGTCCAGAATTACTCTCGATGCCAAATGCCGCCTTTGTCGTGCTGAGGGCACCAAGCTCTATCTTAAAGGCGATCGATGCTTTACCAAATGTCCTATCGACAAAAAAGGTGCTGTCAAGCCAGGCATGCACGGTCTAAAACGCGCCCAAAAATCATCAGATTATGGTCTACAGCTTCGGGCCAAACAAAAAGCCAAAAGACTTTATGGTGTTCAGGAAACTCAGTTTAGAAACTATTTTCAACAGGCCAAGAAAATTAAGGGCTTAGTCGGCGACAACTTACTGACACTTTTAGAAAACAGACTCGACAACATCGTTTACCAGTCTGGGTTGGCCTTATCTCGTAATCACGCTAAGCAATTAATCAGCCACCGCCACGTTTTAGTTAATGACAAAATCCTAAACGTCAATTCCTATTCAGCCAAAATCGGTGATGTCATCAGCCTGGATTCACCAGCTAAAGAACTTGCCAAGGACAACCCTAGACTTCAAGACAAAGATTTTTCCCCTCCTGCCTGGATGGAAAAATCCAAAAAAGACGCCAATGTCAAAATTATCAGCTTACCTCAAATATCAGAGCTGAATAATGGCGTTGATATTAATTTAATAGTTGAATATTATTCAAGATAATACAAGGAGACCATCATGATAGACACCAATAAATTTAACATCAAAACGATTCTGGCAGAATCTAATTATGGTAAGTTTGAATTAAGCCCGCTGGTTGGTGGATTTGGCCATACTTTAGGTAATAGTCTTCGACGTGTTTTATTAATCACTGTTCCAGGCGCTGCCATTACTCGAATCAAGATTGATGGTGCTAACCACATATTTACCAGTTTGCCTGGAGTCAAAGAAGATTTAGTCGAAATTTCCCTAAATCTCAAGAAAGTTAAGTTCATCTACAACAGAGAAGAGCCCACCACCCTTCTTCTCGACAAAACCGGCCCTGGGATCGTTACTGCTGGTGATATTACCCAAAACGACCTTTGTAAAATCGCCAACCCCGATCAGGTTATCGCCACTCTTTCAGACAGCAAATCGTCACTTCGTATCGAACTGACTGTCGAAAGGGGAGTCGGCTATACTCTTGCCAAAGAACAAAAAACTGATATTGTTGGTGAAATCATTCTCGATGCTGCTTTTTCACCTATTACCAAAGCTAATTATACCGTTGATCCTACCCGCCTTGGCAAAAAATCCAACTACGACAAATTAACTATGGAGATTTGGACTGATGGTTCTATCGGACCTCTCCAGGCTCTAAAATTTGCCGCCAAAGATTTAATTAATTCTTACAGCCAAATTGTCGACCCCAAGGAATTCGACGAGGAAATAATTACCATTGCCTCCTCCCCCATGTCACAGGGGGCCGATATTTCTATCGAAGAAATCGAATTGCCTCTTCGGGTTACCAATGCCCTCAAAAAAGCCGGCTATACCAGTATTGACACTCTCATCAAAGCTGGTCGTCTCGAAGTCAGCAAAGCCAAAAATGTTGGTGAAAAATCATTAAAAATTATTGATGCCTGGTTAAAAGAGAAGGGCTTTACCTGGAAATAAAATGACCAATCGCGTATTTGGCAAAAAACTAGGTCGCAACCACAACGAGCGTCAAGCTTTATTCAAATCTCTTGCCAAAAGTATGTTTATTCATGGCCAAATTGAAACTACCGAGGCCAAAGCCAAGGCGGTCACTCCTCTGATAGAAAAATTATGTAGCGTCGCCCTAAAAAAAGACCTGTCAGCCTATCGTTATTTTCACGCTGCTTTCCAAAACAAAAAACTGGCTACTCAATCAGTTCTGGCGGTAAACCAATCATTTGCGAGTAAAAGTTCTAATTTCACCAAATTAACCCGCGTCAAAAGAAGACAGGGAGATGATGCTTTAATTGTCAAGATGTCATTCACCAGCCCTTATTCCATCGAAAAGAAACAGGAAAAAGTTACCAAAGAAACTCCGGCAAAACCCAAAAAAGTTAGAGTTAAAAAAGACCAAAAATGAAACCAAAAACAACCGTAGCCAAAGGAAATAATCCCAGAAGATCGTGGCATCTAATTGATTTATCTGGCCAGACATTAGGCCGTGCTTCTTCAGAAATTGCCGAACTTCTAATCGGCAAGGATAAAGTTAATTTTTCTTATCATTCCGATCAGGGCGATTATGTTGTTGCTATCAATGCCTCTGAGATTGAAGTTACCGGCAAAAAAATGAAAGAAAAAATCTACTATCGCCACACCGGATACGCCGGCAATTTAAAGTCCCTCACTCTTGCTGAAATGATGTCCAAAGATCCAAGAAAAGTTATCATGCATGCCGTTGAAGGTATGGTTCCCAAAAACAGGCTTAGAAAAACCAGAATGACCAGATTAAAAGTTTTTGTCGGAGCAGAGCACAAATATACCGACAAATTATCAAATAAATAATATGCCCAAAAAGTCCTCAGCTAATTATACTTTTGCGGTTGGCAGACGTCGCTCGGCCACAGCCAGTGTTAAGCTATTTCCCGGTAATGGCAACTCTAAAGTCAACCAAACCTCGTTGGATAAATATTTTCCTGGCACAAAATCCCAACTTATTTACAACCAACCTTTTGTTGCCACCGAAACCGCTGGTAAATACTATTACAGCGCCAAAGTTTCCGGAGGCGGAAAACAAGGCCAAATTGAAGCTCTCCAGCTTGCCTTATCCCGCGCTCTTCAGAAATCAGATCAAACAACTTTTACACCCCTACTTCGGTCCCAGGGCCTTCTCACCGTTGACTCTAGAGTTAAGGAAAGAAGGATGGTCGGTACTGGTGGTAAAGCCAGAAGACAAAAACAGTCACCAAAGCGTTAAACAATCTCTCCTTTTCATCTGAAAATAACGTTACAATAAGTACATGTCTAATCTCTCTATCATAGTTCTCGGAGTGGTTCAGGGAATAACTGAATTCATCCCGGTGTCATCTTCCGGCCATCTCAATCTATTCCAGTCTATATTTGGATTTTCTAATTTTTTGGATTTAAACATATTTTTAAACACCGCCACCTTATTGTCTGTAATCATCTTCTTCAGAAACTACTCTGATTACTTTATGAAAAATCTCAAATTCATTCTCATCGGCAGCTTGCCAATTATCGCTGTTGGCCTACTACTTAGAGATTCAATCAATAATATCTACGACTCTCCATTGCTTCTCCCGCCCTTTTTCCTCATCACTTCTCTTCTTGTACTTCTTACCCGGGTTATCCCCTCAAAAAACTACCAACTCAATTATTCCAAAGCTCTTACCATTGGTCTATTTCAAGCCGTTGCTATTTTACCCGGTATTTCCCGCTCTGGTGCTACTATACTCGCCGCCCTTTTGTTGGGACTAAGTCGCAAACAAGCCTTCTATTTTTCCTTTTCCCTGTTTATTCCGGCCTCGATTGGAGCCATCCTGTTCGAGCTTGGCAATATAACCCCCGTCTCTTTTTTCCAGCCAATATACTTGGTCACTTTCACTCTCACTGCCGCAATCGGTGTCATAGCCCTAAAACTACTGCGAAACACCCTCGTCAACAATCATTACTGGATTTTTGGCATATATACCCTCATTCTGTCTTTTTGCCTTTTCTTGGCTTAACAGTCAGCTCCCCGGCCACCCAATCTATCCTTTACCATTTTTTTCAGACTGGACTTGGCACTTTTAAGCATACTCTTGTGTTTTTTACCATTGTCAGTTCTATCATCAACATTATCGAATTGAAAAAACAAACAATTTTCAATTTCTTTTTCAAAATCCATATTAAATTAAATCAATTAACATCTAATTATAAACTAAATATATTCGCAATCCTATCATGCCAATACCCCCCCTAATTACCCCTTATCAAGTAAACGTACTGTGTTGTGGCCGACTTTTTTCAACAAAACATTATGGTCGGGGATACTGGATTCGAACCAGCAACCTCACGCACCCCATACGTGCGCGCTAGCCAATTGCGCCAATCCCCGAGTTTAAAGCAATCATATTTTACCATTAGAATACACATATAAACATGTTAAGATAATTAAACAAAAGCTTCGTATTTTATTCGGGTTTACTTATTGACATGCACCCGAAATATGATTCAATATTTATAGATTTAAAAATTACAAAAATTATGGCCAGAACCAAAAATAAACCCAAAAAAGACACCCCAATCAAAGACAAGAAGATGGAAGCAGTTAAAATTGCCATGGAACAAATCCAAAAGGCCTACGGTGAAGGTTCGATTATGAAAATGGGTGAACGCCAGGACATGGCTGTTGATAGTATCCCTACTGGTTGTCTTCCACTTGATATTGCTCTTGGTGTCGGTGGTTTACCTCGGGGACGTGTTACTGAAATTTTCGGACCCGAAGCTTCCGGTAAGACTACTTTATGTCTTCACGTAATTGCCGAAGCCCAGAAATTAGGTGGAACAGCTGCTTTTATTGATGCCGAACACGCTCTCGATCCTAGCCGGGCAGCTGCGGTTGGAGTCGATCTTGAAAATCTACTAATTTCCCAACCGGACAGCGGCGAACAGGCTCTCGAGATCGTTGAGACCTTAGTCCGGTCAAACGCGGTTGACGTTATTGTGGTCGATTCTGTCGCTGCCCTTGTGCCCAAGGCCGAAATCGAAGGCGATATGGGTGATTCTATGATGGGGGTCCAAGCCAGGTTAATGTCTCAGGCTCTTAGAAAACTCACTGGTGCTATTTCCAAGTCCAGAGCTGTTGTCATCTTTACTAATCAAATTCGTCAAAAAATTGGCGTCATGTTTGGCAATCCGGAAACTACACCGGGAGGGTTAGCCCTTAAATTTTATGCTTCTGTTAGGATTGATATCCGAAAAATTGCCAATATTAAAACTTCTAGCGGTGAATCCATCGGCTCTCAACACCGCGCCCGGGTAATCAAGAATAAAGTCGCCCCGCCCTTCAAGGAAGCTGAATTTGATATTATGAATACCGAAGGTATTTCCGTCTATGGTAGTTTAATCGACCTGGCTACGTCAAAAGAGATCATTAGCAAATCGGGGGCTTTTTACAAGATTGGCGGCCAGAACCTCCAGGGTAGGGAAGCAACCAAACAATACCTCAAGGATAATCCCAAAATTGCCCAAGACCTAAAGGATAACATTTGGCAATTAGTCAAAAATCCCGATCTCGAGAAAGCTAAACCGGAAGCCGAAGAATAATGCCTTCTCAAATAAAAAACATCAAAGCCAGTCGTCTTCAAAATCGAGTAAATATTGTATTCGATTCAGGCTTATTTATTCCTTTTCCCTTTGATCAAACTGTCAGGTTGTCACTCAAAAAAAACCAGACCCTTTCTGATGACGAATATCGCGACCTGATTTCCAAGTCCGGATACTATTTATCTTTGGGATATTCGCTTCGTCAAGTCGCCATGTCTCCCAAGACTGAAGTAATTATAAAGCCCAAAATAAAAAATAATCTAAAACGCTTGATCCAAAAATACAAGCTGGATCCGTCCCTAATAAACCTGGACCAGATTGTTGCTGACGTCATTACTGTTTTAAACGAAAAAAAGCTACTCAACGACAGTGACTATTTTCACTACATCCTCCAAAAAAACCGCCATAAATCCAGGAGGCACCTGCAGCACCTACTCAAAAACCAGGGTGTCAACCCCGATTTGATAAAAAATATCGACACCAACGATCAGAAAAAAATCCTCCAATATTTAAACAAAAAAAACATCACCAGAGAAGATTTGATGGATTTTAAAACCAAAAACAAAATTATAGCCTCGCTTTTTCGCAAGGGTTTTTCCTTAAGTGACGTAAAAACTGTAATTGACGTAACGCTAAATAAAAAGTAAAATACACATGTACTAAATTAAATATTATTATTATTGATTCCTTTTTACTTAAATTAACGAACTAATGGTTATCCAAAAAATAAAGGCAGAAAATCTAAACCTTTTGATGGGCAGTATCTAATTTGGGCTTTTAAGTAAAAAGACAGGGAGGTTCTATGTTTGACTCGTTTTTATCCAAATTTAAGGGAATTATTTCTGGTGACACTAAGACCGCTAACCGCAAGATTGTTCCGTCAGTCAAGCCAGTAGAGACAAAAAGTTCCGACGTTAAAAATCGGGTGGTCTTTTCTCCGACCAGGAAACCGAAATCAGCCAATGTTACTAACGCCAATATCGAGATTGCCATAGAAAAGGCCAAAAAAATCGAAGCCGATGCTAAAGCCAAAGAAGCCGAAATCTTCCAAAGGCTATCCTCTTTGGCCGAAAAAGAACGTTATTTAATCCAAAAAGAAAGATCTCTGGACGCTCAGTCGGAAGAACTCAAGGCCAAGACTGAATCGGTCGAAAAACTCTACAAAAAACAACTCGAGAAACTGGAAACCATATCTGGCCTTGATGTCGAAAAAGCTAAACAACTTATATTAAGCAGTACCGAAAAAAGGATGTCAACCTGGATTGCTAAAAAAATTGAAGAAAGCCGTGAGGCCATCAAACAGAAAGAAGATGAATTAGCCAAGGAAATATTGGTCGAAGGCATCCGCCACGGAATTACGGAATATGTCGCCGAATATACCGTTTCCACTATTACTCTTCCCGATGAAAAGATCAAAGGAAAAATTATCGGCCGTGAAGGTCGCAACATCCGTGCTTTCGAAAAAGCCACCGGTGTTGAACTGGAATTGGACGAAACCAATGATATTCGGATTTCCTCTTTTGATTCTACTCGTCGGGAAATTGCCCGTATCTCTCTTGAAAAACTTATCAAAGACGGCCGTATTCAACCTCTAAAGATTGAACAGATTGTTGCCCAAACTCAAAGCGACATGGACAAAATCTTGATAAACGAAGGTAAAAAAATATGTCAGGAAGTCGGTGTGTTCAATTTACCCACCGAGCTAATTAAATATATTGGCAAGTATAAATTTCGTTTTTCCTATGGCCAGAATTTAGCCAAGCATACGGTTGAAGCCACCAAAATTTCTACTGCTATTGCCCATGAATTGAGAGCCGACGTTAATACCGTCAAACTGGGTGCTCTTCTACATGATATTGGCAAAGTTGTTACCGATCAGGAAGGCACTCACATCGATCTTGGTATCGACCTGCTTCGCCAGTACAAAATTCCTCAAGTGGTCATCAATTGTGTCGCCGAGCACCATGAAGACAAAGAATTTTCCTCTCCCGAGTCAGTTATTGTCTATATTGGTGACGCCGCCTCAGGCACACGTCCCGGTGCCAGATATGAAGTCCACGAAGAATACCTTACTCGCATGAAGAATATTGAAGACGCCGCTCGGTCTTTCCCTGGAGTTTTGAGTGTTGCCGCTTACCAGGCCGGCAGAGAAGTCATGGTTATTGTGGAACCTTCGCAAGTATCAGATTCAGAGGCCATTGTTCTTAGTCAAAATATAGCAGAAAAACTGGAAGAAGAGGCCAAATGGGCTGGTCAGATAAAAGTTACCGTAGTCAGAGAGCTGCGTACCAGTAGCACCATTGTTGGAAGCAAAATCAATAAAAATGCGGTTAAAAATGATTAATGATACTTGCATTTTGCCCTAAATTAGCTAAAATTATAATGAATTATAAATTTAGTAATATTTAAACTAATGACCAAAAAAGACTTAATTGAAACAGTCTCTCAAAAAGCTAAGCTAAGCAAGAAAGCTAGTAAGCAAGCAGTTGAAACTTTCCTAAATGAGATCATGAAAGCCCTCAGTAATGGCGAGGTTGTCAAACTTTCTGGTTTTGGAACCTTCAAAACCAAAATGTTTAAAGCCAAAACTATAAAAGCAATCGGATCCAAAGAATCAAAGAAAATTGTTGCCCGAAGAATGCCCCGTTATATTCCTGGTACCAAGATCAAAAAGATGGTCAAGTAAGTTATTCTTACGCTTCAGAAGCCCCTCGTACGAGGGGCTTTTTTGTTCTCTTACCAGTTTCTTACCGCTCTCTAGTTTGAATTTGAACTATCTGAAATAACATTTTGTCATCAAGCAATCAGAAGTTTAACTAGAGGAGGTGAACTAGACAGTGGCTCAAAATAATAATCAAAACAAAAGTGTAACCAAAAGAAGCTACATGACAGTTCAGGAAGCAGGTAAAAAAGGTGGTACCACCACTAGAGAGAAATACGGCCGGTCATTTTACAGTGAAATTGGTCGCGATGGAGGCCGAAAATCCCACGGCGGCGGCAGGAAGAAAAAATCAGAATAATCAATACTTTAAACAGCGGGTAGCTAATGCCTGCTGTTTAAACGGCTAAATTCAGAGCTCTATTATAAACCTCATCGCTGCGGTTATCATTATAATAACCGACAAAGTTTCGGGCCTTATTCCACATTATTTTTTCAAATAATTGCAGGCTGTTCTCTAGGGCGGCATAAAACAAGCCTCTCTCTTCGCTTTTTGCGCTGACAGTGATATGGAAAACGCCTCTTTGTTCCTTTCTCCAGTTCCAACACGTTTCACCACTATATGTTGCTATCCTGAATCCTGATTGGAGTTTCTCGTTACTCAGGTATTCCAGCAGAATATGCTCAAATAAATGCCCGGTTTCTGTGTTTACTACTTCTTTTCGGAATGGTATATCACCCTCGTTAAAACATTGAGACGCGAAAATATGAGGCAGCTCGTTTTGCAGTATATTGTACGTATGAGGTAGCAAAGAAGTAGAAAGACAACCGTTGTTAATTTTGAGTGTGATTTCAGTCTTGTTCCGTAGGTGAGTCACACTAATATTGTAAGGCAGGATATTATTCATTTAGCTATAAACTCTTACAGGAAATTTACTTATTTCTTGCAACGAATTTACACAACTTTAATCATAACACGACTTTTGGCTTCTATACGTAAGAAAATAAATTTGCCTCATATGTTTTAGTAATAAAAACTACTGTTTTGAAGCCATTTCAATCCATCGAACATAGTTTCGAATCATGTTTAGCTGACCCTCTTCTTTTATACCTCGAACCACTAATGGGTTTAAATCCAGAATCACAGTCAAGTCTCCCCAGTGCTCACTGAAAGCTGCCTTATCAATCAATCTGTTCAGGCCGGTGTTGTCTAATCCAATCACCGTGTGGACGGATTTTACTTCACTGCCCGATACATGTACCATTCTTACCGATTCAGCCACTTCACCGTACTCAAAAGCCAGATCATTTCCGGTTTGCAAAGCATGGTCTGCCCCATACACCAAACCATCTAATCTATATCGTTGTACCAACTCTTTTAAGATAATTTTTGGATTAGATACGACTTCCCGCCTACTAATTCCTTTTTTCATTAATCTTCTTAAATGAGGTGAATAATTGTAAGGTCTTTCAGTTTCCACCAAAACATGAGGAATCGTATTTTTTATCTCATCCAACTCACCCTCTTGGCCAAAGCCTTCAATTACATTGGCATGGCCACTTACTCCGACACCAAGCTCCCTGGCCATCTCTACTCCTCTTTTGTTTCTTGCCGGTCCCATTGTTATCATCCAATTTGCCTGAAACGCTCGCTGTTTCATGCCCATAGCCAATCTATCCGTAAATTTATTCCCGGGGACCCTGGGCAATAAATCTTCGCCAACTATAGTTCTAATTAATTCTTCCTGTCGACTGAAATTAAATTCTAAGTGTACGTTTTTGATTACAACTCCAGGATAAGTTCTTAACCGACGGCTTAAGTAATCGGCGTCGACCGTTGGTGGCAGTAATCCGGTGACCTCGGCGACTAGATCCAGTCTTTTGGGGCGAATTGTCGGATAGACTTCCGCCACCAATAGCGACTTGTTTTCTCTCGCCCTTTCTTCGTTGACAGTATCCAAATGTCTAAAAAGAACTTCAGGGTCGAAAAGCCAGCCGGCAGTAGATATTCCGATATGTTGAATTCCCGTTTGTCTTTCGCTTTTAGAATCGAAACTTAAAGGAAGCGATTCTTTACTCATACATATATTATATAGGACTATTAATTAGTAGTAAACAAAAACAAAATGAGACCATAAATTAGCCGGATTTTGATATAATCACAAAATATGTCACTTTCTATCGGAATTGTCGGACTTCCCAACGTCGGTAAATCGACCCTCTTTAATGCCTTGTTAGGCAAGCGAGTGGCCGATGCCAGCAACTATCCTTTTTGTACTATTGATCCCAACATTGGTGTTGTTGAGGTTCCAGATGAAAAACTTCCGGTTCTAGCCAAAATCGTTAACACCCAAAAAATCGTCCCCGCTGCCGTCGAATTTGTAGATATCGCTGGCCTGGTTAAAGGCGCCGCTGAAGGTGAGGGTTTAGGCAACAAATTTTTGACCAATATCCGTGATTGTGATGCTATTTGCCACGTTGTTAGGGTTTTTTCTGACCCTAGCATCATCAAAGAAAGTTCGGTTGATCCTCAGGGTGATTTGGAAGTAATTTTTGCTGAATTAATAATCAAAGACTTGGAAACTATTGATAAATATTTAGACATCCACAAAAACAACCCCACAGAAAATAAATCCAAAAAATATCAACTGGCTTCCCGACTTAAGTCTGAACTCGAACAGGGCAAACTGGCCGTCAATCTAAAATATAATGATGAAGAGCACAAGCTTCTTCGAGATTTTTTCCTGCTCACTTCCAAACCTTACTTTGTTGTTGCCAACGTTGATGAAGACACCTACAAAAATATTAACAACTGGAAAATCAATATCGAAAACTTCGAAACCGTTGTTCCTGTCTGTGCCAAAATCGAAAATGAATTATCCGATTTTAACGAGGAAGAGAAAAAAGCCTATTTAAAGGAACTAAATCTCCAAGAATCCGGACTAGAAAGGGTTATTGCCAAAGCTTATCAAATCCTTGGCCTCCAGTCTTATTACACAGCCGGCGAAAAAGAAGTCCGGGCGTGGACTATCCCCAAGAGCACCAAAGCTCCCCAGGCCGCCGGAGTCATCCACACCGATTTTGAAAAGGGATTCATCATGGCCATAGTCACTTCTTACGAAGACTTTGTCCAGTTCAATGGCTGGCTTGGTGTCAAAGAAGCCGGTAAGCTCCGTCACGAAGGTAAAGATTATTCTATGCAGTCTGATGATGTTGTTGAATTCAGAATTAACGTTTAATCAATGATTCCCCGAAAACTTCTCGTCATTTCCGGACCAACTGCCACCGGAAAAACCCACATAGCTACCCAAATTGCCCGGGAATTTAATGGCCAGCTGATATCAGCTGATTCCCGCCAGATTTACAAAGGTCTTGACATTGGTACAGGCAAAGATCACCCACCCGGTGCTATCGTCCACCTGATAGATCTTATAAAACCCAATCAGATATTTTCTGCAGCTGAATACCAAAAACTTGTTTACAATCTTCTCCCCAAATTATGGTGCCAAAACATTTTGCCCATTCTAATTGGCGGCACCGGTCAATACATCGACTCAGTTCTAAATCCCCAAAAAAATACCTACCACATCCCGCCTAATTGGCAACTCAGACAATATTTGCAGCAACTTCCGGTTTTACACCTTCAGGAAATTTATAAACTTCTTGACCCGGGAAGCTTTTCCCGTCTTAATCCGTCCGACCGTTCCAACCCTCGCCGCTTGATTAGAAAAATTGAAATTTTTGTTTCACCCAAGAAAACAACAGACAGCACCTCCCATCCCAAGTTGGACTTTTTACACTTCTCACTTACCGCCCCCAACCAATATCTTTATGACAGGATCGACTTTCGGGTCGAAGAAAGACTAAAACTGGGATTAATTGATGAAATTAAAAAATTACTCAAAAAATATTCCTGGTCCGATCCCGGCCTTAACACCCTTGCCTACAAAGAGTTTCAATCATATTTTACCCATCCAATTTTATCCAATCTTGCCGTTTCCGTCCAAAAATGGAAATTTGACGAGCATGCCTATGCTCGTCGCCAAAAAACATGGTTCAAGAAAATGGAACCCAAATTCTCAGTTGATGTTTCCCTTCCCGATTATCCCGATCTTATCAACAAGCTTTTCCTTAAATGGTATAATAAACCATGAAACCTCAAAAAGTAGAATTATCCTATAAATCAATTGTATTTGCCGCGTTGTTTGTTTTAGCCTTAGTAATTCTTTGGCAAATCCGCAGCATTTTAGCCTTGTTCTTTATTTGTTTCATCTTTGCCGAAATCCTCAATCCATCAGTTTCTCGGCTTGAAAAAAGAAAAATCCCTCGCCCCGTAGCTATAATTATTTTTTATATTTTAATGTTTTCGGTCGCCTCTTTTGCCGTCGCCAGTATTGTTCCCGTCTTTGTCGAGCAGACAGCCGGCTTAATCAACGCCCTGCCCACCATCCTGGATGATTTCCAAGTATTCGGTTTTACTGCCGTTGATATTTCGTCTCAGTTAAGAATAATTGAGAACTTACCGTCAAACATTGCCCGAACTATAATTTCCATCTTCAGTAATCTATTCTCTATCTTCGTCATTTTTGTCATCACTTTTTATCTCTTAATAGAAAGAACCAAATTTGACAAATATAATTATACTTTACTTGGAAATAGGGGTAAAAAAATCTTATTGGAATTGTTTGAAAGGACGGAGGACCGCCTTGGTCATTGGTTTAACGCTCAGATCTTTTTAATGATCATTATCGGAGTTTTGTCGTATCTTGGATTTTTATTACTCGGCTTACCCTACGCGGTACCCTTGGCCATACTTGCTGGCTTCTTGGAGCTTATCCCCAACATTGGTCCTACCATATCCGGCATTGGTGCCGGTATAATAGGCTTGACTGTGTCCCCTCTGGCGGGTCTTTTGGCCATTACTTGGGGAATTGTAGTTCAACAGATAGAAAACAACATCATCGTTCCGAAAGTCATGAGAAGTACGGTTGGCTTAAACCCTCTGGTCACCATCATGGTACTGGCTACGGGAGCCAAATTAGCCGGAGTACTGGGAGCAGTTCTCGCTATACCCACCTATCTAACAATTGAGTCGGTTGTCACCACTCTAGCCGAAGAAAGAAACAAAACAAAAAAGCTCCAGAGAAATTGATAAGCCGAATTCTGTTTAAAGACTATCTATCTTCTCTCTCTACCTGGAACTTCCAAAAGTTAGGTATAACGTTCCATCTTGAGATTTCCACCGGAAGGGTGCTCGTTTCACCTCTCCCGCAACTGCGGGATACTCGTCTCTGTAGCATTGCCGTCAGCTCACGCCAACTCCGTTTTGGATTCCGTACTTTTTGTGGTTCGGACTTTCCTCTCCCCCCTTCGACAAGTCGAAAGAGGGAGTTAGTCTTTCAATTTCTCTGAAGCTTCTTATATTTTACCAAAATTAAGCCTCTTTAGCTGAGAGGATCTTAAACATTCCGGTGCCGCAATCAGGGCAAACTGCTTTGGCGGCTGGCCTACCATTTTTAAGGGTAGTTCTTTGAGCTCGACCGTCATCAACAGATTTCGAGCCTCGGCATTTTACGCAGTAGAAATTAATTGCCATTTTAAAGAATTCACCTCCTTAATAAAACATTTAACATTTGGGGGTTCTTTTCAAAAAAATAAATTGCGCAGATTAGGAGGAACGCCACCAGGCTCATAATTAAACTTCTCAGCAAGTCCTTTTTTACGTAATTCGATAATTCTACTTCAAAAGTCGCATCGTTAAAAACATTACCTTTCTTCAGTATCTTTTGTTTTCTTTTATTCTCTTTCATTTTCTAAGGCCAGTATAGCACAATATTTTGCTACAATTTATCAAGTATGTCTTTCTTTATTTACTTGCTTATTGTCCTGAATCTTTTTTGGTCATTTTACTTGACTTACTTGTTTTATATGAAAAATTCAAGTAAAAGCAAGGTTAAAACAAATAACAATCTAAATTTAACCGATGTTACCGAAACTGTCAACAAATGTCTCCAGAAAGTCACCCTCACCCGATTTAATCCCTTCGGAGATTTAGGCGGAAATCAAAGTTTTATCCTCTGTTTGTTGGATAAGTCAGATTCTGGTGTTATCATTACTTCATTACACAACCGTGACATGACCCGACTCTACGCCAAAACTGTCAAAAACGGACAGGAAGATGGGGTTGTTTTGTCAAAAGACGAAAAAGCAGCAATGCTAAAAACAATAAAAATTTAACCAAAAATGAATCCAAAGGCCCTAAAAACATTAATTTATCTCGGTTCATACTTTGTCCTGTCAGGAATTTCCTATTTTGCCTTCTCAACTTTCATGCCTGTCAACTCAGCTCCTTTATCTCCGACTTCTGGTTCCCCCACCACCCAGGATACTCCCAAGAAAAATGGGGTTATTAACTTTGAAGGCCCTCGAACTGAAGCCTGTCCGATTAACGGTGCCCTTTTTACATCCGAGGAACGTAATATTTGGGAAACCAGAAGGCCACTTTTGGTTATGATCGAAAATCACAAAGATTCACGTCCTCAATCAGGCTTGAACAATGCCGATATTGTTTACGAAGCTGTTGCTGAAGGAGGCATTACTAGATTTATGGCCGTTTTTTATTGTAATGCCGTCAGAGGCGCCGCCAACAAATATGATATCGGTCCCGTCCGCTCTGCCCGGACATATTTTGTTGACTTGGCCTCAGAATATGGCGACTATCCTCTCTACACTCATGTCGGCGGGGCTAATTGTTCTGCTGAAACGCCGGGAGGCCCTTGTACCAGCGACAAAAGGGCCATGGCTATCGAGCAAATTGCTTCTTATGGTTGGAACAACAAAGGCACGTGGAGTGATTTAAGTCAATTTTCACTTCCCTACAAAGTCTGTCGCCGCGAGGAAGAACGCACCGGTACCAAAAAAGCCACTGAACATACAGTTTATTGTTCAACAACTGAGTTATGGAATGTTGCGGCCCAACGGGGATTGACCAATATCACCGAAATCAAAGATACCGCTTGGGATAGAAATTTTAAACCCTGGTCATTCAAACAAGACGATCAAGTCCTCTCTTCTCCTGCCGCATCTTATATCGGCTTTAGCTTTTCCGGTAACCTCAATGATTATTCTGTTGTCTGGAATTACGATTCTTCACAAAACGTTTACCTTCGATCCAATGGTGGGGAAAAACTGATTGATTTCAACTTCAACGAAACAATCACGGCCAAAAATATTGTCATCCAATTTGTCAAAGAGCATCGTAGTGTCGACAAGCACATGCACAACCTCTATGATGTTATCGGTACTGGCAGTGGTGTCCTTTATCAAAATGGCACTAAAATCGACATCACCTGGTCAAAGGCCGCCCGCACCACCAGAACTGTATTCAAAGATAAAACCGGCAAAGAGGTCAACTTTGTTCCCGGTACTACCTGGATAGAAATTCTGCCCCTAAATTCCAACATAAATTATGAAAGTAACTAATAGTCTCAAACGTTTATTCATATCCTCTACCAGGCAAAAGTTAATCAACATCCTTTTTACTTCACCTTCTGAAATATTTTATGTCAGGCAATTAGTCAGACTAAGCGAAGAGGAGATTAATTCTGTCAGGCGGGAACTTGATAATCTCAAAAAAGGCGGTATTATTGAATCCGAGTCTCGCGGCAATCGTCTTTATTATTGGGCCAACGAATCTTCGCCCCTCTTTACTGATCTTCTAGTTCTGGCACGCAAATCATCCGGGTTTGGTGCTGCCATCAGAAACAAAGAAAAAGTCGGCAAGCTCAGGATATTACTCTATAGCTATTCTTTTCTCACTAATCAAACAAATTCGGGCAGTGATGTCGATATGATCTTGGTTGGTACTGTTTCTCTAAAAGAAATAGAATCCCTGGTTAAAAAAGAAGAAGAAAAGTTTGGCCGGGAAATTAATTACATGATTATGGACAAAAAAGAACTTCAACTCAGAAAACAAAAACGCGATCCTTTTATAATTGATTTTTTCCTCAATTGTCCCGTCTTAATAATTGGTACTCCCCAGGAAGTTATAAATATCTAAATGCCACAAACCCGAAAAGTCATAAAAACCGGCAATTCTCTGGCCATTACCATCCCTTCCAGGTCAATCAAAGATTTTAATATCAAGGAAGGAGATTTAGCCTTAATCAAAATCAGACGAAGCCGGGCTTCAATCACCTACACCTTTTCCGGCCACCCGCTCCAACTTTCTTTAATGGAAAAAAAATCTACTCAAAAATAATTTATAATACCCACTTACATTCATGACACTCGCCCGAAAAAAAATACTTAAAACATTTTGGGTAATTATTGCTTTGGTTGTTTTTAGTTTGATTTTAAACATGCCCGACCAAATCCCTATCCGTTTCAGTTTAGGTAATTACGAGATTAACCGCACGCTTCTTCGTCCTAACATCAATTTCAAACTTGGGGCCACCACCTTCAAAAAAGATTTAGACCTAAAATACGGTCTTGATTTGGCTGGTGGAGCTTCTCTGATATACAACATCGACACAAAAGACGTCAAAAATGAAGACTTGCCCCAGGCGCTTTCATCTCTCAAAGAAAATATTGAGCGCAGAGTCAATCTTTTTGGAATAAGCGAAACAAATGTTCAACTAAGCAATGAAATGGATCATCACCGGCTTATTATCGAACTACCGGGAGTCGAAGATATTAACCAAGCCATCGGTCTTATCGGTCAAACCGCTCGCCTCAGTTTCATGGGAGAAGTTGATATTCCACCTGAAGCGACCCAAACCGCTACCCTTTATGATTTATTTTCTAAGGATACAGGGGTGAACGGTTCTCATCTGGTCAAAAGTCTGGTTGTTGTCAATCCTAATACTTCGCAACCAGAAGTGTCGCTCGAATTTAGTCCTGATGGGGCCAAATTATTTGAATCAGCCACCAAAGAATTTCTCAACAAAAGAATCGCCATTTTTCTTGATGACATGCCCATAACCTTTCCTACAGTCCAGGCGGTTATTTCCGACGGCAAGGCAGTTATAAATGGCAGTTTCGACGCCGACTCAGCCAAATCCTTGGCTGCCCAACTTAACGCTGGTGCTCTACCTCTTCCCGTTGAGCTGGTATCTCAAAATCAAATCGGTGCTACTTTAGGCAAAGACACTATCGACAGAGGAATCAAGGCTGGTATTATCGGCTTACTCACCGTTTTGCTTTTTATGATCGGTAACTATGGCAAGCTCGGAATTTTTGCCAGTCTTAGCTTGTTTACCTACGGTCTATTTACGCTGGCCCTTTACCGCTTAATACCCGTTATACTAACTTTTCCCGGTATTGTTGGCTTTATCCTTTCAATCGGCATGGCTGTCGACAGTGACATCCTCATCTTTGAACGCATTAAAGAAGAGACAAGAAAGGGCAAGCCTTGGAATGTAGCTGTAGATTTGGGTTTTGGCAAGACCTGGGAAGCCATAAAGGATACCAACATCAGCTCCATTATTATCGCTCTAATTTTATTCAATCCCTTCAATTGGAGTTTTCTGAACACTTCCGGCATGGTCCGGGGTTTTGCTGTAACTTTTTTGCTGGGAATCATTATCGGTGTCTTAACTAGTGTTGTTGTCACCAAAAACTTTATTAAAGTATTTACTTATCGCGACAATCTTGCCGAAAACAATCTCGAGGAGTCAAAAATATGAACATTATGAAATTCCGGCCATTGTTTTTTTTGATTTCATTCAGTTTAATTGCCATTTCCGTTTTTTCCATGATTAAATGGGGATTCAGAAGTTCTATCGACTTTGCCGGTGGATCTATTTGGGAAATGCAAGCCCCGTCAATTAATTACGACTCACTCAACCAAGTCTTTACTGATTCTGAAATCTCCTCTCTAACCATCAGTCAACTTCCGGAGAACCGTTACCTTCTCAAATTCGAGAACATTTCTCAGGATAAAAGGCTTGAGATTGAAGAAAAAATAATGGGTATCGATGGAAACTACCAACAATTCCGTTTCGAAACTCTTGGCCCGAGCATGGGGAAGGAGTTACTAAAGAAAACCGTTATCGCCATCATTCTTTCGTCTCTCACTCTACTTGTATTTATCGGCAGAAGATTTAAGGAATACTCTTTTGGGCTGTCTGCCATACTGGCCATGTTCCATGATACTTTTGTCCTAATCGGCGCTTTTTCTCTATTTGGACACTTCTTCGGCGCCGAACTTGATGCCCTTTTTGTTACTGCTGTTCTGACAACTCTCTCTGCTTCTGTTCATGATACCGTTGTCATCTTTGACCGTATCCGCGAACTCAAAAGAAGTAATTATCAATCCGACTGGATTGATTTAGCCAATCAGGCCATTACTGAAACTCTCACCCGTTCTATCAACAATTCTATGACTATCATCTTCATGTTGTTTGCCTTGGTTGTTTTGGGTGGTGACATTACCCGATGGTTTGCCCTGGCACTTCTAGTCGGCACCCTTCTTGGCACTTACTCTTCCACCGGCGTGGCTATCCCCTTAGTCATCTTCCTCAAAAAAAGAACAAAACTATAAAAAACTCATTACCTTCTCACAAAGTTAATTTGACATCAATTTTTTTTAGCCAAGACCTAATTTCAATACTTTGCGGACAAACCACCTCGCACTTACCACACCCAATACAATTTGATATTTTTTCATTTTTTTCTAGCTTATTATATTTTTCCTTTGCTTCGTCCATATTTTTATATGATACCCCATCATTATAAATCTCGAAAATACGGGGAATATTTACTCCCATTGCGCAAGGCATGCAGTATCGACATCTGGTGCAGGGAATAGGAGATAGCTCCTTTATTTTCCTCGCCACCCGATCTACTAACTTCATTTCTTTTTCGTTTAATTTGTTGCTTTCTGCTCGATTTGCATATTCAATATTTTCTTTAACTTGTTCCAAATTACTCATTCCACTCAAAGCTAAAGTTACTCCTTTCTGGCTCCACAGCCAATCCAAAGCCCACTCTACCAATGGTCTTTTTCTGTCCGCTTGGTTCCACATTTCTATTATTTCCTGAGGTGCCCTCGCCAGCTTACCACCACGAAGCGGCTCCATTATCGCAACACTTACACCCTTTTCGGTTGCTAATTTCAGACCCCTTGCCCCTGCCTGAAAATTTATATCCAAATAATTATATTGAATCTGGCAGAAGTCCCAATCATAATCCCTTATAATCTCATCAAAAACTTCATATTCATCATGGAACGAAAAACCAATCTGTCCAATAAGGCCATCTTTAATCTTGCTTTCCGCCCATTCCAACACACCTAATCCTTTCACCTTCTCCCACTTACTCCTGTTTAACGAATGCAGCAAATAATAATCTATTCTGTTAGTATTCAATTTGACTAATTGTTGGTTTAAGATCGAATCAAAATCGTTCTTATCACTTACCATCCAAGTGGGTAATTTAGTCGCCAAGTACGTTTTGTTTCTATATCCGTCGGCCAGAGCTTTACCTACCACAGCTTCACTGTTTCCTTCATGATATGGCCAGGCGGTATCGACATAATTAATTCCGTTGTCCAGCGCATACCGAATCATTTTAATGGCCTCCACTTCATCAATTTTGCGGTTATCTCCTTCAATTACCGGGAGTCTCATGGCGCCCAACCCCAGAATCGATACTTTATTTTTCAATTTACCCAAATTTCTATAATTCATATTCTTTAATTTTCCCCAATAATATATCTCTTTCGTTCAATTGCGGATTTTCTTCAACCTCATCAAACAACTTTTGAAGAATCTCGCCCACTCTTGGTCCGGGTTTTAAGTTTAACACCTCCATTACATCGTTACCAGTTACCCTTAAATCCTTTATCGCAAACGGTTGTTTTTGAACTTCTACAATCCTTTTTTTAAAAAGCTCCCATCTCCAACTAGTTTCAGCTGCCCCACTGCCCACCCTGTCAGCTCTCCTCATAGAAATCATTTCATCTATATATTCTGGAGTTACTCTGCGTATAAAACGTCTCACCGCCTTATCAGTTTGTGTTTTTTCCGTGGTGAACATATGCCACCTCACCAGTTTAAACAACAAATCAAGTTGTTTATTAGATAATCGCAATCTTTTACCTATTTTAAGGGCAATTCTTGATCCAATTACCTCGTGGTTATAAAAAGTTCGGCCTTCTCCTGTTCCTTTTGCCGTCATCGGCTTACCTACGTCATGCAAGAGACAAGCTAATCTAGTAACTGGGTTTTGGCTTTCACAATTATTTAAAGCTTCAATACTATGCCGCCAGACATCATAAACGTGATGTCCTTTTTGGGCCATTTCGACACCCTCCAAAAGTTCAGGAATCACTTCTTTCAACAAACCACTCTGACGCAACATCTCTATACCATTTCCTGGAACTGAACTCAAAAGTATTTTAAACAGCTCGTCCCTAACTCTTTCGGCTGCCACTCGGTTAATCAGCTCTGAATTTTTAACAATCGAATCCATCGTTTCTTTTTCTATCGAAAAACTTAGCTGACTTGCCAGCCTTACCGCCCGCATCATCCTTAAAGCATCCTCCCTAAATCTCTCATCAGCAATACCAACCGCCTTAATTACCTTTTTAACCAAATCTTCTTGTCCCCCATACAAGTCAATCAATTTACCAACTTCAACTCTGCCATTTATCAGCTCCAACTCCAAAGCCATCGCGTTAATAGTCAAGTCTCTTCTCTGTAAATCTTCTTCTAAAGTTTGCCCCCATTTAACCTCGTCCGGATGTCTAACATCCGAATAACCTCTTTCAGTCCGGAACGTTGTCACTTCATATATCTCTTCTTCCAAAACCACACTGAAAGTACCAAAATTATTTTCATAAAAGCTATTTCTGGGGAAAAACACTTTCATCTCTTCGGGCGTCAAATTTGTTGTGAAATCCCAATCTGCAACTTCTCTTCCCAAAAGTAAGTCCCGGCTGGCTCCTCCCACGATATACAGCTGGGCCTTATTTTGAAGAAACTTTATCGCCATTTTCTTAACTTGAGGCGGCAAATTATATTTTTTTTGCATAAACATATTTTAAACTAAAAAACCCTCCGTACTACGGAGGGTTTTTGTAAACATTATCGTTTAAGCTTGATTTTCAGGGCGGGGAAGTGCCTCTTTTACTGCAATATTCCTTCCACCTTGTTCAGATCCATCCAAAGCCTGCATAGCTTCTGCGGCTGCCTCATCTGTCTCATACTCTACAAACCCGAAGCCTTTGCTTCTTTGTGAGTATTTGTCTTTAACAATGTTTGATGACACAATTGTGCCATAAGGAGAAAAAACTCCCGATAGCTCCTCATCTGTCATATTAAAGGGAAGATTCCCTACAAATAGTCTTTTTGACATTTTCTTTCTTTAAAAGAACTCCTTTTTGCCTTAATATTAACAATAGATAACAGGGTTGAATGCCAGGCAATTTCATTGCAACCTGATAAAGTATAACAAACACTTGTAGAATTTCAATGATTTTAAACTTATGAACCAAACAAAAATAAACTTAAAATCCGACATTATCATTGACTCAACTTTTACTTCAGAGACCATCTTAAAACTGATAGCCAAAAATCGTGGCGTCAAAACTTCTCAGTTAGAAAACTTCCTTTCTCCGACCTCACCCTCAGTTCTAACTGCCTCCGATTTTGGAATATCGTCTGTTGATTTAGTCAAAACCATAAAAAGAATTCGGAAAGCCGTTGATAATCGCGAGAAAATATTAATCTATGGAGATTACGACGTTGATGGTATTACTGCCACAGCCATTCTTTGGCGGTCATTAACCACGATTGGTGCTGATGTCACACCGTTTATTCCTCATCGTGAAGATGATGGCTATGGAATCCGGTACGATTCTTTCAACAGATTCAAAAAAGAAAAGAACGCTAATTTTTCACTTATCCTCACCGTCGACAATGGTATTGTTGCCAACCAGGACATCAAAAAAATAATTGGATCTGGTACCGACGTTATCATTATTGATCACCATGTTCCCGACAAAAAGCTACCCCCAGCTTATGCTATTGTCCACTCCCTTAATACTTCCGGGGCAGGTCTGTCGTGGTTTTTGGCACATCAATTCGATCCGGCCGCTGATATGGGTCTAGCTGCCTTGGGTGTCGTTGGTGATTGTTTGCCGCTTGTTGGTTTAAATCGGTCTATTGTTGTCCACGGTCTTCAATCCCTCCGTCTCAACCCCAGCGTTGGTATCAGAAAATTAATCTCTCTCAGTGGTCGAAACCAAGATAGTTTGACCTCGTCCGACCTTGCTTTTGTTGTTGGACCTCGTATAAATGCGGTAGGCCGACTTTCCAATCCAACTGATGCCCTCCGTCTTCTTTGTGCTGATACCGATACTTTGGCCACTCGTTACGCTCAAATACTGAATGGTTCTAATCAGGATCGTCAACAACTTCAAAAAGAAGGTATCGATAACGCATTAGCCGGTGTCGGTGTTTCCCAGGACTGTCTTTTGTTTACTGCTGATTCATCCTATCATCCGGGGATAATTGGTTTAATCGCTAGTCGCTTATGCGAGAGAAACTATTTACCAGCCATCACCATTAGTATCGGTCCGGAAGTCTCCAAAGGTTCCTGTCGCTCAATCAAAGAACTCAATATAATCGAAACACTTCGTGAAACTTCGGACTTACTTTTGGAACTTGGTGGACATCAGGCCGCCGCTGGTTTTAGTATAAATACCAAAAACATCGACAAGTTCCAATCTAAAATAACCAAAATTGTTAATAATAAATTAAAAGGCATTGAGTTGTCACCCTCTATTGATGTAGATGCTCAAATGAAATTATCAGCCGCTACCTCCAAAAATTATTTTACCCTCAAAAAACTCGAACCTTTTGGTATGGGTAACCAAGAGCCTTTGTTTATCTTTCGTGATTTGGTAGTTGTAAGTAAACGCTTAGTTGGTTCAACTGGTGACCATCTTAAACTAAAATTGGACGACCCTTCTACAAAAAATATTGAAAATATCGGCACTGATGCCATCGCTTTCCGTCAGGGCAGGATGGATCCTCAAATCAAGACCGGTTCTCGAATTGACATTGTTGCCCACTTAGACATGAATACCTGGAACGGCCTGTCCTTCCCTCAACTTATGGTCAAAGAAATATTTACCGTTTGATATACTAACTCATGAATCGAATACTCGCCGCCGACTGTCTAGAAAAAATCGGGAAAAAAGTTCTTGTTCAGGGCTGGGTGGCCAATATTCGGAATCATGGTCAACTTATATTTATTGACTTTCGTGACTGGAGTGGCTATCTTCAAGTAGTCGTCAATGCCGGTAGTCAGCCTGATGTTCATAAGTTAGCTTCCACCTTAGGCAAAGAGTGGGTTATCGAAGTCCAAGGTACTGCCACTAAGCGTGATCCAAAAGCCGTTAACGCCGAACTTCCGACCGGCTCTATCGAAATCAATGCCGATGAAATTAAAATCATCAATAAATCCCAAACTCCACCCCTTCCTTTAGATACCGATGGTGGAGATATTGATGAGTCTCTTCGTCTCCAATATCGTTTTCTCGACCTTCGCCGTCCGCGGCTGGCCAACATTATCAAAAAGAAACATTTATATATTTTGGCCGTTAGAAATTGGATGGACAAAAACGGCTTCACTGAAGTTATCACCCCCCTTCTGACCAGCACTTCTCCGGAAGGCGCCAGAGATTTTCTGGTCCCCTCCCGCATCCACAAGGGCAAGTTCTTTGTTTTGCCTCAGTCTCCTCAACAATTCAAACAACTCTTGATGGTTGGCGGTGTTGACCGCTACTTTCAAATCTCTCCTTGTGCCCGGGACGAAGATCCCAGAGCCGATCGCCATGCCGGAGTTTTCTATCAAATCGATATGGAAATGAGTTTTCCTACAATCGAAGAAATATTCAGTGTGGCTGAAAGACTGATGGAAGACACATATACCATTACCTCTCCCCACAAAAAACTGGCCGCCAATCCGTTTCCCAGACTAACCTACAAAGAGGCCCTGGATCGTTATGGTTCAGACAAACCGGACATTCGTTTTGGTCTGGAACTACTGGATGTCACTGACATTCTCAAAAATAAAAGTGATTTTAATGTTTTTAACCAAGCCTCATTAATCAAGTGTATTGTAGTTCCTGCCGGAGCCTCTTTTTCCAAAAGCCAAATTGAAAAGCTAGAAACTTTAGCCAGAGACAAAGGCGCCAAAGGTCTTGCCTGTACCAAAATTATTGACAACAAGCTCGACTCGGGCATTGCTCGTTTTTTAAATGAGGAAATTGGGCAACAATTAATCAAGAAGACTTTAGCCAAAGAAGGAGACCTGATCCTTTTTGCAGCCGGGGAGAAAGATCAAGTCAACAAAATTTTAGGTACCATCCGTTTAACTCTAGGTGACTGGCTAAAGCTCAAAGACCCGAATATTTTATCGTTCGTTTGGATTACTGGCTTCCCTTTTTATGAAATGAATGACGAAGGCAAACTTGATTTTGGCCACAATCCTTTCTCTATGCCCAAAGGTGGCATCAAAGCTCTGGAGACCCAATCTCCCCTAGATATTGAATCATATCAATATGATCTAACTCTTAATGGGTTTGAATTAGCATCCGGCTCTATTCGAAATCACCAACCGGAAACTCTGGTCAAGGCTTTTGAAATAATTGGTTATGGCCGTCAAGAAGTCCTCGAAAAATTTGGCGGTTTATACAACGCTTTCCATTATGGTGCCCCCCCGCACGGTGGTTGGGCCATTGGTATCGACCGGTTACTAATGATTTTGTTGGACGAACCCAATATCCGAGATGTATATGCTTTTCCTCTTAATTCAAATGGTATCGATTTAATGATGAACGCGCCCGGTCCAGTATCCCAAAAGCAATTGGATGATGTCGGTTTGCGTCTAATACCGGATGCCAAAGAACAATAAAAGTAACATCATCCTCGACTCCCTGATTCTAGTCATATTATTTTTTATCTATTTGTTCACCTTACCTACCTTTGGTCACTGGTCAGTCTACGATCGTTCACCCAAGCTTGTCTACAGCCAATCTATCCAGGATCTTTATTCATATCAGCACCCCCCAAAACCTCAAGTTACACCGGACTCTTCTCCTGTCCTGCAAGCTCCATATTTTGTCGTCATCGACAATGATACCAACACAGTCTTGGCCTCCAAAAACCAAAACATCAAAGTATTTCCTGCCTCCATTACCAAGTTAGCCACCACCTTAACCGCTCTGAATATCTACCCTCTAGACGAAATTATTACTATCCGCGAAGAATACACTGAAGGTAAGGTAATGGAATTGAAGCCAAATGAAAAAATTACAGTCAGAAACTTGGTTTCAGCTATCCTGATTCACTCCGCCAATGATGCTGCCTATTCCTTGGCCATTCATCACCCCAACGGACTCCATGGCTTTGTGGATCAGATGAATTTACTAGTCAAAAAATACAATCTTACCAATACCCACTTTTCAAACTATGATGGCCTTCACAATGACAACCACTATTCTACCGTATACGAACTAGCCCAACTTGGTCGTATTGCCATCAAAAACCCGATCATCTCCGACGTGGTCAAAACCAAAGAAATGATTGTTTCTGACATTAATTTGGAACAACATCATCAGCTTGTATCCACCAACGAATTGCTGGGCATAGTACCTGAAGTGGAAGGCCTCAAAACCGGATGGACTCCTGAAGCCGGCGGCTGCTTTGTATCCCTAATAAATATAAACGGACATCGCCTGATCAGCGTGGTAGTCCAAAGTCAAGACCGCTTTGGAGATACTCGAAAATTAATCGATTGGATCAAGGAAAACGTAACCTGGACGACCTATTAAAAAACTAATTGTCTTGAATATAATTATCAGTTACAGCCGTGACGTAAGCGATAAATCCACCATCTCCCTCAAATACATAAATTGGTTGCATATAATTTGTCAGCGTCACCGGCTCAAAGTATGCCAAATACATTCTTCTTATTGTCACGCTTTTTCCGCTTACGTCTTTAGCCGGCCAATAATTACCCCCTTTTAATTCTTCCCACGCCTGTTTTGATGTTTTAATTGGATAAGTAGAATACGATTCTTTGTCAACAGGTGCATATTTATAACTGGTACCCACAATTTTCTTTCCCGCCACATCTGACCCGCTTACCAGGACCGAGATATTGGCACTATTATGATTGGCAGACAGTATCGGCTTATTTTCAACTTCCGATCTGTAGAAATCTACTCTGATTAGGTTGGCTTCCGAGATTGAGCTTACCTCTTTAACCGAACCCATTTCAATTTTCAGGAAAGTCACTTGTTTTTCCCCCTCAGCTATATCATCTGATATTTTTCCTCCCGACCTCAAAAAATTTGTTGCCGAAGATATCGCATCGCTCTCTCCAAACATCCTGCTTGGTTTCAGTAACATTTGGTCACTCATATACGGATATTCCAACTCAAAACTTCCGTCCAAAACATTCATCGTCAAAATTTTATTCAAGTTATCGTTTTTAAACCGATATAATCCGGGATTTATTTCTACCGGATCGCCATCAAAACCAAGTGATTTAGCTGTTTTGACATCTTCTTCCAGTGCCATGAACCGACTTTGGGGTCGGTATACCACATAAACTTTTGCTTGGTCCGAAAAATTAGGCAAACTGTCATTTGGCATTTCCTGTACAAACGATTTTCTTTCAAACTCTTTCTCCGGAAAAATCACTTTTGGCAACAAACCATATCTGACAGTTGGAGCTTGGTACGGAGGATGGGCAGCTTTGTATGCTCTGATTCCGGCTGTAGTTACTGACCACAGGATGGCAAAAGCAACAACTCCAATCCCACCGTACTTAATTATCAGCCGGCTTGTATAAGCGGTATGAGTCAAAGACATAATAGTATTTTACATAATTTTTGGAATAACTTGATGATAAAATAAGCCATGAATCAGCAAGCAGTCCGAACTCGCATGGCTCCCAGTCCAACTGGTGACATCCATATTGGTGGCCTCCGCACCTTACTTTATAACTATGCCTTTGCCAAAAAGAACAACGGTCAATTTGTATTAAGGATCGAAGACACCGACAAAAAAAGAGAAATACCCGGAGCTGTTGACCGAATATTATCGGTAATTAAAGCCTATGGACTTTCTTGGGACGAAGGACCTCAAATCGGCGGACCTCACCAACCCTATATTCAGAGCCAAAGGTTGAATATTTACAATCGGCACATCAAGCAGTTAATTGATCAAAAAAAAGCCTATTATTGTTTTTGCTCTTCAAAACGTTTAGCTCAAATGCGCCAGGATCAACAGGCCGCTCACCAATTACCCAAATACGACCGTCAATGTCTCAAGCTGACTCAAGAAGAAATTGATAAAAAATTGGCAGCCGGGGAACCCCACGTTATCCGACTTCTTATTCCCGACAACGAAATCATCACTTTTGAAGATGTAGTTCGAGGTCCGATTAGTATCAATAGTAGTGAAATAGACGATCAAGTTTTAATCAAATCCGACGGTATCCCCACCTATCATTTTGCTGCCACTGTTGACGATCACTTGATGAAAATCACTCACATTATGCGTGGTGACGAGTGGATATCTTCCGCTCCAAAACAAATCATTCTATATCGCTATTTTGGATGGGAAATTCCTGTATTTGCCCATTTAACCGTATTTCTGGATCCCAGTGGTGACGGTAAAATGAGCAAACGTCACGGCTCCGTCTCCGCTCAAAGCTTTCTGGACAACGGTTATTTACCGGAAGCAATTTTGAACTTCCTAATGCTTTTAGGTTGGAATCCGGGAACACAGCAGGAAATATTCACTCTAAAGCAGTTTATCCAGGAATTCAGCCTAACTCGTCTTCACAAAAAACAACCGATTTTCGACCACAAAAAACTTGATTATCTTAATGCCCACTACATCCGCGAAAAAACCAATGAAGAACTTTCAGAGTTGCTCAGGCCCTTCCTTCGTGATATTGATGCCAACACCCTAAAACAACTTACTCCTTTACTCAAGGAAAGAATTACTACTCTGACTGACGCCTTGCCGCTAACCAGGTTCTTGGTGGATCAAATTGATTACCAAAAAATATTACTCCTCCAACGAGGTTTAGACGAAATGAAGGCCCGTGAAATGCTTCTAAAAACCAAAACAATTCTCTCTCACATAACCGATTGGACTGTCGAAAATATTCAGCCGCAACTTATGAAGTTGGTGGCCGACAATGGTTGGAACACTGGCCAATACTTTATGGTTTTCCGTGTTGCCGTCTGTGGTTCGCCTGTCACTTTGCCTATCGTTGAGTCTCTCCCGATCTTAGGCCAAAAAAAGACTTTGGAACATATTGATTACGCTATTAGAAAATTAAGGACATGAAAACAAAACTCGTAGAAATGTCAATTTGTGCCTTCTGTAATGAACACACAGCCATTATTGATTGCTCCGGTCACACTCCACTCGTTATCAGAAAATGCCATGGTGAAATTTTTGACACCCTACCTCCAGGACAAAAATGTGCCGATTTCCAGGAAAGACCCCGAATTAACGGTTCCAGAGCAATCCATATCGAAGGCTATATTTACGCCACCTGGCAGCTTGGGATAACACCCGGAAATCCGCCCATTTCCATTCGCTAATTTGCTAAACTCAATTGTGAATTTATTAATTTTTGGTTTGGTAATATACCTTTTCCAGCCAAAATTCGCCCTCGCTCAAGTTGTTATTAACGAACATCTCCCTTCTCCTTCTGATGGCCCTGAATTTATTGAATTCTACAATCCCGACCCTGTAAATATTGATATCACCAAATATTACTATTCAGACGACAAGGGAAAGCTGGAGTTATTGACTGGAGTTGTCGGCGCCGAAACCAATCACCCTTATATTGAAACAACTAACTTTCTTAATAATGACGGTGATACGGTTCATTTATATTCACCCGAAAAAGAACCTTTGGATAGCCATTTATACAAAAAAACAGAAGTTAAAAAAGGTTACTCATTTTCTCGTATTCCTGACGGAACCGGCGAATTTGTTCTAACCGATCAGGTGACCAAAGGTTTATCTAATTTAGCACCAGAACCAACCCCAACATCTCCTCCCGTTACCACCTCAGTTCCCACCAACACATCGGAGCCAACCAACACCCCAAAACCAACCAATACACCTCACCCGACACCCACCCCCATCCCTGTTTATAATCCTGAAGTCTCGATTTCATCCGTTCCCTCAAATCTCAAGCAGTCGCAACTGTTTACAGCCGCCTTTCTGGCCAAAAGCTTAAAACCAAACACCGATTATTATGTCAAATTATATGGCGGTAAAGGTAGTAATAATTTTGGTATCGAGACCAAAAGCGCCAGTCTTTATTTGAATTACACTTCAGCTTGGGAAAAATTCCCCGTTTACCGTTCCGACAATAATGGTCAGATCAATAAGGCCGTGATTGGCCGGATTAAGCCGGAGGGAGAATTGGGTGAATATATTGTCCGCATCAAGCTCAAGGAAGCCAGCTCCAACACTACTGCCGAAAGCCCACCCCGGGCCATAAAAATATCGCTACTTCTAGACACCACCCCCACTCCTTCTATCGACCTCTCACCATCTCCGACATCCTTCGAGGAAGAAGATGAGGCCAGCCAGTCAGCCCTCTTGGAATTCGATCAGGACTATTCAGACATTGATGTTCTGGGAACATCAGAAACCACCCCAGCGGTTGAAACTGGAATCAAAAGTTTCAATTTCAATCCCAATACCATTCCTATAATTTTCATGGTTGGCGGCGGACTAATGCTGACAATACCCCCGGCAATCAATAAATTTTCCAAAAAAAATGATCCACCCTCGTCCGAATCAGAAACTATCGAAGAATAAATACATTCGTGTTCTGCCGGCTTTAATCTGGATGAGCTTTATATTTTACCTTTCTTCTCTCAGTACCACCGGTATTTCCGGTACCCAATCGCAACGTTTCCTGATTCTAAAAACTTTTCATCTTATTGAATATTCAATTTTATTCCTCTTGCTTCGTTTTGCTTCGGGCAAAACCGTTCCGGCCGTTTTTCTGTCCTACCTTTTTGCCCTGTCTGACGAATTTCATCAATCACTGGTTCCGGGGCGGGAAGGGAAATTTACCGACACCTTGATAGACCTGCTCGGAATATCAATCGGCTACGTTATTCTAAAAGTAATATTAACCATCTCTAAACGTACCCCAAAACACTACCCGTAGTGTCAACAGGCAATTAATTTCTTGTCCAAAAACCGCTTGGCAATAACTAACAAATAACCTATACTTAATTTGTGAAACACTACTTGTCTTTATTATTCGTACCTCAGGAAAAAAATAATCACAAGGCTCTTTTGCTTCACCCAGGCTTTTTGGCTCTTTTTATTGCCATCTACCTACTCAATCAATCTCTGGTCAAATCTTTAACCGTTCTCCAACCTGGAGTGTTAGGCTATTCTTCCGAAATTACCATCGATAAAGTCTTTGAGCAAACTAATCGTGAACGAATCAAGGAAGGTTTACGCCCCCTCAAGTATAATCCTGCTCTTTCGGAAGCCGCCGCCGCCAAAGCTCTCGACATGTTTGCCAACGACTACTGGTCCCACACTTCACCTCAAGGCAAAACCCCTTGGGACTTTTTTTCCTTGGTCAAATACGATTATTCTATAGCTGGTGAAAATTTGGCCAAAGACTTTTATGACACCGAAACCATGATGAAAGCTTGGATGAAATCCCCGACCCATCGTGCCAATATTGTCAGCCCAAAATATCACGAAATTGGAGTCGGCGTTGTCGATGGAGTCCTCAATGGTGTCAAAACTACTTTGGTTGTCCAGCATTTTGGTGCACCCTTGAACGGACAAGTAGCGGTTAATGTCAAACCGCCTCAATCCAAATCCGATCAGATAAACAGCCAACCGGTCTTAGGTGAAAACCTTCCGGTCAAAACCATCAGTCCCTTAACCATCACCAAAGTAATTGGTCTGACCATGTTTGGCCTAATCATTGTTGTTCTGCTTATTGACGGCTACCTCACTCTCAAAAACAAAACCAAGCGTATGTCCGGATCTGCTGCCGGTCATGTCGGCTTCCTGTTGATCATTTTGTTATTAGTTCTTTACACCCGAGCCGGTACAATTTTCTAAAAATGCCCAAGACAATCTTTCGTGAAATCGAACAAAAACCCTTAGAATACCTGACCTTGTTGATTATTCTTATACTGGGATTAGCTTTATTTTTTGTTTTCAGCTTTGACAAACATATGCAGCGTCGAGTTATTTACGCCACCACCGCTCTCTACTTTTCCTGGAGTATCTATCATCATTACAAAAGAGGGGACCTGGAAGCATCTATCGTCATCGAGTACATTTTAATCGGCATATTTGCTCTACTTTTGAGTACCGGCACTCTGGTTTTTTAAGTATTTTTTCATTTCTTCTTTCTGCCAAGCCTTAATTTTTTTAGGATCACCGCTAATTAATACTTCCGGCACTTTGTGGCCCATGAACTCTCTTGGTCTGGTGTATTGAGGGTATTCAGGTAGCCTAAATTTCTGTCCATCAATTTCTATCTTCGAAAAACTTTCCGTTAAGCTAGATTCATCTTTACCCAAAACTCCGGAAAGCAGTCTGACCGTTGCATCAATTACCACCATAGCCGGCAGTTCGCCACCCGTCAAGATATAGTCACCGATCGATATAACCTCATCAGCCATATAATCCAAAATCCTTTGGTCAAAACCCTCATAATGACCACAAACTATAATCATATTGTCAACCGTCGATAACTCCTCAACTTTTTCCTGATCAAATCTTTCACCACCAGCCGACATCACCACCACTCTACTGTCCTTCGACTTTCTCTCTCCCTTAATATATTTGATGGCCTCAAAAACCGGCTCAGGTCTCAAAAGCATCCCCACGCCACCCCCAAAGGGTCTGTCATCCACTGTACCGTAGGAGTCCAAAGCCCAATTTCTCAAATTATGTGTTTTTATGTCTACCAATCCATTCTTAACTGCCCGCTTAACCATGCTTTCTGAAAATACTGAATCAAACATTCCCGGGAATAGGGTAATTATGTCAATATTCATGCCTTATTTTATCAGTAAAGTCTTTGCTATACTTGTTTATGACTACCAAAACAAGCAAGCCAACCGCTGTTATTGTCATTCCCACCTACAACGAAGCCGACAATATCGGCCGCATGATCGAACATCTTCATACCAAAACTTTTCCAGATATTGCCGCCAAAAAGAACCTGAAATTCGACTATCTCATGCACATATTGGTAGTTGATGGCAATTCACCCGATGGTACCGGCCAAGTGGTTCAAAAAATGGCCAAAAAATACCCTAATGTACACCTTTTCACCGAAACCAGCAAAGATGGTATTGGTGCCGCTTATTTAAAAGGTTTCAAATACGCTATGGACGAACTCAAGGCCGACTATGTCTTTGAATTCGATGGTGATTTTCAACACCCCCCCGAGACAATTCCGGTTATGTTGAAGGCCGTGGAAGAAGGCTATGACTATGTCATCGGTTCAAGAAAGATTGCCGGTGGTTCCAACCCCAAAGGCTGGGGTTTTAAACGGGTATTTTTTAGTGAAGTCGGTGGCTTTGTGGCCCGTTTTTTAATGTTTTTCCCCTTCAAAAATTTTTTCAAAGTTACCGATCCGACTACCGGCCTCAAGGTTACTCGCGTCAAGGGCTTCATTGACCAAATGGATATGGATTATTCCCGGCATTTATTAACTCGCAGTTTTGGCTACAAACTCCAGCTGCTCTTTGAGACCCTCAAAATGGGTGCTAAGTTCAAAGAAATTCCCCTCCAGTTCCACGTCCGCAACGCCGGCGAATCCAAAATTGAACCCCGTACTGCTAAAGATATCTTCCGGGTTGCTTTTTTGATGCGTTGGAACGATGAATTTACCCAAAAATTCCTCAAATTTGGTACTGTCGGTTTCGTTGGTTATCTGGTCAACGCCATCCTCCTTTCTCTGGTTTCCGCCACCTGGAATATTGAATGGCTAGCCTGGCTTCTATCAACTGAAGCCGCTATTATCAGCAATTTTACCCTAAATAATCTCTGGACTTTCAAAACTGACCAAATTAAAGGAGTCTCTTCTCTGATCGGTAAATTCCTGCAATTCAATTTAACCTCTGCCGGAGCTTTGGCTATTCAAACTATTGCCGGAACTATCGGGGTCAATATTTTAGGGCCAGAATACCGCCAGATATTACTTCCTTTCATAATTGTTTTTTTGGTATTGCCCTACAATTGGACCATGTACAACAAGGTAATCTGGAAAAAAACTAAGCCCTCAGTTAAAATAAAGACTCAATCCGCTGTAATAAACATACAGTAAAATCAAGACTGCCCCCTCCCAAGCATCCAGTCTTTTTTTGGAAAAGATAAACAAAAGCATTAGTGCTGCCACAAAGAAATATTGTATTGCCGGATTCATTACCAGAAAATAACTGTCTAAGACAATCGGTTTAATGAAAGCCGCCGTCCCAATAATCAATGTCGAGTTGTTGACACATGAGCCGACTATACTACCCATGTTCATCATTAATTTTTTTTCCTTGGCCGCTTTGATATTAAAAACCAGTTCCGGCAGTTGAGTTCCAAGGGCAATTATGACTAGTCCAATAACGATCGGGGAAATATTTAAGTTTGTTGCCATGGCAATTGCCAGGCTTACGATAGTATTTGCTGTTAGAAGGATTATCCCTACCCCCGCCAAAGACTTGAGTGCAATATTTCTTAAATCTTTTTTTGTAATAAACATAATCCCCAGGTCAAACGTGCGCCTTTCCGGATTTTTTCTTTTAACCAGGTTTCTTGTGTAAAGAATAAAGATCAGAATCAAAATAGCTCCTTCCCCTCGGGAAATCTGTTTGTCGATTAACATCAAAAAAGGTAACAAAGTAAAAAACAGTGGCATTAAGCTGTCTTTTATCTTTTCAGTAGTATGAAAACTCAATCTTCCGCTGACCAAAGCACTCACCCCGATAATTAAAGACAAATTAACAATATTGGATCCTACCGCGTTCCCGAACGCCAAACCGGAAACTCCTCTGCTGGCAGAGGACACTGCTACCATAAAATCGGGTAATGTGGTTGCCATCCCCACCATAGCTGCTGTAGCCTCAAATGAACCCAAACGCAGTTTTCGAGCAATCAGATTAACATTTTTAATTAAATAACTGGTAACTTTGCCCAAAACATAAGAACAAGCCAATATCGCCACAACTTTAGCAAGCATCATATACTAAAAAGCATAACAAATAAAACAAAACAATACATTAATAGTTGTATAATTCTTTATTAATATTTAATTACCCCACATGAAAGGAATCGTACTAGCTGGAGGCCGCGCCATGAGACTTCGACCTCTTACCAAAATAACCAGTAAGCAGTTACTCCCAGTCTATGACAAGCCAATGATCTATTACCCGATTGAAACCTTACTCAAAGCTGGTATCAAAGATATTCTTATCATCATTGCCCCCGATTACTCTGGCCACTTTTTAAACCTGCTTGGTTCGGGCAGGGAATTTGGCGCCCGTTTTACTTACGAAATCCAGGAGGAGCCCAGAGGTCTAGCCGACGCCTTTATCATCGGCAAAAATTTTATTGGCAATGACTCGGTTACCATGATTCTGGGTGATAATATATTCGATCCTGATTTTTCTCCCGACATTCAAAACTTTACTTCCGGGGCCATGGTCTTTGCCAAGGAAGTTACCGACCCAGAGCGTTTTGGCGTTGTCGAATTTGACCAAAACAAAAATGCGGTTTCTATTGAGGAAAAACCCCAAAACCCAAAAAGCAACTTTGCTGTTGTCGGCCTTTATACTTACGATAATCGCGTAGCTGAATATTCGTCTTCTCTCACACCTTCGGCCAGAAATGAAATCGAGATTACCGACCTGAACAACATTTATCTAAAAAAAGGGGAACTTAAAGTCAACATCTTTGATGGGCTTTGGGAAGACGCCGGCACTTTCGAAAGTCTGTTGAGAGTCAGTAACATCATGGCCGAGAAAGCAGCTTCAAGATTAAAGTCGAATCAGACTAATGTTGCTCGTTGAACCCTGACTCAGCCAATTATTACCGTGTATTACCACCACATTATCTCCCACCTTCAAGCCAGCGTCTGCTGCCATTTCTTTAAGCATTGGATTACTCAAGCTAAACTGAGTAGTTTTAAAATGACGAAAATAGGGGATTATTCCATAAGAAAGGTTTAACGATTCAATCACAAATTTATCGTTACTCACCGCCACCACCGGGATATTCGGGCGATAAGACGACAATATTCTGGCAGTTTGACCGGACTGGGTAAACACAATAACCCCTTTTATTGGAAATTCTGCCTTATTTTGAATAATCCCTACCACCGCTTCAACCAGAACTTCAGTTGAATTTTTATGATTTTTCTTGACCGTAATTAACATGTTATTTTTGCTTTCACAAAAAGAAGCAATTCGAATCATCTCTGTCGCTGCCTTAACAGGATATTTGCCAATGGCACTTTCCTCGGATAACATTAAAGCGTCTGCTCCATCAAAAACAGCATTGGCCACATCCGTAGCTTCCGCCCGGGTCGGTTTTGGAAATTGAGTCATGGATTGCAGCATTTGAGTCGCCACAATTACCGGACGACTCTCTTCCCGACAGATGTTAATTATTGTCTTTTGCCAATAAGTTATTTCGTGAAGCGGTATAGAAATCCCCAAATCACCCCTGGCAATCATTATCCCGTCAGCCGCTTTTATCAAGTCCAGCAGATTATCTATCGCCAACCTGTTCTCAATTTTACTTATTAATCGGGCATTGGACAGATGTTTAGGCAGTTTTTTTCTAAAATTGTCAACCACCCTGCCGCTATCGGCAAATGAAATGGCCACAAAATCACATTTATTTATATCCAATTTATATCGGGGGTCAGGCACATCCACGATTATCCCTACATTTTTACCCAATTCATCGGCTATTTCATCAACCTTTTGGATCGCCCTATTGTGCCAGTCAATAGTGTTATGCTTTAAATTAAACCTAAAAAGATCAATCCCAGCCTTAATTAATTCTCTGATTGTCTTGTCTTTTTCAGAAGCCGGACCTATGGTAGCAATTATTTTCGTTTTTTTAATCATCTTATTTTCTTCACACTATTCTTACATAATTCTAGTAAACATTTCAAACAAATACACGAAGATAATGTACCTCTGTTCAATACTAATTAATAAAGGTATGGTCCAAAATAAATGGAAAAATTCTACACATACGACAAGCTGGAAAAAGAAAAAACAAGTGACCCTTCGGTAAAACTGATTAACCTTTTAGATCCTAATGAGCCCAATTTAACTATCTACAATGGTGGTCTATTCATGGATAATGGTCAGCTGCACTTAGTCGCTAGAGTTGAAGATTTGGGAGTCGAATTGGCCCGCGTGGACGAATACCACTTTGACCCCAACAAGCGCGGTTTCTGGCGGAATGAGTCATTTATCAGCCGGACCCAACACCAAGACCCATCCCCGGTTTTTACTCCTACTCACGGCATTGTCCATTCACTGGTTAGCACTGTCAGCAGTAAAGATAATCCAAACAACATTATCAACTATCGTTCAGTTTTATGGCCTTCCAACAAGCTCAAAAAACCTATTGCCAAGGGACCCTTAGGTCAAAAAGGACTAAAAATATTTTATTATCATTCTGAGTATCTGGTCGTCGTCAGGAATAGAAAGGAAAGCTTTGATGGTGGCAACTACACGGTAAATTCTTCCAGCAACCTTGGTCGGGTAACAAAATTAAGGCACATCACTCCTACTTTTGTCGATCGCCTCCAAAAAGATGATAATCGTAAGATCAGGAAATTCTTTGCTCCCGGTCAGTGGGGAAATGTTGCCGACAGCATGATTCTTTTAAACGACGGTCGAGTTGCTTTCATGGGTCACATTGCCAAATACGGCAAATCTTTTTACAAGACCGGCCAGGCCAAGAGTCGCAATTATGCCGTTATCGTCGGCATTTTGGATCCTGACACCTTGGAAACTGAACAGGTCCAAATGGTCTTGACAGCCCGCGATGTTTACGATGAATATCCAAACCTAGAGCCGAAAAGACCTGATCTTTGGAACGTTGTTTATCCTCGCACCATGGGCTTTCATCTTATTGTCGATGACTTGGGTGACCAGAAAATCAAAATGATCGGAATGTGTGGCATAGCCGACAGATACTCAATAATATTTGAAACCGATTGGCCGTTTTCGGCTCCTCCCAACTATCTCGACCCCGCCAATTCGCCTTTTAATTATCCGTCAGAATACATTAAATTAATATTTCAAAATGATTAGGGAGAAGTGCTTTTGCTGGTAGGGGATGGGGTTGAGGTGATTTTTTTGATATTTGTGTGTTTTTTGTCGGGGGCGAAAAATGGGGGGCGGGTGGGTCTTGTCTCAAAGGACAGAACGGAACGACAAGACCCACCCGGTCGGAAAGGAGGCGACTAGCACGAACGCAAACTGAACCCAGATCCGGGGGACGCCTCGCTCAACTTCACTTCGCTCTTCAGCTCGGGCCAACCATAGGCTCATTCCTCCTTTGAGGGAAGAACTTGCGATGGATACCCACCAAGCCTAACAAAGCAGCAGAAGCAACCTCCTTTCCGCGTATCGTCAAGAAAATCTAATGTTGTTTCCTCATAAGGCAGGAAACCAACCAAAGGACAAGAAATTATCCTCTCGTTGGCATCCTGCCAAAAATTCCAAACCAGCAAAAGCAACAAGATGATTAAGGTGTGAAACACACTCCAGCTTCTGAAGAGTTTCACCTCTTAAGACTTGCTGCTTTTGAAACATTAATTTTTAAAGAGCTTACCTGTTTATATAATCGCCTGCCTATTTTGTCAACAACGAAAACAGCTTATGGTCCAACTTCCAACAACATGTCAACCAGTTCTTTCAGGCTCATGGATCTAGCAGCCACCACTTTGTCGGCCGCTCCGTAATATATTGTTAATTTGTCTCCTTCTACCACTGCTCCCGTCGGAAAAACTACATTATTAACCACCCCTAACCGTTCGTAAGTTTCATCAGGTGAAAACAGGGGATTATGCAGTCTGCCAATCACCACTTCCGGATCTTCCAAGTCCATCAGAGCCGCGGCCGCATGATATATTTTCCCTTTTTCTGTCATCTGTGTTGCATGGTATATTAAAAGCCATCCCTTGCTGGTCCTTATCGGCACGCAACCCCCTCCGATACTGGAGTTTTCAAACCAAAATTTTGGCTCCAAAATAATATCGCTGCTTAAATTAGTCAGATTCTTAATCCAATATTCTTCATTGGTTAATTCAGAATAATCATCAAAATAAACTATTTGAATACCGGGTAATATCCGGTGGACCAGAGCATGTTTACCGTTTATCTTTTCCGGAAACAAAAATGCGTCCTTTTCCCACAACATTACATCATCACCCCGGCTGCCCTTGTATAGCTCCTCGTGATACCTGTATTTCATTGATAACTCATTCTTTCTCAAATGGCCTCCAGCCACTTCGTAACTGAAACTTGGTGTCACCAGCCCCATTTTATGAAAGTATGGCAGCTCTTCTGAAACCGCATACGCCACTCGTGCATTTTGGCCGTCATAGGCCGTATAAAACATGTGATACTTACCATCAAGAAAAGTAACCCTTGGATCCTCAATCCCCTGCGACTCATATTCATGTTCGGGAAAAAGTATTGGTTCCTTATACCTTCGGACCACCTTATTGTCAGCAATTTGACAATAACCGACAGTCGAGAAATTTCCTCTTCGAACTGCCCTGTAAAACATATGAACCAGACCGTCAACCTCAACTACCGCAGGATTAAAAACTGCCTCATTTTCAAACTCATTTTGAGTCGGTTCCAAAATTATCCCTTCTTTTTTGATGTCAATCATAAAACGATGAATCCATTATCTCATAATAAAATAGAGCCTTCTACCTCTTCTTTGTTGTCTTGACGATTAAGTACATACACGTCCGATTTGTATTCGTCTATCCCGATGAATTCGGCTTCACCCCTCAATACGGCCTCATATGGCTTACAGGCAAAACAGCCGTCACCCTGTTGGCATTTGAACACCTCAAGTTGCCTGGCCAATTTAATCTTTTTAGCCACTTTTAAAACTTTTTCGTTAGATTCATTCAAATCGGGCAATTTGGCCTCGATCAGACCATCGCTTCTTTCCAAGTACCAATAACTGGCTTTTTCTACTTTTCTTTTTTGGCAATTATGGACCAAAAGATGGTAAATGGGTAACTGCAACGAATCAGCTTCTTCATCATTTTTACTGGTTTTAAAGTCGATAATATTAACACCGTCACTATCAGGCAAATATTCCAACCAATCAATTTTGCCGCACAAAATTATATTATCTGCTTCAGACAGCCAGTAATAGGGCAAATCCATATTTATTTTGACAGCCAATCCTTTTAACGGCCCCGGGTTTTGTTGAACTCTTTCTATCATTGCCCGACCCCTGTTCTTGTAATTTTGTTCGCTTTCCCCATCTTCAAAACCACCCTTCTTACCGCTTATCTTTTTCCACGAATTTTCAAACTTTTCAATTAATGGCACCTTAAATCTCTGTTCGACCGGCAGTACCGACAATGACTCTAATACTTCATGGACCGCCTGACCCAAAGCCAAAGGTGAACTCATTATTTTAATTTTATGTCCACTTTCAGGATCCTTGTATACATTTTTCAGATAATATGCCCGCGGACATTTCAAAAAATCACCGATTGAAGAATGGGAAACCCACACCGCACTATACTTGTCTTTTGCCATTTATCCAATCTTATCATTATGTAAACTCGACTGTCGATAGCATTCTATCGACCGTTGCTTCAAAACCCTGACTCGTTGGATCAGTAGTCGAGTCAATTACCTCCAAGTACTCCCCGTCTCCCACTGGCAAATACATGTAAGTATGCTTTCCCAACGTTTCTACTGTATAACGGTATCCGGTTCTCCCCGCCAGGATAAATGTTTCTATTTCGTTTTCTCCTTCTGCCGATTGCATTTCTCGCAAATCTTCCAGGGTACTCTCTGCCAATTCCCTTAATGTCTGACCAGTCTCAAGTGCTCCGCGACGAAAAGTCAAACTTATGCCGTCATAAAATTCCGTATTGGCTGTCTGACTTGGACCCGCCTTTACAAAAACAACCTGGCCCTCTCTAGTCTCCTGGTTTACATTTTCAGGATATTCCATCCTGATACCCAGACTTTCCGATTCAAACACTTGCCACGTATCATCTGTTACCGTCGGAAGCGGACTTACTTCATTTGCGGGAGAAGGTGTAGGAGTGACTCCGGCCATTAAATTCTCATCCTCTTGCCTGTTTACATAAAGCAAGGCTGCCAGAACGGTTAAAAAGAAAACCACAGCTATTACTATAATTGATTTATTATTCATAATTTAAATATACATTATTAACGTAAGAATTGTGTAAAAATATTGTTACCGGCTTCATACCTGTTTCTAATGCATATGTGAAAATTGTTGTTTAAATTAAAAGAAAGCCCATGATACCCGTTAGAGACAATATTCCAACCCAAAAAACCCCCTACATTAACTATTTTCTTATCGTCGCCAACATCTTGGTATATTTATATATGTTGTCCTTGAACCGTCGGGATTTAACTTCGTTCATTTTTCAATACGCTTTTGTTCCACTTGAATTTAAATTCATGGACCTGTTTTCATCTCAATTTATCCATGGCGGCGCACTTCATTTAGGAGTCAACATGCTTTTTCTTAATATATTTGGGGACAATATTGAGGATTATTTAGGCCACCTCAAGTATTTATTGTTTTACTTAATCACTGGTGCACTAGCTAGCTTGACCCATTATGTTCTCAATCCACAATCTATTATTCCTACCCTCGGCGCCAGTGGCGCCATAGCCGGTGTCATGGGAGCCTATATCTTGCTGCATCCAAGGGCGCGTGTTGATCTTGTAGTCCCCTTACTATTCTTCTTCCCCTTTTTTTCCGTTCCTGCGTTTACCATGATAATTTATTGGATTGTTTATCAATTTCTGCAAAGTTTTGGATCATTAGCCATGGAAGGCGGAGGAATTGCTTATTTTGCTCACATCGGTGGTTTCTTTTCAGGTTTATTTTTAGTTAGGGTTTTTCGACGTTAACATTCATTAATCTGCAAAGAACTCAAGGCTTGATATAGAGTATCGCCAACAAAGCTTCATTGTTACCCCTGTTTTTCAAAGCAGTCACACACCCATCTTTACCACCAATACCCCCGACTGTTTCAACGCCTTTTGGAGTTTTAGCATCGTATATCAATATTCCGTTTTCATTAAGTCCATTTAGCATCATCTCTTCAACTTCATCTACAGAATATGTGTCCATAAGTATTCGTCTTACTTGTCCTCCGGTTATCGGCGTATTGACTTCTTGAGTTTCCATATCATCACCAATAATTAGGTCTGTTCCGTTACAAGCTATTTCCATTACTCTCAAACTTCTTTTTCCCGACTCTTGCGGCAGAGAAGTAAGCCGAAACCTCAATTCGTTTGGTCCAAAATCAGTACCCACCAAGTGCTTTATTACATCTCTAAAGTTCGAAGACAAATCATCCTTGTGTAGTTCATCAAAACACGCCCGATACTCATCACCAGTTCGGTCATCTTGTCCAGTTCTCGTCTGGTACAACTCTTTCATACTACGCACAATTTTATCACTTAAAAATCAAAAAACCGACTTGTCAGAATACGCCTGATATTTTTTAAGAAAAGAGGTAATCACTTCAAAGAGAAATTTAATCACCGGGTTAGATCTTGACATTTTTATTCATAGCGGAGAATTATCTGTAAAATCTAACTAAATTTATTGGATTTACGTTTAATATAATCCAACATTTTTTATATTCTATTTTTCGGCATCATTTAATAGTTTAAAAAAATTCCGACCTACTTTAGGTTCAACCGAATTAACAAATGAAATCATTCCTCGTAATTGAAGAGGTGATAATTGGTTGTACGGCTTATCCTTATTCTTTTCATAATGGTTCACAAACCCAAACTTGCTCAAATAATACAAAACTAACCTTAATTTTTTTTTATATTTTTTTGATACTCTCGGTTGTATATCATCAAAAATTGTCAGCCCAGTTACATACTGTGTCATACCACGAAATTGTTTTACAATCTTTTTTGAGTTAATTCGAAAACCATATTTTTTAAAAATAGAACGAATTTCGTCCAAACTAGGCAAACTATCATTACTTGAAAATGTAATATCGTCAGAATATCTTGTGTAAACACACCCATGTTTCTTAGATAAATTGTCTAAATCTGCATCCATGTCTTTGCAAACATAATTCGAAATTGTTGGGCTAGCGTTTAAACCCTGACACAACACCTTGTCTATAGTACACAAACAAGATAAATAATAAGATATTTTTTCATTGCAACCTAAATCATTAAAAACTTTTAAAACCATATCAAAGTTAATAGAATCAAAAAAATTTTTTATATCAACCTTAAATATAAACCTCTTTGCTAAATGTTTTTCTGCATTCGTCTTTATTGACCTACTAGGAACAAACGCCTGAACATAATCAGGTAAATTTTTATAAACATTACTGTTCTTCAAGCTCTCGTCAATATTTTTATGTATATTTTTTAAAAAACGTTTCATTGAAAAATAAACAGTTCTGTATTCGCGAACGCCATTGCTAAGTCTACTCTTTGGAATTAAAAATTGGTGATAAAAATCTGGTTGTTTTTTCGAATTCACATAACTATTAATCTTCCGGACTGAATAACCCAGGTTCAACGACAAACTGTTCAAATCTGTAATTTTACTAAAATCAATCATAAATTTATGGGGTTGTGTTAGGAAAAACAAACGGATGCATCATATCGAGTACGAAATCATACCCAACAAATTAACACAACCCCACATGTGAGAATATCATTTAAATCCTAGTTTTTCGAGAAATATATTTTTTCTCACCAACATCTATCAGTAAACGTATTTTACCTTCAATATTTTTATAATTTCTGTTAATTACATCCTTAGGATCATTATTCTCAAGTTTAAATTTTATCAATCCAATAAAATAATCTGGAATACAAGTTATAAAAGATTTTTTATCAACAATATTAACTGAATAAGAAAAATCCTTTTTTAAGAAATATTTCTTTCTACAAGAAATTCTAATCCTCTCAATTAAAACCTCTATTTTCTCTTTCTCCTTATTAATTTTAGATGGGTCACGTTGTTCAACATAAATATTGATTTGATAATCGATATATTTACGTAATCTATCGGTAAGAACTTGTGTAAGTAAAAGATCATATAAATCATTTTTACTAAAACCACTTCGAACAATATCTTCCTTACTCATATAGGCAACATAACCCTCTATATCCTGTTTCCCCAAAAATTCCAAAAACTTAACTTTTACTCCAGTGTCATTGCTGCAAAAATGAAAATTTTCTTTAACAAACTCAGGAAATTTAGATAACGCCTGAACAACTGGCGATCCAACAAGATTTTTGTATAAACAATTAATCCTCCTTTTTAAAAAAGAAAGATCATCTGCTAATACACAACCAACTAAAAAATAATTTGAGTCAATCTCTCCAGATTCATCAATTAAAAAATTAATTATTTGCCTCATCTCTTAACATTGTACTAAATTCTACAAGTTCAATAGAAAAAATTAAAAGCGTTATGCAGTCAGAAAAAGATGTAACGTTACCAACTTATATCAGAAATTTCATACACCACTAAGAAAATACGGAAAATAAATATACGAATGTCAAGTTAAAAAATTCTATTGAATCATTGTGTCCTCTTTTATAGTTACTCGTATTTTTCCTAAGAAATAGTGATGTTAGTAATTTGATATATTGTCGCCGTAATTACAATAATCTATAGTTAAATTATATGCACGATGCGTATTTTGGAAATAAATCAATTTGTATTAACCAAAGACGTTATCTAGGATCAAAAACTAAATTACTCGACTTTATTGACGATATAATTCAAAAGGAAAAAATAGAGTTTAATTCTTTTGCTGATATTTTTGCAGGAACTGGAACGGTTGCAAATCACTTCTATGATCGTTCGCAAATAGTGGTCAATGATATTTTGGATTCTAACAATTGCATTTATCGTGCATTTTTCGGTAATGAGAAAGTAAGAGAAAAAAAATTAAAAAAACAATTAAAGTTCTATAATTCCCTTGACATAAAAAAATATGGAGATAATTATTTTTCAAAAAACTTTTCTAATACTTATTTCGATACAAAAAATGCAAAGAAAATCGGGATTATTAGAGATGACATAGAAAAATTATTTGAAGAACGAATAATTACAGACAGAGAAAAATCTTACCTATTAACCTCATTAATATATGCCCTTGACAAAATAGCCAACACAGTAGGACATTATGATGCTTATAGAAAGGTAAATATCCCAGACAGAAATTTATTTTTACTCCCGCTTGACATTAGAAATTCAGAGTATTCTGCAGAGATTTATAAAAGTGATGCGAATGAACTAGTAAAGAAAATTAGAACCGATGTGGTCTATATTGATCCACCATACAACTCGCGACAGTATTCAGACTCTTATCATTTACTTGAAAATATAGCTACATGGAAAAAAGAAAAGGTCTTTGGTGTAGCTAAAAAAATCGATAGATCGCATATTAAGAGTAAATATAATATGAAGTCGGCAGGCGTTGCCTTTTGTGAATTAATAGATAATATAGATGCAAAATATATACTCGTTTCTTATAACGATATGGGGGTTTCTGGTGATGCTCGTTCGCAATCGCGAATAAGTGATCACGAGATATTATCTGCTTTGGAACGCAAGGGTGAGGTTAAGGTATTTGAAACTGATTTTAAACAATTTACTACAGGTAAATCTAAAAAAAATGATTTAAAAGAACGAATATTCTTGTGTAAGATAAACGAGATAAATAAAAGTAGTGGAACAATTACTGCTTCAAAAAATAACCCTGTTAAAAACGGATTTATAAAATCACCATTAAACTACACTGGTGGAAAACACAAATTATTACCACAGCTTACAAAATTGTTCCCAAATGATGTTAAAACATTTTATGATGTTTTTTCAGGTGGTGCCAATGTTGGTATAAATGCTACCGCAAAAAACATAATTTGTATTGAAAAAAATAGATATGTTGTAAACCTTTTGAAGTTGATTCAAAATGATAACTTTGAAGATTTGAATCAAAAACTTGTTGAAATTATAGATAAATCTGGATTAAGCCAAAGTTATATTAAAGGTTATGAATTTTATGGGGCTGATAGCTCAAATGGACTTGGTCAATACAATAAAGAAGCATTTTTGAGACTTAGAAATGAGTTTAATGAAGAAAAAACCCGAATAGATTTACTTTTAGTATTGATTCTTTACTCTTTTAACAACCAAATAAGATTTAACTCGAAGGGTAATTTCAATTTACCAGTTGGTAAACGGGATTATAACGGTAGTTCAAGGAGAAATGTTGCGGCGTTTAATCAAATATCGAATGAAAAAGAAATTGCCTTTAAGAGTTGTGATTTTAGGGAGATTGAAAAGATGAAATTAGAAAAAAATGACTTTGTATATTTAGACCCGCCTTATTTGTTAGGTCTTGCAAGTTATAACGAATCTGGTGGGTGGACTGAAAAAGATGAGATTGATTTGTATTTGTTATTAACAAGGTTGGATAAAAGAGGTATTAGATTTGCCTTATCAAATGTCTTAAAACATAAGGGTGATGTAAATAAAATTATGAATACTTGGGCTACTAAAAATAACTATTTTGTTCATAAATTAAATTATCACTATAAGAATTCAAATTATCATTCCAAAGCTAAAAATAACGAGACTGTTGAGGTTTTGGTTACTAACTACTGATATACGATATAATCGGTTATGTTAAAGGCATGGTCAATCACGACTACTGTTCGTAATCCAGAAAGGTTAAGAGATTTTTTGGTTGTTCTACAACCATTAGTTGGCAGAAAATGGAATAATGAGAATCAGAAAAATTACCAAAAACTTTTGATTAAAAATAGATTATATGGATATGGCAACCAGCAATTCTATAATGGATTGCCACGTGAGATTGTTAAGTTAATTAATAACGCGGATAATGAGATTGATGACTTAACAGTTAATCGTATTGTTGAGATCAAGAATTATAAAGATTTTGCAATGCGTGGTCGCCAATCATTAAACCCACTCACAAAGTTTGGTTTTGTCATTTTAGATGATGGAATTTTGAAAATCACTGATCTTGGTAAAAAACTTATCGCTAGTGAAAAAGATGCTGGTGATGTTTTCTTAAAATCTTTTATAAAGTGGCAGATACCAAATCCAGCCAATGATGATTTTGCTAATAATGGTGATTATAATGTGGTGCCTTTTGTTGCAACTCTCAAGTTGATAGACGAAGTTAATAAAATTGAAGCTAAACGTGGTAGTAAGACAAAAGGGATTAGTAAGCGAGAATTTTCACTTTTTATTCCATCCTTAGTAAGATACACAGATATTGAAGCTTGTGCTAGCAATATCATTAAGTTTCGAGATTTACAAAAAAATAAAAATGAAAAAGAGCGTAAAGAAATCCGTGATGGTTATCGCCAACAATTCGCAATAAATTTTTTGGGGACAAAAGAACAAACTAAAATTGACAAACTTCTCACAAACTTGCGAGATTATGGTGATAATGCAATTAGGTATTTCCGTTTGACGAAATTTATTCGTATTCGTGGCAATGGTTTTTATGTTGATTTAGAGCCAAATCGTCACATAGAAATTGAAGCGTTGTTTGAAAGTGAGTTTTATAAGCCCAAAATTTTTGCTAATAAAAATGAATATCTTTCTTATATGTCCAATGATAGTTTACCAATTTTACCTTGGCAAACTAAAGAAAAATTATCAAAAATTGCTGAAAATATTTATGGAGAAATTGCTGTTTTACAAGAAAATCTGGAGTTTATTGTTGATGATAAAAAGGATATTCACTTGATGCCTGAAGATGATTTAACTTCTTATATTAGTGATTTACGAATAAAACGCAAAGAATTACAGGAGAGAGATAACCATATTAAATCGCAGCCAATTACATCGATCACTAAATATATTGAACAATTAGGTAATATTTTTGATTTTGAAAATAGAGCTTTGATGCTTGAGTATCTTTCAGCAATGGGTCTTCATGCTCTTAATGATGCACGAGAAATCAGACCAAATTATCCGGTTGGTGATGATAATGAACCAACATCAACTGCTCCAAGTGGCATGGCTGATATTGAATGTTTTTATAATGACTTCAATATGATTTGTGAGGTTACTATGTTGAATGGTCGTGATCAATGGTTTAATGAGGGACAACCAGTTATGCGACATTTGCGAGATTTTGAAAATTCTTATAATAATGCCTACTGTATTTTCATAGCTCCAACAATTCACACTGATAGCGCTGAAACTTTTTATATTGCAAACACCGTTGGTTATAAAGGAATCAGACAAAAAATTGCACCGATTACAATTAAACAGTTTATTCAACTATTAGATACACTCAGACGCATACGTAAAGCAAAAAAACAATTTACACACGATTATTTACAGGATCTAATCAAAAGCATTGTAGAAAGTGTTGATACGGTAGCTAATTCCGACGACTGGGTTGATAATATATCGAAATTAGTAAATAATTGGTCTGTAAACTTAGTAAGCTAATTTTGATTTTTGATTGTTTCATTTTTATTCTCTTAAAATGGCACGCGCCTCAACGAAACATCCCTTTTTATCTGATCTGTTGCCCCGCATGGATTCGAACCACAATTCTTGCGTTCAGAGCGCAATGTCCTACCATTAGACGACAGGGCAAATTCAGACTATATTTTAACCTATCTTACACGCAATCTCCACTTTCTAGCCATTTCTCAACGATGTTCTGGTGATAATGTCTCTATAGGCCGAGTCCATATTATCGGTCCATCTTGCATACTCCCCAAAATCACACAAAAAAAGTCTTTTACTTACTTTCTCAATCAATATATTATTAGTTTTAGGCAACTCAATCACATTTTCACCGCCCAACCTATCCTTGACCACTTGCCTGGTTGAGCCCACTGTAATAGTAATCGGAAACCGATCTTCTTCTCTGTAACCTCGGTTGATTTCATCCGCCGCCAGATAAAAATAATACAATCTGGAATAAAGAACGGCCCATTGATCGGTAATTGTTCTGGAGTTTCTCAGCTCAGTCGGGATTGTCCTGCCAGTCCAGCTGTTAATATAGGGCTGAATAATATACGGCTTATATTCCATACCCTTCCCGTTTCTTTTTTGACCGGCAACAAATGTTGACGGTACGATGAAATCTTCTCCCAAAGCCGCTCGGTATAGTGTGTCCGAACGTTTTTTAAATTTACACATAGCCAGCAAGTCTTCTCTACTACTTGGTCTTATCCGGCTCCATTTAATTACCGTCTCCGTTCCTCTCAAAACTCCGACACAGGAGTCGGCTGAATTTCTCTGGTCACCTATTTTGTCCCAAGTTCCGACAAATGGTCTCCCTTCGATATGAAATGACATTAGGACAGGTATTGTACCCCAAATCGCTTCCTTTTCCAAACTTATGGTATAAATACGGTTGAAATACCAATTATTTACCTTATGGAAACCATAAACCAAATTTGTCAACAATTGAATCTCAATCCGGAACAGAGCCAACAACTTAAGTCATATATCAGCCAATTAGTTGTAGAACTTCTGGAAAGCCTCAAACAGGACAATATCAAAAATTTCGACGAAACAATCAATGGCCTAAAACAGGACAACTAAGCGCATCAGCCTTTCACATACTTCGACTTTTCTCTTCCGATTGTCGTCTCTTCTCCGTGACCGGGCAAAACCACCGTTTCTTCTGGTAATTCCATAAGCGTCCCAAGACTTTTATACATCTCTCTCGTCGAACTATAACTCAAATCGGTTCTGCCTCGAGTTCCGGCAAATAATGTATCCCCCGAAAACAACAAATTATTGCTTTTGTTATAAAAACACACTCCTCCTGGGGTATGCCCCGGTGTTTTAATTATCTTAAAAATCTCCTTTCCTACCGCAATCTCATTCTCCGCCTGAAGATCAATGTCAATTTTTTTGATATCAGGAATACTGATTTTTTTCTTCAAAAAATGGGTCGCCGTCTTTGACTGTCTGTCCAAAAGAAAAAAGTCCTTTTGGCTGCAACCGAAAGGAATATTAAACATCAGCTTCAAATCCAAAGCCGCCAATACATGATCAAAATGTCCGTGAGTTGCCAGGACAATTACCGGGTTTATTTGTAGTCTCAAAATCTCTTCTGACACAAAGACTGCCTCGTCTGCCGGGTCAATAATCACGCCATCTTTACTCTCGTCGTCCCAAACTATGTAGCAATTGGTTTGCAGCTCACCTAAAACATAAGTGTTGTAATTAATCATAATACTCCATTCTATCAGCAAAAATGATATTATAATACATTATGCGGTCACAACGGCAACCAAACAAGCGTCTATTTATCGGCAGTTTACCCTATAAGTTTACAGAAGGCGACTTGCTGTCTCTTTTTATTACTGAGGGTAAAATAATTGATGTTCGTGTTATCCACAACAAATGGGGTAAAAGCCGTGGTTTGGGGTATGTGGAATACGAAAACCTGGAAGACGCTATTCGTGCCAAAGAAAAATACCACAATTTCAATATTGGCGACCGTACCATTATCGTCGACTATTCTGAGGCGGATCCATTTCTTACTCCGGAGGGTCGCCAGCGCCACCAGGAAGCACTCGAAAAAAAAGGTAAAAAAAATCCCCAGAACCCTCCCTCCACTGTTCACCGCGGACCAAGCCGATTTAATTTAGACGAACCCAAAACTCTCCAACGCCCCTTTACCAAAAACCCGCCCCAAAAAATCAGACAATCGGTTTACGACTCCCGGACTTATGGTTCAAAAGTTGGTGCCAAATTTGCCTCCAGAAATAAGAAAGAAAGGAAACAATAAAATGTCTTCTTTCAAACAACTGATTGGCCAAAAACCTCTCGTCGGCTTGGCTCCCATGGATGGTATTACCGATGAACCGTTCCGTCTTGTCCAGGTTGGCATTTCCCGGCCGGACTTTATCTTTACTGAATTTGTTAGTGCCGAAGGCATCACTCGGGGTGGAGTCAAGTTATATGATCAGCTTTTATATTCACCCCGGGAACGACCAATTATCGCCCAACTCTTTGGCAAAGATCCTGAAAGTTTTTACAAAGCCGCTGTTATTTTGTCCTATCTAGATTTCGATGGAATCGATCTCAACATGGGCTGTCCCGCCAAGACCGTTGTCCAAAACGGTTCCGGTGCGGCACTTATTCAAAATCAGGATTTGGCCTTAGAGTTAATCCGGTCTGTCAAAGCCGGCGTGGACGATTATTTTAAAGAAAAAATAAATATCACTAACTTGTCGCTAAAAGAAAAAACATTAAAAATAATTCAGCGAAATAAAAAATATTCAGGACCGCTAAAGCTTCCAAAAACTCAACCCACCATTTCAGTCAAAACCCGGATCGGTATCAATCAGAGTATCGTTGACCAGTGGATAACTAAATTAATTAGCCAGAAACTTGATTTTATTACCATCCACGGACGCACTTTGAGCCAAGGCTATTCCGGTTTGGCCGATTGGGATGAAATTAGCAAGTCAGCCATATTGGCGCTGGGGACCCAGACTGCCATATTCGGTAACGGCGACATCAAATCACGCGCTCAAGGTTTAAAATACTGTCATAAATATGGCGTGGCCGCCGCCATGATAGGCCGATCCTCAATGGGTAATCCCTGGTTATTTAGTGACCGTACCCCATCTCCCAAAGAAAAATTTGATACTGCTTTACTTCACGCCCAAATTTACAACCGGATATTCCCCGATCGTCGCTTTGAACCCCTCCGCAAGAATATACTTTCCTACGCCTCCGGTCTGACCAATGCCAAACAATTGCGCTCCCAGATTATCCGGCTTAATACGGTTTCCGATCTTTTGGCGCTTGAAGAGGCATTCCTTGGTTGATAAAGTTTATACATGCAAAACGATCCAACCCAAAATCCGTCTCAAGCTGCCAATATCATCAGCATTGAAAACTTAATTAATAACCACCATCTTCGCCTCAGTACTCTCCAAAAAGAACTCAAAGAGCACCAAGGCATGTTAAACTCTCTTTTCGAGAACAATGACGAGTTTCAGCTTCGGAAAGAAGAATGTCAGAAAGCATCAAAACTAAAATCTTTAGAAAAACAAAAAGCCCTGAAAGATCCCAACACCGCCTCTGTCCAGGAAAAAATTAAAGATATCCAAGGTCAAATTAGAGAAATAAAACTGGCTCTTTCTGATTACCTTGGTCAATATGTTGCTTTTTCCGGTTCCAACAAACTTGAATCTCCCGACGGTACCATTCTAAACATTGTCTATACGGCCAAACTTGTCAAGGATAAATCTGATGGCTAAATTACTATAAATGTAGTAGTATATAATATACTTGCAAAAATATTATTAAGTAAAGGAGAAAAATATGAGCCATATTGATGTAACTCAGAAAAATTTTCAGCAGGAAGTGCTTGCCACCAAAGGCAAAGTCTTAGTTGATTTTTGGGCTCCCTGGTGTGGTCCATGTCAAATGCTAAGCCCGGTACTTGAAGAAATTGGAAAAGATATGGGTGACAAAGTAAAAGTTGTTAAAGTTAATGTCGACGAAGAAAATACCCTTGCCTCACAATATAACGTTTCGGCTATACCTACCGTCATCCTTTTCGAAGATGGACAGGTCAAGGAAACATTTGTCGGTTTTCGCCAAAAGCAAGACTACATCAACGCTGTCGCCGCCTGAATATAAGATATAATTCCCATACATATGCTTATCGATGAGGTAGATATTTTTATCAAAGCCGGTGACGGTGGTGATGGTCTGGTCCATTTTTATCACGACAAACATCGCCCCAAGGGCGGTCCTGACGGCGGTGATGGTGGTGCTGGTGGTTCTGTTTATTTTGAAGCTGTTTCTGACATCAGTAAACTTCATCAATTTCGTCATCAGAAGAAATTCCAAGCCCAAAACGGTAATCAGGGTGGACTAAACCAAAGGACCGGAAAAAACGGTCAGGATCTTATTCTTCAAGTTCCAATCGGCACCCTGATAACCTACGATAACGGAACTCAAATAGAAATGACTCAGATGGGCCAAAAAGAGTTGATTGCCAGGGGTGGTCGGGGTGGTCGGGGTAATTATTCTTATCGCTCCTCTACCAACCAAACTCCACTGGAATTTGATCCGGGAGAAATTAAACCTTTCCGCAAGCTTCATTTAGATCTCAAACTTATTGCCGATATTGGCCTAATCGGCTTACCCAATGCCGGTAAGACCAGTCTCCTTAATCAACTTACGTCAGCCAATGCCAAAGTAGCCAATTATCCCTTTACCACACTGGAGCCAAACTTGGGTGTTAGCCGTGGTAATTTAATTTTGGCCGATATCCCCGGTCTAATTGAAGGAGCTTCGGAGGGTAGGGGATTGGGCCAAAAATTCTTGCGTCACATCGAAAGGACTAAGCTGTTAGTCCATTGTATTGCCGCCGATTCCCCCCATCCTCAAAAAGATTATCAAACTATAAAAAACGAGTTGGCCAACTACAGCTCCAAACTCGCAAATAAGCCCGAACTTATTATTGTAACCAAGTCTGACCTTATCTCCGACCCAAGGTCACTTAAAAGCATATTGTCCCAAACCAAAGCCAAAATGGCAATTTCCATCTTAGACGACAACAGTATCAAACGCTTAAATGATTATCTATCTCAAAAGCTAAAGTAGAGCCCTTTTTACCTTTTCCCAGTCTTTCTTCAGCAACACCGACAATTTTGTCGCCGCGTCTTTACTGCTGGTCAAATCGTCTTTAAATTCCGCCACCACCTCGTCAACGACCTTGGCATACTTTGTTTTGTCAATCTCTTCTCCAGCGGCTTTTAGTGCAGCTATTTTTTGGGTTACCAAATCTTTAATTTCGTTATACTTACTGGTTGCTGCTTCACTAGCCTCTCCGAAAACATCCTTGACTCGACTTTTAGTCTCTGCCACGCCGGTTTTGATTTTCTCATTAATATCACCCGCCAGCCTTTTAATATCTTCTCTTGTTTCTTTGCCCGATTTCGGGGCCAGAAGTAAACCACCAATTGCACCGGCCAAAGCCCCAAATATACCAGCCAAAAATAAGCTACCGCCAGTTTTTCTTTTAGACATTTTTAATTACTCCCTTAATTTATATATAAACAAGGATAATTTAATTTTAAATCGCTGTCAACAAATCAAAATCTTCTTTGCTGATTTCAAAAATATATTGCTTGTCCCGGCTTGCTTGATACTGATACCGTCGTCTTCCCAAACCCACCCTTCTCACAAAAAGACGATTTTCCTCACCTCCAGTTTGGATCTTATATTCCAGGTCAAACACCGTCTCACCTTCTTCTTTTTTCAAAAAACCCACGCTCTTCAAATGACTCAACCTCTCTATCCACGTTTCATTAGCCCATTTCTCGCCTTCATCCGGAACAAATTCTTTGTTTATTTTGTCACCCGAGACCGTAACTTTATTAATTTGATAAATTGGTAAATTAGTTATATTTTTCTGGATCCAATAGCTAGGATCGCTTAAATTATTCTTATCTAATACTAATGGTACTTTATAAACCTGACCACCGTCTTTTTCTCTTACATAAGTTCCCGAATAAGAATTTTCAATATTCCCTAACTCCAAAGTTTTTTCATTTATTGTCAAATAAATTTGGCTATCATCGCCTATGCCTAATAAACTAAACTTTTCTTTGTTTTCCGATACTATTTCAGACAAATTGATTTCTCCAAACCGACCTACTGTTATTTCTACATTTTCAGATTCGGCTGGAATAAGCTGGTCTCCTTGTTCTACAAACCACGCTTCATTAATTTTGTTGAGGCACAAATCTTTAACACAAAACCTGCTTATATCATTTTCAAAATAGCTACCACCAACATCTTCTTTTGATAATTTACCCGACTTTATCAACACAGCTCCGACCATCAGTAAAATCACCAACAGGCTAAGGCTGATTGGATTAATTATTTTCTGATTCATACCATTTCTGATTATTCTTTTTTCGTTTTAGATTAACCAAAACACCTGTAATTGCCAAAAATAATATCGGTAAAACCGTGTTGACAACTTTTACCAACTGCTTTTCACTCTCTCCAATTTGCGCCAGTGGACTATTACTAATATTTTTACTTCTTATTGCCAACAATGTTTGGTCTTGAGAGAAATAATCAACCAGATTTAGGGCCAATAATAAATTCTGTTGGTTATTTATCAGAAAATTATCTTTTATAAAATCCGCATCAGCCACCACGGCCACTTTCACTCCGTCAGTGTTGATCGCTGCCAGGTCATACTTGGTTCCCGTCTCCCCCCAGTTCTCCTTGGCTTTTGGCGTCAGATCGGTCATCTTATCGTCAACTGTCGACTGGTCGCTGCTGCCAAACAATGGTACCGCACCCGAGGATAATTTAATTGGTGAAACCCACGGTAATGTAATGGAACTAATTCCGGACAAAGCCGGAATGTCCCTGTTCATATTTTCCGGCCTTATTTGAACCCAGTAGGGGTATTGGGTCAAGAACGCTCCGCTTTGGGTTTGGAAGTTAGCAATGGCACTGCTCTCATCCAGCAACAATTTCCTTTCCACGCTTATGCCGTAATTTGACAATATCTTCTCAACCCTGGTTTCGGGCCCAACTTTGCCCTGCATACTGTTGTCCACCTTGACCGTGTCCATAAACACGATCAGTCCTTTGCCTTCACCTATCCAGCCCTCTATTTCTTTTGACATTTCCTCGCCAATATCACCCTCTCTTCCGGTAATAACCAGAATATCAGCTTCATCCGGCAAACCGTCTTTTGAATCCAAATCGGCAGCTATCAACTTATAATCGGCTATTAAGTATTGCCTTAAATAGTTGACTTCAGTTTCTTCTTCCTCGACTCCTTCCGCTATAGCTATCACTCCGATATTGTCAGACACTAATTTTCTTATGCCCGACAACAAAAAATATTCCAAATTTCCCACATCACCCGCTACCGGTAGTGTCTGTTGCTTGTCGCCATACATAATTGCCAAACCAAAATAGCCCTGCTGAACTTCAAACTTGTCGGATTTTAAAGAAGAAAACTGTATTGGCTGGATACCCAAACGTTCGGCTTCAGCCTCAGCCTGTTTATCTGAATTCGGGTCAAAATAACTTACTCTTAATTTCGATCTGTTTAACCTGCCAAACTCTTCTAAAATTGTTTTTAAACTATCCGCTGTTGGCTGAGCTTCAGCCGGCAAATCTTCAGTCAAAAACACCTTTATATTGACCACATCATCCAGATTTCGAATGTAATTTGTGGTTGTTTCCGATAGAGAGTGAACTTTACCTCGACTCAGATCAAGTTTCACCAAGGGGTAAAAAGAAACTAAAATATTCAGCAATATTACACCAATTATCAAATTTACTCCGGTTATATATTGTTTAATGTTTTTCATTTTATTTATCCCTGGCCTTCAGTGACAACACACTTAAAGTCAAAAAAATAAATATCCAGGAAAAAAAGAAAACCAGATCCCCCGCCTCGATTAAGCCGGACGAAAATTTATTTGATCTCCAACCCAGACTTAAGCCGCCGACCACACCTCGTATACTACTGGGTAATCTCACCAAAAACGAACTCTGCCCCAAAAAATTATTCAAAACCAAGAAAACCGTTGCTCCCAAAAACCCGACAATAGCCTGGTTATTAAGGCTGCTCATAAACAATCCCAGCGACAGATAAGATAGCGCCAATAGTATCACTCCAATATATCCGCCCACTATTATTCCAACATCAGGACTGCCAATAACAAAAAGAGTTATTGCCATAGGTAGCGATAGCAAGATTGGAAACAGTATATACAAAGCCGATCCCAAAAATTTCCCCAGCACCATTTCGTCTTCGCTTACTTGCAAACTCAGGATTGTTTCCCAGGTACCATTCCTTTTTTCGTCGGCTATCAAGCCCATCGAAATTGCTGGAACAAACAATGAAAAAAGAAAAACTAATACTCCCCAATACGGTGACATGTTGGCTTGGTTCATAACAAACAAATCTCCCAGAAACATCCAATTGGCTACGATCAGAAGCAAGCCGGTAAACACATACCCCAACGGACTGATAAAATAATTATGAAATTCCCTTTTGGCTATAGTAATGATACTTCTCATGCTGTTAGCTCCACAAATTTCTTTTCTAAATTTTTAATTGATTTTGTCTTTTCATCTAACACGATCTTCCCATTGTTAATTATCAACAGCCTGTCACACACAGCTTTGGCCTCAGGTAAAATATGTGTCGAAAAGAAGACAATCTTATCTTTTGATAATTTCTTTATTAAATCTCTGATTTCAATAATTTGATTTGGATCCAGTCCCGATGTCGGTTCATCCAGTATTAACATGTCAGGATTTCCCAAAAGTGCTGCTGCCAAACCAACCCTTTGCCGATAACCCTTTGATAAAGTTTCTATTTTTTGCTGGCAAACTTTTTTCAGTCCACACTCTGCCACCACCTGGGACACGACCACGTCTATATCTTCACTGTTAATATTTTTTAAATTTGCCACCAATATCAGTTGTTCAAATACGGTCAAATTCAAGTACAGCGGATTATTTTCCGGTAAATACCCGATTCTTTTTTTATACTCTTTAGATTTGGTATCAACTTTTTTACCGTCCCAATTGATAAAGCCGCTCTTTATGGCAAAAAAACCAACCATCAGCCTCATTAATGTTGTTTTGCCGGCACCATTTGGCCCCAATAGTCCCACCACTCCGCTTTTATTGATATCCAAAGACACATCGTTTACCGCCCGTTTATTTCCAAAATATTTATTCAGTTTGATTAATTTAAGCATTTTATTATTTGGCTTTAATGTCTATTCTGAATATCTTTTTTATCACTACAAAAACCACTAATGCAACAATCAAAAAATCAATTACACTTGAAATCAGTTTTCCTACCATAAATTCAGAACCTCTGATGCTAAAACTCAGATTTTCATATACTCCGTCTGGACTAAAAATCCCGATCAACGGCATCAGAATATTTTCCGCCAAAGAATTTGTCAAATCTTTGACCGCACTTCCCACCACCACACCGATAGCCAACTGCAATACGTTATAGTCTTTTATAAATTCAAAAAAATCTTTCCTGTTTTGTTTGACGCTGTCAACAATTTTTAGCGGCTTTTTTATAATATTTTTTTTCATGCCTTTTCCACCATCCTTTCCGGCCAATGTTGGTCGGTGATAACATTTAATTCCAAATATATCTTTTTCCCCGACATCAGCTCCAGTTCTTTCCGGGCGTTATACCCGATTTCCTTTATTTTTTTACCGCCCCTGCCAATAATCATTTTTTTGTACCTTTCAGCTCGCGTCAGTATTTTAGCCTTTATTACTATAATTTTACCTTTGTTTTTTATTTCTTCAACTTCTACTGTTATCGAATAAGGGACTTCTTCCCTCAAAAACAAATAGGCTTTTTCCCGGATAATTTCTTCCACATATTCAGCCGATCCTTGAGCAATTACCACCCTACCCTTATTAGAATAATATTTTTTATATTCTTCTGTTTCTTTTTCATCTCTTTCGGGCAGCATTTCAAAAATAAGATTCAAAAGCCCTTTTACGTTCTTGTTCTTTAAGGCGCTGATTTTAATGTTGCCATCAAACTCATCTTCAAGATAGTTATAGTCCGGATAGTGGTCCTTGGGACCAACAGCCTCGTCCGTTTTGTTGTAAACCAGAATTTTTTTAACTTTTGCTTTCCGGACCAGTCCTATCACCTTATTTTCCTCTTCGTTTTTTGGTCGTGAAACATCCACCAACATCAGGATAATATCTGCTCTGCCAACTTCTTTTGGTGCTTCGGTATTAATTCTTCTTCCCACCAGATCGTCGACCTTGTTTATAATCCCCGGCGTGTCCGAAAAAATAACCATGCCCCGCTTGTCTTCAAAAACAACCCGTGTATTTTTCCTGGTAGTTTGAGGTAGGGGAGAAGTAATGGCCACCTTTTGGTTCATTAAAGTGTTCAAAAGCGTCGACTTACCCGTGTTCGGCCTTCCGATTAAGACCACTTTTCCAACTTTAATTCGGCTTTTTGGTTCTTTTGTCATCTTTGATATTTTAACCCACCCCGACCAGTTTTTTAAAACCGAAAATATCCATTATTGACACTTAGCAAACTAAGTGTTAGACTGCTAATTATGGATACAAAACCTGACCCAAAAACAAAAATAGCAGGAATTAGTGATCAAAAAACCATCGAGCCGGTACGTAAAGTATTACCACTGATCCCTCTTAGAAATGTAGTTTTATTCCCATCAGTTGAAACCTCTTTGTTCTTTGGTCGAAAAGAATCAATGAATTCTTTAATGTACGCCTACGACAACACCAATAAACTGGTTATCATTACCACTCAGAAGAACTCCAAAACAGAAAAGCCCGAACTAAAAGACATCTACAAAGTTGGCGTTCTAGCCCGCATAGAACACATCTTGCAAACCGATGGGAGTCTTCATGCCATCGTCAAAGGATTGTCTCGGGTCAATATTGTCAACATGACCCAATCTGAACCTCATATGATGGTTGAGTTTGTTGACCTTCCCATTATTTCCGAGTCCGTTGTTGATATTCAACAATCAGCCGAAGCCCTGCTGTCCCAACTCAAAAAAGCCTTTGCCATGGGCCGGCAGTTTGATCTGCCAGCCATGATGCAGCTCAGTACCGGCGTTAGCAGCAGCGACCTGGCCGATCAGGTCTCATTCGCCGTTGACGCCAAAATTCCCGACAAACAGGTATTACTTGAAACTTTAATGGTTAGCCAGCGCCTCAAGGCTGCTACGGAATATCTGGTTCAGGAAATGAAAGTAGCTGAACTCGAAAGGTCAATCGAACAAAAAACTCAGGAAAAATTTAACACTGGCATGAAGCGCAACGTCCTTGAAGAAAGAAAAAAACAAATTGAAAAAGAACTTCGCAAACTTGGTCAGGCTGGCGGCGGTGAATTTTCCGATATTGAAGCCAAAATCAAAAAAGCCCTCATGCCCAAGGATATCAAAAAGAAAATGGTCAAAGAGCTAAACCGCCTGATTGAAATGGGGGCCTCTGCTCCCGAATCAAGTTATATTAGAACTTACCTGGAAACCGTCATCGAACTACCTTGGGGAAAGTACGACAAGGGCAAGGTTTCCCTCAAAGATGCCCAAAAAATTCTTGACGACGACCATTATGGCCTTACTGACGTCAAAGATAGAATACTTGAATACTTGGCTGTTCTCAGTCTAAAAAACAGCCTTAAAAAAGGCAATAAAGAACTAAGGTCAGGTGCCAATATTCTTTGTTTTATCGGTCCTCCTGGCGTTGGAAAAACATCCTTAGGTAAATCTATCGCCAAGGCTCTTGGTCGAAAATTTGTCCGTGCCTCTTTGGGCGGCGTTCGTGATGAAGCCGAAATCCGGGGCCACCGGCGGACTTATGTCGGCGCTATGCCCGGACGTATTGTCAAAGCCATCAAAGACGCCAAAACTTTTAACCCGGTATTTATGCTGGATGAAGTTGACAAAATTGGCTCGGACTATCGTGGCGACCCCACCTCGGCTCTTCTGGAAACTCTCGATCCGGAACAAAACCGGGAATTTGGTGACCACTATCTTGATTTCCCCATCGACTTATCCAATGTTTTCTTTATTTTAACCGGCAACCAGACCTCTACTATCCCGGGACCACTTCAGGACAGGCTTGAAATTATTAATTTTGCCGGTTATACCTTGGAAGAAAAATTCCACATTGCCAAAAAATATCTGATCAAGAAACAACTTGAAGCCAACGGTTTAAGTACTAAAAACATCAAGCCCATCGAAGACGAAACCCTCAGATACGTTATTGAGCACTATACCCGGGAAGCCGGAGTCCGTGAGCTCGAAAGGGTTATTGCTCATCTTTTCCGTAAGGTTGCCAAAACAATCGTTACCAAAAATCTAAAGCGGATCGATTTGAACGACAAAGCCCGTATTTCCAGGTATCTCGGCCCGGAAAAATTCACTTCCGTTTTGAAGGGCAAAAAAGACGAAGTTGGCGTTTCTACCGGTCTAGCTTGGACTTCGGTTGGCGGTCAGATACTGTTTATCGAAGTCAACATCATGCCGGGCAAGGGTCAGCTTATTCTTACCGGTAAACTAGGCTCGGTCATGAAGGAATCTTGCCAGGCCGCCGTCTCCTTCGTCCGCAGTCAATCGGAAAAGTACGGTATCAAACAGGATTTTCACAAAATTGACATTCATATCCATGTGCCGGAAGGTGCCACTCCCAAAGACGGGCCATCAGCCGGAGGGGCCATCACTACCGCTTTGGTATCAGCCCTGAAAAATGTCCCCATACCTCGCGAAATCGGTATGACCGGAGAAATTACCATCCGGGGCAATCTTCTCGAAATTGGCGGCCTCAAAGAAAAATCGATTGCCGCTCATCGAGCTGGCCTAACCACTGTTTTTATCCCCAAGGAAAATCAAAAATATCTGATCGACGTCCCCAAAGAAGTCAAGAAAGACATCAAATTCGTTCCTGTTGAGCACTATTCCGAAATTTACGAAAAAATGTTTTCCTGAAAAAAACTACATTCGCTCAATTGGTTTTAGTCCCAAAAGCTTCAGTCCCAGGCTCAAACAATTGGCCGTTGTCCGTGTCAAAAACACCCGAAACACTTCTTCCGTCTGGTCAATAATCCGATGTTGCCCATAAAACTCATTGTATTTTCGAGCTATGGACAACAAGAACTCAGCCAGGACAGCCGGACTAAATCTTTCAGCCGCTTCCACAATTTTTTCTTCCAGCTTATACAGCTCTCTTAATAACCCCTCTTCTTCCGCGTTAATCAATTCTGGGATATTATTAATGTTCTTTTGTTCCAATATTTTCGTTTTAGTCAAAAGACTTATGCATCTGGCATAAGTGTATTGCAAATAAGGACCCGAATCTCCCTCCAGGCTCATAATTCTTTCCCAGTCAAAAATTACATCTTTTTTAGGATCAGTCGACAGATCGTTAAATTTTACCGCTCCAACAGCCACATTTTTTATCATTTCTTCCCTTTCTGCCTTTGACAGCTCCTTGCCAATCACGCTCTTATCGGCAACTTCTCTGGCCTTTTCCGTGGCCTTATCTATTACATCGGACAAATGAATAGTATCTCCTTTTCTGGTTGAGAATTTCCCGCCCTTCCACCTGATCAATCCGTGGGCAATGTGAACAAATCCATTCTTAGGTTTCCAACCCAGTCTTTGGGCGGTTTCAAATAGCTGCCGGAAATGTAAACTTTGATCTGCGCCTACTTCATAAATGATCAAATCCGGGTTCCAGGTATCCATCCGATATTTAATTGTCGCCAAGTCTCGGATAAAGTAAGTTGTAGCTCCGTTACTTTTTTGGATCATGGCCGGAGGCATGTTTTCAAATTCAATTATCTTGGCTCCTTCACTTTCCTTGACAATTCCCTTCGCTTCCACCTCTTTTATTACCATGCCCAACATGTTTTCATAAAAGGACTCGCCGTGAGCATAATCGATATTGACATCAAGCAAATCGTAAACCTTCTCGTACTCTTTAAAAGAAATATTAATAAATTTTTGCCAAATATCTCTAGCCTCCTTATTCCCGTTTTCCAATTTCGCAAACCACTCTCTGGCCTCGTCCTTCAAACTTTCATCACTCTCCATTTTCACGTGAAATTTAACGTAAAGCTTTTCCAGATCATCTATCGTCAGTTTATCGATATCGTCTCCGCCCCATTTTTTTACCGCCACAATCAATTTGCCGAATTGGGTGCCCCAGTCTCCCAGATGATTATCCCCGATGCATTTATAGCCCAATAATTTATATATGTTATAAATCGCCTGCCCAATATTGGTCGATCTTAAATGTCCGATCCCAAAAGGTTTGGCGATATTCGGTGCCGAATAATCTATAACCACAGTTTTACCTTCTCCAAAACGGCCTAACCTTTTGGAAAACTCGATACTGTAATTTATTTCTTCTGCCTTTTTGACCAAATATTCCGGCTGTAAATAAAAATTGATAAATCCCGCCCCGGCCACCTCCACTTTTTTAACAAAATTTGTTTTGTCCGCCAACTCATTAATTTTATTTTTTATTTCCCAAGCCAGATCTCTTGGGTTCTTCCTCTCTGATTTCGCCAGTATCATGGCAATATTACTGGAATAATCGCCAAACTGTTTATCTGCCGGATGTTCTAACTCAATTGCCTTATCCTCATAACCATACCCCAACTCAACCAACGCTTCTTTAATAATTTTTTTTATTTCTTCCATTGCCTTTAATATACCTTACTTCCGTTTTTAATCTCCTTTTCCGGGACTATCAGGCTCAAAATATCCGACTCTTCGTCCTCAGTGGCAAACAGCATTGCCCCCGATTCCTCCCCCATAATTTTCTTGGGCTTAACATTGACCACAAAAACCGTTTTCTTGTTAATCAAATCTTTTGCCTCATACCAATGTTGTATTCCTGAGAATACAATTTTTTGTCCCAGTTCGCCAAAGTCCACCACCATCCGTATTAGTTTTTCAGAACCCTCTACTTTTTCTGCTTGGCGAATTTCCCCAATCCGAAAATCCACCTTGGCAAAATCACCAAAATCAATTGTTTCCATTTGAAACTATTCTATCAAAATTTAAGAATGAAATTATATTTATATGCTATTCTTCTGTATATAAATTAACCCAAAATCATGCAGGTCAACCCATACATTTATCGCGGCGCTGATATTCGGGGTCTTGTCGGTACCGACCTCAATCCGGAAATTCTCTTTCATTTTGGTCAAAGCTATGGCACTTATCTTCACCGGAGAAATATTAAGAAAGCCGTTGTCGGCCACGACTGTCGTGCTTCCAGCCAGGAATACTCGGATAACTTTATTCGAGGACTGACTCAAACCGGTATTGACGTTGTTGATATCGGCCTGACCATGATTGGTGTTTTCTATTGGTCTCAATATCACCTTGACAGTGCAGGTGGTGCTTTCATTACCGCTTCTCACAATCCCGCCGAATATAATGGTCTCAAAATCGCCTCTGGTTTTTCCGAAACTTTAGTCCAGGAAGGCATTGATGAGATCAAGGCCCTGGTTGAATCTGAAAATTATCACCAGCCGTCACAGGTCGGCCACCTTGTTACCCAGGACATATTGGCAGACTACACCCAGAATATTCTATCCAAGTTTACCAACCTCAAGCCCCTCAAAGTCCTGGTTGATTCCAGTCACGCTACCGCCGGTGTCATCACCCCTCCCATTCTGCGCCAGGCCGGTTTCCAAGTTATCGAGAAAAACACCAATATTGACCCAACCTTTCCTCTTGGAACTCCCGATCCTACCGAACTCAACATCGCCAATCGTCTCTCCCGGGAAGTTGTCGAGTCCGGTGCCGATATCGGTTTTACTTATGACGCCGATGGCGACCGGATTGGTATCGTTGACGAAAAAGGCGGCATCATTTGGAATGACGTTTTAGTGGCCATATTTGCTGCCGATGTTCTTCATTATCATCCGGGAAGCAAAATTATGTATAATTTACTCTGTTCTCGGGTTGTCCAGGATACTATCCAAAAACACGGCGGCCAGCCTTTTATCTGGCGCACCGGCCACTCCTTCCTCAAGAAAAAGAACCAGGAAGTCAAAGCAGCTTTCATTGGTGAACTTTCCGGCCATTTTTTCTTTTCCGCCGATTTTTACAATCACGACGACGGTATCTATTCCACCCTTAGGCTACTCGACTACCTTTCCCGTACCAATCAAAAATTATCCCAAGCCGTTGCCTCCCTGCCGCAATACATCTCCAGCCCTGAAATAAAAATCGGTGCCGCCGACGACAAAAAAGTCGCCCTCATGGACAAAATCGGTTTGGTTCTAAAGCAGGACTTTCCGGCCGCTTCCATCATTGACGATGACCGAGCCGGGGATGGCGTCAGGCTTGACTTGGCAGATGGCATGTTTGTCGTTCGTTACTCCCAAAACGGCCCCTATCTGACAATAAAATTCGAAGCCACTACGCCCCAAAAGTATCAGGAACTAAAAAACTATGTCCGCCAACTACTTCATTCTTATCCGGAAGTAGACTGGACTTTTGGAGTCAACGTCGAAAGTCTCGACTAATCCCAAAACCAATACAAAAGCCAACCGTCAGTTGGCTTTTGTATTTGCCCCTTCCTCAAATTGTTGGCTCCTCATCTTCAGTCTCATCGGTGAAATCATCCAAATCCCTGGTTGTCTGCCCTCCTTTTCTTTGTCCCTCATCATCCATGTCTTCTGTTTCGTCATCAATATTCATGTCCGTTTTGTCAACATCGTCTTCCCACTCATTCCTTTTGGTATTTCGCATCAGACGTCACCTCCTTTAGCCCTTTCTAACTGATAACTAAATCAAGATAACAACCACGCTTGTATAACAAGTCACAAACCAGTAAGGGTAAAGTAAGAAATGCCTTGATTCAATCTAATTTACATTGCCGCAGGACAGAATATTATCACTCGAAACTATGATCGCCAGGGGCAAGTTCTTCCTCAAATTTTCAAAAGAATCATCAATCAAACTTGTCGATGAATATTCGCTTATATTATTTAGTTGATAAACGGGTTCTCCTGGACTACTGCAGCTGCCCCGTCTTATGCTGGCCATATATTCTTGACCCTTTTTATTTACAGTCAGTATCACCCTCGATTGTCCTTCCGACGGCAAAATAGTCACCACCCCACTCACATCAGTACTCCCAATAGGATATAAGTCTATCGAATACACGTTTCGGCCTACTTTTGGGCTTGGTTCGGTGTCTTCCACCTCTGTATCCTCCGATGGTTCTGGTGTTGGGACCGGAGCGATCTCTTCAACGCCTGGCGTTGGACTTATCAAACTAATATTAAAATCATCCGGTTGGGTAAAAACAGCCAACAGGGCTAATCCGATTATAAATAAAACTAAAATGATTAATATTTTCACGTGAAAATTAATGTAGATTTACCTATCTAAATTATCCCATATTCCGCCAGAGTTTTCACTGCCGCGGCGGTATTCTCCGCTACTGTTTCCACGTCTCTATCCCACAGAAAATATCTTGACCGATTGTATTGATTTTCCAGCACTACAAACTTACATTTTTTTCCCAAGCTGTCTATTAACTGGGCCAGCAGCATCCAATCGGACTTTTTCATAATTTCCTTTGGTAGTGAATCATGATTATCTCCAATCGGAACATGAAATCCTACAATTTCACTATTATTAATTTTTTCGCCGACATATTTAATTGTTTTTTCAAAACACTTAGAAAAATTATCCAACTTATTTAAGTTCGACTCTTTATATCGCTCTTTAATTAAATGGACCAGGTCAATCATAATCCCTGACCTTATTCCTTTTTTATTCAAAAACTTTACTGCCTCCACAGTTTTCGGGAATGACCCGCCAACCGGATTGTTTTCTACCATCAGAAGCGATGAAAAATTCAACTTAGAAAATTTTTTTCTGTTCTGATTTACTTCACTCTCATGGACCAGCACATACCCATTGTTAATGTTTATTTTGGTCAAAAGGGGAGTGCTGATTAATGTTTCATTCATAGCTCTCAACACCATTTTCATTTTTAACTTATGCGTCGGAATTTGTCCCATTCTCCCGTGAAGACCGATCACCTTATAGCCCAGACCTCCGGCTTTTGACAGATATTTTTTATATCTATGTCTCCAGCCAATAACTTCCAGATTAAAGTCCCGACCACAATTTCGCAAAATCTCTTTAGTTTTTGCGTATACCTTATCCAAGTCTCTTGGAGATCCAAAGAACCCAACCACATCGGTTGATACCAATATTTCCATGACTTCTATTGTAACTCACCCGGTCAAAAGTTATACTTGAAAAATGTCCTTTGTCCCATCGCCCAAAATTCTAAATAACTATGCCCGGGTTTTAATTAATTTCGCTCTAAACAGCGGCCTGGGTGTTAAAAAAAACGAAGTTGTTTTTCTCCAGGTTCCTGAGTCAGCCAAGCCACTTCTAATCGAACTTAACCGTGTCGTTCTGGATTCGGGGGCTCATCCCATTATCCAATACCTACCGGATGAAATGATCAAAGACTTTTTTTCTCACGCTTCCGAAGACCAGATAAATTTTTTCCCGGCCGCCTTCTTCAAAGGCAAGGTTAATCAGGCGGACCACATGGTCACTATAATTGCCGAGACCGACAAGCACGAGCTCGAAGGCGTTGATCCCAAAAAAATTATGAACTACCAAAAGGCCTATCAGCCTTACAAGGATTGGAGAGAACGAAAGGAAAACCAGAAAAAATTCACTTGGACCCTTGGGCTTTATGGCACGCCAGCCATGGCCTCTGAAGCCAATCTGACTTTGGAGGAATGCTGGCGCCAGATTATCAAAGCTTGTTACCTTGATCAACCCGACCCTATCGGCCAGTGGCGACAAGCCATCAAGACCATAAATCAGGTCAAAACGAACTTAAATAAATTAAACATTAGAAGACTTCATGTCAAATCCAAAAATACCGACCTAACCATCGGTATCGATGAAAACCGCCAGTGGCTGGGTGGTGACGGCCGCAATATTCCCAGTTTTGAGATTTTTATATCCCCCGATTGGCGACTAACTCAGGGCTATGTTTTTTTCGATTTACCGCTATACCGTTATGGTAACCTGATCACAGACATTCGTCTCGAGTTCAATCAGGGCCGGGTTGTTTTCTGCCAGGCCAGTCAAGGCCAAAAAGTATTGGAAGAAATGATTAATACCAAAAACGCCGATAAAATAGGGGAGTTCTCTCTTACCGACAAACGCCTTTCTCGGATCGACAAATTTATGGCCGAAACTTTATTCGACGAAAACTATGGCGGAAAATATGGCAACTTTCACTTGGCCCTTGGCTCTGCTTACCGGGAATCATACCCGGGGAAATTAGCTCACATATCAAAAAAGCAATGGTCGAAGATAGGTTTTAATCAGTCTGTTGTTCACACCGATATCATCTCGACCGAAAACAGGACTGTCATCGCTCAATTATCGGACGGTTCAAGTTTGCCCATTTACCGAGACGGCTGCTTTCTTCTTTAGGGTTTTTAGAAATCTGTCTTTGTACTCTATATATACCAACATGGGGGTCAACCCCCAGATTATCCACGAAAATTTATCATAATTACCCTCTCTTCCCCAGGAATCCGACACCACGAAGCCGTAATATTTAATAATTATCAAATGCAGCGAAAAAAGAAATATCAATACCAAGCTGGCATTTTTTAATTTAGCTAGCGGTAAAGCCATAAAAATCCAGGAAAAATACCACAATTGTCCGCCCCGTATTGTAAAACCGGCCAAAATTACCAACAAAGCTATCTTAAAAAAATCTTCCCAATATTTTTCTTTTATAAAATAAAAAGGCAAAAATATCCCGCTGATAAATTTAGTTAGTACCGAAAAGACAAACAACAAACCTCCCCAGACTTTCTTTTTCATTTTCCAGGCATACACTGAACCAAAAAATATTGCCGCCATCACCAGATCGTTGTGACTATTGACCAGATATTCCAGGATTAATAAAGGGTTCAAAAACCAATACACATAAGCTCTTTTGTCCTTGGTAATCTTTAGGATAAACCAGCCCGAAACGACAAAACAAACCAAATTTATCAGTTTAACCCCCAGGTAATTCGCCACAAATTTATCTCCTCCAAACACAACTATTGGAATGGCGCTAATCAAAAGGTAGATCGGTCCATAAACATATTTTGCCGTCAACCAGTGGGTAAAACTCAATTGCATATCAACTGCTTGAAACTCTATTGGAGCCACTAGATAGGGATTTTCTTTATAATGGAATAATATTTTTGCTCCAAACATATAACTAAAAATATCTTTTGACAATAGGGGATAGGCCAGCGAAGCTATCAGGCTAATGGTCAGCAACACGATTATGTGCTTTTTCCCAAAAAATTTATATCTTTTGCTAATAAACAGAATAATTTGAATAACAGTCAACAAAATTATTATCACTACCAACAAATCTGCCATCAAATTTCTGTTTTCAAACCTAAACTCTCTTAAGACCGAAACGTTGTTAATTATCGGTTTTGAAATTGACAGCATCCACATCAGTCCGTGATCAAACCAAAAAAAACTTAGCAAAAATAAAGCTAATGTCAAAATTAAAAATGGTATCAGAAGGAACATGTCTATTGAATATTATTCCCGATAACAGCTATAATTATATATTAATATTAATAAAAATTATGAACCACGGCTACCACTCCAACATAGAAAAAGAAACACTGGAAAATGAAAATTTTCGAAAAGTATTATTTACCGCCCCCAATAGCCAATTGGTTGCCATGTGTCTTCAGCCCAACCAAGACATCGGCTTGGAAGTCCATCACGAACATGACCAATTTTTTAGAATTGAACAGGGGACAGGTGTTGCTGTTGTCGGTGATCAGGAATATCAGTTAGCCCCCGAAAGCGCCGTTGTTGTTCCCGCCGGAGTTGAACATAATATCATCAACACTTCTTCAATCGAAAAAATGAAACTTTACACCATCTACTCACCTCCCGAACATCCCGATGGTACCGTTCATGCTACCAAAGAAGAAGCTTTGGCCTCTGAACACTAAAAAATACCCAGACTTTGTACAAAATCTTCCAGTCTTTGTATGGGTATGGCAAATCCGACGTTTTGACCGCTTACCAGTAGCGCCGTGTTAATGCCAACCACCTCGCCCAGGGTATTAAGCAAAGGTCCGCCCGAATTGCCTGGATTTACTGCCGCATCGGTCTGGATCATACCCGTCATTCTTTCAATTCCGCTCCCGTCTCTGGAAGAAGCCACAATTTCCCTATCCAGCCCTGACAAAACTCCCGTGGTTACCGAATTACTCAAACTGCCAAATACTGTTCCGATAGCAATTACTCTTTGTCCCAGAGCCAGCGATTCCGCTTCAGCCAGGTTCAATGGTCTCAGATTATTTCTGTTTAACTTAATCACCGCCAAATCATCATCGGGATCAACAAAAATATTTTCGGCCAAAATTATCTCTTGATTGTGGAGTCTGACGCTAACGTTTTCACTGTCCCCGACCACATGTTTATTAGTCGCCACGTAACCATCCTCTTTAATAATAAAACCGGAACCAACTTCTCTATCGGTTTCCCCCATACCAAAGAACCTGCCCTCGCTTCTGCGCATTATCGTAACTACAGAATCAAGCGACCTGTCAACCACACTGGCCACCGAAGCGTCTTCGCTCAATTCCGGCAATTCTCTCAAATTGGAACCGGGCGCCGCCTCCCGTCTGTTACCGAAAAAATCCGGTACTCGATCCGGGTATTCCAATGCCACTTGAGTTCCCGAAAGGAATATAAACAGTGCACTAGCCGCACCCAAAAAAAACACTTGAAAATTATTAAGCCTCATAAGCTAAATCTGTGCTTCAATTTATTTAATTTGTTTTTTAAAATTTTCAACCAACTCTTTTGGGCCGGCAATAATGCTCTTTGATCTTATATCCCAAGTCTTACCGTCAAAATCGATCACCGAACCACCCGCTTCCCGAACGATACTTGTCCCGGCTACAAAATCTACAATATTTGTCTTGTCGCTAAAATATAAGTCTAATTTACCGCAGGCCACAGCTGCCATATTAAGTACCGGAGATCCAAACACTTTTATTGTTTCAACATATTCCAATATTGACTTCAGCTGGTTTAGAAAAACACTTTTTCTGTTTTTGGAAAAGTCCAACCCGATTCTGATGTCTGCTAAATCTTTTTTTTGTGACACTTCGATTGTTTTTCCGTTCAACCAGGCTCCACTTCTCGATTTAGCCGAAAATAACTGATTATGAATTGGATCATAAATTACTCCCAGGACTGGTTTTCTGTTACTTATTAGCCCGATGGAAATTGCCATCAAAGGCGGGTATCCCAGAATATTTTCTCTGCCGTCTATCGGATCAACTATCCACTGTAAACCATTTTCTACCACCTCCCCGTTCTTGGTTTCACTATAAAAACCACACCTGGAAAGGTCCTCCAAAGAAAATTTGAGCATATTTTCGATAATCCTGCCCGTATCCGCTACCACGCTCCGGCTTGACGCGTAACTGTTAATGATTTTGTTTTGATAATTATTCCTCAGGATTTCTCCTGCTTTTATTGCAATTTTCTCTACTTCATCGATTGATACTTCAGGTATGTTAAATATTTTTGTTTTTATAGATGGTGTCATTCCACTTACATTTTGGTTCAAAACAGTCTTAATCGTGTAATAAAAGAGTAAGATGTCAGTAAGTCGGGGCCAAAATACCTTGTGTATAATAAAAGTATGAAAAATACAATTATTACCATAATCATTGTTCTAGTAGTTTTTGTTGGCGCTTTTATGCTTTTATCCGTTGATACCAACCAACTTAATGACATTAATAATTCAGAATTAGATGTTCAGGAACAGGAATTAAATATGGAAAATTTAAAAATAGAAGACATGCAAATTGGTGAAGGCCCGGAGGTACAGTCCGGCGATACTATTGTTATCCACTATACCGGTACTCTGGAAGACGGCACTAAATTTGACAGTTCCTATGATCGAAATCAACCTTTTGAAACTCCAATTGGGGTTGGTATGGTTATTCCGGGTTGGGATCAGGGAGTTTTGGGTATGAAAGTCGGCGGTAAGAGAAAGCTTACCATTCCGCCGGAATTGGCTTATGGCCAACAGGGAGCTGGTAATATCATTCCACCTAACTCCACTCTGACATTCGAATTGGAACTTCTGGAAATTAAATAAAACTCAACCAGGGATTAACTCATAAAATTCCGCATTGACACAACCGCTCCAACCTACTACACTCGTAGTATGCAAAAACAAAATTCCGCCCTGACAACCTCAACCTACTTTGTCCAGGGAATGCACTGTGCCTCCTGTGAGATATTGATCCAAAAAAGAATCATCGAAAAAACAGCGGTTAAAACTGTAACTGTTTCTCTAGCTAAAGAAACAGTTACTATCAAACACCTTAAGAACTCAAAAATAAACCTCGAATACCTAAATCGGATCTTTAAAGACAGCGGTTACCGCTTTTCAGTCAAACCCTTATTACCCTTATCTTCCTCCAACTTCCGCCAGCCATTACTTATCGCTGCCGCCCTTATCGCCGGCTATATTCTTCTTTCAAAAAGCAGTCTCTCTTCACTTGTCACCGTAACCGATCAGTCGTCGCTACCTGTTTTCTTTTTATTTGGTTTGTTAGCCGGTCTATCCAGCTGTGCTGCTTTAGTTGGCGGAATTATTTTATCTCTCAGCCGGCAATGGCTCTCGCTCTACAGCCACAACGATTCTACCCGGAAGAAAGCCCAGCCACATCTGCTTTTCAATGTCGGCCGTGTATTAGGATATGCTATCTTTGGCATGGTCCTGGGCCTAGTGGGAAATTATTTCCAACTTTCGCCCCTGTTCACAGCTCTAATGGTTATAGCTATATCTGTAGTTATGGTGCTGCTTGGGCTCCAAATGCTTGGGGTCAAAGCCCTCAGAAACTTCCAATTTCGACTCCCCGAATCCATTACTGGTAAACTGATCAACCAATCAAATTTCCAGGGGCGTTTCGGTCCCTTAATCATGGGTGCCCTTACCTTCTTTTTACCCTGTGGTTTCACCATTACCGCCCAGGCTCTAGCTCTAACCTCGGGTAATCCAATACAGGGCGCTCTCATTATGGGCCTTTTTGCCCTGGGTACTGTACCGGGTCTACTGGCCATCGGCTTAAGCAGTCTCAAATTTCAAAGTAAACCCCAATCTGCCAAACAATTTTCAATGATCGCTGGTTTTCTTGTTTTATTCTTCGCCGTATCCAATGTCAACTCTCAATTATCAGTTCTGGGAGTTTCCAATTTCAGTGATTTGATATCCAACCCGACAACCTCCCAGATAACACCCTCTGTCGACATATTACCTCCACTAGTCAACGGTAAACAGGTTATCAAAATCAGCGCCTCAGCTTCAACCTACTCACCCAACCGCATTACCTTACGCGCCAACACACCCACTCGTTGGGAGATTACCGATGCCGGTTTTAGTGGCTGCACCAACGCCATTATCTCCAGAGGTCTCTTTAACGGTCAGATTAATCTAATTAGAAACGGAACCGCCATCAAAGAGTTTACTTCACCTCAACCCGGAATTTACAAATTTAGCTGCTGGATGGGTATGATTTCTGGCACCGTTCAGGTTGTCGACTCCACCGCTCCCAACCAAGGAGGCCAATAATGGACCAGTCCGCTACAAACACTCAGATAGCTTTGCTTAACTTAACTGGTATGCACTGCTCATCATGTGCCGCCTTGATCGAAAGATCTCTCAAAAAAGTTCCCGGTGTCTCCGAAGTTAACGTGAACTTGGCCTCGGAAAAAGCCCGTATTGTCTATCAACCGTCTTCCGTCAAAATTGAGGACCTAATCAAGGCGGTTGAAAGTACTGGTTATCACGCCTCTCTTCCCGATAAAAAAGAAGAAAGTCAATCCCAAAAAAGGATCAGGGAAACCCAGTACTGGTTTAAGAAATTTATCATTGGTCTTGTCCTCAGCCTGCCCATGATTCTTTTTATGGTTTATGACTTCACCAACCAACTTCCCTTCAAAACCACTATCATGCCCTATGCTGGCATTATCTCTTTAATTTTGACAGTGCCGGTACTTTTTTATGTTGGCAATAATTTCTTTGCCGGCTTTTGGGCGGCCCTAAAAATGCGCACCTTCTCCATGGATTCTCTTATTGCCATCGGTACTGGAACCGCCTTTATTTACAGTCTCTACGAATTTGTTAAATATTTCATTGAAACCGGTTCGGTTATTGGCCTAAATAGCTTCAAAATTCCCAACCTCTACTTTGAAGTTGCCGCTTTTCTGATCACCTTTGTTGCCTTGGGCAAATGGCTCGAATCCAAAGCCAAAGGTCAAACCTCGCAAGCCATCGAAAAATTAATGGGTTTAACCCCCAAAACCGCCCGTCTCCTTCAACACGGTCAGCCAATAGACGTTCCCATAGAACAAGTGGTGGTCGGGGATATAGCCATCGTTCGTCCTGGTGAAAGGATTCCGGTTGACGGCCAGATCATTAGTGGCTATTCGGCTGTCGATGAGTCAATATTAACCGGAGAGTCACTTCCTGTAGAAAAACAAGTCGGTTCCAAAGTCTACGCCGCTTCTATTAATAAAACCGGTTCTTTTGAATTCAAAACCACCAAAATCGGTGCCGATACCACCCTAAGCCAGATTGTTAAATTTATCGAAGACGCCCAAGGTTCCAAAGCTCCAATTCAGGCTTTTGCCGACAAAATTTCATCGGTTTTTGTCCCGGCCGTCATTGGTATCGCCTTGTTTACCTTTATAATCTGGTATTTTTTTCTTGGCGCCTCCCTTACTTTTTCCCTTCTGTCCTTTGTTGCCGTTATCGTTATTGCCTGCCCTTGCGCTCTGGGTCTGGCCACCCCCACTTCAATTATGGTCGGCACCGGTAAGGGCGCCCAGTATGGTATTTTGATCAAAGGTGGTGAGCCCTTAGAAATGGCCGAAAAAATTAAGGCCATAGTTTTTGACAAGACTGGAACTTTGACTAAAGGTAAACCCGAAGTTACCGATTTTATTAGTTATGCGCCCGACGATCAAATCCTTCTTTCTGTTCTTTATTCCATTGAACAAAAATCTGAACATCCGTTAGCTGAAGCAATTACTTATTATGCTAAAAAATTAAAAGCCGCCAGTTTTCCTGTAGATAATTTTCAAGCTATCCCCGGTCAGGGTGTCAAGGCCGTTGTCAATAATCAAACTTATTACGTTGGCAACCGCCAGTTGATGGCGACTAATAATATTCCCCTAAGTTCTCTTGCCGATCTCAAACGGCTTGAAAATGAGGGCAAAACCGCCATGATCATTGCTGACAAGAAAAAGGTCCTTGGTCTTATTGCTGTTGCTGATCAGTTAAAAGAAACGTCAGTCGACGTCGTCAAAAAACTTCAACAGATGGGAATTTCAGTTTATATGATCACTGGTGATAACCGTAAGACAGCTCAGGCCATTGCCAAAAAAGTCGGTATTGTCCATGTTTTGGCTGAAATTTTACCTCAGGACAAAGCCCAGGAAATCAAAAAACTCCAGGATTCAGGTCTAAAAGTTGCCATGGTCGGTGACGGCATCAACGATGCCCCGGCTCTGGCCCAAGCTGATTTAGGTATCGCCATGGGTTCTGGCGCTGATGTCGCTATGGAATCAGGAGGTATCGTTATCATAAATAACGATTTAAACGGTGTTCTGACCGCCATCAGTCTATCTCGAGAAACAGTCGGAAAAATTCGTCAAAATATGTTCTTTGCCCTCTTTTACAATGTTTTAGGAATTCCTATCGCCGCTCGTGCTCTCGCTTTTTTGGGTTTAATTCTCAGACCGGAACTGGCTGGTTTGGCCATGGCCTTATCTTCTGTTTCTGTAGTTATCAATTCTCTTACCCTCAAATTCTTTAAGCCCGGAAAAATCAATTGGATTTCCAAGCTAGCCCCATATATTATGGTGGTACTTTTCCTGGGAATTTTTATCGAATTTGCCCGCTTCTCTTCTCAAATGGGCGGCATGGATCAAAACACCGCCTTGGCCACTTACGTCCAAAAACACCCTTCTATCCAGACAGAAATCAATCGCACCCTTATTAATAATCCGACTAAAATTGGCTTTATCGGTAACTTTCCCAAACTCTTTTTAGGAGCCGACAACTTGCCCGACTCTGTCAAAATATCTGCTGAGACCACTGATTTTAGATTCTCAGAGTACGGGGTTATCCTTGGCTCTGTCGAAGCGGCCATGATGAAAGAAGAAGGACTGATTCAGGGCGTCGGTTCTGAAATTCCTGACTTTTTCGGTCTTCCCCAAATCAAAGTAATTGCTATTCTTGAGCCCACCGGTACTATCCTTGACCATTATCATGTCTTCCAAAAATCTGACTTCGACCGTCTAACTGCCGCTTCGGATATGTTGATAACCGAGACAACCACGGGAGAACTAAAGCTTTTCTATCTTTATGACGACAACAATATCCCTCCTCAGCTTACTTCAGCCATCGATCCTCTCCGTACCAGTTATTCAATAGATGAGGCCCGATACCTGCCCGTTACCGTTGGTTACACTGAAGCAGCTATGATGAAAGCTGAGAAATTAATAAGCCAAAAAGGTGACACTCTAAAAGATTTTTTCGGTAACAATATTGTTGTCGCCGCTTTGCCCAAAAAGACGCTTACCAGCCTTGACATGATGCATTTTGTTCCCAGAGAGTTTAAGGATAGTTATCTTCTTTCGCCTACGAGTCAATAAGCACCAGAAGTCCAGAAAGAGTAAGTGTCAAAAAACTTGACAAGATACGCAAAATTTAGTATCATGTATTATGATCTGTACCATCTGCCAGAAACCAATAGTTGGATGTAATCCCAAATTTGATCGATTAGAAATTGACAAGTCCCGCACTGCAAATATCTGTAAAAGTTGCACTAACGCCATAGTCAGATGGCAGCAGAACATTTCCACCACCCTTTTTCCTGCCAAACAAACTAAAAAATGAAAAATAAGACTGATTATTGTTGGTGTGAAAGTAGAACTGATTATCTGTCGTGTCACGGTATTATAAATAATTTCAAACTCCTACCGGTAAAAAATCTTAAACTTAAACTTGACGAAAACACAACAGAAACTCTTAAGAATAATTTCATTAATTTTTTACAAACTCTAGGTTCATATTCAGTAACTGATAAAGGTGATCATTTAGGTGTTGATTTTGATGGATCTCGAATTGATTTTTACAGCCAACACACTATCACTAAAAATAGTTTAAGAAGTAACTCCTACAGAATTCCAAAAATATTTGAACCGTGGGCAAATGATCCAAAAGATTTAGAGAATAATTTTATTGCTAAAAATCGTGCTTTGATAAATTCAATTTCTAACACAAAAGAACTTTCAAAAATTCACGATTTTAAGAAAAGTGCTGAAAACTTATTTATGTCATCAACTGATCCGATGATCCTGGTGGATAATGTCGGAATTATTTCAAATAAATTTATTGAATTATTTCCACAAGGCACCGTGGATTTTATAACAATAAACAAGTTGAATTTTATCTTGCCTCTCCTAATAAGAAATTTTTCGAAACAAGAGATATTTGGACTAGGTATGACGAAAAGTTTGCTTTCGACCGATTGGAAAGAGCGACTACCCATGTCAAATGAAGGTAATTATTTTAACATTCTTTTTAATTTATTTGAGAGTGGAATATATGGCATCTGCATACCATGGCTAGATAGAAATCTACTCTTAACTTTTGGCAAATCAATACAACTTGGTAGTTCAGACTATCTTTATTCATACGTAAGAGGGGTTGATAGTGGATTTTTAGAAAGTGGATCAAAACCAAAAACAGAGAAGTTTTATTTAACGAACAACGATTTTAGAATATTTACTGGTTGGTACGTTTCCCATATCAATGACTTGCTTAATTATCTTTATTGTTTTGGGTCCTTTGCAAAGAGAAAAAGTATGTACATAAATTCCATTGAACAATACAAATATATAATGACCTTTGAGCAAATAACATTGCTTTTAGTAAAAATCTTAGGTACAAACGACCTCGTAATTAAAAAACAATTAACAGTTATATTCTTGGATTTGGTGTCGAAGCTTAGATTTGGTAGTGGCGGATCAATCAATAAATTATTTCAAAGTAAATATTTAAACGAAATTATTAGAAACTTGGAAAAGCTACCTAGTCAATTTAATTCTAAATATAAAGAACATGCTGAACTAATTATCCAGAAGCTATTCAATGAGGTTACTGACGGCGTGGTTCCATATTATAAAAAAACAAATATAATCGAAACACCATCGAAGACTTTTACTATTAACGAATACACTGGAGCCTATATCTCTGCTTTACGAAACACGATACACGGTGTTCATGGCAGTGCCAATGGTGATTTTAACGAGGTAATCTTTATCAATTCTGGGGACACCCCGAATTATCTTTCAAATATTGCATCAATTATTTACCTTAATATTCTAGTTGCTCCGAATAACTATTTGCGCTCAGAAAATTTAACCGTTACAGGATAAATATATTAGGACACACATCGCAGTGAAGCCTAAAATAGAGAAATATGTTGACAATACAATCTACTAGTTCTAATGTTTATTCAGTGTTGATATTCCAAAACTCGAAACCTGATAGTAACAAGTCAAATGGGTAAGAAATTGCCGAAAGATAATTACCACTAGTTTTTCCTGTGTTGTCTTTTTATTTTTTTGCAATAAAATGGATACCAAAGAAAAATTATCATAAACTTTGTATGTAATTTCTTATCAAGCATTAGCGACTTTTGGGATAAACTAGGACCTATTAAAAAAGTAAGGTTGTTTATAGCATAATCTTTCCCTAAAAAGTTTATTATAAAAACAGAACATTTGAAACCACGACTATTTGCCTATCATTCGAGATGATCAGTACAATCATTGACGAAAAAACTTAACGGTGACCCCACGGGGAATCGAACCCCGGTTATTAGGATGAGAACCTAATGTCCTAGCCGCTAGACGATGGGGCCGTCAAAAGCATTCAAATCTTATCAAAATAATACCAAAAACACAAAGAAATCTTTTATAGTACAATTTAAACAAGCGATGAAATTACTCAAAAACAAGCTTGTTTTACTTTCATTTTTTACGGTCCTCTCTTCTTTATTATTCTGGTTGATATTTTATTTTAATCTTCCTAAAGTCATCGGTTTTCCCGAAGCCAGCCTGGAAACGGTTTACTCCAACTACGACGGACCGAATTACATTGCTATCAGCAAATGTGGTTATGACAAAGACTGTATCGCTAGGAATTATTCGCTTCCACTCCCTCTAGAGTACTACCCAGCCCATTTTCCAGGCTATCCCATGATAATAAAAATACTGTCTTTTTTCACCCTCAGCACCAAAGCTATGCTTCTGGCCACTCTCTTCGGTTCGATCCTATTATCCATCTATTCTTACAAGCTATTTTGCCTTTTTGTTAAACCCAAGCACGCCTATTGGCTGACCTTAATACTTCTATTTTTCCCGCCTCGGTTGTTCGTCCTTCGGCAGATCGGAGCTCCCGAAACTTGGTTCATTGGCAGTATCGTCGCCTCCGTCTTTTATTTCAAAAAGAAAAATTATCTCCCGTCGGCTATCTTTGCTGCTTTAGCCCAATCAATCAAAACCCCCGGTGCTCTCTTGGCCCTATCTTACTTATTCATAGCTATAAAAAATTTAAGAAACAGTGTTCCTCTAAAAAATATTATTTCCAAATATATTTATTATCTTTTAGTCCCGGCGACGGTGTTATTAATATTTTTTATCTACCAACAGCAGCTTGGCAACTTCTTTGCCTATTTCCAAAGCGGCGATAACCACCATCTCTACCCGCTCCCTTATATTGTCTTTGTCAGTAATTTATCCTGGATCGGCAGTATCTGGCTCGAAGAGATAATCTACATTTTACTAATTGTTTTTTATGGTCTTTACCTTCTCCAAAAAAGATACAAGCTGAACATCGTCTTTATATTTCCCCTCATTTTTACCATCGCCACCATTTTTGTTGGCCATCGCGACATCAGCCGCTACATCTCCCCGGTTTACCCTTTTATGTTGCTGGCTTTTTACAAATTACTTAACCGCAGACCACTAAAGATCATTTTATTTCTACTTCTTCCCGCCGTAATTCTTTATGGTATAAATTTCGTTATCGGCAACACCGCCCCTATTGCCAGTTGGGCCCCTTACTTGTAAACAATGCCAGAAAACACCGACCCCTCAATTTCCCAGCACGTCTCTCACTACTCGACTCTTTTGTCGACTGGCCGCGAAGTATCTCTGTCGGAACTTGTACCTACTTTTAACCAGCTTGATTCTATCCTGCACCAACACCCTGATGATGACAATCTCAATGTCAACGCTATTTCTTATGCCCTGAAACGTCTCCCTGCCGAAATTGTTAATGTTAGCAAGATTCTTTTAGTCCAAAGTTATTCTGATTTAAATTCTATTGGTTTTGACATCCAAAGCTGGAAGGTAATTGAGTCCGATGGTCGCCGTCGCTTGACTTATCTTAACGCTTCAGGCAACACCATGGCCTCCTTAATATCTTCCGAATCCGATATTCACGATTTGGTAAACTGTTTGATTTCTTTTTATATCGAACGCAACAAAATTAAAAATAAAATCACCGGCCGCCTCAAAGAGTTGATCGACCAGGAAAAATATCAGATACTCAATCTTGATTTGGCTCAATGGGAAAAACTAAAAACAACGCTGGGGGATAATTGGGGCGCAGTTCTTCAGTCCATGCTTAGTAACATCGAGCCCAGTATCAAAATGTATGGCCGGAACCCACCGCTCTATCAGGCCAACACTCAGGTTTGGATGGATAATTTAATGTATAACTCCCTTACTCTCGGATGGCAAAAAGCGCCTATCTATCTGGTGTCCAGTAATTCCCACAGTTTAGTCAATGTTATCGGTGGTTTCATTAATCAAAGGCAAACTTATATTTTTGATTATATGAGTCGCCAACACCCGGATATTTATCGCCAGTGGTTTGACATCAAAAACAAACATGGTACCTCCAGAGTCAACGACTTTCTCTATCACATGGCCGGTATCTACGTCAAAGAACATCCGGAATTCTTAGCCGAAAAATTAAAATACGACGAGTCTCTGGGTATCAAAAATATTAAGTCCACCGATGCTTTTCAATCTAACACTCAAATAATACCGGTAAATACCATCTCCAAGCCTCTCAGTCCCGACCCTAATCTGACAATACCCGACAAAGACAAATTATCCCAAAGCGACGCTCTCATAATCAATATTCAATATCCCCTTGGCTATGCCGCTTATTTCCTGTTAAATCAATTCTTCTCTACCTTCAAGAATTTTCTTGGCCTGTATATTATTGGCAAAGCCGCCATATTAACCGGTTCGGTAGGGGATATATTGATACCCACTTCGGTGTATGACGAAGTCAGTAACAGTACCTTTACTTTCAACAACACTTTTTCTGAAAATTTTAATTTTGAAACCTATATCAGTCAAATTTATCGCAATCAAAAAGCCGCCAGCGTCCTTGGTACCTATTTAGAAAACAAGTCCTTGATAGACCGATACACCCACGATGGTATCAATATAATCGAGATGGAATCCGGACCATATCTCAGGTCACTTACCGAACATTTCTTCCTCAAAAATCAGCCATTACCTGTCGACAAACTTTATAATTTAACCCAAATTCCTTTTGACTTTGGTATATTTAATTACGCCTCCGACAACCCTCTGGTGCAAAATTTATCTCACGAAAAAATCTCTCTTCAGGGAGTTGAGCCGACTTACCTGGCATCCTTGGCTACTTTACAACAGATAATTAATCGCGAAACAACCAGACTTTCGGCAACCAGCCAATAATTGACCCAAATAAAAACCGAAAGAAATTTGATAAAATAATACTTGTGTCTTTTAACTTGAAAACTGACTACTTGCCCTCAGGTGATCAACCTCAGGCCATAGCCAAACTGGTCGACAACTATAATCGTGGACTAAACAAGCAAACGCTTCTTGGTGTTACTGGTTCGGGCAAAACTTTCACTATTGCCAACTTTATCCAGCAAACACAACTGCCGACATTAATTATTTCCCATAATAAAACTCTGGCCGGACAGTTGTATCAGGAATTCAAGGAACTCTTTCCGGAAAATAAAGTATCGTATTTCGTTTCCTATTATGATTATTATCAACCCGAAGCCTACATCCCTTCTACTGACACCTACATTGCCAAAGAAGTCGAAATCAATGATCTTATCGATAAACTTCGTCTAGAAGCATCTTCTAACCTTTTCTCCGGTAACGATAATATTGTCGTTGCTTCGGTCAGCTGTATTTACAATATCGGCGATCCCATCGAATTTAGTGGTCGGACTGTTGACTATGCCCTGGGCCAAAACTGGAACAGGAGAAAATTATTCGAAGACCTGGTCTCTCTTTTTTACTCCAGAAGCGAACTCGAATTCAAAAGGTCTACTTTCAGAGTCAGAGGTGAAACTGTCGAAATCTGGCCATCTTACCAGGATTGGATTATTTCACTTCAATTTGAAAATGGAATTTTGCAAAAAATTATTCAACGCCACCCCTTTTCCGGCAACGAATTCAATCGGGATAATTTCAGATTATATGCTGCCAAACAATACGTCGGTGCTGCCAGTGCTGACCTGAAAAGCATTTACAAAACCATTCGTTCTGACTTAGACAAACAGTTAAAACTGTTTGAATCCCAAAACAAAATACTGGAGGCCCATCGCATCCGTCAAAGAGTTGAGTATGATCTGGAAATGATTGAAGAAATGGGCTATGTCAACGGCATCGAAAACTATTCCATTTACTTCGAACAAGCCAGAAAAACCGGTGACCCTCCTTTTACTTTAGTTGATTATTTCCGACACATTTGGGGTGATAAATTTTTATGCGTCATTGACGAATCTCACGCCACCGTCCCTCAAATCGGTGGTATGTATCAGGGTGATTTGGCCCGGAAAAAAACTTTAGTTGATTTCGGCTTCCGCCTTCCCTCTGCTCTCGATAACCGTCCTCTTAAATTCGATGAATTTTACCACCGCGCCCCCAACATTATTTATGTTTCCGCCACTCCTTCCAAGTTTGAAATTGAGGACTCAAAAGGTGTTGTCGTTGAACAAATTATTCGTCCCACCGGCCTCGTCGATCCACCGATTGAAGTCAAAAAGAGCCACGGGCAAATTCCGGATTTAGTCAAAGAAATAGATGCTCGCATCAAAAACAAACAACGGGTTTTAGTCATTACTCTCACCAAAAGAATGGCTGAAGATCTGGCCTCTTATCTTTCTGAACCCGCCAACACCCCTAACCCCTTCAAAGTTGCCTACCTTCACGCCGACATCGAAACTCTGGAAAGGTCGACTATTTTGGATAATCTTAGGTCAGGTGACTACGACGTTCTTGTTGGTATTAATTTGCTTCGGGAAGGTCTTGATTTACCTGAAGTCTCTTTAGTTGCCATTCTCGATGCTGACCAGCAAGGTTTTCTTCGTTCCCGTTCTTCCCTTATCCAGATAATGGGACGCGCTTCCCGCCATCTTTCCGGAAAAGTAATTCTTTATGCCGATACTTATTCCGACGCCATGAAATCTGCCATCAAAGAAGTTAATCGTCGTCGCCAGCTTCAAATTAAATACAACCAGGAACACCACATTACTCCTCAGTCCGTGGTAAAATCCATCCGTCCCAAAATTATCGAAGTTGAAGCCAAAGATGACCAGACCAACACCATCGATACCGACCCAATGTCTTTGACCCCTCAACAAAGGAAAAGATATGTTTTAGACCTGAAAAGACAAATGAGGCAGTATGCCGCCGATCTCAACTTTGAAGAAGCCATAAAAATTAGAAACAAACTCCGGTCGGTAGAAGTATAAACATGAATAAAAATCCCCAAAATACCATTATTGTCAAAGGCGCTCGGGAGAATAATCTCAAAAACGTCAATTTTGACTTTCCCAAAAATAAGATGGTGGTTTTTACCGGCGTTTCCGGTAGCGGCAAATCATCCATGGCCTTTGATACTTTATTCGCCGAAGGTCAACGCCGTTACGTTGAAAGCCTATCCTCATATGCCCGGCAATTTTTGGGCAACATGAAACATCCCGAAGTCGACTTGATTGAAGGTTTGTCGCCTTCGATTGCCATCAACCAGAAAGCGATTTCCCACAACCCCCGGTCTACCGTCGGCACTGTCACCGAAATCTATGATTATTTGAGGTTACTCTATGCTCGGATCGGCCATCCTCATTGTCCCGAGTGTCATCGCGAAGTTGCTCCCCAAACCAGCAAGCAAATTGTCAACCAAATCATCGATACTGCCAAAAATAATATTTTCGGCCCAGAAAGTTACCGTTTTCTAGTCTTATCACCTTTAGTCAGAGACAAGGCCGGAGATTTCCGTGGTTTAACCGAAAACCTCCGAAAGCAAGGCTACAAACATATTCGAGTCGACAACCGTCTTTTTGACCTTTACTCTGACTTTTCCATCGTTAAGACCAATAAGCACAATATTGATGCTATTGTTGATCGGGTCACCGTTACCAAAGACAACTTCAAACCGGAAAATCGCAAAGAAATATTCGATCGTTTAATCGACGATGTCGAGCAAGCTATGAGACTTAGTAATGGCTTGGTGATAGTTTCCCGTGTAGATGACCCTTCCTTTACTTTTCCCGAAAATCCCTCGATTATGACTGACACCCTGTTTTCCGAAAACTATGCCTGTCCTAATTGCAATATTTCCCTTCCCCAAATCGAACCCCGACTTTTCTCTTTTAATTCTCCCCAAGGTGCTTGTTCTGAGTGCAAAGGTTTAGGTTTAAAGTTCCAGATAGACCGCTCTCAATTTCCCGAATGGAAAGCTAAAATGCTTGAGAATAAATATTTCACCTCAACTTCCGAAACAGTTCGCGAAGAAATAGAAAAGTTAATGATCAAAGAAACTTGCCCTCTTTGTTCCGGTTCCCGCCTTAACCAGGAATCACTTTCTGTTACGGTTCTTTCCCAAAACATATATCAAATATCTCGGCTTCCCGTTGACCAGTTGTCAACTTGGCTATCCGACCTGGACAACAACTTGGATAGTGATAAAGAAAAGGAAATTCTGCTGCCCATCAAAAACGAAATAGCTTCCCGCCTCGACTTCTTATTGGCGGTGGGTCTTGACTATTTGAGCTTAGAGCGTGAAGCCGGCACTCTCTCGTCAGGTGAGTCACAACGCATTAGGTTGGCCAGTCAAATAGGTACCGGACTGACTGGAGTTCTTTATATCCTCGACGAGCCCACTATTGGCCTGCATTCACGCGATAACGACCGCCTCATCTCTACTCTAAAAAAATTAAAGCAACTTGGCAACACTGTTGTTGTCGTCGAGCACGACGAAGACGTCATCCGAAGTGCCGACCACATTGTCGACTTTGGTAAATTTGCCGGTAAAAGCGGTGGTGAAATTGTCGCTCAGGGAGAATTAAAAGAAGTTCTCAAATCCAAAAACAGTATTACTGGTCAATACTTATCTGGCAAATTATCCATCAACTCTTCTCCCACCAGGATACCCCCTGCCGAATTTATAAAAATTACCGGTTGTTCTCAGTGGAATCTAAAGAATATTGACGTCAGTTTTCCGGTCAACAATTTCATCTGTGTTACCGGTGTTTCCGGTAGTGGTAAATCTACCCTTATTCACGACACTTTGTATGGAGGCATCAGGAAAAGTATCTATGGCTCTTATTATGGAACAATTGGCAATTACGACAATATCGTCGGCCATCAATATGTGTCTGACGTTTTACTGGTCGACCAGTCTCCCATCGGCAAAACTCCCAGAAGTAATCCGGCTACCTACACCAAAGTATTTGATGAAATCAGAAAACTGATGTCTCAGACAACCGAAGCTCAAATCAGGGGTTACACCGCCGGCAGGTTCTCCTTTAACGTCAAAAACGGCCGGTGTGAAGCTTGTGAAGGCCAAGGTCAAATAAAAATTGAAATGCAATTTCTGCCCGACATCTATGTTACCTGCGAAGAGTGTAGTGGTACCCGTTACAAAGATGAAACTCTGGAAGTCCAGTACAAAGGCAAAAATATCGCTGAAATTTTAAAGCTAACCATTGATGAAGCTGCCGAATTTTTCAAAAATATTCCTCTCATCAAAAGAAAACTTTCCACTATCCAGGATGTTGGCTTGGGTTACTTGGAATTGGGTCAACCGTCTAATACTCTTTCCGGCGGTGAATCCCAAAGGCTCAAAATTAGCCGCGAACTGGTCAAGAAACAGGGAAGTCGAACACTTTATATCCTGGATGAACCCACCACCGGCCTCCATTTTTATGATATTGATAAGTTAATTAAAGTTTTACGGAAACTGGTAGATATGGGCAACACGGTTGTCGTCATCGAGCATAATCTCGACGTCATCAAAAATGCCGATTATATTATCGACATGGGCCCTGAGGGTGGCGAAAAAGGCGGATTTATCCTTGTTTCCGGCTCTGTTTCTGATGTCATGGCTTGCCCCGGTAGTTATACTGGCCAGTACCTCAAAAAACACCTCAAAATTCAACCAAATGAAACAAAAATATTTACCACCGGATAACATTCCGACACAACCAGGCATCTACATATATAAAAATAATCTGGGTGAAATTATCTATGTTGGCAAGGCCATCAATCTAAAAAAACGCGTTAACCAATACTTTCAGCGTGATGACGCTTTAGGTCCCAAAACTCGCCGACTGCTGTCCCAAATAAACGATATCAGTTGGCAAATTGTCAGTTCAGAAATTGAAGCTTTAATACTGGAATCGTCACTAATAAAAAAATATCGTCCCAAATACAATTCTCAGCTCAAAGACGACAAAAGTTATATCTATATTTGTATCACCAAGGACAAAATACCTTTAGTTTTCTCCACCCACGCTACCAAAATTCCAAGCAACAGTTTTGTTTATGGTCCCTTTCCCAGTGGTTCAGCCGTTAAATCACTTTTAAAAACGATCAGAAGGATATTTCCTTTTCGCACTTCCTCCCGTCACCCTCAAACTTCATGTTTACTTTGTCACTTGAATCTCTGCCCTGGTCCCAACCCGGATCCGGTTAATTACAAGAGGGATATTTCTCGAATCAAAAAAATACTCTCCGGTAAATTTTCTCTACTCAAAAGAACTTTGCACCAAGAAATGAGCCTTGAATCGAAAAAACAGAACTTCGAAGCTGCCCTGAAATCAAGAGATCAGTTAACCGCTCTCGACTATATCGTCTCCGGTTGGCACAACCTAAATAACCTTTTTGAACAAACTAATTTACCCGATGATCGGACAACCCTTGGTCTTAATGGTTTACAAACCTTACTATCCCGATATTTTCCTAAATTAAAAAATATAAATCGGATCGAAGCCTATGACATATCAAATCTCGGATCCAAATATTTTGTCGGTTCTATGGTTGTATTTTTCGAAAATCATATTGATATAAATCAATATAGAAAATTTAAAATATATTCCAAAAACACTCCCGATGATCAATTCATGATCAAAGAAATTATCTGGCGCCGGCTCAAACATTTTGATTGGACTTACCCTGACATCATCCTTGTTGATGGTGGTAAACCTCAGGTTAGCGCCGCTAACTCAGTTTTATCTCTCCAATCTCAGAAAAACATTGCCCTCATTGGTTTAGCTAAAAAACAGGAAACCGTCGTTATCAAAACCCTGGAATCTTTTATCGAGGTCAATCTTCCACCTAATTCCGAAACGCTAAAACTGCTTCAAAAACTCAGAGACGAAGCCCACCGTTTTGCCAATAATTACCGGCGCCAACTCCAAAACAAAGTCTTACGAAGCTAACCAGTCACTCATCTGCCTTAACCCCTCTCTGGCCTGGGTATTTTCATCAAAGTACTTTCTGGCCGGTTCCAGTTTTTCTATCAACCAATCCATCAGCGCATTTTTTAAATCTAAAGGAAACAACTTTCCGTTTTTATAATCAGTTATTAGAGAATCAGTCTCGGTGTAAACAATACTACCTCCGTACCGCTCTGGCCTGTTAACAATAAAGTTACCGCCTTTTTCGCCCCAAAATACCAAAGTTTCCACCCAGTTAATCAAAGGGTTTAACACAATATCCTCCGGAGGTCCATAGGCCTTTTTTATTTTCTCTCTTATCATGTCTGGCGTGTCGTGTACAAATATAGCACTGCCCGGCTTTGACTTACTCATCTTCAAATCAACGGCTGCCTCCTCTGTATTTTGGCTCTTATCTACTTTTTCCGGTCCACTCAAACCCGCTATCAAATTATGATGGACAGCCACAGGAGAAATTATCTCTCCCTTACCGTTCTTCAAAGGATTAATTTTTAATTTAGAAGCCACCTGTCTGGCCACCACATGGGCTTTTCTCTGGTCCATACCTGCATGTGCCAGATTAACTTTCATGGTAAAAATATCGGCCACCTGGAGTGGGGGATAAAATAACGTTGCCATCTCCACGTCAGTTCCTTTATTTTTACCCATTATGGAAATCGATCTCATATTTCTTGACAAAGTAACATGCTTACCCACTTCCATAAACGTTTCCCAATGAGTCAAGTTATTTTCGTATAAATCTTTACCGTTAATAAATTCTATTTGATTGCTGTCAACCCCCCAGCATTTTAGGGACGCAATCAATCCTTCCTTGAAATAATTTTCCGTTGCCCACCGGATTCTTTCCCAATCACCGCCCAGTTTGTTATTCAAATAGGAATGAAAATCGGCCAAAAATATTCTACACTTAACACCGGCTAATAAAAAATCACGAATTTTCCCCATCGATACCAGCCCTGTTCCTAAATGCACCATCCCCGAAATCTCAAAACCTATATAATGGCTCAGTTGAGTACCACTGTCTATCAACTGCCCTAAATCTTCTTCTGTTAATATTTCCTGGCAATTTCTGGAAATTAGTTTGATTTTTTCTTCTTTAGACAAGAGCTTTTTATCCATAAACCCATTATATCAACTAAGTAATTCCTTGGCGTAGACAACCTTTCGGATATGTTCCTTCGCCCATTGCGTCTTGACCAGATCCAACCAGTTTTTGTTGACATTCAGTCTTTTGCTCAGAAGAATCTCAATCATATCCCCGGTAACCAAGACCGTATCAATTTTTTTCATTTTTTTGTTAATAATTACCCCGTTACACCGGTCCCCGATATCAGTATGAATTCTGTAGGCAAAATCTAATGCCGTACTCCCGGCTGGCAGTTGTATTGTGTCTCCTTTGGGCGTGAACACATAAATATAGTTTTTTAATACATTTATTTGATAGTTCTTAACCTCATCATCCTTTATTTGCCATTTGATCAAATCTTTTACCCAGGATAATGACATGTTCTCATACGTGCCTTTGTTCAACTTATAAACTATATGTGAAGCCGGACCAAATTCATTAAATTCGTGCATTTCTTTCGTCCGAATTTGAACTTCCACCGTCAACCTATCCTTCCAAATTAATGTTGTCTGAATCGATCTGTAACCGTTGGGTTTTGGTGCTGAAATATAATCATCGAACTCATCAGCCAAATATTTATACCTGGAATGAAGCAATCCCAATATCGTATAACAATCCTCTACTTTTTCCGCAATTACTCTGATACCTACCCGGTCTTTTACTCTGTCATAACCCTTTCTTTTTGCCTTAAGGTAAGTACTGTATAAACTTTTTATCCTGCCCTCAACCAGACAATCATTAATTTTATTTGCTCTAAGCATTCTCCCCAAATCAGCCTTTACCATAGCCAGAGCTTTTAGTTCGTACCTCTTTCTTCCCCTGAGTTCTACCTCTAGCTTTAAAGCTTCTTCTGGATAAAGAATTTTAAAGGCGATGTCTTCCAGAAGCCTTTTAAAATAATGCAATCCCACATATTCAGCAATCGGACTATATATCCCAAAAACCCTTTTGGCATACTTAATCTGCCTTTCTTTAGGTAAAGATTCTATTGTCAATCCGTTATGTAGCTTATCCACGATTCTGACAATTAGAACCCGAACATCATCTACTGAAGAAAACAAAAATTTTCTAAATACTTCAATGCTGGTCTGATGTACTTCTATTCCTCGAGTTCTGTTTCTAACTTCCGTCAAACCATTAACCAATAAGCCCACTTCATCTCCAAATTCTTTGGCTACATCGTCCAGTGTAGTATTTGTATCCTCAATAACATCATGCAGCAATGCCGCAAATACAGCTTTATGCCCTATCCCTAATTGAGTCACCACCTTGGCTACCCAAAAAGGATGGCAGAAAAAGTCTTCTCCTGACACTCTTTTTTGGCCCTCATGTGCTTTTTTGGCAAAGTCATAGCATTTTTTTACATCTTCAACCACTAATCCGGTATCTTTGGAATACTTTTCCAATGTCCGCCAATCATAATTTCCTTTATCTAGCGACAAATCTAGTGCCATAATCAGTTAAGTAATTTACCAAAAACCAGCAGTCTTTTCCAGTCCGTACCTATCGGCCAACACGTTTGTAATATCAGCATCTCCTTGTCTGCTTCTCTGTATTCTAAATATTTTATTTCAGAAGCGGCAACTACCTTTTTGCTAAATACCTCATAAATAAAAACCCGCCCTCCATACTTAACATGCACCTTGTCTCCAGGCGCCAGTTCCCCCAGTAAATAGAAGACTGAATTTTTCCTTGCCATATTAATACCTTGTTCAGTTGAATGAGCAAATATATAAACAGAATTACCTGGCCCTGAACCGGGCTTATCTGACAATTCAGAATGTGCCACCCTGTTGTCAGACAGAATACTTAAATACTCATTCGGGTTATATGGCGATACGTCAGCCGCGATATCAGCAGCCGCTAATATTTTTGGTATTTGAATTCGAAACTCTTTATCCTGTTCTTCTTCCTCAACTTCTTCCAAAAATACTTCAGCTGTTTCAGCCGAAACATTTTCCGTCGGAGCTTTAAGCTTGTAGTTAACAATAGCCAAAGACAACGGATAATACAAATAAACTAAATAAACCAAACATCCCACCAACACTCCATTGCCAAAATAAAATATCTTTCTTCTAAAACCAGCCGGATTACTGAACAGCACCCCCTTTTTTCTCTTTAATTTTATACTCCTTTTTCTGGGTGTTATTCTAAAAAATTCAAACATTTATTAATTTTACTTGAAATTTATAAATTATTGGTTGACAAAAAATTATTATTGCTATATAAATACAAAACCATGGCAACAATAAATGATAAATATACCGTAAACTTTGCCATAATCAAGCGCCTCTCCATTAAGTATTGATCGGGTATTTATCCGTTACATACCCCATCAACTCATTCGAGAGGTCTTTTTATATATAAAGTTAATATTATTAAAAAATATATGAACAACAAAGTATTGATGACCCAGGAGGGTTACAATCGTCTGGCCACCGAGCTTTATGAACTCAAAGTCAGACGTGATCGGTTAGTTACCCAAATTGAAGAAGTCGCCCAGCCTGACGAGTCGGGTGAAGATGGCTTAGCTACTCAGCTCAAAGAAGAGCTTGAAGTGGTTAGCGAAAAAATTGACCATCTTGAAGAAGCCCTGGAAACTTCCGAAATAATTTCCGGTAAGCAAACTTTTGATTCAGTTCAGGTTGGCTCCAAAGTTACCATCAATATCTCCGGCAACACCAAAAAAGAATTTTTCATCGTTAGCCACCTGGAAGCCAACCCTCTGGAAAACAAAATATCTGACAAATCACCTTTGGGGGTGGCGCTTTTAGGTAAGAAAATAAATGACGAAGTTGAAGTCCAGGCTCCGGTGGGCAAACTTGCCTACAAAATCGTCTCTATTGTCTAGTCTGATGTAAAATAAACCATGACCAACACCCAATCTTTAAGCACTTTAAGTCAGCAAAGGCTGGACAAATTAATAAAGCTTAAATCTCTCAAAGGGATTTCCTATCCCCAACCTAATCTCAAAGATAAAAACACTATCAATGAAGCTCTTTCCCTTCTGGACAAAAACGTAGTTATCGCTGGTCGTCTTATGTCTCTTCGGGGTCACGGTCGTATTCTGTTTGCTGATATTGTCGACAGAACCGGCAGGATCCAAATATTCTTTCAGGAAAAAATTTTAGGCAAAGAACTGATGAAAGAAACTAAGTTATTAGATATTGGCGATATCGTTGCCGTCAGCGGGACGGTTTTTACCACTCAAGCCGGTGAAATTACTATCAACGTCTCCTCTTTTCAAATTCTGGCCAAAAATCTTCGCCCCTTACCCGAAAAATGGCACGGCCTTAGGGATGTCGAAGATCGATATCGACAACGTTATGTTGATTTAATCGTTAATCCTGACGTCAAAAAAGTCTTTGAAACCAGGACCAAAGTCCTATCCGAAATGAGAAAATTTTTGGATGATCACGGCTTCCTGGAAGTCGAAACCCCCATTCTCCAATCTATCTATGGCGGCGCCTCCGCCAAGCCCTTTGTCACCCGCCACAATACTCTCGATATGGATATGTACCTAAGGATTTCTGACGAACTTTATCTCAAAAGGTTGATAGTTGGCGGCTTAGAGAAAGTTTACGAAGTCAGTCGTGACTTCAGAAACGAAGGTGTTTCTCGCTTTCACAACCCAGAATTTACCCAGATTGAGTTTTATTGGGCTTACGTTGATTACGATCAGTTAATGAAATTCACCGAAAAGCTTGTTACCCACATTATCAAACTCGTCAAAGGTTCTTTCTTATTTAATTTCCAAGGGACACGATTAGATTTTACTCCACCGTTTAAAAGAGTTACTTTCCGTGATGTCATCCTGGAACAAACTCAAATTGACATCGATAACATCAAAACTGAAGACCAGTTTGACTCTGTCATCAAAGCCCAAAAAATAAAATTAGACATGAGCGGTGTTTATGGTTTGGGTCCGCGCTTTGACGCTCTTTACAAACAACATGTCCGCGCTTCCATCATTCAACCCACCTTTGTTACTGACTATCCGGCCTCAATGATTGCCTTGGCCAAAAGAAAAGAAGACAACCCGGAACAAATAGCCTCATTTCAATTACTTGCTGCCGGTACTGAGCTACTCAAAGCCTACAACGAGCTCAATGACCCCCACGATCAGTATCAACGTTGGCTGGAAGAAGAAACTTTAGCTGAAAAAGGATTGGAAGATGCCATGCAGCTAGACAAAGATTACATTCGTGCCCTGGAATACGGTATGCCTCCAACTGCCGGCTGGGGCATGGGTATTGACCGATTTACTCAATTCCTGACTGATCAACCTACCGTCAAAGACACTATTCTATTTCCAGCCATGCGTCATGAAGAAATTGATTTAATTGTTGATAAGTTCAGCGATGCCAAATAGGCAGGATTACCTTGAGGTTGTCAAGTTTTCCTTGGAGAAAAATATTTTCTATCACTCTTTGGCCCTCGAAGCCTGTATGCTGGGTATCTACGACTATCTTCAATCTCAAAACCAATTAAAAGCTAACCAGCCCAACCGCCAAGAGTGGGGCCTGGCCGGTCTGATTCACGATATCGACTATACCGCTGAGTTCAAGCAAGACCACCCCAACAAAACTCGTCAAGCTTTAGCCAAATATGACCTGGATCTTTCTGACACTGTCGATCAAATCGTCAAGGCCCACGCACCCGAATTGACAGGAGTGCCCACCCAATCCCAAGCTCAATGGGCCATATTCTGTGCCGACAGCCTTACAGGTCTTATTGTTGCTACCGCGCTCGTCTACCCCAGCAAGAAACTGTCCGATGTCAAAACTTCCTCAATACTAAAACGCTTTCTCAAAGAACCCCGTTTTGCTGCTGGCACCAGACGTCAGGATGTAATTCTTTGTCAAAAACCTGAAGGTCTTAACATCCCCCTTCCAGATTTTATCGAAATTTGTCTAAACTCGATGAAGTCAATAGCCAAAAATATTGAACTTTAATCAATTTGCGGCAATATTTCGATAATAAATAATTTTTAATTTGATAAAATAGACCAACGATGATTGATATTAATCTTTTGCGCAACCAGCCTGACGTGGTCAAACAAAGCCTCGAAAATAGACAAAAAGATCCTTATTTAGTCGATAAAATAATCGCAATTGACAGTGACAGAAAAGCAGTTATCGCTCAGGTCGAAACACTAAGAGCTCAACAGAACAACATTAGTCGACAAATAAAAAACAAACCCACCCCTGACCAGATTAAAGCAGCTTCCCAAATCAAAGACCAACTCAAACTTCTCGAAGGCCAACTTAATAATCACCAGGTCTCATTAGATACGCTTCTCGAAGAAATTCCCAACATTCCTTCTGATGATACACCGATTGGCAAAGATGACCGCGACAATATCGTTATCAAAACCGTTGGTAATCCTACTAAATTTGATTTTCAGCCTTTAGATCACATTGATTTGGGCGAAAATCTTGATCTTATTGACACCAAACGTGCCGCCAAAGTTTCCGGATCCCGCTTTGGTTACTTCAAAAACCAGGCTGCAATCCTGGAAATGGCTATTATGTTTTATGCCTTCCAGAAACTAGCCCACAAAGGCTGGCACGGCATGATTCCTCCGGCCATGATCAAAGGTGAAAGCGAGTGGAAAATGGGTTATAACAGCAATAAAAACCTTTTTAATGCCTACTATTCTATTCCGGAAGACGATTTAATTTTCATTTCCAGTTCTGAACATTCTGTGGTCCCATATCACATGGACGAGATTTTAGAAGCGTCGGACTTACCTCTCAAATATGTCAACTTCTCTCCCTGCTTCCGTCGCGAAGCCGGTACTTACGGCAAAGATACCCGGGGATTATTTCGGGTTCATTTCTTCAACAAAGTTGAAATGAACGTTTTTACCCTTCCTGACCTAGAAATTTCCGACAATATGGCTCTGGAAATGCTCCAAAACGAAGAAGAATTAATGCAGGAATTGGAATTGCCTTATCAAGTCGTCAAATGTTGCACCGGCGATCTGCCTCAACCAAACCGTCGGATGTACGATGTCAATACCTGGTTCCCGGGTCAAAATACCTACCGCGAGACCCAATCCTGTAGTAACTGCACCGACTACCAAGCCAGACGTCTTAATACTAAAGTCAAGATAGACGGTAAAAACGAATTTGTTCATATCCTCAACGCCACCTTGATTACCGATCGTGCTGTTTTGGCTATTATGGAAAACCAACAACAAGCTGATGGCAGTATCAAAATCCCCAAGGTCCTTCATCCTTTTACTAATTTCACTTCCATTACCAAACCCTAAAAAGCTTAGAGGAGCCACCCCATGCCCCGTACTCTTTACTGAGTATCGGGGCATGGTCTTTTTTTGTATAATATACCGATATGTTCAATGCTTTAAAAAATTTTTTTGACGAAAACCAAAAGAAACTTAAGTCCTATCAAAAAATTGTCACCAGTATCAACAGTCTTGAATCTGAAATAAGCAAACTTTCCGACAAGAAACTCAAAGAAAAAACCGGTTATTTTAAAAAATTACTTAACGACGGTAAAACTGTTGACGAGATATTGCCACAAGCATTTGCTGTCGTTCGCGAGGCCATCAAAAGGACTGTCGGTGAAAGGGCCTATGACGTTCAATTATTAGCCGCCATTACTCTCCATTACGGATCTATTGCCGAGCAAAGAACCGGAGAGGGCAAGACTCATTCAGTAATTTTTCCTGCTTATCTTAATGCTTTATCCGGCCAGGGCGTACACATTATTACCCCCAACGACTATCTAACCCGAGTAGGTACCGGCTGGTACCCTAAGGCTCTTCATTTTTTAGGTGTTTCCACTGCCTCTATCGTTCACGAACAATCATTTATCCTCGACCCGGAATATACCGATACTACAGAAAAATTTGATGATCGTCTAGCCCACCTTCGCCCTATTTCTCGAAAAGAAGCTTATTTGGCCGATGTTACTTACGGCACCAATAATGAGTTTGGTTTTGACTACCTTCGTGACCACATGGTTTCCGAAGCCCAAAATATGGTTCAACGGCCCCATCATTATGCCATTGTTGATGAAGTCGACTTTGTTTTGATTGATGAAGCCCGAACCCCTCTTATCATCTCCTCTCCGAACAACCAACCTGTCGACAAGTATTACAAATTTGCTCAAATCGCCGCCCAGCTCCAAGAAAACGACTATATAATTGATGAAAAGTCTCGCTCCGCCACACTCACTGAATACGGCATTCGCAAAGTCGAAAGAGTTTTGAATGTCAAAAATCTCTACGAAGAGTCATTTGAGACCATTCATTATATCGAAAATGCCATCAAAGCTAGAGCTCTTTTTCACAAGGACAAAGATTATGTCATCAAAGACAACCAAATCATCATTGTCGATGAGTTTACCGGTCGCCTTATGAATGGCCGGCGCTGGTCGGATGGTCTTCATCAGGCGGTTGAAGCCAAAGAAAATGTCCCTGTCCAACGGGAATCCCAAACTTGGGCCACCATTACTTTCCAAAACTATTTTCGTCTCTACCAAAAATTAGCCGGCATGACCGGCACAGCCATCACCGAATCGGAAGAATTCAAGAAAATTTACAATCTTGACGTTTTATCTATTCCCACTCACCGAGACATCCAAAGAACTGACAGTAACGATTTAATTTTCAAAACCCAGAGAGCTAAATACACAGCTATTGCCGCCAAGGTGGAAGAATTACACCAAAAAGGCCAACCCGTCTTGATTGGTACCACTTCAATTGAAAAAAATCAGATATTGTCATCTCTTCTTCGCAAAACCGGCATTCCATACCAAATGCTTAACGCCAAAAACCACCAATCAGAGGCTGAAATTATTGCTAAAGCTGGTATGAAAGGTTCCGTCACCGTGGCTACCAACATGGCTGGTAGGGGAGTCGATATCATCCTGGGCGGACCTAAAGACGGTGTTGACCCCAAAAAGTGGGAAAAAGACCATCAGGAAGTTGTCGATCTTGGTGGTTTATTCGTCATTGGTACCGAACGTCACGAATCCAGGAGAATAGACAACCAGCTTCGGGGCCGGGCCGGAAGGCAGGGTGATCCTGGTTCCAGTCAATTTTATGTAGCCCTGGATGATGACTTAATGAGAATTTTTGGCGGCGAAAAAATAAGTAATCTAATGACTAATTTCAATATGCCAGACGATACCCCCCTGACTCACCCCATAGTTTCTCGGGTTCTCGAACAAATTCAAGTCAAGGTTGAAGGTTATAACTTCGATGTCAGAAAAAGTTTGGTCGAGTATGACGATGTTATCAACAAACAAAGAACTATCGTCTACAACTTGCGCGACAATGTTCTTCGAAACTATCTGGCCCAACCCGACAAAAACAAGCAGGAGGTATTTAAATATCTTCAAAACCAAATCACCTCATTAATTGCACTCAATACTAATTACGACACCGGAAAACTAGATACCAAAAAATCCATCCTTGAATTTTCTGAAATTCTTCCTATGGACGATCGGTCTCGGGACCAAATCGAGGAAGATCTAAAAAAATCTAACAATCCTTCAGACTTTCTTTTGGCGATACTTGAAAAACAATGGCAGCAAAGAGTTGATTATTTTACTTCAGAAATTGCCAATAATATTCTTGTTTTTGCCATAATTACCACACTCGACCCACTCTGGGTCGAACACCTGACTTCCCTCGACGATCTTCGTGAAGGCGTCAGACTTCGAGGTTACGCCCAAAAGGACCCTCTAATCGAATACCGCAAAGAAGGTTTTGACATGTTCCAAAAATTGATGAACCAATTTGAGTACAATCTTGCCCGAAAACTTTTCCGCCTTGAGCCGATTACCATCCCCCAGGCCCAAACAGTTCCTGAAAATGCCAGTGAAACCCGTGGAGAAATACTTAACCTGTCTGAATCCTCCAACGATATTGATCTTAATAATCCTCAGATAGTTAATACCAAAAATCAACCCGCCGCCGCTGTTACCAGAGCTCCTTCAAGAAACGGGCCTTGTCCCTGCGGTTCAGGTAAAAAATATAAAAAATGCTGTTACCCTAAATTTGGTTAATAATACAATCAACCAATGCCACCTTTAATCAAAACGTCAGCTCCCCAAATTCTAAATCGGATAAATCAGTCCCGAAACATTCTTCTTCATTGCCATCCCGCTCCCGACGGAGATAGTTTAGGTAGCGTATTAGCCATGGCAATCTATCTCATTAGTCTCCGCAAAAACGTAACGGTAATAAAAGGAGATTCAGAACTACCGCGCAATTTCGATCATCTCCCAGGTTTTTCGCTTATCGAAGAAAAAACGTTTTTTGATATTGATATAAACCAATATGACCTTTTTTTAATTCTTGATACTGCCGATTTAAACCAAATAAGTAAAATTGACAAAGTCTCTTTTCCACCCCATCTTGACACCATCACTATCGACCACCATGCCAGCAATCCCGGCTTTTCCAAATTCAACCTTATCGACCATAACTCACCTTCAACTTGTCAGATAATCGCTCAATTGTTTGACCATTGGGGAGTAATTCTTAATCATGATATCGCCATTAATCTATTTGTTGGTATCTACACCGACACAGGCGGTTTCAAATATCCCAAAACAACCAGTCAGACTTTTGAAATAATCTCCAAACTTGTAAAACACGCCCCAGACTTCCCTGACTATATTTTCCAGATAGAAAACCAAAGCGAATCTGGACAAATTAGATTTAGAGCCGCTGCCTTAAATAACATCACGGAATACTTTAATGGTCGGGTAGTTTTTTCCACAGTTTCTTTCAAAACCCTCCAAAAATATCGGGTATCACGAAGTCACACCGAAAAATCAGACATCGCCAATTTACTCAAGTCGGTAATTGGTTGGGATATCACTGCCAGCATCGTCGAAATAGAACCCGAAACCTGTGCCATTAGTTTCCGTACTCGAGATGCCCAAAAATATGACCTTTCACTGATTGCTTCCGCTACCGGTAGTGGCGGGGGGCATCCAGCTGCTGCTGGCGCTACAGTAAAAAATACACCCAAGTCCACTGAAAAGTATTTAATTAAGATAATAAAAAGCTTACATCCTGAACTCGGCGAGCCTTAAGTGATATTATTTAGTCATGGACCCAAATTGTGTTTTCTGTAAAATTGTGAAAGGTAGTTTAAGCAAGTACGTTACTTACGAAGACAATGATTTCTTGGGTTTCCTAGATATCCATCCGCTTACCAAAGGCAATTCTTTACTTGTTCCCAAAAATCATTACCGTTGGGTCTATGATGTTCCCAAATTTGGTAAATATTGGCAAATAGCCCAAAAGATCGCCCTGTCTTCCATAGAAACACTTTCTGCTCAATCGGTTTCATTCCTGACCTTGGGCTACGAAGTTCCCCACGCCCACATTCGGATCATTCCCCGTTTCCCCAATGATGCCCACCAAAACGGAGTTAACGTCCACCATCAGGAAACATTTTCCGAAAACGATATGCTAAAAATAGCCCAATCCATAAAGGAAAATATAAAATGAAAAACACTAAATTGCTTCGACTTGAAATAAAGAGACTAAACAGCAAGCTAGATCAGATTAGCCATCAAAGTCGCTTTATGGTTTACAATGCCAACCCTTGGAAATTTGCCCTTTATAACTTTATCGCCGGCATTTTTCATTCTCTCGGCTCTCTGGTTGGTACCGCCGTTATCGCCGCCGCCATTGTTTATTTTCTTCGTGAAATTAATTTAGCCGAAATTATTATGAATTTCTTCAACCAGATACTTGAGCAGAACGCTGCTTTCTTTCGGCCCTGACTCGATCTATTTTTGACAGATATTTTTTCCTTAATCGGATATTCTTTGGTGTTACATCAATCAGCTCGTCAGCCTCAATAAAGTCCAGGCACTCCTCAAGGCTATATTTAACTGCCGGTGACAAAATTATTGAATCATCGTTTCCTGAAGATCTCATATTTGTCAACTGTTTACCTTTACAAACATTAACCTCCAAGTCACCCACAATTGGCCTGATTCCCACAATTTGACCTTCATATATGTCTTCACCTGGTTCAACAAAAATAATTCCTCTTTTCTGAGCTAAGTCCAAACCATAAGATACAGCTTTTCCCGATTCTGAGGCAACCAACACGCCATTTCTCTCTTTTTTGCTACCTTCTTTTATTTCTTCATATCCCAAAAATAAAAAATTCAAAGATACCGACCCCCTGGTTTCCGTCATCAATACACTTCTTAACCCCAAAGCGTTCTTCTCACTAATTTTATAAACAGCCTTTATCCCATTACCTTCATTGACCATATCCAACATCTCAGCCTTCCTTTTCCCCAGTTCCGCGCTAATTACTCCAAAATACTCTTCCGAAGTCAAAATCGTTAGTTCATTAACCGGTTCGCATATTTTACCCTCAATGGTTTTCAAAATTACTTCCGGCTTACCAATTTCCATAGCATAACCTTCCCGCCTTAATCTTTCGATCAAAATAGCCAAATGTAACTCACCTCTACCAGACACCAGCACCCTGATACTATCAGTTGGGTCTTCTGCCACTTTTATCCCCAGATCAGTCAACGCTTCCTCGTACAGTCGGCTTTTTAATTCTCTACTGGTTAAATATTTTGACTCTTCCCTGGCAAATTTAGCTGTATTTGGTCCGAAACTCGACTTTAAGGTTGGCTGGCCTATCTCCATATCCGCCAGCGCCACTTGAAAATTTATATCTGTTATTGTCTGACCGATTTTTATATCAGGAATTCCGGCCAGGTATATGATTTCACCACTACCAGCCTCGTCCACCTCCACCTTATTAATTCCTTCATTAACATAAAGTTTTTCAATTTTAAAATTGTTACTTACTTTTTGGTCCGAATTTATCAAAGAAACATATTGTCCTTTCTTAACCACTCCCTGACTAACTCTTCCCACGGCCAATCTACCCAAATATTCATTCCGCTCAAAAGCCGATACCAGCAACTGAAAAGGTTCATTCGGGTTCTTATTGGCACTTGGAATATATCTCAATATCGTTTCAAATAGGGGAGAGGTGTCACCGGTATTATCACCTCTCTCCGGTATTTCATAAAAAGTTTTCCCTTCCTTTCCTATTGCGTATATTACCGGAAAGTCCAAAAGATCCAGATTGTTAGCCAACGACAAAAATAAGTTTTCTGTGTCCGAAATCACTTCTTTTATTCGAGAATCACTCCGGTCAATTTTGTTAATCACTAAAATTATTTTCAGGCCATATTCCAACGCCCTTTTCAAGACAAATTTTGTTTGAGACAACGGCCCTTCAGCTGCGTCAACGATCAGCAAGGCTCCATCAGCCATATTCAGAACCCTCTCCACTTCTCCGCCAAAATCGGCATGACCCGGAGTATCGATGATATTAATTTTGCAATTTTTATAAAACACCGACGTGTTTTTGGATAATATGGTAATCCCTTTTTCTCTTTCCAAATCATTGCTGTCCATAATCCGTTCTTTCTGCATTTCTTCCTGGTTTTCACGGAAAGTATGGGTCTGTTTCAAAAGAGCATCAACCAGTGTAGTCTTGCCATGATCAACATGAGCAATCACCGCCACATTTTTAATATCGCTAAAATTCGGCATCCGAGCATTATACCCTATATACAGTCAATTTATCTTGGTAAAATTCATGATAATGAAAAAAATTAGACCCTCTATTGTCTTGTTGACCATCTTTATCGTCCTTGGTCTGGTTTTATCTTTTTTTTCCAAAGCCAAGAATAAAATTGTCGATACTGGTGAAAAAGTTCAAAAACAAGTTGAAACCATAACCGAAACTATTATCCCAAAACCAACGGTGATCCTAGAATCAGGTATACCCGATAAACACCTTATCGAAACCTCATTTGTACCCCAAGCACCCGAAAAAAATTGGGACCAACCCTGGCAGGATGCTTGTGAAGAAGCCGCCCTGCTTACTGCCTATTATTATCTTGAAAACAAAACACCCAGTCTCTCCGAAGTCAAAAACGATCTTTTGTCAATTATTAACCATCAGGAATCAGTCGGGCTCTCAAAAGATGTCAATCTGGCTCAGTTGTCAAAAACCGCCAACGATCATTTAAATTATCAATCTCACATTTTAGATAATCCCACTCTGGACGATATCAAAAAACTAATCGCCCAAGACATTCCTGTAATAGTTCCAGCCAGTGGCAAAAAATTATTCAAAGAAAATCGGCATTTTAACTCCGGCGGCCCTTATTACCACGCTCTAACTATTTTAGGTTACGACGATAATAGGCAAAAGTTTACTGTTCACGATGTCGGTACCCAGTATGGAGCCTATTTTAATTATTCATACACTCTACTAATGGATAGTATTCACGATTTTCCAACTAGCGGTCACAAAGAAGATATTGCTCAAGGCCAGAGTCGGATTATGTATCTGATAAAATAGATCATGAAATCAAATTACCTGGCATTTTTATTCATTCTCATCTTCTCGTTTTTCTTATCAGCCTGTTCTCTGGGCAGCAATAACGACAGCAACCTTGATTTAAGTGGTAGCTTCAACAATGAAACCCTCATTACTGAATCTCAACCGTCCTTATCTCCAAACACCTTAACCGAAGATGACACCATCGTCGCTCTGAAAACTCAAAATGGCCAAATAGTTATCAGGCTTTTCCCTCAACATTCGCCCAACACCGTCAAAAATTTTTTAAACAAAGTCAACTCAGGCTTCTATGACGGATTGACCTTTCACCGTGTTGAACCTAATTTCGTTGTCCAAGGGGGAGATCCAAGGGGTGATGGCACCGGTGGTGGCACTATTTCCTCCGAAATAAATTCCCTACCGTTTACTCAAACTTCTGTCGGTATGGCCCGGGGCAACAACAGACAACTGTCAAATGACAGCCAATTTTTCATCTGCCTTAGTACCGAAAGTTGTCAACATTTAACTGGTGAATACGTCAATTTCGGTCAAGTTATTTCCGGCTTTGAATTTGTTGAAAACATCAAAGTTGGTGACCAAATATTAGAAATTACTACTCAAACTAAATGAAAAAATTCCTTCCGCTTATCTTAATTATTGTCATCCCTTTATTTTTTATTTTCCGATCTTCAACCGGAAATATTAAGGGTTCGATTGACAATAAACTGGACTATAGCCACTTAACTATTTTTTCCACCCTCACTTGTCCTCACTGTAAAGTTGTCAAAGATTATATCAATCAAAATAATATCAATATTAATGTTATTGATATCACTTCCATAAACGAACAAAATCAGTTTCAGCAGGCAGTCAGCAGCTGCTCTCCTCCGCAAAAACTGGAAGAGACCGGAGTTCCATTCCTTTTTAACCCGAATGACAATTCTTGTATTATGGGTGACACGCCTATAATTGATTACTTGGAAAACAATAAACCCCAATAAATTGCTAAAATAAATTGTGTCTCCAACGGTAAAAACCAAAGAGAAAGAGTTCAAATTATCTCCAAAAGTGATCTTCCGTCTTATTATCTTTTTCGCTTTAATCTACTTTCTTATAAATTATCTATCCAAAGGCGCGCCCATCACCCAGACAACATCAAATCCAGATCCGACAGTCTTAGGCGAAGAAATTACCTTGGATCACTTTTATTCCTCACTGCCAGAAAACACCAAGGTTTTTTTAGATAATTCTTCAAACCATCCTGTTATAATTGAAATTCAGGAAAAGCTCAACGATTTAAAGAGCCTAACCAAAGATTTCCCTCAAAAACAGATTAAAGAATTCAAAAAAACTCTAGTCAAAAACATATCGGAAGAAATATTAAGAAGTATTGACGAAGAATAAGACATGACCTATTTCCAAGATCTAAAAACCAAGCTCGATTTTCTAAAAGAAAAACTAGCTTACCCCGATAATCTCCAAAAACTTTCAGACCTTAAATCTGAAACTGAAAACCCCGGCTTTTGGGACAACGCTCTTGTTGCCCAAGAAAAAATGCAACAGTTGTCAGATCTCCAAAAGCAGATTGATGACATCCAAACTATCGAAAGCGATATTACTTCAGCCCAAGAATTCTCTCAGCTTCTTTCCTCTGAACCCGATTCTGGCCTCCAAAAAGAGTTTGACTTATCTCTCAAAGAGCTGGAGCGGAAAATATCTGTACTTGAAAACAAAATATTTCTATCAGGCAGATATGATTCCAATTTTGCCATACTCTCGATTCATTCCGGACAGGGAGGCACCGAAGCCATGGATTGGGCTTCCATGCTCCAGCGCATGTATATGCGCTATTTTGAAAGACAAAGTTGGTCCCACCAGCTGATCGACATCACTCCCGGTGATGAAGCCGGTATCAAAGCCGTCCATTTTAAAATCAACCAACCCTGGGCCTATGGTTATCTTCGGCGTGAATCAGGAGTCCACCGGCTGGTTCGCCTGTCTCCTTTTAATGCCGATCAGCTTCGCCAAACGTCTTTTGCCAAAGTCGAAGTTACTCCAGTATTTGAAAATAACTCGGAAATTGAAGTTAATCCTCAGGATATAGAATTCTCAGCCTATCGGGCTGGTGGCCACGGCGGACAAAACGTCAATAAGGTCAGCACTGCCGTTAGGTTAGTCCACAAACCTACCGGGATCACCGTCTCTTCCCAGAGCCAAAGATCTCAGGATCAAAATCGCCAGTTGGCCATGGAAATGCTTTCTTCAAAGTTATGGGCTATAGCAGAAGAAAAAAAGCAGACCGAAAAACATGAAGCCAAAGGAGACAATATTATTGCCGGATGGGGCCGTCAGATCCGATCTTATGTCCTCCATCCCTACAAAATGGTCAAAGACCTTCGGACCCGACATGAAACTTCAGATACCGCTTCCGTGCTGGACGGTGATCTTGATGCCTTTATTGAAAGTGAGTTAAGATTGTAATTGCAAATGAAAATAAAACCCCTTTACCAAATAACTGCTATATCCTGCCTTGCCACTTTATTATTAACTTTTCTGATTTACACGCCTCTATATTCTGTCGGCAGCCGTCTCTCTGCCAAATTCGGACAGCCCCTAAGATATTTTCCTGATACTATTCTGGAAGCAGTTAGCAACCATCTCAAACAACCGGTCAAAAAAATAAACTTTATTATCCTTGGTACCGATAAACGGGATGATTCCTTCGAAAAAAATGAAATGACCGACACTATCATCTTTGCCTCCTTTGACACTGCCAGTAAACGTATCAGCCTGGTATCTTTACCTCGTGACCTTTGGTATGAACCAACTCAGTCCAAGATCAATGCTTTTTATGAAAACTCCAAAGAAAGCAACAGTTCCGCCGACTTTGATCAAATTAAGGGCCACTATTCAGACCTTACAGGACAAAAAGTTGATCGATTACTCGTCATCGACACCAACGATCTGGTTGACTTTGTCAATCTGATTGGTGGCGTCGATGTTTATCTGGAAAGTGGATTTGTCGATCAGCAATACCCTAACCCCGAATACATCGAAAACCCCTCTCCTCAAATACCCATATACAAAACAATTGAGTTTCCCTCAGGGTATTCTCACTTGGACTCAACTAACATTACTGAATTTGTTCGGTCCCGAAAAGGCTCCGATGATCCTCAAACAGGCGGTACCGATCTAGGCCGTATCCAGCGACAGCAGTTACTTATTAATGCCATTATTGCCAAACTGTCTTCTGGTCAACTTAATGATTTGGACAACATCACCAGTCTCTATCAATTTTTTCATCACAATTTGGAAACAGATATTACCGACCTAGACCTTTTTCAAATCATTCTGGCCATCAACGGCCAGTTTAATCAAGTTAAATTAGAAAAATTTGAAATACCCATTTCTGCCACTTATTCCAAAAGTGCTCTCATCTATCACCCCAACCGATTCAAAAATAATCAATGGGTTTTTCTACCTGCCGATCCCAGCTTAGACCAACTACATCAATTTATGACCGACTCTTTAAAAAATGACAACTGACAAGATTCTTCAGTCAGTTAGGCAATTAGAACCAAAATACTTCGATATTCACGTCGACCGCTATCGCTTCATTTTAAAACAAGTCTCGCTTCTTAATCTGCCAAAGTCTGCCAAAATACTCGATGTTGGCTGTTTTCCTCCCCATCTTTCTGCTGCCCTGACCAAACTTGGCTATCTTGTTTACGGAATTTCTTTTTTTAATGAACAAAAAACTTTGCCTCGTGTATCGAAAATAAATATTGAAAACCAGAAGCTGCCTTATCAGGACAACTCCTTCGATCTGATACTATTTTCTGAAGTTTTAGAACATCTTATTGAATATCCGGATAATTTCTTCTCAGAAGTCTATCGTCTGCTAAAAAAAGAAGCTTATTTTTTTATCACCACTCCCAACGCCGCCCGGCTTCAAAACATCGCCCTCCTTTTATTAAATAAGAATATCTACCCGCCACTTCCTCAATTTCAATCTACTCATATACAGGATGGCACCATTTATCACCGCCACAACCGCGAATACACCCTGCCGGAACTAAATACCATTTTCAGCAAATACCCGGCAATGAAAACTATTGCTTCTGGATACTTCATATCTTTCTCTCCTTTTCGCCCCAAAAATAGACAAGATACTTTTTTGTTAAAAATAATAAAAACCCTAAACCATCTTCTGATGTTGCTTTTCCCCAACAAGAAAGATACTCTTTTTATGATCTACCAAAAACTTTAAGGAACATCATAGCCTTTATTTGCTATACTGAATTATTAAAAACAAATTAAACTATGGATATACCTAATCTATCCCCAACCAATCCTAGTGTTCCGGCTACCCCCCAAAACCTCAAAAAAGCGCTACCCTTGGTTCTTATATTATTTTTATCGGTAGCCAGTGGTTTTATTCTATCTCGACTTACTCCATCCACACCCGGTTCTTCCTCCAGTAATCCCATACCTTTTACCAATGGAGCAGTTAACAAGGAAGACATTGTTCCCGGAGTAGTTTATGGTGACCAAAACAAAAATTATAATGACTCGGCTACTGGCCTGCTCAAGTCTGGTTCTGTCAACGGTGAGGGTACTCATTTTCTCGAACGTGAAGGTGGCGAGACCCAAAAAGTCACCCTAACCTCCTCCAGCATTGATCTTGATCTTTTTGTTGACAAAATGGTAGAAATTAAAGGTCAAACCAATTCATCTACCAAAGCTGGTTGGTTTGTTGATGTTTTTACAATCAAGCAACTTCAATAATGAAAATTGTTTTCGACAACGTTAGCAAAAGCTATGGGCTTACTAACGCCATTACTAACGTAAATTTAAAGGTCAAACAGGGTGATTTTATATTTATTGCCGGCCCTTCTGGCGCCGGAAAATCTACCCTTTTAAAATTAATTCTCGGCCAAATTAAACCCAGCTCCGGTCATATATTATTAGATGATGATGATTTGTCCAAGACTAAAAAAAGCCAACTGGATAAGTATAGAAAAAAAATAGGTGTCATCTTTCAGGATTACCAGCTGATAGCTGACAAAAATATCGAGGAAAATATTGCTCTGGCACTGGACATTATTAACTTTCCCAAAGACGAAATTCTTCCCAAGATTGACGAAGTCACCAAAAAAGTAAATTTAAGCAGTAAACGCCTACTTTTCCCTTCGCAGCTTTCTGGCGGAGAACTCCAAAGAACTTCCTTGGCCCGCGCCATTGCTGTTGAACCAACGCTGATTTTGGCCGACGAGCCCACTGGTAATCTCGATCCGGAGAATTCCTGGAACCTGATAAAACTGCTTCAGGACATCAACCAGACCACCAACGCCACTGTTATCATGACATCCCACAACATGGACATTGTCGAATCCCTGGGTAAGAGAGTAATTTACCTCAAAAACGGTGAAATTATCAAAGACACCGCCACTCCAAAAATCAAAAAAAATATAAAAGTTAAAACGAAAAACAAAGAAAATGTCAGCGCTTAGAAACTCTTGGCACCATATCAGCCGATCACCCCTCCAAAGCTTTACCGCTATATTCGTCATGTTCCTAAGTTTCTTTGTCATCACTTCTTTTCTCATCATATCCAACGGATTTTCATCTGTCCTCAAACATTTTGAGACCAAGCCCGAAATTACCATATACCTCAAAGACGGATTAAGTCTCGAAAAAGTTGAAGGTATCCAAAAAAATTTATCCGCTTACCCCGGTGTCAAAGAAATAAGGTTTATTTCCAAAGAAAAAGCTCTTGTTCTTTATAAGGAACAGAATCAGGACAACCCTATGCTTACCGAAATGGTTACCGCCAACATCTTGCCCGCCTCTTTTGAAGTCTCAGTCGAAGACCCTCTGATACTGGAAAAAATTGCCACCGACTTTAACCCTCAGAACGAAGTTGTTGATGAAATAATATATCAAAAAGACATTATCAACTCCCTTCTCTCCTGGACGAAAATAATCCGACAATCGGGCCTAATTATTATTGGTGTCAGTAGCCTGGTGTCGTTCTTTGTCATTTTTGTGATTATCGGTATGAAAATTACCAATCGCAAAGATGAAATCCGCATCAGCCGTCTACTGGGTGCCTCCAAATACTATGTCAAGAAGTCCTTTATTCTCGAAGGTTTATTCTATGGACTGGTTGGCAGTATCATTGGGGCTTTTCTTAGCTCCTTTATTTTTTATTACTTCGGTCAAAATATAAATACCTTTTTTCAGCCCATCCCATTCGTAATTTTTGATATTTATTTTTATCTCAAAATTTTATTGGCCGCTGTTGTTTCAGGTATCCTTATCGGTTTTACCGCCAGTTGGGTTGGTGTTAAAAGATATATAAAATTTTAACTCGATGATAAAAAAGTTAGTTTTGTTTTTATCATTAATTTTTCTATCCTTCTCTTTCTTCCATCCCACCCTCAACAGTCAGGAAGAGACTCAACCGGTCACCGAATTACAGGACAAAATTAACGAATATACTGAAAAATTAGTCGAATTATCCAAGGCTAAAGATACTCTAACCAACCAAATCAAAATTCTTGATTCCCAAATTAGTCTGACCCAACTGAAAATTACCCAAACAGAAAACACCATCTCCATTCTAGAAAACGAAATTGACAATTTAGCCATCAAAATAAACGATCTTGACCGTTTCTTGGATCAACTCACTTTTGCTCTGATCCAGCAAATAAACCAAAACTATCGTCTGGCTAAGCGCATTCCCGCCGTCGCCCTGCTACTATCCAACAATTTCAACGGCTTTTTAGAGCAACAGAAATATATTACTTTAGTCCAGAAGAATAGCCAAAATACCATCATTAACATGGAAACAGTTCGGACTAATTACGATCTCCAAAAACAGGAAAAAGAAAAAAAACAGGAAGAACTCAAAAACCTTCGGCTTCAGCTGGACGAACAAAAACTGACTCTAGCCAAACAAAAAGATTCTAAGGCTAATCTTCTTTCGGTCACCAAAAACGATGAAGCTCGCTATCAACAACTCAAAAAAGCTGCCGAAAACGAACTCAGTTCATTGCTCAGGGCCAAATTTGTCGGCAAAAGAGATGTCAAAAAAGGCGAAGCACTTGGACTGATGGGCAATACCGGCTATTCCTTCGGTGACCATCTTCATTTTGGCCTCTACCAACTGGCCGAAGCCGATTTAAGCTCTTGGACCTACTATAACGATATCGATGCCTCCTCCTACCTCAGTACCCATCGTTGGCCCATGAACGAACCCATTACCATCACTCAGGAACGTGGAGTCACCAAATATGCCTACCTCTACGCCAACCGCTTCCACAACGGTATCGACATGGTCTCTCCCAACAAAACTATTGTCGCCGTCAATGACGGTGTTGCTTACTTCTTTAGAAATACCGGCAGCAGTCTCGGCAACCACGTCAAGCTTTTTCATCCTGATGGCAAAATGTCACTCTATCTTCACATGCAGTAAGTTAGTAGCCTCTGGATACTTTTCTCAAACCCAAACCAGCCACTGTTCCCATTACCACCATAACTGTTTTCAAAATAATGGTAGGATCACCGGTTTTAGGCACTGACTTAACTCCGATAAAGTAACTGGCATCATCTTTGTCGCTCAATCCGTCGGCACTCACATTGGCAACATTTGTCCTTTTATTCAAATTTACAAGCTTGTTTGCCTCCGATATCCTGGCTCTAATCAAAAAATTCTTTACTTCACCCACCTCAAGTTTATCTATTGTCCAGGTAATAACATTATTAACCTTGTTTAATTCACCCGGGTAGAATACCAAAGCTAAATTAGCTGGCAACTGATCCTCAACTTTAATATTGCTTAAAGTTTCATTACCGATGTTTTCCACACTTACTTTAAACTCCAGAGTATCACCGTCAAAAAATATGGCCACGTCACTGGAAATATTGTCGTAATAATTTTCCGAATCAATAGGTCTGATTTTTTTATCAACTGAAATGGCTCTCTTGTCTTCTTTAGGCACATAATACTGTGCATCAACTCTACTGGCGTTAAGCAGTGAAATCATCAAAACACCAAAAGCCGCCAACACCAATCCCGCTTTAGTTACTCTCATTTTATTAAAAATCATATTTAAATTTATATAATTTATTATACAGGATATTATATCACTATTTTCTTTTATTGTCAATATTTACAAAAGAACGGAACCACCAGCTTATATTTTTTTAGAAAATACCTATATTAATACTTATTTATACAATAATATAAAAGAATATTAATATTATAAAAAAATTTTGTATTAATATGGTATTTTATATACCAAAGTATATGTAATAATTATAACCTATAATCTTATTATTTGCAACATTGACAACATTTTTTAAAATCTCCGCTTTTGATATACTCATTTTATGAAAAAACCAATCATCGACGAAATCTCAGTCTTTTTCCCCGCTTACAACGAAGAAAAGAACCTCAAAACTACGGTATCCAAATCCATAGAAGTACTCAAATCTATTTCCCGCAAATGGGAAGTTATTATTATCAACGACGGTTCCAAGGATAAGACCCAACAGGTTGCCGAAAATATTAAATCCGACTATCCCGACAACATCAGCATCATCACCCACAGTCCCAATAGGGGATACGGTGCTGCCCTAAAAAGCGGTCTTTATAACTCAAAATATCAATGGATCGCCTTTATTGATTCCGATGGCCAATTTGATTTCGCCGAAATCAATCACCTTATAAAAAAACAAAAAGAAACCAAAGCCGATCTTGTTATCGGCTACTACCTTGGCAGAAAAGTGCCTTTTTATCGAAAATTTGGCTCACAGCTTTGGCAATTGGCTGTTTTCACTCTATTTGGCCTTAAAGTCAGGGATATAGACTGTGGTTTCAAGCTGATCAATAAAAAGGTTGTCGACGCTATCCCCAGGTTGGAATCAGAACGGGGCCCGTTCATCTCTTCTGAATTCCTTATTCATTCCAAAAAAGCTGGTTTCAAAATTGTTGAAATTGGCGTTAACCATTACCCTCGCACAGCCGGAGAAGCCACTGGTGCCAAACTAAGCGTTGTTCTCGCCGGTTTCAAAGATTTATTCACTCTCTGGAAAAAAATTAACCTGGCTCATGCTAAGTAAAATCTTCCATCACAGAGGGTTAATTGTTTTAATCCTTCTTCTAGCTGCCTTCCTTCGTCTCTATCGCCTCCCTGAATACATGGAATTTTTGGGTGATCAAGGCCGAGATATGTTAATTATTCGGGACTTGCTCAAAAACGGGAACCTGTTTTTTATCGGGCCCACCACCAGCATGGGACACATGTACCTTGGGCCTTACTATTATTACTTGATCGCCCCGTTTTTACTTATTTTCAACTTCAATCCAATCGGCCCTTCTGTTTTTGTTGCTCTCTTAAGCGTCTTGACCTGCTATTTAATCTACAAAATAAGCTGTGCTTGGTTTAATAAACCAATTGCTTTTTTGTCCTCTCTCCTTTTTGCCATATCGCCGGTAGTAATCAAATACTCAAATTTTTCCTGGAATCCAAACGTCATGCCTCTGTTTTCGCTCCTGTTTATTTACTTTGTTTCCCAGGCTGTTTTCAAAAACAAACCCCGAGACTTGCTTTTCGCTACCCTCGCCTTTATTATGGCAATTAATTCTCATTATCTTGCTGTCTTATTGCTACCTCCCGCCTTTTTACTTTTACTTTACAAATTTTTAAAAGTCAAAAAAGACAGTAAAAACCCAAATAAATCATTCAGTTTATATCTACTGCTCTCTTTCTTACTTTTTCTAGTCTCTTTAACGCCACAGATACTCTTTGACATCAGGCACAACGGCCAAAATATTAACGCTTTTATCAGTTTCTTTTTTGACAGGCAATCAGGTACGGGATTCAATCTTATAAAGTATTTCCAGTCAATTCCTCAAATTACGTTCCTGATTTTCGGACGTCTGATAACGGCAAAATACTTAAATATTGGCTTATTGTTCACTATATTTTCATCTTTATTTGTTTTGGTAAAAATTATAAATATCCTAAAGACCAAATCCTATTCACAAAATAAGTATTTTATTTTACTCGTCACCTGGATTGCGTCTGGGATCCTCGGCCTTAGTCTTTATAATTTACAACTTGATCACTATTTTGGCTTCTTATATCCTGCAGTCTTTATCTTAACAGCTTTTTTTATTCATCAAGTTTACAAATCCTTTTCAATCTTGCGGATTACGTCGTTCATCATCACCCTTACCCTAATTATTTTATCTTTTCTCCAAAATCCCTTCCGTTTCTCTCCGCCCCGACAGCTTATTTACACTCGAAACATTGTCGACTTTATTATCAATCAATCCAGCGACGAACCCTTTAATTTTGCCCTATTATCCAAGAACAACTATGACCCTTCATATCGCTATTTTTTTTATGAGAATGACTCACCCATCTTTGATCTTCACAACAAACTAACTGAACAGTTATTTGTCGTCTGCGAACCTTGGCAAAATGATTGCCAGCCCATAAACCACCCCCAATGGGAAATCGCCGCTTTCGGTTGGTCAAAAATTGACAAAGAATGGTCCGTTGAAGGAACGACGGTTTTTAGGCTAGTCCACAACAAGCAACCTTAAAGCTTTGTTTTCAAAACTCTATAAGCGAGAGGTCCATTCGGCAGAAATATGTCTTTCACCAAAACCAGATTATGGTCTTCAATTTGCTGGTCAGATAGGGCCAAAGCATCACATATTAAATACTGCTCAACCCCGCTGGTATCTTTCCCAAACTCAATGTTTTTGACCGTTACTTTACCCAGATATTTTTCGTTTACTCTGCTTAGGTTTTCATAATAATCCTGGGGGAGTACCTCGATATTATCGGCCTGATATAAATCCGGACTATACTTCAACCAAAACAAAGCCTGAATATATGGTTCAGCCCTGGAGTTATCAATAATAATCGGCAAATCAGAATCATCCTCGATTACCGTCTTTATAGCTTCTTCTATTCCATAACCCCAATAAGAAGCCCGAAAATATTCGTTTAATTTAAAAACACTGCTGTTCAATTTAATAACGGAATAAGACACTCCTAACAGAACAACTGCAACCATAATTTGATACTTCGCCCGATTCTTTACAAGCCAATCGAGACCCAAACTCATTACCATTACCAATGGTATCAATTGTGGCAAAGCTCTGATTGTTGAATATGGGTCGCGTGTCAAAGACGCTGGTATTGGGGATACTAGCAACATACAAACGACAAAATACCTTAATTTCCCTAGATTCTTACATCTAAACAGAACAATTAGTCCTAAAACATAAAAAGGAAATTGCCAGGCAAAAAAAGCGGAAACATCGGGATATGAACTTCTAGGTTCAGCGTCACCCAGATTAAATAAAAATCTGGGTGAATAATAAGAAGAATATAACGATAAAAATTCTCTGGCCATTAAAGTAACTTTCTCGTTAATCAGAAAAGAAATTTGTCCGCTAGCCTGAAAGTCGTGACCGTATGGCATATTTCTCTGGGTTGAAAATATATTCAACACACTCGCTCTGGCCGAAAATCCGGGAGTTCTGGCAATCAACACTGTCGGCAAAACCATTATCACTCCCAAAATAACAGAAATTGTCAACGGCAATACGCTTTTTCTTAGGTTGTCCCACATTATTTTTCTATGATGAAAAACCAACAAGATTAAAATAACTGGGGCCACAATTCTTTCGGAATGATAAGTCAAAAAAGACAAAGCCCAAAAAATCGCCGACACCACCAGCAACCATTGTTTTTTAAACGACTTGTAAAACAACAATATAGCAACCATTAAAAACAACAAAGCCAGGTTAGTTTCATAGGTAGTCCGAGACATTACTATATGCCAGGGTGAAACAGCCAACAAAAAGGCAGACAGCAACGGTAGGGTTCTTTTATATTTTTTTGGGCTGATTTCTTTGACCAAAAGATACAATATAACTACACTAAATAATCCAGCAACAGCAGACGGCAATCTGGTTACTCTTGGACCCAACTCGGCAAAGTTCAACACCAATGCCAATATGTAACCATAAACGGGAGCCTTAAAATCACCGAAAGACCGAAACACTACCGGTAGTGTTTTTCCAAACTCATCCTTACCCGTAACCTTCAAAGAATAGGCATTATATCCTATCGCTGCTTCATCCAAATAAAATCCCTTTGGTACCTCGCCTAATTTATAAAACCGAAAATATCCACCAATTAATAAAACAATTATGAATAATAAATATTTCATATTACTCTTATCAATTCCATCAAACAAAAAATTAAATAAAACCCAAAAAGCAACCTTGCCTGTTTAAATCTGGCCATAATTCCAAGTCCATAAATTATCATTAACCCCAACGGAAACCACAAGACAAAATCATACCTGTCCGGGTTTTTCAACAAAGCCAGCAAAATAATCAGGCTTGAACTTAAAGCCACCCACCAGGTTCTATTTTTATATTTTTTTATGTTTATGACTCCAACGAAAAATGGAATTATCGCCAAAAAAGGGAACTTCATTAAATTCTGGTTGTCGCCCACCAACTCTCTTGGGTGTAGCCCAAAAAAATAATTGTTCGGGTCAATCAACAAAAATAAATTTTTATTATATTTATCAATCACCTCAACATACTTGTTTTGTAACAGCAGTGCTTCAATTCTGTTGTCATAAAGAGATCTTTTTGTGTTCAAATAATGCCAGTCCAGTTCATTTCTGCCCAATATTGTCAATCTATCAATCCGATTTTTACCGCCAAAAAATATTCCCAAAAAAAGGACACCCAAAACCAAAATGAAACTTTTTAATTTCCCTTTTTTGAAACAATAAAAACTCGTACCAATAATCAAAATTGAGGCAATTAATCCAAGGCACAACAAATTAATTCCATTGTATTTCCAAAACAAATATGGCCAAAATACTAATGATATTATTGAAGCAATAAATACCTTTTTACAAACAACCAATCTCATTAATATGAGTATTATTACACAACCAAACAAGGCTTTTTTATTACTAATTATCATTTTGGCCCTGTTTTTTCGGTTATACAATTTAGAAAACCGCTACTCTTTTGACTGGGACCAGGAAGACGACGCCGTCAAAGTCACCCAAATGATAAAGACTAAACACCCCCGGCTTTTGGGTCCCCGTGTTGCCGGCGAAGAAGGATTTTTCGTCGGCCCTCAACACTATTATTTTTTGATTCCATTTTATCTTTTGACCAAACAAGATCCGATTGCTGGTGCCTACGCCTCAGTGTTTATCGGTATCTTAACTACCATTGTTTACTACTTAATCAGCCAAAAATTATTCAACCGAAAAATTGGCCTTTTTGCCTCTTTTATCTTTGCCATCAACCCCATCTTAACTAGCTGGAATGTCATGTATGCTCCCTTAATTTCCTTATTAATCTTTTTTTTATGTCTCCAAATCTTGAATGGCCAAACCAAATATTATCCTTTTTTATTCTTTGCTTTTTCATTTTCCGCCACCACTCACTTAGTTCCGGCATCTCTTATTATTCCTGTTATTTTTAGTCTTTTAGTATCCCCAAAACCAAACAAAAAAACCTTCTTTATTTCTCTTTTCGTCTTTTTCATACCCCTTCTCCCTCTTATTATTTTCGATTTTAGAAATGATTTTCTCAACCTCAAAACAATTTTCACCTTTATCCAGTCCAGGTCAGTATCACAGTCTGTTCCAAATTATTTTCTAAGAAGCTTTTTTAGAAGCTTAAATATCTTTTTGCCTTTTGTTCCAGACTTTATCGGCCGCCTTTTGGCATTAATATTACTCCCACTATCAATCACCCTCTTTACCACCAAAAAAACAAAACTTTTTTACCTTATCTGGATTCTTACTCCTCTCGTTTTATTGTCTCAATACCACGCCAGTATACCCGAATATTATTACGGGATGGTTACAGCCCTTCTGCCCCTGCTTATCTCATTTTTCGTAGTCAAACTCAAACAGCCCTTACTGATAATAACAATAATTTTAATATTTCTTCTGGAATTACCTGGTCTTTTTACAAAAAAAGCTAGCATATCGTTAAAAGTCAAAAAAGACACTGTTCAATACCTCAGCTACCAAACCCGAGACCAGCCATACAATGTATCATTTGACCTTCCCCTCGGCTGGCACACCGGTTACAACTACCTTTTTTCTTATTACCGAAACCCGCCTCAGGAAATTCCTCAGGCCCATCTTTATTCCATTTACTTACTGTCAGAACCTGCCACCGGCGAATTAGTTTACGAAAATAATCCACTCGGTGTTGTTAGAAAATAGCTACTATTATGTATAATCATCTTATGCAAAACAAAGTTTCCATTGTTATTCCCTGTTTTAACGAAGAGGACAATATTAAAAGAGGTGTTCTGGAACAAGTTTATCAATTTTTGCGCCGACAAAAATACGATTGGGAAGTATTAATCTGCAATGACGAGTCCACCGACAATAGCCTACGTCTTGCTCGCCAGTTTGCCTCAAAACACGATAATTTCTCAGTACTTAACCTGCCTCATGGCGGCAAACCTTCGGCTGTTTGGGGAGGAATTCAAAAAGCAAAATATCCGCTAGTTCTTTTTACCGACATGGATCAATCAACTCCGCTCGAAGAACTAAACAAATTACTGCCGTTTTTCCAAAAAAATTACGATGTTGTTATTGGTTCCCGCGGCGTTCAGCGTCAAGGCAATTCCAATATCAGAAAATTAATGTCTCGAGTTTTTTTGCTTTTCAGAAGATCAATTTTATTGTCAGATATCACCGACACTCAATGTGGTTTTAAAGCATTCAAAACAGACGTCGCCAAGAAACTTTTTCCCCGACTTCAATTTTTTCAGGACAAAGATAATAAATCAGGCTGGAGAGTTTCTGCCTTCGATGTCGAATTATTGTTTATGGCCCAAAAGGCTGGCTACAAAATCAAAGAAGTTCTGGTTGAATGGAAAAACGAAGATATCAGTACCACCAAAGGTGACGATTCAGCCAGATTCAAAAAAGAATCAAAACAAATGCTTCAGGAAATCTGGCGTGTCAAAAAAAATGATTTAATGGGAACTTATGACTCTGTCAAAAAATAAATTAATTCCACTCTCCCTCCTTTTAGCTTGCCTGACTTATCTTTTTTCCAGAATTCAAAACCTCACCAGCCTACCCGTCTTTGGCGACGAGGCCATATATATTCGCTGGTCCCAGGTTATAAAAAACGTCGAAACCCTTCGCTTCATCCCTCTAACCGACGGCAAACAACCACTTTTTATGTGGCTGACCATTCCTTTCTTCAAACTATCCTCAGACCCGTTATTTTCCGCCCGACTCGTTTCCGTACTTTCCGGCTTGGGTATAACCCTTTTACTCTTCCTTGCCTCCTGTCTCATTTTTAATTACCAGTCAAAAGACAAAAATATCAAAACGTTTTTTACGGACTCCCTTTCTTCAAATTTTCCCGCCACCCTAATTGCCCCAACAATCTACCTTTTACTGCCCTTCTCGTTCTTCTTTGACAGACTAGCGCTGGCCGATACTCTTCTTAGTTTTTTTGGACTTTCAGCCCTCCTGCTCAGTTTTCTTCTCGGCAAATTTCACCGACTTGATCTTTCTTTTATCCTCGGTCTTGTTCTTGGTCTAGCCTGGATAACCAAATCACCGGCCATATACTTTATCGTTCTCTCCCTGCTTACTTTTCTAATTTTAAATTACAAAAAACCACTGACTTTAATTTATCCCCTGGTATCCGTCTTTATGTCCTTCTTAATTTATAACCTGCTCCGGCTCGGTCCTCAATTCCACATGATCTCCCTCCGCAACCAAGATTATGTGTTTTCCCTCTCTGAAATATTGTCTCATCCTCTCGACCCGTTTATTCCACACCTATCCGATATTTACGCTATATTTTCACACTATATTTCCTTGCCCCTAATCGCTTTTTTTTACTTTCTGATTTCAGCTCTAAAAAACAAAAAAGTATCCTGGGTTCACCTCACACTTTTTCTCTGGTTCATATCCCCCTTACTTTCCAATGCCGTTTTTGCCAAGACTTTTACCGCCCGTTACATACTCTACATTCTGCCTTCTTTTATTCTCCTATTCTCTCTCTTAATCTCCCGGTCAGCACTGTTAATCAAACATAAACATTGGCGGTTTGTTCTTGCCCTCTTGTTCATCCCTGGATTCTTGTGGGTAATCGGTATCTCCCGCTCTCCTTTTACCCAAAAATTACCACCCACCGACGCCGGCTATTTGACCGATTGGACCTCGGGGTGGGGAATCAAGGAAAGTGCTTCTTTCCTGATTGACAGATCAAGACAAAATAACGTTATTGTTGGTACCGAAGGCGCTTTCGGAACTCTTCCCAACGGACTCCAAATCTATACTGATGGCACCAATAATTTAACAGTTATTGGTCTGGGATTAGGTTTTGACACCATTCCTTCGAACCTCGTCGATGCCAAAAACCATGGCGACGAGGTCTATATGCTGATAAACCAGTCCCGCCTGGTATTATTACCCGACGAAATTGCCAAACTAAAAACAATTCACCAATACCTCAAACCTGACGGAGACAAGCTCTTACTCCTACAAATATAAATCATGTAGAATACAAGAATGCTCAAAGCCTTAATTCCCAAGAACAAGCTCGGTTGGTTGTTCTATGTCGTTTTATTCACTGTTCCCACCTATTTTTTTCTCATCTCTCACCCCGGACAATATTACAACATGCACGACGACATGCAAATGATTCGTCAATTGGAATTTGAGAACTGCATCCAGGATGGTCAAATCCCTTGCCGTTGGAACTCAAACATGGGCCATGGTTATGGTTATCCTTTGTTTAATTTCTACCCTCCGCTGCCCTACATTGTTGGCCAAGTTTTCAGGACATTTCAACTATCTTTTGTTGAAACAGCCAAGTTAGTCGCCGTTTCTCACTTTGTTTTAACTTCGATTTTCATGTTTATTTTGGCCTCCTCTATATTTGGTAACATTGGCGGTTTTATCTCGGCTTTATTTTTCTCATATGCCCCGTACCACGCACTAAATATTTACGTTCGTGGTGCCTACAACGAAGCCTGGGCCGCTGCTTTTTTCCCTCTCGTTTTTTATTTTTCCAGAAACATTATTCTTCATCAAAAAAACCGTCATTTGTCCGTTATTGGGCTGGCTCTAGCCTATGCCGGCATCTTTCTTTCCCATAACCCCATGGCCATGACTTTTGCTCCGGCGCTGTTAGTCTGGATAATCTTTTGGCTATTCCAAAAGCACAAACAAAACCTTAAAGCCTACATCAAACCACTCCTCCGGTTACTTTCAGCTGGGGCGATATCTTTGGGCTTATCCGCCTTCTTTACCTTGCCTGTCATCTTCGAATCATCTTTGGTCCAAATAGAAACCATGTTTCAAAACTACTATAGTTTTCAAACCCATTTTACCACCATCAGGCAACTCTTTTTCAGCAACTATTGGGGAGACGGCGCCTCTATTTGGGGACCGGGAGATGGGATGTCTTTTATGATTGGGTTCTTACAATGGATGGTCCCATCACTAACCTTGATTTTTTTTGGTTTCAATTATCTAAAACACAAAAAAATCAACAAATACTTCTATCTAACAATAATGCTGGTAATTCTGTCGTTTTTCTACAGTTTTTTGACCCACGAAAGATCAGCCTTTATTTGGACCCAACTATCCATACTTCAAAAAATTCAATTCCCCTGGCGGTTGCTAAATCAAGCAGTCTTCTTGTTCTCACTAGCAGCTGGATCGGCTTATTACGCATTATCGAAATTAACAACAAATAAACTAGTTAGATCTACCGTAATTACACTGCTTCTTCTTTCTCTCTACCTTACCAACATCTCCTTTTTTAAACCCTTTGTCTATGCTCCACTAACCGACCAAGATAAATTCTCAGGTTTTGCTTGGACCACCCAAATTACCTCGAATATTTATGATTATCTGCCTAAAACAGCCTCAAAAGCACCCGATGGTCCAGCTGGCGAATATATTGATCAAGTCAGTTCACCGGACTACGAACTATATGGTCAAAAAAAGGGGACCGACTGGATGTTTTTTAACATCAAACTTGCAAACCAATCCTCTGTTACTATAGCCAGGTTCGCTTTCCCCGAACTAAAAGTATTTGTCAACAACGCCCAAGTAGACTACAAAATCGAACCCGTATTGGGTAGGGTGGTACTTGATCTGGAACCCGGGAATCACGTTGTCTACCTCAAACTTTACAATACACCCATAAGAACCATCTCTAATTACATTTCCCTCATAACTTGGTCAGGAATTGTCATCTATTGCCTCAAACCCCTATGGAAAAAACCAATATCCAGGAACTAAAGCAAAAAACAACCACCAGTATCTTTTTCCTCTCACTGAGAAATATTGGAATTCAGGCTATATCAACTGTTGGTTTTTTTCTGCTCACCATTCTACTTGGCACAGGTGAAGTTGGCTTATTTGCTATCGTGGCTGAATCTATCGGTATCTTGGGCTATTTTTCAGATGTAGGTCTGGCTTCAGCCCTTATCCAGCAAAAAGAGAAAATCAAAAAGATTGAACTGCAAACCACTTTCCTTATTCAACAAACACTTGTGGCGTTATCTCTTACAGCAGTAGCCTTGTTTTACTCCCGCTTCAGTGCTGCCAGAGGTTACGGGCCAAAAGAATTCTGGATTCTTATCTCACTTTGCTACTCTTTTGCAGCCGCTTCACTCAAGACCATTCCATCTGTCCAGCTGGAAAGAAATCTCAACTTTAAACTCTTTTCCATCATCGATGTTTCCGAAAATATCACTTTTTACTTCTTTGCCGTCCTTTTCGCCTTTTTAGGTTTCGAGGGCTATTCCTATGCTATCGCCATTTTTATCCGAAGCACTCTAGGACTGATCCTCATGTATCGCTTCAGTCCTTGGCCCATCGGTTTTGCTTTCTCAAAAGAATCAGCCAAAAAACTATTTAAGTTTGGCATACCTTTTCAACTCAACTCTTTTATCGCCCTGGCCAAAGACCGCCTGTCAAATTTACTGGTTGCCGGCATTATCGGTCGGGAAGCCTTTGGCATTTTATCCTGGGCCCAAAAAGGACCCAGAATACCCCTAAGTTTCATGGACGCCGTTATGAAAGTTACCTTCCCAACCTTCTCCCGTATCCAGGATCAAACCGATATTCTCAAACGTTCCATCGAAAAGAGCATTTTCTTCATATCTTTATTGGTTTTCCCTTCGCTTGTCGGTATCTCCCTTTTAGCGCCCGACATAATTAACTTTATCCCACGATACTCCAAATGGGCTCCGGCTATCTTACCCCTATATTTATATGCCATCAATGCTGCCGTTGCTTCTATTACCACTCCTCTAACTAACGCTTTCAATGCCGTCGGCAAAATCACCACTACCACCAAACTCATGATCATGTGGACCGTCCTAACCTGGATTTTTTACCCCATACTAAGTTCCCGTTACGGTTACATTGGTACCGCTATCGCTTCATTGATCGTCGGCAGCAGCTCGATTGTCGTCTGGATTTTGGCCGCCAAAATTTTCAAAGTTAATGTCCTTAGTAACATCAAAAATTCACTCATCGGCTCTTTTTTCATGTCCATATTTCTAATAGCCTTAAATTACACCAACTTACCTCTAATTTTTCTGATCCCGGCCAAAATTATTTTCGGGGCTGTCACCTATTTACTGGTACAACTATTAATCTCTTCCAGTCAAATTAATTGGTTTTTGGCCCAAATTAAAATTATCAAAAATAGAAAACAAGTCCCGATTTCCACTCCATGAAAAAAACAGGCTTTTTTGGCCCGATCCTCCTCATCCTTCTTTCTTCGGCCATAATTTCCATGACCATGGTCAGAAGCGGACTTTTATATGACTTTGGCATCGGCTTCTGGGGCCCAAATGGTCACGATGCCATCTGGCACCTGAGCCTTATCAACCAACTAAAACAAAACATTCCACCCCTAAATCCCGTCTTCTCCAGCTCAATTTTAAAGAACTACCACTGGGGGTTTAATCTCCTTACCGCCATTATTTCCAAAATTACTTCTATTAATCCATCAACACTCTACTTCCAAATTTTACCCATAATCTTTGCCCTGCTTTTGGGAACTCTTTCTTTTTATCTGGCTTATAAATTAACTCGAAGCCATCGACAAGCTCTGATTTTCACTTTTCTTAATTATTTCGCCGGTTCGTTCGGTTTCTTGTATACCCTGGCAACTACATCTTCCATCGGCGGTGAATCGTTGTTTTGGTCGATGCAATCATCTTCAATTCTACTCAATCCACCTTATGCCCTATCCATACTCATACTGCTTTTGGGATTTATATTATATTTTAACCAAAAAATAAATTACAAAAAGGCCTTCTTTATCGGATTTTTCTTCAGTTTACTCACACTCACAAAAATTTACGCCGCCATCATATTTGGCGGTACTCTGGCAACTTACATTGTCATCCAATACCTAACCACCAAAAAAATTATCAAAACAGACCTTGTCCTCCTCCTCTCCTTCTCTTCTTTTTTCCTACTTTTTGGTTATTCCCTCGGAGTTTTCTCTTCTCAATCTCTTATTGTTTTCCACCCCCTCTGGTTTGCTCACACCATGATCGAATCAACGGACAAATTTTACTTACCCCGTCTCGCCTCCTACCGCTTCAACCTCTCCCAAAATCTTAATCTTATCAAACTGCCAGTTTTCTTCTTCATCGAATTTGTCCTCACGCTTATTTTCATTGTCGGCAACACCGGTATCCGCCTGTTTGGGCTATCAGAAATTGTCCGTCACCTAAAATCAAACAAAGTAATCACCAAGTCAACGTTATTTTTACTTCTGTTCCTGACACTCTCTCTCCTCTTTCCTCTTTTGTTTATTCAAAAAGGAACCCCTTGGAACACCATCCAATTTTTTTACTACTTTCTACTTATTCTAAATTTCTTTACCGCCGCCTATCTATCAAAATTGTTTGAAAAATCCAAAGTATTGGTTGTCATAATTTTACTTCTTTCCTCTACTACCTCATTTTCCTCCCTCAAAGATTACTTTGGCTTTCCCCCCCCCAGCGCAATTCCCACCTCGGAAGTCAAAGCTCTCTCTTTTCTCTCAACCCAAAAACCTGGTATCATTCTTACCTTTCCTTTTGATAAATACAAGAAAAATGAACTAAAGTTACCCACACCTCTTCCGCTCTATCTTTATGAAACAACAGCCTATGTTTCTGCTTTCACTCAAATGCCCACCTTTATCGATGACGAAATGAACCTAGACATAACCGGATTTAACTGGCAGGACAGAAAGAACCAGGTAACTAATTTCTACCAATCAACCGATCCGATCACTTCCCGGGGTTTATTGATAAACAACGATATTTCATACATATATCTAGTTAATCATCAGAATCTCAGCCTGAGCACCATCCAGCTCGGTCTTGACCTGATATATAATCAGGACAACGTTAGGATATACCGCGTCCAAAGGTGATAAACTATAGACAACCATGAAAAACCAACCCCTTATTTCGGCGGTAATTAATGTCCGAAACGAAGCTGATGTTTTAAATAAATGTCTCCAATCTTTAACCAATTTTGCCGACGAAATCATTGTTGTTGACATGCATTCAATTGACGGTTCTGCCCAAATAGCCCAAAAGTATGGTGCCAAAGTTTTTCCTTATCGGCCCATGAAAGTAGTCGAACCCGCCCGCAACTTCGCTCTTTCCAAAGCTACCGGTAAATGGATAATTCTGCTTGATCCCGACGAGTATCTAAACAAAACCCTAAAAAAAGAACTCAAAAAAATAACTCAAAGATCGGATGTTGATTTCGTCAAAATCCCTCGCAAGAATATTATCTTCGGCAAATGGATCCGTCATAGCAACAGTTGGCCGGATTACCTCATCCGTTTTTTCAAAAAAAATCACGTCACCTGGAAAAAAGAAATTCACAGTCAGCCAGCCACCAAAGGTGTCGGCTTGACTCTACTGGATTCAGAAAAACTCGCCATCCGCCACCTTAATTATCGATCAGTCACCTCATTCATCCAAAGGGCCATCAGATACAGCGGAGTTCAGGCTGATGAACTCAAATCGCTAGATTATAAACTCAAAACCAGTGACTTCATCCTCAAACCGGCCCAAGAATTCAACAGCCGCTTTTTTTCTGCTGAAGGTTACAAAGACGGCTGGCACGGTCTGGTTTTCTCTCTTCTCCAGGCATTCGCTGTCTGCCTGGTCTACATCCGTCTCTGGGAAAAACAAGGCTCCCGCGACAAACCGCTATCCAAAGAATCTTTTGTCTCTGCCAGCCAGGAAACAGTCTACGAATATAGTTATTGGTTTACCAGATATTTTAGCCAGGAATATACCCTAAATTATTTCAAAATATTTTTTATAAAATTCAGACATCTGCTGGACCGCTTCACCAAAAACTTTTAATATGGACCAAATCGCCATAGTCGTTTTAAATTGGAAAAAACCCCAGTTAACCATCGATACCGTCAATTCCTTACTTCAAGTTACCACCAAAACTTTCCATTATCAAATAATCCTAGTCGACAATCATTCCCCCGACAACTCCCTCCAACTGTTTAAACAAACTTATTCTGACAACAAACTCGTCACTATCCTCCAAACCCCTTCCAATCAAGGCTATGTTGGCGGCAATAACTTTGGTATTGAATACTCCCTCAAGCACAAATACACTTTTACTCTCCTGATCAATAACGACGTCATCGTCGATCCCGACTTTTTGATTCATCTTTATCTTCAATCCCGAAAAAACAACTACCACCTGCTTGGGCCCAAAATCTATTTTGCCCCCGGCTTTGAATTCCATAAAACCAGATATCACCCAAACCAACTGGGTAAAGTAATCTGGTCAGCCGGTGGCCAAATGGACTGGAATAATATCTTGGGATCAAATATTGGCATTGATCAAGTTGACACGGGCCAATTTGACCAAATTCTAGAAAACCCCGACTTCCTGAGCGGCTGTTGTTTGTTAATCAAAAATTCTGTCTTTCAAAAAATCGGACTTCTTGACCCTGTTTATTTTATGTATCTCGAAGACGTTGATTTCTGTCAAAAAGCCAAAATAAATAACTTTAAACTTGCTTATATCCCCAAATCGGTTATTTGGCACATTAACGCCGGGTCATCTGCCTCAGGCAGTAGTCTTTTTGATTACTTTATTACCCGAAACCGCCTCATTTTTGCTTCCCGATACGCCCGACCCAAAACCAAATTCGCCCTCACTCGCGAAGCTCTAAAATTCGTTTTTTCATCAAATTCCTGGAAAAGAAAAGCTGTTTTTGATTATTATTTCCATAATTGGGGCAGGGGATCATGGTAAAGAAAAGTCCGCTTTTGACCATCATAATTTTGGCTGGCAACGAAGAACTAATGATAAAAGACTGTCTTTTAACCTGTACTTTCGCCCAAGAAGTTATCCTGGTAGCTGCCAATTCATCCGACAATACGGTAAAAATTGCCAAATCTATCCTGCCTTCAATCAAAATATTCAAAACCACCGACGAATACAACAAAAACTTCTCCAAATGGCGTAATATCGGTTATCGCCACGCTACTGGCAAATGGGTACTCTATGTCGATGCCGACGAAAGGATAACCCCAAAATTAAGGCAAGAAATTGAAAACATCACCACCTCCCCCCCCCAACACTCTTACTATGTTATACCCAGAGCCAACCACTATCTGGGCCAAAGAGTCCGCTACGGCGGTTCCTATCCCGATTACGTTAAGCGTTTATATCTTAAATCAAAGTTTAAAGGTTATCGTGGTGTCCTCCACGAAGAACCAATTGTCGACGACAATTTTGATTACTTAAAATCGGATTTACTCCATTATACTCACCGGGATCTCACTTCTATGTTAAATAAAACCATTGTCTGGACAGACATGGAAGCTCAAGCCTTATTTGCTGCCAATCATCCTCCGGTTGTTTGGTGGCGTTTTATCAGAATGATGTTTACCAAATTTTTCGAAAGATTAATTCGTCAACAAATGTACCGTGACGGCACCATTGGCTGGATTTCGGTTATCTTCGAATCTTTCAACACTTTTATCATTTATGCCCGGCTTTGGGAATTACAACAAAGAAGCGACAGTTCGTAATATAATAAAACATGCAACCAAAAGCCGCCATCTATGATCCCTACCTCGACACCTTGGGAGGAGGGGAAAGATACTGCCTTACTGTAGCCGAAATTCTTCTCAATAACAATTATCAGGTGGATCTATTTTGGTCGGGTGATCCTGATTTAATCCAAAAGGCCCAAAAACGATTCTCGCTTGATCTCAGAAAACTAAACATCCAACCTGATATCTTCCACATTCACCCCCGTAATATTGACTTTATCGAAGATAATCAGACGCTGGTTAAGCTATCCAAAACCACGTCTACTCCCCAAAAATTTATCTCCAAATTCAAAGATTTAGTCTCAAAGTATCTCATCAGCAAAAATTACGATTTATTTTTTATCCTAAGTGATGGCAGTGTTCCGCTCGTTTTTTCCAAGAATAACTTCCTTCACATCCAAGTTCCCTTTGCCCACAAAACAGATTTTATCAAAACCACTGGAAACTTGGCTAAATTAAAACTTTATAACCAAATTATTTGTAATTCTCACTTCACCCAAAAGTTTACTCAAAAACTCTTCCCCAAAGCTCCGTCCACCGTCCTCTATCCCCCCGTCGACGTCGAAAAATTTGGTTCAACCACCCCAAAAGAAAATATTATTCTTTCGGTCGGACGGTTTGATAATATTCTTAATGCCAAGAAGCAGGAAGTTTTGATAACTGCCTTTAAAAAACTATATCCTAAGATCAAATCACCCAAATGGAAACTTATCCTGGCCGGTGGTAGTCTGACTGATCCTCAAAACAACTCCTATCTTCAATTACTCCAACAACAAGCCAAAGATTATCCCGTTGAATTCTTGATAAATCCAGACTTCAAAACCCTATGCTCAACTTACGCCGCTTCTAAAATATACTGGCATGCTGCCGGATTTGGTGTCAACGAAAACAAAGAACCCCAATATACGGAGCATTTTGGAATTACCATTGTCGAAGCTATGTCCTCCGGCCTCGTCCCTATCGTCGTCAACAAAGGCGGGCTCAAAGAAATAATAAGGCCCAGCCAAAACGGCTATCTTTGGGACACACCAACTCAATTAATCAATCAAACGCTCAGATTGATCAACAACCCCAAAATCCTAAAGAAACTCTCTCTGTCCAGTCTCAAAGACTCCTGTCAGTATTCAAAGGAAAATTTCGAAAATAAGTTCTTAACTCTTATAGCTAAACCATGAACATCTCCGTCATCGTCACTAATTGGAATGGGGTCAAACTTCTCCAGAAAAATCTTGAAACTATCATAAGTACTTGCCCCCAAGCCCAAGAAGTCATCTTGGCCGATGATGCTTCCACCGACAACTCAGTTGCCTATGCCAAAACTCTCCAAAAAAAATATCCTCAGCTAAAAATTATCAAAAATAAAACTAATCTTGGCTTTGGAGAAAACACCAATAACGCCGTCAACAAAAGCAAGGGAGATTTTGTTGTTTTACTCAATAATGACATCTTACCCGAACCTGATTTTCTTATCCCTTCCCTTAAACACTTTTCCGACCCTCTAGTCCTTGGTGTTGGCTTTGCCGAAAAAGGTCACGAAAATTGGGCCAGAATCTTTTGGAGTGACGGTTACCTCCAACATGAACCCGGCAATGATATTTCCAAAACTCACATCAGTGCCTGGATCTCCGGCGGCAGCTCGATCATTAGAAAAAGTCTGTTTCAAAAACTCAAAGGCTTTGATCCCGTTTACGCCCCTTTCTACTCAGAAGATCTCGACTTGGGGTTCCGTGCCTGGAAATCCGGCTATAAACTTCTCTGGGAACCAAAATCAATCATCACCCACAAACACGAAGCCACCATTTCCCGGTTTCCCAAGAAATTTCTTGATTATGTCAAGGAAAGAAACCGGCTCCTTACCGTCTGGCGCAATATTTCAGACCGCAATCTTCTGACCAAAAACAAAATTGCCGTTATCAGTCGTGTTCTCTTTGGCCCCAATTACATAAAAATTATCCGGGCTGCCAACAGACAAATAAAATTAAACCCACCTCCAACGGTCTTCCCTAAATTAACCGATAGGGAAGTTTTTGACATGTTTTCATGAAAACCAAACTATCCGTTATTATTTTAACCTGGAATACCGCCCAAATTACCAAAAAATGTGTTCTATCTGTCATAAAACACCTAAAAAATGTTGACTACGAAATAATTCTTGTTGACAACAACTCCACTGACAACACCATAAGTGTAATCAAGCAAATAAAAGATCCTCGCATTAAAATAATCAAAAATACCGCCAATCTGGGCTTCTCCAAAGGAAATAATATCGGAGCTTCCAAAGCCAAGGGGGAATTTTTATTCTTCCTTAACTCAGATATGGTACTAATTGACAATAGCATCAATCTCATGCTTGAGTTTTTAAGCAATCATCCAAATATCGGAGCCATTGGACCACAGTTTCTCCATCCCGATTCATCACCCCAAGCGTCAGTTTTTCCTCCCCAAACCCCTCTCAACGCCTTCAAAGAGTTTTTCTTAAATAAGCCCCGTTATTCCAAATATTTACCTAACACCGCCAGTCCCTCTCCCGTCTGGGCCATATCCGGCGGTGCCCTTTTAATAAAAAAAACGTTATTCTCCAAAATTAACGGCTGGAATGAAAAATATTTCTTCTATTTTGAAGACTTAGATATTTGTCGAAGATTAAGAAAAATGGATAAGTTAATATTTTACTTCCCCAAAACCCAAGTTATTCACTACCACGGAATCAGCGGTAAAAATATCACCTCATCTGAAAATCAATGGCGTCGACTCATCCCAAGCAGTATCATTTATCACGGTTTCCTGGGTCATTATCTTATTAACTCGATTATCTGGTCAGGTCAAAAATTCAAAAAACTGATTTAAAACCAGGGTCTATTTTCTTTTAGCATTCCTTCCGATGACCTCAGAACCATAAACCGCCAAAAAAACGGTATTTTTATCGTCGATAATTTTGTACTCGGCCCGATGGGACAATTAACATGCTCGCACTTGAGTTCGAATGCGTTATATATATATTTACTGTTAAACCACATTCCCATCGCCAAAAATACTATAAATACCACCCCTGACAATCTCTTGGCCCATTTTTTTTGCCAAGCCAAATAAACAAGCGAAGGCACCAAAGCCAATAAATACGTCAGCCTAAAAACATTCGCCGGAGTCGTGGGCCGATGGGCATTGGACAGATAATACCGGGAACTCACTATCAACCCAATAGCCAAGGCTAAATTAAAAAACGTCGGATTTTTGTAAATTTCCCTTACACCCATAGCTCCAAAAATGGCCATTATCGGAAACATCGTATATCGGTACCACGGTAATAAATCCTGTTCCGACCCGGAAAATACCGCCACCATCAACCAATAAAAGAAAAACAACGACAATAACCAAACTTCCCGGCTTTTATTTTTCTTCAAACTGAAATACAAAGAGAATACTAAACAAAAAATGTACCAGCCATCAAACAACAAGAATATGTCATAAGCGGGAGAGGTCAATACATGGCCCAACCCACTCCACCCGGCAAATCTTTGGCCTTGTATGCTAACAATAGTATTAAATAACTCCCAATTATAATAATAACCATAAGCCACAAAAGCAGCCACCCCGGCCAAAGTCAACAAAAGTATCACCAGTGAATCTCGCCACCTCTTTTGCCTCATACAAATAAATATACCCAAAGGTGCCAAGAAAAATCCGGTCGGTTTCATCAAACCCAAAACAAATGAGGCCACGCCAAATACTACTGCGATCGAAAGTCTCGGTTTTTTCATATAACTCCTCGCCAACAGTAAACTACCCACCGACACCATGGCTATCATATTTTCGGGAACCGACAATCTCGACCCAAACACAAAAACCGGGGTCAATCCATATACCAGCATCGACAACAATCCTATTTTATAACCAAAAAACTTATATCCCACCCAAAACACCAATAATGACGTAATCAAAGAAGCCACCACTGACGGTATTCTCGAACGGGATGCCGGGATCACATCGTCTCTATTGTCACCATACAAATGAGCTACGCCTCCCGACATCAAACTATAAAGTGGCGGTTCGTCAAGCCAAGGTTTGTATAACTTGGCCGGTAAAAATACATTATCAATATCGCCTACAATCCCATCATAAACCAAATTCTCTTCCGGATAATCCAGGGTAGACCACGATACCGGAACGCCAGTCTCAATCAAGTGAATCCCTGACCAACTATAAAGCAACTCTTCCGCATGATTTACCTCCGGCACCCTGTCGTAGTTATGAAGTTTAACTACGGATATAAACATAAACAAACAAAAGAAAACCAAATATCCAACCAATTTCTTATATCTATTCATACGATAGTATATAATTTTCTCAGCTTATAATGATAAAGATAAAACCAATCCTTCTCTTATTTTTAGTCTCCCTCATTCCCAGATTATTATTTCTTGACCACCTTCCTCCCAGTCTAAATTGGGACGAAGTATCTCACGGCTACAATGCCTACTCCATCCTCAAAACCGCCAAAGACGAGTGGGGGAGTACCTTGCCTCTAATTTTTCGGGCCTACGGAGATTACAAGCTGCCTTTGTACATTTACCTGACAATTCCCTTTGTTTATCTTTTTGGCCTGAATACCCTGTCGGTCAAACTGGTCTCAATCATTGCCGGTTCGCTTATCCCTGTTGTCGTTTATTTTATCAGCAAAAAATATTTACAGTCCAGAACCGCTTTTCTGACCGCCCTTATTACCTCATTCTCTCCCTGGGCTATATTTACCTCGCGAATTGCTCTCGAAGCCAACCTTTTTGTCTTATTACTTTTGTTTTCATTCTACCTCATTCTCCAAAAAAAATACGTTTTAAGCACCGTAATCTACTCTTTTAGTCTCTTCACCTACAACAGCAGCCGGGTTTATCTGCCTTTTTACCTGCTACTCCTCATCTTCTCCATTGTTAGCAACAAGTTTCCCCTCAAAAAAAACTTCTTTTATTTTTCGTTCTTTTTTATGTCTCTTCTGCTTGTTCTCACCCAAACCCTAAACCCCGAAGGTCAAGCCCGTTACAAATGGGTTTCTATCCTGGACTCAGGGGCCATCAATCAAATCAACGAACTCAGGAGTGAATACCCCCGCATTTTTGTAAATAAAGTTACCTATTTTATCTACAAAGCCGGCGGCAACTACCTGTCTCATTTTCACCCCAAATATATATTTTCAGAAGGTTCCAGTAATTACCAGTTTAACATTCCTAACTTTTACCTTATTCACCCCCTATTCTTCCCCCTCTTAATTTTAGGTCTTTATCGATTACTCAAAACCAGGTCTGTCAACCACAAAGTCTTACTCCTGTTTTTATTAATTGCTCCCATCCCCTCAGCCATCACCCGCGACGCCCCGCACATTCTCAGAAGTCTGGCCTTTTTACCCGTAACTACACTAATCATTGGTTTGGGCATTGATTTTGTCTCCCAAAAAACCAAACTCCATCCGCCCCTCATCTTCCTCATCCTCGCCACCCTTGCTTTTTCTCAATTTCAATTTTGGAAATCTTACAAAACTTACCGGCATAATTACTCCCAAAGCTGGCAATACGGCTACCAACAAGCCATAGAATTCGCCAAACCCCTTTACCACGATTATGACGAAATCATCATCACCAAAAATTACGGAGAACCTCACGAATTTGTATTATTTTATTTTCCCTGGCCACCTCAGAAATATCAATCGGAGGATAAAAACTGGTCTTATCACACCGACTGGTATTGGGTGGATTCTTTCGACAAATTTACTTTCTTAAACGATTGGGAAATCCCTGATAAATTAGATGGTTTTCACGTGAAAAATACTCTCTTAATTACCACCCCCTCAAACTACAATCCGGAATTTTATACCCTCCTCTCAACCATAAATTTCCTCGACGGCACTCCGGCCTTCGACATCCTAAAAAGCAATGAAAACTAATATTAAATTTCTATCGTTACTTCTAATAACCGGTCTTATAATCAGACTCCTGCTTTTCCCCACAGGAAATATCGTCAACTGTATCCAGTTTTTAGCCATTACTTCAGCCTTTTATCTTCTGATACTAAAATTTACCCAAAAACCACCACTCGCCCTTGTTAGCGCTGCCATTTATGCTACCAGCCCTCTGAGCACCCAATCTTTTGTGTTCGTCCCCCTGCAAACCATTATCCTCGTTTTCTTTCCGCTAATATTTTTTGCTACATCCTATGTTGTTCCAAAAATAAAAATATCCGCCGCAATAATATTATTGACCATCCTCTTCTTCTTTCAATTCCCACCCTCAACACTTTCACTCATCCACCCCCACTTTCTGTTTTTCCAGTCCAATTGGGACTCGTTTAATTTTCTTGCTCCCTACACCGGCTATCTCCTCCTGCCCTCAATTCTTTTCCTCCCCCTGGGCCTATATTATTTTTTCAAAAAACCAACCCCGCTGGGAATTACTTTTCTTGCTCTCCTCTTTTTAGCTCCCATATTCAAAACAATGGAAATTGTCATCATCCTCCCGCTTTCATACTTTACCGCGCTGGGAATATATCAAACCGCCAATCTTTTTAACCCGAAATATCGCCAATGTTACTACACCGCCGTCTTTCTGCTTCTTTTACTTTTTTTTCTCTATTCCTCAGATCTATATCTTTTCCACGCCCCCAAACTTACCCCTTATTTCCTCCAAAATAGTCTATGAACCTCAAACTATTGCTCATACTAACCCTGGCTCTTCTCGTCCGATCGGTAAACATCTCCTCCTATCCGCCTCTCAATCCCGACGAAGCTGCCATCGGTTACAACGCCTACTCCTTGCTTCTAACCGGCAAAGACGAGCATGGCACATCTTGGCCACTTCACTTCAAGTCCTTCGGCGATTACAAACCCGGCGGTTACATCTACCTAAGTCTGCCTTTCATTGCCCTAAACGGCCTTAATCCTTTATCCGTCAGACTGCCCAACATTTTCCTGTCCCTAATCGCCCTGTATTATTTGTACCAAATCATTCAAATCTTAACTCACAATCAGCGTCTGAGTCTGATTACTGTTTCTTTAGCCTCAATTAATCCCTGGTTGATCCATTTTAATCGGGGAGGATGGGAATCATCGGTCGCCCTGTCGTTGATAGTAATTGGAACTTTTTATTTCCTCAAATCCCTTAAGCAAAAAATTTCCTTAAATTTCTTTCTTTTTACCTTATTTTTTGTTCTGTCACTCTACGTTTATCACTCAGCCAGGATTATCGCCCCATTATTAGCCCTTTCCTACGTCCTCCTCAATGCCCGATATCTTTTGTCCAACTTCAAAAAAATAATCATACCCACCCTCATCGCCTTTCTATTATGTCTTCCGGTCCTCTTCTCGTTTTTAAATAGTGGCGGATCTGTCAGATTTAGCGGAGTTGGTATAACTGCCGACCCCGGTCCGCTCTGGCGTGCCAATGAATTAATTGGCCACCATTCACCAGACTCATTCTACTCCAAGATTATTCACAGCAGCAAAGTCCATTACTTACTTTCCTGGGCCGACAAATACCTTTCTCATTTCAACCCTTCCTTTCTTTTTACCACCGGCGATGAAGTTCCTCGGTCAAAAATACCTTACTTCGGCCAATTTTACTTGATTGAATTGCTCTTTTTACTCTTCGGCCTTCATCTTTTATTCTCCGCCCAAAAGTACCGCTCGCTCAAAACTATAATCATCCCTTGGCTTTTAGTATCCCCTCTGGCTTCATCTTTGACCTTTCAGGCACCCTCAGCTCTCCGCTCTCTTCCCCTCGTCATTCCGATATTGATTATCATCTCCTTGGGATTCGATTTTATTTTATCCAGAACCCATAAGCTATTACGGCTCATCCCTCCTCTACTATATGTTCTCACCTTTGTTTTTTATCTTCACTCATATTTTATATCCTATCCGCGAATTTACCCCACCGCCTGGAATTACGGCTTCAACCAGCTAGTCAACACCATCAATTCCGATTTTCCCCAATATGACCGGGTTTTCGTCACTAACAAATATGATCAGCCCTATATTTACTTTTTATTTTTCAACCAATACCTCCCCGATTCTCTTCACCCTCAAATAACTCTCACCCCTCCAGACCAGTTTGGCTTCCAGACCGTACCTTCTTTTGACCGCTATCATTTTGGCGCCATCAACTGGGATACAATTCCACCCGACTCTCTGGTCATAACCGCCGACGAAACCCTACCCTCCAATCCCGTAAAAACTATAAATTTTGATAATAACCAACCGGCGTTTAAAATATATACTAAGTAAATCATGAAAACATCAAACATCTCCGTCGCCATTGCCACCTTCAACGAAGAAAATAACATCAAGACCTGTCTTGACTCGGTCCACTCCTGGGTTGACGAAATTATTGTTGTTGACGGTTCATCTACCGACAACACTCCCAAAATTATCAAACAATTCCCCAAAGCCAAACTCATCTCCACCACCAACAAACCCATGTTCCACATCAATAAGCAAATCGCCATCGATGCTTGTCGAAAAAACTGGGTTTTGCAATTGGACGCCGATGAAGTAGTCAGCCCTGCTCTCAAAAAGGAACTTCTTTCAATTTCAACCAAAAATCCAGACCAAGTTCCCCGCAGCGGCTTCTGGATCAATCGCCAGAATTATTTTTTGACTTCATTCCTCAAAAAAGGTGGTGTTTATCCTGACCCGACCATTCGCTTCTACAAAAACGGCCAGGCCCACTTACCCTGCCAGTCCGTTCACGAACAGGCAACTGTCAGCGGGTCTGTCGGTCATCTCAAAAACGATCTATTGCATTTTGCTGATCCCACTTTCTCCCGTTACCTCAGTCGCAACAATCGCTACACCACTCTCATGGCCAACGAACTCCAGCAGCAAAAACTACCCCTTAATTTTATTAATTTATTCAATTATTTTCTTATCAAACCAGTTTCCTGGTTTCTATCAACTTACTTTCGCCACAAAGGTTTTACCGACGGATTCCCCGGTTTTGTCTTCTCTTTCTACTCATCTCTCCGTTTTCCCATAGCCTATATCAAATACTGGGAACTGAAACATAGTCATCGCCAAGTTAACATATCAACAGACTGGGACGCATGAAAAAACAAAAAATAGCCATTGACATCTCACCCACTTTCGATGGCAATTCGCTTCGTGGCATTGGCTATTTTACCTCCCGACTGGTCGAGTCAATTAAAACTGAACTAAAAACCAATCCTGAATTCAAAAACTATCAGGTCGATTTCCTCACTCGAATTGATCAAAACCAATCAGGCTATGACTTAATTCACTATCCTTTTTTCGATCCGTTCAAGCTAACACTCCCCTCCAAAAAAAACATTCCTACCATTGTTACCGTCTACGACCTCATCCCTCGACAATTTAAACAATTTTTTCCCGTTGGCATAAAAGGGGAATTATCCTGGCAAATCCAAAAAGCTCGCCTCCGCCATTCCGATTATCTAATAACTTGCTCCCACTATTCAAAACATATCATTAGCGATCTGACCGGCTATCCTGCTGACAGAATTTACGTCACCTACGCTGCTGCCGACGACAATTTTCGTCCCATCAAAAATCAGACAAAACTAAATTCCGTTAGCCAAAAATACCATCTTCCCGATAAATTTGTCCTTTATCTTGGTGATATTAATTGGAACAAAAACATCCCCTCCCTAGTCAAAGCTTGCCAAAAATTAAAATATCCTCTGGTAATAGTCGGATCGGCCGCCACTGAAAAAGACATCCCCGTTCATCCCTGGACCCAAGACCTTCGCTGGCTCCAATCCCAAGCAAAAAAATCCCAGCTCATCCAATTAACTGGTTTCGTCCCCGACGAAGACCTTCCCGCCATCTTTAACCTGGCCACCATCTATTGTCAACCATCCTTTGCCGAAGGCTTCGGCGTACCTGTCGTCCAAGCTATGCAGTCAGGTTGTACCGTAGCCTACAGTACCGAAACCAGCCTTCCGGAAGTGATGGATTTTAACGGTGAATTTTTTGATCCCTATTCAACAAGCGAAATTCAAACTGCCTTGTCTAAACTGTGGAATGATCCCAAATTGAGAAATCATTACCAAAAAAGCGGCCTCAAAAGGGCTCGGTTTTTCGACTGGAAACTAACAGCTATCCAAACATTATCCGTCTACCAACTAGCTCTTTTATGAAAAAATCCACCCATTTCCTTTCCGTTATCATCCCTGTCTACAAACAGGAAAAAACCATCAAAAACGATCTCCTGTCAATTATCTCCACACTTGATCGTATCCGCTACGACTACGAAATAATCGCTATCGTTGATGGCATCAAAGTCGACAACTCCTACGAAATTATCGAATCCATAAAACATCCCAAAACCAAAGTTTTTGGTTACTATACCAACCGCGGCAAAGGCTACGCTGTCCGCTACGGTATGGCCAAAACTACTGGAGATTACGTTGCTTTTATTGATGCTGGCATGGAAATTGACCCCAATGGAATTTCCATGCTCATCGAACACTTGGAGTGGTACAACGCTGATATTATTGTTGCCTCGAAAAGACATCCGGCTTCCCATGTCAATTATCCCCTCCAACGTCGTCTGATCAGCCTTGGAGCCCAGATCATTTCCAAGGTTCTTTTAAGCATTAATGTCAAAGACACTCAAGCTGGTCTCAAAATTTTCAAACGTAAAGTCCTGGAAAAAGTCTTACCCCGATTATTAGTCAAAACTTACGCTTTTGACCTGGAAATACTTTCCGTTGCCAAACATCTTGGATTCAACCGTATTTTTGAAGCACCCATCAAACTTAATTATGACTTCGACAGTCTGACTCACGCCCAAGGACTTCATACAATACTAAAGTGTCTTCAGGATACTCTTGCTGTCTTTTATCGACTCAAAATCATCCGCTACTACGATGACGACAACAAAAGAAAATGGATCTATGACCCGGATTTGGAAATGAGAATTAATACCGGAGAAGTCGCATGAGCCAAATTCTCTTTTCTATCATTATTCCTGTCCGGCATACTACTAAATATCTTCGTCAAACTCTAAAGTTTATTAAAAAACAAACACTTCCCCAATATGAAGTTCTAGTCATCGACGATAAGCTCTCGACCAAATATTCAAAAAACCCAAACCACACCGGCCCGGCTTTCAAACGTAACCTTGGAGCTAAACTCGCCCAAGGTCAATACTTAGCCTTTCTCGATGACGATTCGTATCCTGACAAAAATTGGTTAAAAAACACCTTAACCCTCTTCCAAGCTGACAAAGACATTGCCGCCATCTGCGGGCCCTGTCTCACCCCTCCGGATGACAACCGCTATCAGCAAGCTTCCGGCCTGGTCTGGTCGTCTTTTTTTGGCAGTGGGGGAGCTGGTTGTTATCGCAATTCCATCCACAAAAGTCGTTTTGTTGACGACTTTCCTTCAGTCAACTTGATAGTCAAAAAAAATATTTTCTTGAAAGCTGGCAGTTTTGATCATAATTATTGGCCCGGTGAAGACACTGTCTTGTGTCTGAAAATTACCAAAGAATTAAATAAAAAAATTCTCTATCATCCAACCATCCAAGTCTTCCATCATCGCCGACCGGTAATCTGGCCCCACCTTCAACAACTCAAACGTTACGCTATTCAACGGGGTTATTTCGTCAAAGTATTTCCTCAAACCAGCTTTCGACTTGGTTATTTTCTCCCGTCTTTCTTTTTTTTATACATCATCCTGCTTCCATTTTTACTATTTTTTCATCATTTTTTACCCTTAATTCCATTATATTTGTATACATCAATACTAGTTCTTACCTTCATTAATTTTATTATCAAAGGCCACCACGCTATTACCTCGTTACTGGCATCAGCCACCATCCCCATCACCCACCTCTATTACGGCATGCTATTCTTATTTGGCTTATCCAAAAAGAACAATCTTTTTGTTCCTCATCAAATAAATATTAAAACTGGAGAATATGTCGGCGGCTAAACCATTTTCCATTTCTATTTCCTACCCTCCCCTGGAGTCTTCCAAGGGCAGCCCTTTTTTAAGCCAAAACCGTCAATTCCAATGGACTCATACCGGCAATGTTATTTATCCGGTTGTTCCCGCCTCCGCCGCCACCCTGCTTCAACAAAATAATTACCCCGTTTTTTGGGACGACGCTCTGGCCCAAAAACTAAACTACCAAGATTGGCTAAAAAGAATAATTAAAAATAAGCCCAATCTGATCGTCATCGAAACCAAAACCCCTGTCATCAAAAAACATTGGCAAATTATTAATCACCTCAAAAAATGCCACCCCAAATGGAAACCCATAATCGTTCTGATGGGGGATCATGTTACTGCCCTACCCCAAGAATCGCTCAACAATTCTCAGGTTGATTACATTCTCACCGGTGGTGACTACGACTTTATGCTCTTAAATCTGGCCAACCACCTTACCCAAAACGAAAAATTAAAACCGGGATTCTATTATCGTACCCCAAACACCATCGTCAACTCAGGCAAATTTGCTCTTAAGCACCACCATCTTGACAGCCTTCCCGTTATTGACCGCCAACTTACTCAATGGCACCTGTACGCTTATAATAACTCTAATTACAAATACAAGCCCGGTGCCTATATTATGTCCTCCCGTGATTGCTGGTGGGGAAGATGCACCTTTTGTTCCTGGACTACCCTTTATCCCGGCAATCAATACCGTTCATTTTCTCCGGACTTCGTCATCAAAGAAATTGAAAATTTAGTTCACAACTTCAACGTCAAAGAAGTTTTTGATGACGCCGGCACTTTTCCCGGTGGTAAATGGTTGGAAGAATTTTGCCAAAAGATGATTGACAGGGGACTAAACAAAAAAATAAAAATCAGTTGCAATATGCGCTTCGGTGCTTTAAATCTAAAGCAGTATCAACTGATGGCCAAAGCCGGTTTTCGCTTCATTCTTTACGGACTGGAATCTATCAACCAAAACACTCTCGATAAAATCAATAAAAACTTAAAGTTAAAAGAGATCAAAAAAACTTTAACCATGGCCAAATCAGTTGGTTTGGAGCCCCATTTAACTGTCATGATCGGTTACCCCTGGGAAACCCAAAAACAAGCCCAAAACACTCTAAATTTTGCCCGCTTCCTCTTCAAACAGGGGTTGGCCGACAGCCTCCAGGCCACCATCGTTATTCCGTATCCGGGTACCCCTTTGTTTGATTTCTGCCAAAAAAACAAACTTTTAATTACCCATAATTGGGAAGATTATGACATGCAAAATCCGGTTATCAAATCTCCCATATCCCCCAATCGCCAAAAACAACTGGTTCAGGATATTTTCAAAGGCATAATTTCACCCCAATTTATCCTACGAAAAATTACCTCAATCAGGAACATCGAAGATATTAAATTCCTATCTACTTATGCCATCAAGTATCTTAAAAAATTAAAAGATTTTTCTTTTCATGACAGTTGATATATCAATTATTATCCCCACCCTTAACTCCGAAAAAGTCCTGCCTCATTGCCTTGAATCAATCAAGCGCCAAAACTTCCCTTCAAACAACTACGAAATCATCATCTCCGATGGCGGTTCAATCGACAACACTATTTCCATCGCCAAAAAATACCATGCCAAGATTGTCAAAAATCCTCTCAAAACTGCCGAAGCCGGAAAAGCAGTTGCCCTCAAGCATTCTACTGGCAAGTATATAGCTCTGATTGACTCCGACAATATTCTGCCTCACCCGGATTGGATTTCCCAAATGTTAAAGCCGTTCCAGCAAAACCCTAAAATTATTGGCATCGAACCCATCGAGTTCACTTACCAGACCAACGCTGGCTTTATCGAGAGGTATTCGGCCCTAATCGGCGCCAACGACCCATACGCCTTTATATCCGGTGTCTCTGATCGCAAAAATTACATTAATCACCGCTGGACCGCCCTTGACCTAAAAACCAAAAGGTTCAAGAACTTTACTCTAATCAAACTTTACCCAAAAAAACCCATTCCCACCATCGGCGCCAACGGTACCGTTTTTCGCACTGACTTCCTCAAAAAAAATCTCCATTCCGACTACCTTTTCGACATTGACATTATCACTCAGGTTTTAAATAAATACCAAAAACCGCTCCTTTTTGCCAAAGTTCACACCGGTATCATTCATACATATTGCGAGTCATCAATATCAAAATTCTACCGAAAACAAAAACGCCGGCTGACAGATTACTACACCTACCGACATCTTAGAAACTACGACTGGGATTCTTCCAACAAAACCGGTATCATCAAGTTTTCACTCTATACTCTCTCCTTTATTTTTCCCCTGATAGACTCTTTCAGAGGATTTTTCAACCAGCCGGACGCAGCCTGGTTCTTTCATCCTCTCGCCTGTCTGCTTACGCTTTTTGTCTACTCAAAAGTTCATCTTGCCTTTATACTTAACCAACTCAAACCAGTTAGCCGTCAAACCTGGCAACAATGACCAACCTCCTTCTTCCCCAACTTCTCTACCACCAAAATATCAAAAAAACTGCTAATTTCCTCTTAAACCAGCCGTTATTTTTTCAAAATCGGCTATATCTATACTTACAACAACAACGAATCACTCGCGTCATTGAAAAATTTAAACAATCTCCCTTTGCCCTTCGTATCGAAAACACCAACTTTTGTAACGGCCGCTGTTTTATGTGTCCCCACTCGTCGATGAAAAGAAAACAGGGGACTATGTCAAAAAAACTTTATCAAAAAATCATCAACCAGGCTGTCTCTTTGGGTATAAATTTTATCAACCTGCACAACTTCGGAGAACCTCTGCTTGATCAGGATTTTATCTGGAGAATAAAATTTGCCAAATCCCAAGGTATCGAAAAAATCTCAACCAACACCAACGGTCTCCTTTTAACACCCAAATTATCAAAAGAAATTATTAAATCCGGGTTAGATGAAATTTACTTCAGTCTTGACGCTGCCTCTTCTCCTACCTACAAAAAAATTCGCCTTGGCCTTAATTATAAAATTGTCCACCAAAACCTGAATAACCTGATAAAGATCAAACAACAACTCAAATCATCTACACCCATAATAATTGTTGATTTCCTCGAATCAAGCTTAAACAAACACGAAACCAAATTGTTTGTCCAAAAATGGCAACCAAAAGTTGACCATGTCTGCATTTCCCAACTCCATGATTGGTCAGAAAAAATAACTTCTTCCGTCGACAACAGGTTTTCAAATTATGTTTCCTACAGCCAATCTCCCTGTCGTTTACCTTTTACCGAAATGACTATCAATTGGGACGGATCGGTTTCTCTATGCTGCCAGGATATAGAAGGAGAAGTCATCATTGGTAATATCAACCATCAAACCATTTCTCAGGTTTGGCAAAGCAAAAAACTGGAGTCGATCCGCCAAAAACATTTATCCCTAACAACCGATCAGCTAATGTTATGTTCCAAATGCAAGCTTAGAACTTTTTGGTGGACTTTTTAATATGACCAAGCCTAAAATTCTTATAATTTGTCCCTTTTATCCCCCCAACTTAGGCGGAGTCGAAACCCATCTCCAGCTATTAACCAATCATCTTTCAAAAAATCAATATCCCACCACCGTCCTCAGCTATAAACCCATTACCACCAAAGTTGATGGCTACATCAAACATGAAAAACAAGGCTATATCGATATTCATCGATATTGGTGGCCCGGATTCGGCTTGTTCGACAAAACTACGCCTTACCCGATTTTACAGTTTCTCTATATTGTCCCCGGCTTACTTTTTCACAGCCTATCCTATGCACTAAAAAACAACCAAAACATTGACGTCATCCACACCCACGGCTTTGCCGCCGCCTTCATCGGCAGAATCATCAGCCTCTTCTTTCCCCACAAACGCTTGGTTGTCAGCACTCATTTCATTTACCAGAAACTGTCAAAAGATAGCTTCTCAGCCAAAATATTCAAATGGACTTTCGACCGCTATGACAAAATTCTTCTTGTCAGCCAAAAATCCGGCGCCGAACTAAAACACATCGGTCTCAGATCCGAAAAGATGGAAATATTTCACCATTGGCTAGATCAAGATATTTTTAAACCAGCCAGCAAATCCAAAACCAGAACCTCACTCCAACTTCCCATCAACACTCCTATCGTTCTTTTCGTCGGACGTATTATTAGAATGAAAGGTGTCTTTGAACTGTTGAAAGCCGCCGCCAAATTACCTCAAGTCCAGTTTATCTGCATCGGTGATGGCCCGGATATGCCCCAACTCAAAACAGCCGCCCGACTAATCAAGAACTTTAAATTGATAGGCAAAATCAGTCATGTCGACACTATTAAATATTACAATTCGGCTGATATTTTTATCCTGCCTTCACAAAGTGACGAAGCCCAACCCGTAACCATCATGGAAGCCCTTTCCTGCGCCTGTCCGGTCATCTCTACCAACAAAGGCGCTGTAGCCAGCATGTTCAGTCCAAAATGTGGCATCTCCATCAGCCCGACTGTTTCTAATATCAAAAACGCTATCTCCAATTTACTAAGCGACCAAGCCCGACTACACAGCATGTCTCTTGCCGCCAGAAAATATGCTCTAAAACATTATTCTGCCGCCAACGCTGATATTATTACCAAAAGTTACCATGCCCAATATTGATCTAAAAAAGAAATTCGTTTTGGCCCGAAAATCTCCTTTAACCGCCCTAAACACCGTTCTCGATCCAGTCCTATACCACCGCCACCCAACTCCTTTTCCTCGCCTTATCAATCTCTTTGTTACCGAAAGCTGTAACTTCAACTGCCCCATGTGCCACGTCAAATCATCCCGTCTCCAAAGAAAAAAAACTCAAATTTCTCTCGATAATCTCAAACCCTTAATTGATGAGTCTTCACCCTTTCAACCGTCATTTCAACTTGCCGGCGGCGAACCTCTCCTCCATCCTCAAATATTCAAAATAATAAAATATATATCAGACAAAAAAATGATTTCCGGACTGGTTACCAATGGTCTTCTGCTGGAAAAATACGCTCAAGATATTATTGATTCCGACCTTGATTTCTTGGCTGTTTCCTTGGATGGTCCCGATGAAACCACCCAATACCAGCGAGGCTTCGTCAAAAATTCTTTCACTCAAATCATCAAGGGTATCAAAAAAATTATCCGTCTCAAAAAAAATAGCCATCTTCCCAATATCCGTCTGGCCACCGTTATTTCCAAAAACAATTTAAACAACTTTGACCAAATTTTTTCCTTGGCCCAAAACCTTAGGATCGACCAATGGTCCCTTAGCCACCATTTCTTTTACAACCAAAACATACAAAAAACCCAAAATAAGTTCTCCCGACAACACCACTTAGGCACTGACATTTGGGGAGAATATATTGGTAATAGGAAAGAATTTTTCACCCTCAAACAAAGGCAAACTCTAAAGCTAAAACTTAAAAAGTTGAACCAAAATATTAAAACAGCCAAAAATATAAAAACCAACATTATTCCACCCGCAACCGTTGATCCGTATTATACACAAACACCTCCTTCTACTCGATCCTCTTGTCTCTCACCATACCGGCAGGTATTCATCCGCGGTAATGGAGATGTGGAAATGTGTCAGGGCTATATTTTGGGTAATATTAAGGGTCAAAAATTAAAAGATATCTGGACCAGCTCTAAAGCCAGTCACTTCCGCCACGTCTTTTCATCCAATCCCATTATGCCCTCATGTTTTCGTTGTTGTGCTCTAGATATTAAATTCGATCAATGACCCAAGTTATCCTCATCAATCCGCCCATTTTCTATCACCAGGGAAACCCTGTCTCCCTCGATACCAGCTTTCCACCACTCGGACTCCTTTATTTGGCTTCGACACTAAAACAGAACAATATTTCAGTCAAAACCCTAGACGTCGGGGCCCAAAATTTAAACCTAGACGATACCTTATCCTTTATCAAAAACGAAAACGCCGTTATTGTTGGTATCACCTCCATGACACCAACACTCCAAGGTGCAGTAACATTGGCCAAGTCTATAAGATCCAAATTCAAAAACGTCAACCTCGTCCTGGGCGGATCTCATATCAGTGCTGACCCCGATTTTATCAGGCGCCTGCCTTTTTTCGACTTCGCTATTCAGGGCGAATCCGAATTAACTTTTTTAAATCTAGTCCAACAGGTCCTTGACGGCAAGAAAATTCGCGGCACCCATCTGGGCAAACCGGCTCAAAACCTCGACCATCTTCCCTGGCCCGACAGAAACCAATTACCCTCAAACTCATACCTCAAAAAAGCCGATTTAATTGCCACCCGAGGTTGCCCTTTTAACTGTTATTACTGCAGTCGCCCGGCGGTCAGCAATTGCATCCGCTATCGGTCTCCCAAAGACATTGCCGACGAAATGGATTCTCTCTATTCTTCTTCTGGCGGTGATTATTTGTTTCAAGATGACTCCCTCACCATCAACAAAGCTCATATAATCGAACTGTCCGAAGAACTCATCAAACGCTCAAAGCGTTATCACTGGGAAGGATATACCCGAATCGATCTGGTTGACGCAGATGTCCTGTCAGCTATGTCTCAAGCTGGTTGTCACAACTTAACTTTTGGCATCGAAACAGGTGATGAAAAACTCAGGCGAGAAGTTGTCAAAAAACCCTTTACCAATTCCCAAATAAAAAATGTTATCAAACTCTGTCAAAAATATCACATTACCGCCAGTGGTTTTTTTATCATCGGTCACTATTCGGAAACCAAAACCCAAGTCACCAAAACCATAGACTTTATACTAAAAAACAATTTCGATGTCGTTGGTGTATCGATCGCCACTCCTTTTCCCGGATCAAAACTTTGGGATTATGCCATCAACGACAAAATAATCGATCTGAAATTTATCGATAATTTTGCTCTCGGAAAAATGGGGGATGGTTACGCCGGAATCTACCCTGTTTATCACCCCTCCCGCCTTAAGCTGGATTGGCTCTACCAGCAAAGACGCTATGTCATGAGAAAGTTTTATCTTCGCCCCAAATTTATTCTCAATCGTCTTGCCAAAGACATCTTGTCACCTCAATACCTATACGCCGACATCAAGGAGGGGTTAAATGTCTTAGTCAAAGGCTCTTCCTCCCGCGCTCCTTACAAAAAACAAACCAAATATCTCTAAAATGACAAAAAAAATTGTCTTTATTTTCAACCAACTTAACGGTACTGAAATTGCTACCGGCGGCGACTTTAAATCAAAGACCATCCTTGATCACTTTTCAAAAGATAAGGGCTATTTTGCTGTCGTCATCGCTCCCGGAAGTTTCAAAAATCACTTTACCAAATTTACTTTCTATCCAACCGGAATTAATTTTCTGGAAAGGTTAAATAAATCTCAAAATCCCTTTTTTGTTACGGTTCTCTTCAGTATTAGAGCTATATGTGTATTTTTCATATTACTAAAAATCAAACCTCAAATAATATATTCCACTGGGGACTTTTTTTGCAACGTCATTCCCGCATCCATATTCAAACGTATTTTCCCCAAAACTATCTTCACTTCCTGTGTTTTTCACCTAAATCAACCGCCCCACAAAAGACAATCGAACTCCTTAGTCAGAAATATCTTTTCTTACACATTCCAACAACTTAGCCTCCTCTTCCTTAAATATTCAGCCGACAAAATTTTTCTCCTTAACAACCAAGTTCTTCACTATCTTCTAAATGCCAAACATATACCCGACAACAAATTGGTAGTTTCATGTGCCGGAGTTGATTCAAATAATATTCAAAAAACAATTTCTAAAACCAACAAAAAAAAGGATCAGTTGGTATATTTCGGCCGCCTCAACTCCACTAAAGGAGTTTTTGACCTACCGCCAATATTGTCACATATCTTAAAAGAATGCCCAAACTACCGCCTCCACTTAATCGGCTTCGTCGACGAGAGCACGAAAAAACATTTATTAAATGAGTTTAAAAAATATAACTGCCATAAATCAATAATCTTCCATGGCTTTATAAAGTCCAAAACCGATGTCTACAAAATTATTGCCTCATCTAAAGTCGCCATTTTCCCCTCATACGAAGAGGGCTGGAACATCGCCCTTTTTGAAGCTATTGCTTGCGGTTGTCCGGTGGTCACTTATAAATTACCTGTTTATACAGAAATTTTTAAGGACTCTCTATTATCTGCGCCTATCGGTGACACAAAAGCACTATCATCCCTAATAGTTTCATTATTAACAGAGTACAATGAAAATAAAATTAAAAGGTATGTAGGCAAAACCCTATCAGTCATTAGGCAATACAACTGGTCAAATGTCTATAACATTGAAAAAAAATCAATCGAAAATCAACTCCAGGGTAATCTGGGAAAATGAATGGCTTCAATTTTCCCAAAATGCCTATTTCAGGCCAAACTATAGTTTTGTAAATCAAATTTCAAATCTATATTCAAACCACATGAGTGGAATAAAAACACTTGAAGTAGGAGCTGGATCCGGCAGCGACTCTATCTATCTAGCCAAAAAAGGCACCGACACTTCACTTGTCGATTTTTCTTCTCACTCAATTGCTGTGTCACAGAAAATTGCCAAAGCCAATCATGTCAAAGTCCACACCTATCAAGCCGACTGTCGTCACCTTCCCTTTAAATCCCAAACATTTGATCTTGTCTTTTCCGTAGGTCTCGTCGAACACTTTTCCAACCCTATTCCAGTTCTAAAGGAACAGCTCCGTGTTCTTCGAAACGGCGGCATTCTCATTATTGATGTTCCCCAAAAGTTTAACCCCTATACACTCGTAAAAAAACTCCGCATGTTAACTGGCACCTATCCTTTTGGATGGGAAACGGAATATTCACTTTTTGATTTAAAAAGGCTTGCCCGTAAGCTAAAAATTGCTCCTCTCAAATTCTATGGCAGAAACAGCTCTCTAACATTAAAACTCCACCCCAAACTACAACCCCACTATTCCAAAATTTTTGCTATTATCGAGTCATCTCCGATCGCTCCTTTTCTTTGCCTTTGCATAGGAGGAATATTTAAAAAAATACATGTCAGAAAAAGTTTCTGTCGTGATGCCTGCCAAAAACGAAACCACATCCTTTAAAAATGGACTTCTGGATAGTGTTTTATCAACAATTCCTTCCCGATTTGAACCCCACCTTGTTGTTTCTATTGGCGGCAATTCCAACCTGGAATTCACTGATCTTGTCCAGGAAATATCGGGAAGAAATCCAAACATTCACCCACTCCTTCTCGGTAATCCACCCTTGGCCACAGCTTATCTAACAGGTCTTCAATACGCCCAAAAAGAACTAGGCGCCAATTATATTGTTGAGATGGATGCCAGCGGTGCTCACCATCCAAAATATATTCCTGACTTTATTAGATCCCTAGCCGAGGAAGGTTTCGACGCTGCCTTTTCATCCCGCTTCTCCAAAGGTTCCGCCATTGACCGTTACCCTCTTCAACGCCGTCTTGTTAGCCGACTTGGTACCGTGTCGGCCAATCTAACCTTTGGTTTTTGGCCTCACTGGCCCGATCTTACCAGTGGCTTTGAGTCCTTTTCCAACACCACTCTTCAACAAATTCTCTGCCATAAACCTGTCGGGACCTGGATTTCGGAAACCAAAGGACCTGGCCATTTCTATCAAACAGAAATGAGGGTCAGAATACTAAAAAATAATTTTCAAGTCCAAACCATTCCTATTATCTGGGGGACTGATCGAGCCCAACCTCCAACTAAACTTCCTACCAGAACTGTCCTTCAAGCCTTAACCAGCTTACTTGTACTCAAACAAGAACTCAACTCTTCACCATTATCTCGACAAACCAACACACCCCATGAAAGCTAATTCTCCTTCAGTATCCGCCATCGTTCTCAACTACAATGGTAAACATCTATTAGAAGAATCTCTCAACTCGCTTCATCATCAAACTTACTCCAATTTTAAAATTTACGTCCTCGACGCTTCTTCGTCCGACGGCAGTTCTGAATATATAAGAAAAAATTACCCAAAAGTTACCATCATCAATGCCCCGTCAACCCTTGGTATCGCCGGATCCAGCAATACTGCCGCCCACACCACTACTGAAAGCTACCTGGTTTTTTTGAGTAATGACATGAAGTTCGACAAAAACTGTATTTCTCAATTGGTAGAAACAATCACCAAAGACCCACGCTGCGGTATATGTTCAGCTGTCCTCCTCAAGCACGACAAGGACCCGATCACCGGCAAATATCACATTGATAATGCTGGAATTGACGTTGACCTTTTTGGTTTTATCTCCCCTCATGCTAACTCAAAAACTCTTGATGACCTCCCCGACCAACCCTTTGAAACCTTTGCTTCCTGCGGAGGCTGTTTTATTATCAAACGCAATATATTCGAAAAAATTGGCGGCTTTGATACCGCCTTTTGGGGTCTTTCAGAAGACGTCGATCTCTCCTGGCGAACACGCCTTTTAGGTTTAAAAGTTACTGTTAACCCCAAATCCTATCTTTATCACCATATTTCTCCCTCTTTGGGCAAGTTAACCATAAAAAGAACCAGATTTCTCAGCGAAAGAAACAACCTCCGGATGCTTTTGAAAAATTATTCCTCACCCAACCTGTTTTTGCTCCTCCCTCTCTATGCCGTCCTTGAAATTGGCGAAGTATCCTTTTATCTTCTCCGACGTCGTCCTGAATTATCTATCTCTATCATAAAAGCCGTACTTTGGAATATGATCCATTTGCCCGATACGCTCAAACAAAGACGCAAAATCCAAAAAATCAGAAAAGTTACTGACCAAAAAATTATGCAATTACTAAGTCATTCAAGCTTTAAACTAAAAATATTTCCTCAAGTCCTAAAAACAAAAGCTATATAGTCGACAGTTGTTTAATCCCCTCTATGGCTGGAGTGAATTGTGGCGATATTTTCAAAGCTTCTTTAAACAGTTTGCTTGCTTCCTCTTTATTTTTCATTTCCGCATAAACCACACCCACAACATAGTATGATTGCGGGTTATTTGGTTGTAATTCAATTAATTTTTTACCATGCTCCTCAGCCAGTTTTAAGTTTCCCTCCATTATATCAATCTGTATCAGGCTTATATAAGTTTGAAATAGTTCCGGAGAATAATATAAAGCAATATTGTAACTCTCTCTGGCCAAATCCAATCTGCCAATTTTAAAAAATATATTGGCCCGGTTATGGTAAGCATCAGCATAATTTTCCTTCATCAAAGTCGACTGAGTAAAACCTTTGATCGAATTTTCATAATCTTCCAGCTTGTCATAATCATCCCCGATATTATTCCAAGCATTATGACTGTTAGGTGACACCTGGACCGTATTCACCCACAGCTTATGGTTAGTACTCCAATCATTATTCCTCAAAATTACTCTGACCCCATAGAGCGCACATAACAAAACCAGCACCACATAACTTACTTCCTTAAATTTTTTAGCTAAATTTTCAAACAATATTCCCAGTAATAATGTAAATCCAAACGACCCTAAAAACACATATCTCTCAGCCACTAACCAACTTACCTTAAGTGGTGCCATCGACGGAGCGGTTGCCAGAAAAATAAATACCAAAGCATAAAATATTACTCTATTTTTTACGAAAAAGTAACCGACGGCACCCAAATAGGTTAGTAACACTATCCAATTTAACCAACTAGGTAACACATACATCGTATGGTATAACGTCAAATCTGTCGGAACCAGCATTAACTGCAAATACTTTGTTATTGCTGTCGGGTACTGAAAAAAGGGATTATAAAAAATGCTTTCAGACATATTGTAGCCCGAGTTTACGCTATCCAACCTGCTCATTATTGCCGGCCACATAATAACACTCATTACAACACCTCCAACAAGCAGCCCACCCATTATCTTACCCATATCAATCCTGACTTTAATTCTTCCCTTATATGCAACCAAATAAGCCAAAAATAGGGGGATAAGAGCAAATGATCTCACCCTGTCCGAAAAAAATGCCAACATAAAAAATAATCCAGCCATCATCAGGCTTTTTATTCTTCCATCCTTTGAATATATTGATAGATATATCAACGACAACAATGTAAACAGTGACACCAGAAGATAAGGGACTCCGGATATCCAGGAAACCGCTTCCACATGTATTGGCAGCACTACAAATATAATCGTTGTCAAAAATGCCACATGCTTGTTAGTCAGTAACTTTGCATATACGAAAACCAAGCAACATATAACAAGATACAAAAACAGGCTATATACATGGAAAGCAACCGGACTTTCCACTCCAAATATTACTGCGATTAAATATTTAGAAAATCCAACTAAATTAAATCCTGGAAACAAAACCAGGAACCTTTTGATATCCGGGTTTTGTGTAATTGAAGCATAGTCGTCGGATACAAAATTTCCACCCAAAGAATTAGCATATAACAAAATAACCCCGATAACGATTCCTACCAAAAATCTCCAATGCTCTTTGATAATCTTTGTAAACCCAACTGTTTCGCCCGAGTTCATCTTCTCGTTTATACCAACCTCTTCCTGCTTGACTCTTCTTTGCTGTTTTACTTTCTTTTGAGACATAAACCCATTATATATTTAAATTCAAAAATAATTTTGACAATTTTTGATCATCATGCCTCAATCTGTAATTTTTCTTTTCAATCAAAGCAATATCCTCAACCATCGTTTTAACTTTTTCCTCTTTGTTGTATTTAATTGGAAAAGATCCCTCCATCTCATAATTTTCCAAACTCTTTCTCAACATCTTTCGGTTTAACTTACTCATATCGGCCATCACCACCAAATCAAAACATTTTCTGCAATTTAAATATCTCTCAAATATTTTCAAATAATCGTTCTGGTCAAACCCCCCGTTTTCATTTGCCACTGACATGATATTAGTCAGCAAAATCTTTTTTGCTTCACTCTCAACAAAGGCATCCCTCATTCCGGCAGGCAACAGGTTCACAATCACCGAACCGTGCATGCTCCCCGGGCAAACCACAATCAGACTTGCCCTAGCCAAAGCCGCCCGTGCTTCGTCGGTGGCTTTTACTTGAGGCTCCAACCAAACCCGAGTAACGGTATCCTTTGACATTCGCAAATCATCCAATTGGTGTTCTCCTGCGTATGTCTTACCGCTTCTCGTCTCAAAACATAATGTTGCCGGCCTTAATGCTACTGGTATAACCTCTCCCATTAATTTAGCTTTCGTCAAAGTCGAAAACAATAAATCAACTTTTGACAAATCCCCGGCCCTCTCTTCCATAAATTGAAAAAAGGTATTACCAAAATTCCTGCCCCGACCATCCCGAAATTTTAACATTTCTTCCCACACCCGCCGCTGTTTTCCATCTTTCCACAAAGACATTAGAGATCTCCAATAGTCCGAAAAAGCCAGTATTCTTCCTCTTTCGTCCGTTCTCATCCTACCGCTGTCACCACCACTATCAAACGTCGTTACCACCGACTTGATATTACTAAAACCGGCTCTTACCAGGGCCTTGTTTACTACCGGCATTCCCGAACCACCACCTATCGTACAAATGTTTAAATCAAAATCCATCTTTTTTGATTATACATAAACCAAGGCTTGCTATATAATCTACTCATCATGTTGCATTTATTAAAGGAAGTTCGGGCCGTAATCAATCGAAAAGAACTTCTCTGGCAAATGGTTGGACGCGAAGTTAAGGCCCGCTATAAACAATCAATCTTAGGTTACTTTTGGGTCATCTTAAACCCTCTAGCTCAAATGCTGGTCATGACTTTCGCTTTCTCCGTCATCCTTCGCATCCCCACCCACGCCAGCGAAAGTATCCCTTATTCCGTCTTTCTCTTCTCCGCCCTTCTGCCCTGGACCCTTTTTAGCAATTCTCTTTTGTCCTCAGCCAACGCCCTGGTCGGCTCAGCTAGTCTAATCACCAAAATCTATTTTCCTAGAACCATACTGGTTATCTCAACCATCGTAGCCAAAATTATTGATTTCCTCTTCGCTACCACCATCCTAATCGCTTTCATGGTTTATTACCAAGTCCCAATCAACCTCAATATCCTCTGGGTCATCCCCATATTTTTTATTCAACAAATTTTTACTCTGGGAATTTCTCTTTTTGTCTCCGCCTCAAATCTTCTCTATCGCGACATTCAATACCTGCTCAACCTCCTGATAACTCTCTGGTTCTATGTTACCCCCATCGTTTATCCCATCGATATTGTCCCCGACAATCTTCGTTTTGTCTATCAACTCAACCCCATGAGTGTCATTATCAACGCCTACCGCCAAACCATACTCGGTGGCAATCCCCCCAGCTACAACAGTATGGCAATCGCC
>CAZIZX010000002.1:0-201521 GCA_964544275.1 uncultured Gammaproteobacteria bacterium
AGCCGATGGTAAGGGAGCCGTTAATGGCAAGATTATTACTAAAGGTGGAGTTGCCAGTGATACCAATACCGCCATTACTGACGAAGAGGTTGTTGGCAAAAGTAGACCGGCCAGTCACTGAGAGAGTACCACCAATGGCAACGTTATGGGTAAAGGTAGCCGTGTTGCTGACACCAATACCGCCAGTGAACGTTTGACGAGCGGTCCAGACATTGGAAGAACCTAAATTGAGAGTCACTCGATAGGTGCCATCAAGACCAGAACGAAGAAGAGTACCATCATTGGCAACATTAACTAGGCCGGTGTTGGTTAAGGTACGACCAACACCCACACCGGTGATGGTTAAACCGCTACCACCGACAGACAAAGTAGAGATAAAACCGGTGTAGCCCACTTGTAAAAAGCCGGAAGCATGATAGCCATCCAGTAGGTCAGCGTTGAGGTTGGTGATTAGAGTGGTGGAGTTGACAGAAAGAGGGGCAGTACCGGTAGCAACGGTAGAAATGAATTGACTATTGCTTCTGATGTTGCCAACGACATCAAGTTTTTGTCCTGGAGTAGTAGTGCCGATGCCGACGTTGCCATTGCTAGCTATGTAAAGTGATTGGGTATTACCTAAGCCTAAAAAGGAGAGGGAGAAGGAGGAGGTGTCGATTTGGGTGTTTTTGACTAAGTTGCCACCGAGTTGGAAGGTGGAGCCGGATAGTTCGATGCCATTGTTGGCGGTGTAAGTGGTGCCAGTACTAATATTGTGAAGAGTAACGGTAGAGCCAGATTGAGAGAGGGATATGCCGATACCGGAGACGAGGTTGACGGTGTTGCCGGTGAGAATATTGGTGGTACCAGCACCATTGGTTTGGAGCTTCCAGTGATTGTAGTTATCGTAGGTACCAGAATCAAAAGCCATGGAGCCTAAAACTCGTTTAGTAACAGTACCATTAGTAGCAATGAAGAGAGCGGTGGTGCCAGTACCGACATTAGTGCCAGACATGACCAGGGTACCGCCAATACCAACATTGGCCAGAGAAGATCGACCAGTAACTGAGAGAGTGCCACCGACAGAGAGATTATTCTGGAAAGTGGAATTACCGGTAACACCAATACCATTTCTAAAGGTAGCCGGGCCAGAGACAGCAATACCGGCATTAAAGGTTTGAAGAGCCGTCCAGGTGTTAGCATTTCCAAGATTTAAGCCTAGAGTGTAGGGAGAAGCGGCAGTACCAGAACCACTTCTGGTCAGGGTAGTATTGGTAGCATGGAAGATACCGGTGTTGAGAATAGTGATAGTAGATCCGGTTTGGGTCAGGGAGACACCAGTGGAACCAATAAAATTAACCAAAGCAGTAGTATTGACGTTAGTAGTGCCAGCTCCATTGGTTTGTAATCGCCAGTATTGGTAGTTGTCGAATGGAGCTAAGACCTGGGAAGCAGATGTCAATCTTCCCTGGGCGTCAACGGTGAAGGTAGGAATACTGGTACCGGAGCCGTAGGAAGCAGCAGTAACACCAGTGTTGGTCAAATTAATCTTCAGATCACCACTGCCAACTAATCGAGAAGAACCAATACCAACAAAAGAGACACCAGTACCAGAAAGAAGATTACCTCGATCAAAAGCAGAGGTAGGCAAGTTGGTAATACCAGAACCATCACCAAAGATAGTGCCACCAACATTGAGGTTGCCGTTAATCAGAGTATTGCCAGCGACGTGGAGAGTGGCTTGAGGGGAGGTGGTGTTGATGCCTACATTGCCGGAGTTGGAAGGTATCAATAGAATATTGTGAGAATTCATTGAGGCATTTCCTGAGGTTAGGTACAGGTCAGTCCAAGAAGAAAAAGCCCCGGAACTAACTTTATCGTCCCAGGTTAACCCTCCTATCCAGTTAGCAAAATTACTGTCTGTATAGAGTGTGCTGGTATCTAATCGGTAGAGGTTGGTGTCGCCACCAAAATTTATTCCGCCAGCTGCAGTTGTGCTACTGGGAAAGGATAGTCTTGCTGTCGGACTTGTTGTTCCAATGCCAACATTGCCACTACTGTTCCAGATACCGTTGCCAGGAAAGTAAGTATTGTTTGAGAAGGTTTGAGCTCCTGCCCAGGTATTGGCGTTAGCTAGATTGAGGGACAGTTGATTACCAGAGTTGGTGAGGGTGGAGTTGTAGAAGACGGCAATGGTTCGGCCAACACCGGTACCACTGATTGTAATGCCAATGCCAGGAGTTAAAGTGGTTAAAAAGCTACCAGTTTGACCAATACCAACAAAGCCAGTAGAAGGGATGCCATTGAGGTAGTTGGCATTAAGATTAGTTACCAGATTAGTAGAACCAACAGAGACGAAGGTGGCACCAACAGAGAAGTTGGCATTGGTTCGGACATTAGTAGCAGTAAGACTGATACCAGTACCTAAGATGTTGGTGAGATAAGAGGAATGACCAAAGGTAACGTTACCATTGTTACCCATGAAGAGTGGGGATTTAACAGCAGTGGAAGCAGTTAGGGTATTGCCGACAGAGAGAGAGTTGCTAAAGACAGAGTTACCAGTGACGCCAATACCATTGGAACTGACGAAGAGATTATAGGTAGCATGAGTAGTTCCAATACCGAGTTTAGTGGTGACAGTTTCACCATTAATATGAAGTCTGTAGAGAGGATTGGTGGTGTTAATTCCAACGTTGGAAGCAAAGTAGGCTGTACCGCCAACATTTAAAGTGTTGGTTAAATTGGTTGTGCCACTAATCCCAATGCCATTAGTAAAGGTGTGTAGTCCAGTCCAAACAGGAGTGTAGCCAAGGTTTAACCTAATATCGTGATTGACCAAGGTAATACCAATAGAGGCAGTATAGGTGCCGCCGATGCCTGAGGTATTAGCTGGTATCCAAGAGGTATTACCGGAAGCGTCGGTTTGGAGAATATATCCCGATTGAGCACCTTGGGGGAGAGTGAGGGTGCCGCCGATATTGAGATTAGTGGTAATGTGAGCATTACCACTAATGTGAAGTTTAGCTTGAGGATTGGTGGTGCCGATACCTAAGTTAGTACCGTCGGCCCAAAGGTTGCTGGATTCGAGAATGATCTTGCCGGCATTAAAAGTTCTTAGAGTTAAATTACTGGAATTAAAAGGTTCGCCGGCTTGAAGGTAGAGGGGAGCACTGGATTTGATATAGGATGCTGTTTGATTAGTAAAAAGTAAGTCATGGGACAGAGAGACATCACCACTGCTAGTAAAGGAAGAAGGCAGATTGAAAGTAGCATTGGTATCAGTAATGTCAACCAGAGTGTTACCGGCGGTATCACCAATACGGAGAAGGGAACCGCTGCCGACCAGGTGAAGACGAGAGGTGGGAGAAGTAGTACCTAAGCCAATATTGTTGAGGAAGTAGGCAGGAGCAGTCCAGGTATTGGTAGAGCCGAGATTGAGTTCGAGAGTATAAGGGCCGGAGCCAGAACGGATGAGGGTGGAGTTAGTGGCGCTGTTGACAAAAGGAAGATTACTTATGGTGTAACCGGCAAGTTGGTTAGCATTGATAATGCCGGTGCCGGCGAAGGTTAGTGAGGCGCCGGTGCCAATTGTCATTAGGGCTTGGGTGTTGGTGCCGGTAGTGATACCGGAGAAGGGAACTGAAGAGGCGCCGACACTGCTTGAGGGAGAGACCCAGATGGGGGATTGACCAGGTCCGCGGGTTTGAAGGATGTAACCATTGGTACCAGGATTGAGGTTGGTTAGGTTTGATCCATTTCCATAGATAATTGATCCAGTTGTAGCGTTTAATCCGGCTAATAAATTTAATTCGGAAGCCGAGGAGGTGACGATGGTGCTACCGATTGATATATTTTGAGTGAGTAGGGTGGAACCAACCTGGAGGTTTCTAAAGACATTGGTATCGCCGTAGGCGTTGACAGAGAAACGGGATTGGAGTTGGGTGGTACCGATATTGAAGTTTTGAAAGTCGATAAAGTTGTAGCTGCGGTTGGTGTTGCGGATTTCACCCTGAAACAAATTACCTGAAGCTAAATTAGCATTGGAGGCATAGATAAAACCGCCAACTCCGGAAGGGGTGTTGCCTTCGGTAGTAAGTTTGATGACACCGTTGGCGTCGGGATTAATTTCAATGTTGCCTCCGGAGCCGTCATTGGCTTTGAGTAGTAAAGCTTCGCCTTTGAGGGCAAATATACCATTATCGGAATAGATGGAGGGACTTTCTTCGCCCAGGTAGATATCACCACTATCACCGATGACTAGCACAGTATTTTTTAGACCGCTAGCAGATGGAGGGAGACCTTGTAAGGTTTCTGAGTTTAGGGCGTAGGCAACGGTGGCGATTTGCTGGCGTTTGTCCATGGGTTCACCGCCAACGGCGATGTCGAGCCAGACTTCGGCGTTTTCGGAAAAAACTTCCGGGGGGATTTCGTCTCCATGGGTCTTGCCGATAATTACCGAGAAGATACCGTTGTCGTCGGGATGAACGATGGTGCTGCCAATGCCGTTGCCGGTGCCGTAATCAGTCCAAGAATCATAAAGCGGAGGATCACCCATACCGGTAGTGCCGATATCGTAGAGCTTGAATTGAATGGCGGTGGGAGAGGTTATCGGATTGCCAACCCGGTCGGTGAGACGACCCTGGAAGGAGAGTTGGCGTCCGGGACGGGTCATTTCGGAACTGGATGAGTAGGCTAGTTCTTGTTTGGCTTTAAGGTATGTTTGAGTGTAGATACCGACACCGAGGGCAGAAATAATTATGAAAATAAGGGCGCTTAGTAAATATTTATTAAAATGCCTACCGGGTAGTTTGGAGTCGGGAGTTATAGGATAAGAGGTTTGAGTTGTCGGGTTATAGCTTATAGGTTGAGAGGTGACGGTTTTGGGTAGGAAAGATTTTTTTTGGAGGAATTTTTTGAAAGAGACGAGAGAAGAAAGTTTTCTTTTGATTGAAGCATCAGATAAGCTCTGAGACTTGAGAAAGTCTGTATATTTGTTTATTTGATCTTGGTTTAATAGTTGATCAAGTTTCATAAGGCTTATGAGCCAGTATATTTTTTAGCCAATTAAGCCCGGATTTATTTTTTTCAGTGCTCACGCGTTGTGCTTCGCTTACATGATTGTGCTCTGAAAAAATAAATACCTGGTTATTATCGTTTTTGTGTTGTTTGGCCCAGGTGAGGTATTGGTGAATATCATTGATATAGTTTTTGATAGTTGTTGAAGTTTTTTTGTGCTGGAGAAGGTAGTTTTGGTAACGGGAAATTAGGCTGTCCAGGTCGGTGGTTTGGGGTGAGGCTAAGTTTTTCTTTTGTTGTTTTAGAAATGATTTGACGGGGTTTTGAGAAATTATGTTTTGATCAATGGCAAATTGGCAGAATAGAGAAAGGCTTGCTAGAAACCTTTTGGAGTTTTTTTGGTTGTAAATTTGGAGGATATAAGCGTTTATGAGTTGTGAGGAAAAGAGATGTTTGGGGTCATCGGCGATATCAGCCAGGAGAGTGGGATTGGTTGATTTTGTATCAGTTGATTGAGCGGTGGTGGAAACAAAGTTGAGGTACTTGTTGGTGTCGGCCAAGTAGTTTCGAATTGTGTTTTTATTATAGTTTTTGCTTTTGAGCCAGTTTTGGTAAGAGTGAATGAAGGTCATGGGCAGGGGTGAGAGTTATCTCCAAAGCCACATGAAGCAAGTGGCGATGATTAAGAAGGGAACCAGCTTCTCCAGCATCGGAGATAAACTTTTAGCTTTAGAATTATATTTTTTATACATGTTTATATGATTTTTTTTGGCGCTTGCCAGTTTTTATAACTAATATATTTATCTACTATAAAAAAAAGCCTGTCAACAGGCACTTTTGAGCTAATTATTGATATGTTTTGATAGTATGATTTGATTGATTATTTACCGATATTTATTTGCGGTAAAATTTCACAAGCTTTTACACGGGTGGTACACCTACTTGCAAAATATTACAAAATGGTTGAATATGGATAAAAATAGGTAGAGAGTGAAAATCAGGAATGCGGAGAAGTGCGGAATATAATAAATGTTTCTAATTGATATAGAAATAAAGTATTTAACAGGACGGAGTGTGGTCGGGTTCGAGGCAGAACGGAACAGTAAAAATGATGGTTTAATTGTTGGTCGTAGACCTGGAGTAGAGGCGAGGTGTGGACAATGAGTGTATCTAAATAAAACAAACGGGGAAAATTGGTTTGTGTGTTGGTTGAGGTGGATTCTGCAATGTGATTATCCGGTGAACGGGTAAGTGTGGAGTGGGAATAGTTAATAAATTCAGTAATATAGAGAAAAAGTGGTTAATGTCTTTGTTAGCAGAAGCAAGCGGTAGTTGTTAAATTAGACATAAATTGGTTGTTTTGGAGAACAGCTATTGATTTTTGGGGATAAATGAATTAAATTTAGATAGTTTATGAATAAAAATACTTTGATGGTAGTGGGTGGAATAGTATTTGGTTTGGTGGGATTGTATTTTATTGCCAGTGAAGCAGTGCCCCGAGTGATGGTGACAATGACTCGGGCAGCGCCGGAGAAAAATATAGATTTGCAGAGCTCTCATATTATAGGTGAGAAGTTACTGGCGAGAGCAGATGGGAAAGAGGCATGTGTTATTAATGTTTTTATCATGGATAAAAATGGAATGGGAGTGGCTGGGAAGAGGGTAGAATTGACTGGAGCAAAAGAGGCGAAGACTTTGAATGAGATTACTGACAAAAACGGAAAAGTGAGTTATCAAGTTACTTCAGCGATTGAAGGTCAGTTTAAGTTGAGTGCGAGTGTTGAAGGGGTGCCGATGGGAAAAGAACTGACGGTGACGTTTAGGGACTGATTACATAAGGAGAAGTAAGAGCTAATTGAATGAGACGGCGCCGTTGTTGTAGATGATTTTGATTTGTTCAGAGGTGAGAGGGTAGTTGTAAATGCGGATGTCATCGATTTGGCCGTTGAAGTTTTGGTTATAAACCCTGCCAAATGCCGATGCCGCGCTATAATCTTGGATGCCAAGACCGGTGTGTGTGATGTTTTTGTCAAGTTTTCCGTTGATGTAGAACCGGCAGCCCACTCCTCCTTCAATAACAAAAGCTACGTGTACCCACTCGTTTGCTGTTATAGAAGAATTTGATTCAGGCCAGTAGTTTACTCCTCCGGTAATATCTCCTATCATTAGTCTCAGTCTCCGGTTGCCAGCATTATCCCGTACTTGGAAGTAGTGATAGCCAGCCATATATTGAGAAAATCCGTTAGCAATTGTTCCTGATTCATGTGATTTTATCCAGAAGCTTGAGGTCGAAGATCCGTACGAGCCTCCATAGAGTGCCGGGTTATTTAATCCTTTGCCATTGAGGTTTACTTCGTCGTCGATTCCATCAAAATTTATGCTGGAGTTTAGTTTTCCGTTTTGGCCATTTCCCCAAGCGGTAGCAGGAATGTCGCAGGTGCCAACACTAACTTGGGTGCCACCGACACCAACATTGAGGGTGCCGTGATAGTTATTGCCGGAAGAATCATGGATGGTGGTACCCTGACATTCATCTGCTTTCCAGTGAGCAATGGGAGCGCCGTGGTTATAGTCGTAAGCGATTTGGGCAGGAGTGCGGGCGTAATTGTAGATGCGAACATCGTCAATAGTACCGTTATATGAGTTGTTTTCCCAGACATTATTTCCGATGTTTAGTTCATAGGCCCAGTTTCTAAGTCCGTTTTCGAAGTAGTCAGAATCAATATAAATACCATTCAGGAAGAGGGATCCGGTTGAAGTGGTGGTATCAAAAACGAAAGATGCGTAATACCATTGACCAAAATTTATTGAAGTTGAAGCAGATTCCCATCCACCATTTCCGTTTTGTAGGGTATAGCCAACTGTTCCGTTGTCGTTTACATTTAGGATAGACACACTACTTCCTCCACTAACCCCAGAACCAAGGAGGCTGGCACTTTTTGTATTTGGTTTAAACCAGACATGAGCAGTAAAAGAGGTGTTGTTGCCAATGAAATTAGACATGCTGCTTATGGCTCGAATGTAATTAGAGTCACCGCCGTCAAACTGAACAGCGGCACCATTATGGCCGGTGGTCCAAAAAGGGCTGGAGTTGCCGATACCAAAATTTCCATGCCTGTTGTTACCACTGGTGTCAAAAGCAGTAGAGCCAATATTTTCTTCAAATTTCCATTCAGCTATGGGGGGATCACAGTGAGAAGTATCACCAGGGATACAGTAGTCAAGAGAAGTGGTAGTACCACCGATGTTTTGGGTAGAAGAACCCATGACAAAAGCAGAACCCTGATTCATGTCAAGTTTGATTTGGTCTTGAGTGAGAGCATAATCGTAGATTTTGACTTCGTCGAGATAGCCGTAGAGGGATTGTTCGGTAATGGTGGAACTGTACCAGGTGTTGCGACCTAATTGGGGTACAATTAGAATATTTTGGTTTGAACGACTAGAGATATCGCTTTGGCCATTCAGATGACCATTGATAAAAAATTGACCAGTACCGGTGCGATTGGCGACGTAGACAACGTGATACCACCGACCCGGTTCTAGAGTTGAACTAGAATCATGAACCCACCCAGTATAGGTGGCGCCGGTGTAACACCGAGCCGATAAGCTTCTTGAAGAATTGATTCCAAATTGAAAACTGTCGGTTGCTCCAGTACTAACAATGCCGCCTCGATATGCATCATCGGGAGGGTTTGGCCGGATGTAAATCCAAGTGGAGACTGAGAAATCGGAGGTACCGATTTGAATATTACTTCTGCCTGTGTGATCTCCATTGCCATTAAAACTTAAAGCTTTACCGAATTTACCTTCTATCCAGGAAGGTGATAAAAGGTTAATGTCGAGACTAGGACCGATGGTGCCAGAATTTTTGGCAATAGAACCAAAACCGTCGTCAAGACGCCAGTGAGTGATGGGAGGGGAGAGCTGTGAGGTTCCTAGGGGAGAGCCGAGAATAGCCGAAGAACCTTTAGATGTAGAAATGCCGGAGAGTCCGTTGTTGTAGTCGGTTAGAATTTGTTGCGGGGTACGGGTGTAGGAATAAATTTTTACTTCGTCAATGAGACCGTCAAATTTGTAATTATTAAGGTAAGTGTTGGACCATTGTCCTACTAATATTTTGTCCAACCTAAAGTCTACTTGTTTTGAGAGTGTCCACTCGCCGTCTTTTTTTCCATTTATAAAAAACGTTACGGAGTTTTGGTTATGTTTATAAATTAATGTTATGTGTGTCCAGGTATTAGCTGTGATGGTATAAGTACTTTGTTTTGAATTGTATTCTCTTGTTCCATCGGTGTAACCAATTGATATTGAAAATTTGTTTCCATTTTGGTTGATACCAATATTTGAGGTGCTGGAGTGGTTGTGTGTAGTTAATATGCCGCGTAGGCCACTTGTAATATGTGGGTAGACCCAGGTTGAAAATGTTTGATCACCATTTAATAGAATATTGCCATTACTTCTAGTGTAATTGTTTGATGTTGAATCAAAATATAAACAATTATTGGATATACAATTTTCTCCAGTTTGCCAAGTGGCGCCAGTAATCGTACCGTGATTGATACCACTGGAATCATAAGCTGTAGTTCCCACTCCTTCATCAAATTTCCAGTGAGCAATGGGGGCAGGGGAAAGTTCTTCGGACTGGGGAGTAGATTCGGGATCGGAAGATGCATATTTTCTCAACCTAACATTGTCAATGTCGATAGAGCAGGTTGTGCCTGGTGACAAATAAATTCTTGTTGGTAGATGTAGAGAGGAGCTTCCACTATTAATTGTTTCTGTTTTTTTTGCTAAATAGTTGTTGTTTTCATACACGGAAATACCTGTTGATTCTTGTACAATTTTTGTGTTTACGAAAGTGCCTCCAGCAGAGATAATAGAATTTGCAATATCAACCCACCCACTAGAATAGTATTGCCATTTATTTGTTGACGATGTTTTTCTTAAATCGAAACCACCAACAGAAGATTTAAATCCCAAAAGCATTTCTGCTGATGTGCAAGTATTTATTCTGATTTTTAACTCAGTAACTCTAAAGTTATTGAAGGAATTGTTTGACCGGAGAGTGTTGGAATAATAGTCTGTCGTGCCTAAATATGAGCCGCTTTTATTAAGCACCTGATTTGCTTCTGTGGTAGTAATTGGACTAGCATCATCGTCAACAAACCACTTGTCGGTATCTATGGAATTATCATCAAAGTTATCAAAGAGTTCAAAGACCAAGTTGCCATCTTCAACATTAGTAGCTGAGGAATTGCCGTAGTAAACAAAAATGGTGGTGCCGGAAGAGGGCAGGATGGGGGCTTTAGTCCAGATTTTAGTTTCGGCTTGGCCACAGCCAGGATTACCTTCTTCAATCCAGTGGGGCAAGAGGCTGCCATTTTGATCAGTAATTCTAATATCGGAGCAGTCATTGTTAAACTTGGTGGTATCAGTAGTATCGAGAGTCAGGGAGACTTGAAAATCAGTTAAGTCAGAACCGGAAGAATTATCAATGTTAATAGCCCGTCTAAATCTCCAGGTCTCGTTCCACCATGAAGCTTCAACTAAATTTTGGGGTTTCTGGGTAATTCTGACTAGAGCAACAATGCCAATTAACAAGAAGACGATAATGGTTAAAAGAGTCTTGTAGGAAAAAGAATTAAGAGAGAACTTTTTTGTCATCTAGAATAGTTTACCCCAGATCAGGGATGGACAGGATAGACTTTGCCATTTATTTCTTCGACAAGATTGTTGAGAGACATTAGTGAGACTTGGATGGAGAGATCTGAAACCGAGAGGTGAAGGCGAGGGGAGAGCTCGTCTATCGTGAGGGGTTCGGAAGAGACAAGGTCAATAATTTTTTGTTCGAGTGGAGAGAGTGAGGATGGGGATGAGGGTAGGGAAAGTTGCTTGATGCCGACAATATCCTGAGGAGAAGTTACCAGTTGAGCTTGATTGGTTTTGATGAGTTGGTTGGTACCGGAAGATAACGAAGAGGTGATAGGGCCAGGGATGCAAAAAAGAGGCTTGTTCTGTTTGAGAGCCAGGCGGGCGGTAATAAGCGAACCGGATTTGTGGTTGGCTTCGATGATGAGAACGCCTAAAGTGGAAAGGCCGGAAACGATACGATTGCGTTGAGGAAAAGACCAAAGAGTCGGTTTGAAATCAGGCTCGAATTCAGAAATAATCAGGCCGTTGTTGTCGATAATTTGGGAGAAAAGAGGGTTGTTTTCGGGAGGGTAGGGGTGGTTAAGGCCACTGCCCAGAACGGCGATAGTTTGGCCCCCGCAGTTTAGAGTTTCCTGATGGGCCAGAGTGTCAATACCGTACATAAATCCGGAAACGATGGTTATATTTTGTTGTATTAGCAGAGGAATGAATTGTTTGATAACTTGGTGGCCGTAAGTAGTGGATCGACGGGAACCGACGATGGCAAGAGTATTTTGGAAGAGATTTGGATTGAAAGTCCCGGAATAGTAAAGTTTTTTAACTTTAGGCTTGATAGTAAGTAAGCTTGAAGGAAAATCGGGGTGGTCAGGGGTAAGGGTGTTAACAGGATAGGTTTTCATAGTGGTTAATACGATTAACAGAATTGTCCTGATTGAGGACAATGCAGACAGCGTCGAGGCGGAAGCGGGAATAAGAAAGAGGGTGTGTCTGGATGAAACTTTGGGCAGTCTTTTGAATTTGTTTAATTTTGGAGGTAGAGATCATGTCTTCCGGGTTGCCAAAGTGGGAACCGATTTTGAGCTTGACTTCAACGAAGACGAGAGTATCTGAATCTATCATTATCAGGTCAATTTCACCAAAACGGGTGTGGAAATTGTGATCGAGCGGTTGGAAACCTTTTTGGATTAAGAAATTTTGGGCAAGGGATTCGCCAAGTTTACCTTTGGAATAGTTTTGCTGTTTCATTCTTGGGTTCTGATCCGATATTGTAAACTTTCGGCGATGTGGGTGTCGGTAATGGAATCTGATTGGGCCAGATCGGCAATAGTGCGGGAGACTTTAATAAGGCGAAAATAAGTGCGGGCGGAAAGAGCATATTTGTTGACGGCGGTTTTGAGGAGCAAGTTCCCTTGACGGGTGAGGTTGGCAAAAGCTTTGAGGTGAGAATTTTTCATGTCAGAATTGGTGTGGACGTTAGGGATATCTTTGAGGCGATGGGACTGGATTTGACGGGCGGTTAGTATCCGGGATTTGATATTTTCGGAACTTTCGGATTGAGGCTTGTTTGAGTTGACCATGAGTTTGTCAACGTCAACAGCAGGGACGTTGAGATGAAGATCGATTCGGTCCATGATAGGACCGGAAAGTTTCTTTTGGTAGTTTAGGATTTGATGCTGGGTACACTTACATTCTTTTTTGGGATCATTTAAGTAGCCGCAGGGACAAGGATTAGCGGCGGCAACCAGCATGAATTGAGCAGGAAAGGTAACAGAACCGGAAGCGCGGGAGACGGTGATCTGGCCGTCTTCGAGAGGTTGACGGAGAGCTTCGAGACAGGAGCGGGGGAATTCGGGAAATTCATCCAAGAATAAAACGCCACGATGGGCCAAAGATACTTGGCCAGGCCGGGGATTTCCGCCACCGCCGATGAGACCAATGGTGGAAGTAGTGTGGTGGGGAGATTGAAATGGACGGAGACGAATCAGAGAACCACCGGGAGGAATATTGCCGGTGATGGAGTAGATTTTGGTGACTTCGAGGCTTTCCTTTTGGGTAAGGTCGGGGAGGATGCCGGGGAGAGCGCGGGAGAGCATGGTTTTGCCACTGCCCGGACTGCCCATCATAAAAATATTGTGGCCGCCAGCAGCGGCAATTTCCAGGGCGCGCTTGGCTTGTTGTTGGCCCAAAATTTCAGAAAAATTAAACTCAGGATGAATATCGGACAGAAGTTGATCTGTTTTGATGGGTTTGAGAGGAGTCAGGATGCGGTCACCAGTGAGGTGTCGAATGAGTGAGTGGAGATTGTCAACCGGATAGACGTTGAGGCCGTCGATAACAGCGGCTTCGTTGGCGCAGAGGCGAGGGACAAAGAGGTTTTTGACACCCTGTTCTTTGGCCAAGACAGCCAGAAGAAAAACTCCAGTAGTGTGACGGAGGGAGCCGTCGAGGGATAATTCACCGTAGAAATAGGAAGGAATATTTGGCAGGGGAATTTGGGCGAAAGCAGAGACAATGCCGACGGCAATAGGTAGGTCGTAACAAGAGCCGGTTTTGGGAAGGTCGGAAGGTGCCAGATTAACAGTAATCTTGGCGGTAGGAAATTCCAGGTTCGAGTTGATAATAGCGGTTTTGACCCGTTGGACAGCTTCTTCAACTGATTTATTACTGAGGCCGACAATGGAAAAACCAGGGAAGCCTTTGGAAGCAACATCGACTTCAACATCGATGTTGGTAGCCTGAAGGCCGTAACTGGTGGCAGAGGCAACTTTGACGAGCACTGATTAAAATGTAACACGGAAGAGAGTGAGGATAAATACAAAATCTAATAGAAAACGACGGAGACGGTTTGGGGAACTTGGAGGCCATTGGATTGGGCAGAGACAGTGAAGCGGCCGGTAATGGAGGAAGAAAGATCAAAAACAGCTTTGCCTGAATCGTCGGTGATAGGTTGAATAGGGTGGGCGTTAACGGTTGGAGGTAAATTGAGAGAGACATTTTGGTGGGGAATACCGAGCCCGCGGGAGTCGAGGAGAAAGACGGTGATGCGAACTAACTCTTGGCTATCGGCCTTGGCTTGAAGGGGTGAGGCAAAAAGATAGGAATTGGAGATGGAGCCGGCGGAGGTGGGTTGGCTAACTTGGGCCTGACCAAAAAAGACGGTGGTTTGCATTAAAAGATAAAGAGAGGCAAGCAGGGAGAGAACTAGAAATGCTATTAAGGCTATGATTCCGGGTTTCATTAATTAATTGTAACGGATATTGGCAAGAGATACATGACGGATGGTCGGAAGATAACGAGGTGTGGGTTGAGGAAGAGTTTTTATTATCAAGTAGACAAAAAGAGTAAGAGTGAGAATAAAACAGGGGAGAAAAATAATCAGGAACTTGTGCGCCAGCCAGAAGAGATAGAGAATAGAAGGAAGGCTGTAGTTTAGGGTATTTGATTTGGGGGTGTTGTTGTCTTGATAGAGAGCGGTGGCAAAGAGCCGGTAGTTGCTGGAATAGACGGTTGGCAGAGAGAAGCTGTAATTGCCAGATTCATCTGTTTTGATTGTAAATTGGGGTAAAGAGTAAGCATAGGTTTCTTTGGGGAAAGTCAAGGGATTTTGCTTGTCTTGGTAGAGGTAAATGTTGACAAAACTGTCAGGAATGGATTGACCTGAAGCCAGGCTGGTGGAATTGGCTTTGATATTATCGGAGTCGATGGTAATGGTGGGTGGTAGGAGGATGGGTCCGATATCGGTATGGATGTTTTCAGGAGGTGGTGGAGGGATACAGACGGGGTGGGAGCGGCGGGAGTGATTATCAGTGGAGGTGAGGCAAAGATCGGAAGGATTTTCGGGCAGGATAGACTTGTCAAATTCAAAGTAACCCGCTTGGTTGGTGTAAGTGACATCAAAAACCCGAGGAGAGCTAAGCTCAACCCGAGAATTGGGAGTGGTGAAGCCGTGAATGGTGACTTGATTCTTGCCAATGAAGGCTGATATCCGAACTGAAGGTGTTACTTCAGCTTGGGTGGAAGGAGGAGAAACTAAGATGAAAATAGTAGATATGGCTAAAAGTATGGCAGACCAGAATCTTTTAGGTACGATCACGGTATTTATTTTTTAGATTTTCCAGATCAGGTTGATGAGGAGGCAGAGGTTTGTTTTTGTTGGTCCGATCCTTGTTCTTCAGGATAATGACGAGAAGAGCTATGAGAGCAATGAGGGCCATGAGGAAGGTGATGAGTCTCCAGGGAATGACCCAGAAGAAGACGGTGGCGGTTAATAGTCCGCCAGTAGTACCATAGGTGGCATTAACTTGAGCCTGATAGCGACCAAGGAGCCATTTTTTGTCGAGTTGGTTAATAAATTCTCTTTGGGTATAGGGGAAGATATTGGTTTCGGTCAAGGGAAGTTGAGCGGTAGTACCACCAAGCATATTTTTGATGGTGATTTGTCCGTTGGGGGTGATATGAACATCGGAAAGGTTTTCGATAATAGTTTGGATGTCTATGGGTCCGAATTCAGAAAAGCCAGGTACCGTTAGGTCAACAATGCGGGCATCCTGTTTGATATCTCCGGGAACGGTAATATAGATGAGGCTGCCAACATTGGTTTCGATAGCGGCGCCGGTGGTATCGAGAAAGACATCAGTTTGAGGATTGTGGAGGACCATAGCATAATGTCCACCAGGAAGGGCGTCAATTGGAGCAATAACGGTTAAGATGAGAGACTTGGTCTCACCCGGTTTAAGTTTGAGTTGAGTGGGAGAGACCTGAATCCAGGAACTAGCGGCCCAACGATTATCTTCTTCGGTAACGCCGTCAATCTGAACAGGGGTACCGATAGTATCGGTGACGACGAAATCCTTGACATTGGTGGTGATAACTTTTTCGGTTTGAGATTCGTTCCGGACCTTGATCTCTTTGCTGACATGTTGGCCGGGCTCAACAGTGATTTCCAGTCGTGGAGGTATAGCCGATAGACCCAGAGCCGACTGAGCTTTGACATGGGGTGTTAGAAGGAAATAAGTAGCTGATAGGAGTAGGAGGATGAGGCTGGTTTTGAATATATTTTTCATTGTTTTTTGGATTAAAATGTGGCGGTAGCAGTATAAACAACTTTTGTTTCGTAGTTGCCGGCAGCTTGAAGGGTGTTGGCAACGATCCGGTAGCACATATAGATACTTTCGACAGCAGTAGGAGTGCTGGCATTGCTCATAATATTTTGGGCATTGACGAAACCGATGCCGAAGGGTTTGGCGGTGAAAGTAGTGCCGCTGGTGTTGTATTGAAAGGGAACGGTGGTGGCGTTGATATTCTGAATTGAATAGCCAAAGCCAGATTCGGCCACATCCGAATGCCAGCGGGCGGCGGTAGTGACAGAACAGGTATAAGTAGGATTGTCGCAGTTAGTATCAGGGATGGTGGTACCGGTAGATATATTTGATAGATAACCGGATTCGTAGACGGTAACGGCGTAACCATTAGTGGCGTTAGTAGTAGCGCTAAGTCTTTGGGCTAGATTATTACCGGTACTGCCGATGGAGAGTGAACCGAAAGCGACGGTAGTGGCGGTGGTGTTGTTGGCGCTGGCACCGAGAACATTACCGCAACGGGTCTGGCCGGAGCCGACGCCGGAATTGTCGATAGTAAAGGTAATAGTAGGATCAACCGTGGCGGTGACCCGAACCGATTCGACAACGGCGATACGACCTGAAGCGGTGTCGGCATCGATGACGGCACCAGTGGAATCCAAGTGGCGAACGAAGAAATTATAAACATCGGCAACGCCTTCGGAGGAGTAGGGGCGGCTGACTGAAGAGCTGGGATTGATCAGTTGACTACCGGTAGATAAATCGCGACCGATGCCGATACTGGTACCGATGTCGACCGGATTGTTAGCACCGGCGGCGAGAGTACAAGTAATAGAGTGGTAAAGATTGCTACCAATAGTAACATTGGTGACTCCGATTGAGGCAGTGCCAAAAGGACAGGTGATATCGGCTGGTTTGAGACGGGTACCGATGCCAGTGTTGGTGGAGCCAACGTCGGAGCCGAGATCGAAGCCCTGCTGGTCGGGCATACCGTCAGCTGCCAGTTCCCCGACTCGGGAAGTAGCTTTTATGAGTAGTTGCCAGGCGCCGCCAGTGACAGAGCTTTTGGGAGTGAAATAGGTGGTGTGGATGGCTGATCGGGTAGCAACGATGATGCTAGTGTTGAAAGAATTATTGTGAGCCAAGGTACCGCCGATTTGAAAGACGGCGGTGTTGCCGATACCGCTGACTGTGTAGTGGTCAAGTCCAGTGACTCCAGTTTTGGCGATACCGATGACATCGCCGGCAAAGAGATTGGAGGTGGTATTGGACGGATTGCCGGAGGTCTGGATGGTTAGAAACGAACTGCCGGCAGTATTGCCGGTTCCAAGACGGGCAAAGTAAGACATTTGAGAGTTGGACAGGACATTGCGGACACTGGTGGGTGGTACTGATCGAATATTGCTTTTGGGTGCCAGTAAAGAAATGGCTCCAACAGCAGTTAGTACGAGTAAGGTCCTAACCGTTAATTTTTTCATTAAGGATTGCGCGTTTGTTAATGTTAATAATTAAAGATAGTGGAGAGAGAGAGTGGTTGTCAAGAGCTTGATTATTACTTTATGTGTGTGGTTTTGGAGAAAGGTGGTAATTGGATGTTCTGGGAGGTTGAAAATTAGGCGGTTTGGGGATAAAGTATGCAATACTAGATACGTATTAAAAGTTTTTTAAAAAGGACCAATCATGCAAAAATATGTCTATTTTTTCGGTAATGGCAAGGCAGAAGGCGATAAGGAGATGAAGTTTTTGTTGGGTGGGAAAGGAGCGAATTTGGCGGAAATGACTAATTTGGGTGTACCCGTACCTCCAGGAATTACGATTTCGACTGAAGTTTGCCGATATTATTATGAGCATGATAAGTCTTATCCGGCAGAATTACAGAAAGAAATTGATGAGGGGTTGAAAAAAATAGAGGGAGTGACGGGGAAGAAGTTTGGTGACGAAAAAAATCCATTGCTGGTTTCGGTCAGGTCCGGAGCAGCTGCTTCGATGCCGGGGATGATGGATACGATATTAAATTTGGGTTTGACTGATAAGACAATTAAGGGGGTAATTGAGAAGTCGGGAAATCCGAGATTTGCCTGGGATTCTTATCGAAGATTTGTTCAGATGTTTGGTAACGTGGTGGATGGGATTGAACATGAGAAGTTTGAACATGTGATTGAGAGCATTAAAAACAAAAAGGGAATTAAAGAGGATTTGGAAATGAAGGCGGAGGATTGGGAGGAAGTGGTGGCCGGTTACCGGAAGCTTTATGTAATTGAAAAAGGTGAAGATTTTCCCCAGGACCCAAGAGTGCAACTGGAAAGATCAATTAACGCTGTTTTTGGGTCGTGGAATAATCCTCGAGCAATTACGTATAGAATATTGAATAAAATTGATGAGAAAAAGATATTCGGGACGGCGGTAAATGTTCAGTCAATGGTGTTTGGGAATATGGGTGAAGATTCGGGAACGGGAGTAGCTTTTACCCGAAATCCGTCAACGGGAGAAAACAAACCGTATGGTGAGTACTTAATGAATGCCCAAGGTGAGGATGTAGTGGCCGGGATCCGAACACCTAAACATTTAGAATTACTAAGAGAAGATAATGAGGCTGCTTATGATCAGTTGATGGCTTTGTTTGACCGACTGGAAAAGCACTATAGAGATATGCAGGATGTGGAGTTTACTATAGAGAATGGGACATTATATGTGCTGCAGACCAGAAACGGCAAGAGAACTGCAGCAGCGGCAGTCAAAGTGGCGGTAGATTTGGTGGCTGAGGGAATGATTGATGAAAAAGTGGCATTAACGCGGGTTGAGGCTGAAGCTTTGGATCAGTTACTTCACCCGACTTTGGACCCAAAATCCAAAAAAGATTTTAAGGTGATAGCTACCGGATTACCAGCTTCGCCGGGAGCGGCTTATGGTGCGGCGGTATTTACAGCCGAAGACGCGGTAGAGAAAGCCGAGGCCGGTAAGAAAGTGATTTTGGTTCGGGCTGAGACTTCACCGGAGGATTTGGCCGGGATGCATGCGGCCCAGGGAATATTAACAGCCAGGGGTGGTATGACTTCGCATGCGGCGGTAGTAGCCAGGGGCATGGGTAAGTGCTGCGTGTCCGGAGCTGAGTCGGTGGTGGTGTCAGAAAAGGCCAAAAACTTTAGAGTGGGTGAACTGACTGTGGCCGAGGGTGACATGATCACTTTGGACGGGTCAACCGGGGAAGTGTTTTTGGGACAGGTTTTGACCCAGACGCCGAGTTTGAGTGGAGATTTTGGAAAATTGATGTCCTGGGCAGATAAATACCGAAAGATGGGTGTTCGGACTAATGCTGATACGCCCAAGGATGCCAAAACGGCTCGGGAATTTGGAGCGGAAGGGATCGGTCTTTGCCGGACTGAGCATATGTTTTTTGAAGGAGACAGAATTTTTGCAGTGAGGCAGATGATTGTGTCGGAAACTTTGGAACAGAGAGAAGCGGCTTTGGCCAAGATCTATCCAATGCAGAAAAATGATTTCAAGCAGTTATTTGAAATTATGAAGGGTTTGCCGGTGAAAATCAGGCTGCTGGACCCGCCTTTGCATGAATTTTTGCCCAAAGAGGAAGCTGATATTGAGGCTATTGCCAAAGAAATGGGAATTACGGTGGAAAGACTAAAGGATAAGATTGAGTACTTGGCCGAATTTAATCCAATGATGGGTCATCGGGGAGTAAGGCTGGGGGTGACTTATCCCGAAATTTACCAGATGCAGGTACGGGCAATTATTGATGCGGCTTGTGAACTGAAAAAGGAAACAGGAGAGGAAATAGTGCCGGAGATTATGATCCCTCTAATTGGAGAGGCGGCGGAAATGCGTTGGATTAAAGCCAAATTATTACCGGTAATTGAGGAAACCATCAAAAAGGCCGGGGTGACATTGAAATATGAAGTGGGGACGATGATTGAAATTCCAAGAGCGGCCCTGTTGGCTGACGAGATAGCCGAAGAAGCGGACTTTTTCTCTTTTGGGACCAATGATTTGACCCAGATGACTTACGGTTTTTCCCGAGATGATGCGGGTAAGTTTTTGAAAGAGTATTTGAAAGAGAAAATAATGGCTGAGGATCCTTTCCGAAGTGTGGATCAGGCCGGGGTGGGTAAGCTGATGGAAATGTCAGTGAGCTTGGGGCGGAAGGTAAGAAAGGATATGCATATCGGGATTTGTGGTGAGCAGGGAGGAGACCCTCAGACGGTGAAATTTTGTCACCGGATTGGGTTGACTTATGTGTCGTGTTCACCCTTCCGGGTACCGATTGCTCGACTGGCGGCGGCCCAGGCAGCAGTGGAAGAATCGTGAGGCTTGAAATTAGAGAAAGTGGGGGGTTAAGAGGTTCGGTGTCGAGGTAGTTTGTGGTGGCGATAAAAGGTTAGAGCAAGCAAGGAAAGTGGCAGCAGAAGAATTAGTAGAGAAAAAGGGAAGACGTAGAAGGTGGTAGTGACGGGTTTGGCGGAGTCGGTAGCGGAGAGAGAGAGGCTGGCAGTGTAAGCTCCGGGCCAGAAGGGTGGTTTGAGGGTGCAGGTGTGAGCGGGAGTGCAAAGGATAGAGCGGGAGTGGTTGGCCAAGACGTTTTGGGGAGATAGCTGCAATTGGACCATTTCCCGGTTATCTTTGTAAACTGTGATTTTACCTTCAGTTTTGAAGAAATTACCGGTCTGGTTTTTGATGAGGGCGGAGAGATTGACAGGAGTAAGGAAGCAGTCTTTGATTTTGGGCAGGGCAATAAAGTCGAATATTTGAGCAGAAAGAGGTAGTTTTTCGGTATCGGAGACAGAGAAGAGAAGGTGAGAGCCGATTTTGGCGTGAGTGCTGGATCTGGCTGAGTCAGGATTGATTTGGTTAGTTTGGGCTTGATTGACAAAAAGGGTGTAGTAATAATCTTTTTTGAGAGTATTTGAATCGGGCTTGATCTTGAGGACCAGTTGTCTTTTTTCGTCGGGTTTTAGGGCGAAAGTATCTCCCAATTTCAGGTCGGCGTTGTTGAGGGAAAATTGGATGTTTTCACTTTCGGGGACATGATCGTAGGAAAGCGAGCCGTCCGATCCGGAAGGTTGCCAGGCTTCGACGGAGGTGTTTAAGTAAAGGGTGTTGCCGGAGTTGTTGGTTAAGTCATATGCCTGAAGGACAGTGGCACCGGGTTTGATGATAAATTCGGATTGGGCTGGATTGATGGTGAGACTGTAATCGGCCATGGTTAATATTTGGGAACGGCAATAAAAGTAATGGAATTGGAATAATTACCGGCTGATTGGAGAGGAGAAATGTTGGCTTTGTAAGTGATACGGGCAGAGTGCTGTTCAACAGGTGAATCTTCGGACATGATTATTTGGCTGGTTTCGGGTGGAGTGGCGGAGGAGTTGGCAAATTGGCGAAAATAGCTGGAGTCGGGAAAGTGTTGGGAAGTGCCAATACCGATGGGAGAAAGAAGGTGGTTGATACCAGAGGCATTGAAGCCGAAGCCATAAGTAGCGCCGTTGGTCCAGACGCCGGAGACTGATTCGGAGCAGGTATGGGTATCGCAAGTAGTGTCGGGGATGGTAACTCCGGAAGCGAGGGAGAGAGGGTGGTTTTGGAAGGTTAGGATTTGGTAGCCTTGGCCAGAAGGAGTAGTGATGGTAATAATGTTGGAGTCGGTGGAGCCGATACCGGGAGTAAGAGTGCCGAGGTTGACTAAGAGGTTATCAATTTCAAAAGAAAAATCACTGCGGAAGGAGTCGTAAATGTATTGGAAGCCGGATTTGAGAGTGTAGCCATTATTGTCAAATTGGCCGGGGGCATTTTGACCAATAGTATCGGTGAGGTTGTAGTTGGAAGAAGACTTGCTGCCGGAGGTAATGTTAAAGTTGCCCCAATCTATTTGGTAGGAAGGGGAAGTAAAAGTCTGACTGAAAACGAGTTGGGTAAAAAGGAGGAAGAGTGGAGTGGCGGCGATAAAAAAAATTAATTTAAGTTTCATCAGTTTCCCGGTCGATTTGACGGGTGAGATTTTGGGAAGAATCGAGTAATGATTGAGAGATTTTTTTGATTTTGACAAGTTCATTTTTTTGATTGGGGGTGAGTTTGGGATTGGATTGAAGGAGAGAGACAGAATCAAGGATGTCAAGCAGGTGGTTTTTGAAATCAAGAGAAAGGAAAAAGAAGATGTCGGTTTCATTCTTGGCGAGACTGTTGGTCATTTTGAGATTATTCAGGTATTGACGGCCGACGTACCAAGCCAGGGGTGAAATGAAAACGAGTGATAGAAGAGGGAGGAGGGAAGAAGTGGAGTTGAGAGATTGGGATAGGAGTATTATGAGAAAAAGAGAGTAAGCTAGGGTGGTGCTAGGCGGATGGTGAAAGGCCAGGACAAATAAGAGGAAGTAAATTAAGAAAAAGAAAGGTGAGCTGAGACCCGAGGTGCCAAAGACAATGAGGTTGATTAAAAGGGAGACGAGGAATAAATTAAGAGTTTGGCGGCGAAGAGAAACGGTTAACAGGACAATTGAGATAAGGGCAATAATTTGGGGTAGATAATGAGAAAGCGGGGTGAGAGAAAGGAGAAACCCAAAAAGGGAGGTGAGCGACAATAATGAAATAACTGTTAGTTGTGACATGATGTAATTTTAGTATAGTCAAAATTTTGTCTATTAACGAGAGGGAATCAAGTGCTAGACTGAGATGGTGTTGAATAAATTACATAAGTTTAGCTGGCTGGATTTGGTTTTGTTGGCTGGTTTGGGGTTGATCGTGGTTGGGTTGGGGATGAGTATACGAAACAGTAGCAAAACGGCTGAGGTGGAAATAATTAAGAGAGGGAAAGCGGAAGAAGCAGAAGTTGATAGTGATATTATGGTTGACATAGCAGGAGAGGTGATAAAACCTGGAGTTTACAAATTGAGGCGAGGGATGAGAATAAATGATGGGTTGGCGGCGGCGGGCGGGTTATCGGCTGGGGCAGATAGGGAATGGGTAGAAAAAAGTTTAAACAGGGCGGAGTTGGTATATGATGGACTGAAAATATATATTCCAAAACAAGGGGAAGTGATGGCCAGTGTGGCTGAAGCTGGCGGCAAAATCAGTATTAACCGATCCGGGCTGGAAGAGCTAAATAAATTGACGGGGATCGGGCCAGCTTTGGCCCAGAGAATAATTGACTATCGGGAGAAAATGGGTGGATTTAAAAATGTAGAAGAGATAAAGGCGGTAAGTGGAATTGGAGAAAAGATGTATGAAAAAATCAAAGACGAGATTAGTTTGTGAGGAGTGGGGGATAAACTTTGGTTTGGTGGTAGCGATATATTTGATGTATAGGTTTATAGATAAGCAGGGTTTGATTGATGTGGTTTGGCGAGCTTTGCCGGACAGGGAAGCCGGTTTGTTGTCGGGAATGCTTTTGGGGGTGAAGGATTTTGAGGGGCAGTTTTATAATGATTTAAAGGAGGTGGGGTTGGTTCATCTGGTGGTGGCCAGTGGAGCTAATGTGGCTTTGATAACCAGGATGGTGACTGAAAAGCTGGCAGGTTGGCTGGGTAGGAAAAGGGCTGTCGTGTTGGGCTTGGCAGCGGTTTGGGGATATGCCCGAATGGTGGGGTGGGAGGCGCCGATTATTAGAGCAGCGATCTTGATTTCGATTTTTTATTGGGGCCAATTGTTGGGAAGGAAATACAATGTGTTGAGGGGTTTGGGATTGGCGATAATAGTTATGATGGTGGCGAATTTCGACTATGTGACTTCAGTGAGTTTTTGGTTGAGCGTGGTGGCTTTTGGGGCAATTGCGATAAGAAATAATGAGGGACAAGGAAAGATGTGGCTGGTAGACGATTTAAAAACTACAGGTTGGGTAAGTTTGTGGGTTAGTCCAATATTGGCCAAAGTATTTGGGGAGTTTAGTTTGGTGGGACCAATGATTGGCGCATTTTGTTTGTTTCTGGTGGAATATATTAGTGTGGTGGGAGGAGTGGGGGTGTTAGTTGGGTTAGTTTGGCCGTTTGGAGGAAGGTTGATATTGATGTTTTTGTATCCATTTTTAAAGTATTTAGTTATGGTTTCTGAGGGCGTTGGTAGTTGGTCGTGGATAACTGTAGATTTGAATTTTAATTGGTATCTTTTGGCGGGATGGTATGTGGTACTTTTGTATGTATTACTGAGGAGAGTTAATGAAAACAAGAATCCTGCTTTTATTTAGTGCAATTTTTTTGGTGGCGGCATATTTGATAGCGATGCCTGACGGGAGGGCGAGAATAATATTTTGTGATGTGGGACAAGGTGATGCTATATTGGTGAGCCGGGGATTTGAACAGATATTGGTGGATACCGGGACTGACAATAAAAAAGTGTTGAGGTGTTTGGACAAGTACCTAGCTTTTTGGGATAAGAATATTGATTTGTTAATTATTAGCCATGAGGATAAAGACCATTTCGGAGGATTGGCGGATGTGGAAAAGAATTATAAGATAGGAGAGATAGTATATGGGGTGAGTCAGAGTAAAGAATTTGAACAAAAAAGTAATGCAAAACAAGTGAGGAGAAATGATATTGTCAGAATGGGGGATATATATTTTGAGGTGGTAAATCCGGAGGAAAAATTCATAAGTAATTTTGGAGATAATGATAATTCGGTAGCTGGTATCTTAAAATATAAAGATATAAGAATATTGTTGACAGGAGATGTGTCAGAGGAGGTGGAGAAGATGTGGGTGTGGAGAGAAATGCTGACGGAGCGAATTGATGTGTTAAAAGTAGCGCATCATGGGTCGGGCCATTCGACCAGCGGTGAGTTTTTGGATTTAATCAAACCAATTGAGGCGGTGATTAGTGTAGGGAAGAATAGTTATGGACATCCAAGTGGAGAAGTGTTGGAGAGACTGGAAAAGAGAGGGGTAAAGGTGAGGAGAACAGACGATGGAGGAGACGTGGTTTTCTTTATTGATTAACGTGGGCGAAGGTGGCGGCAGATATTTTTTTGATAGTTTGCGATAAGTTGTCAAAATCTTGTCCTCGGGTCATAACGCAAAGAAGATATGGTTTTTGGGGATGATAGATGATACCGCAGTCATGGAGTTGTTTTTCGTGGGAGGGGAGGAATTGACGCTCGCCGAATTTGTGAGCGACGTCTATATTTTTGGGTACACCGGCACGAAGAGCGTTAGTGTACTTGGTTTGGGTTAATAATTTGAGAGCTTTTTCAGACATGGTTTGATTTAGATAGGAGGCGTTGAAAAGAATTCGGTAAAAGGCGGCGTAGTCTTTGACCCTGATTATGTTGCCGGACGGATTGTCTTTGGCTTTGCTAAGATTGATACCTAATAAGTCGTAAATGTGATAAATTTTTGAGTTGTCAATGTTTTCGGCTAAAGTTTCGTAGGCCTGATTGTCGGAATAGATGATCATGCGATTGATAAGTTCTTCAACAGAATATTCTTTGTTGGCAATAACGGTTGTTTCTGGGTCAATATTTTGATCTTCGGGATTATAGATTTCTTTGTTGACAATTAGTTTCTGGAGAATTTCAGGATGAGTCTCGGCCTCTTTGTAATAGGCCATCATGACAGGAACTTTGATCAGACTGGCCGGGGAAAAGAGCTCTTTTTCTTTTATACCTATCCAAGGTCCATTGTTGAGGTCGCGGTAATAGATGGATATAAATTGAGCGTTGTTTTGAGAAACTTGGTCAGCAATGATATTTTCAAAAGATTTTTTGAGAGTTAAAAGGCCGGTTTCGTTTGTAGACTGGGAGTTTTCGCACTCAAGGAGGGGATTGGTGTAAGAATTGTTTTGTTTACTTCTAATTTCGCTAAATACGGAGGTAGAGGTGGAGGTGGGGGGGTTAATGGCATAGGAAATTATCAGGCCCAAAAAAATTCCGCCAATTGAAAAAAATAAACAGTTAAGCTTTTGGTTAGAAAAATGAGCCATGATTAGTAGTATATTAGCAGTATTTTGGATAGTATGAAGGGGGTAAGTTGGTGTGGTAAAATTCTGCCATAAATGGCAGATAAATTATTTAAAAGCAGAGAAAGAAAATGGCAGAAGTACTGGGAAGAACACCCTGAGTTTTATAGGGTGAAAGGTGAAGATGATAAAACGAAGAAAAAGTATGTATTGGTAGAATTTCCTTATCCATCGGGAAGTGGTTTGCACATTGGGCATACTTTTACTTTTACAGGAGGAGATGTGTATGCTAGGTATTTGAGGATGAGAGGATTTGAGGTGCTGTTCCCAATGGGGTGGGATGCTTTTGGGCTGCCAACGGAAAATTATGCAATAAAAAGCGGCAGGAAGCCTCAAGAGGTGACGAAGGAAAATACGGATATGTTCCGAAAACAAATGAAAGAACTAGCTTTTTCATTTGACTGGAGCCGGGAAGTTAATACGAGCGACCCGAATTATTACAAGTGGACACAGTGGATATTCATACAGTTGTATAAACATGGATTAGCTTATAAGCAGGAGATGCCGATTAACTGGTGCCCATCATGCAAGACGGGCCTGGCCAATGAGGAGGTGGTGGAGGGGAAGTGTGAAAGATGTGGGTCAGAAGTAAGCCGGAGAAATATTTCTCAATGGGTGGTGAAAATAACCAATTATGCAGATAAGCTTTTGGAAGGATTAGAAAAAACAGATTTTGTGGAGAAAGTGAAGGCGGCCCAGATAAATTGGATTGGGAAGTCGGAGGGAGTAAAGGTCAGGTTTAAACTACCCGATAGTCACGACTTGGAGGTGTTTACCACCAGACCGGATACTTTGTTCGGGGCGACTTTTATGGTAGTGGCACCAGAACACGAGTTGGCTTTGGAGGCGGCAAAGACAAAAAAAGAAGTGGAGGCTTATTTGGAGGCGGCCAGGAAAAAATCGGACATGGAAAGGACGGAACTGAACAAGGAGAAAACGGGGGTATTTTCCGGTGTTTATGCAATCAACCCGGTGAACGATAAGGAAATTCCAGTTTGGGTTTCCGATTTCGTATTAGCGTCTTATGGTACCGGGGCAATTATGAGTGTGCCGGCTCATGATGGGAGAGATTGGGCTTTTGCTAAAAAATTCGATTTGCCGATTGTGCCGGTGGTGGAAACGGAGAGCAAGTGGGATTTTGACAAGAGGGCCAGAGAGGAAGTGGACGAGGGAAAGATGATGAATTCGGATTTTATAAATGGTATGACGCCAAAGATGGCAATTGAAAAAATGACAGTCTGGCTGGAAGAAAAGCAGTTGGGAGTCAGGACTAATTCGTATCATCTGAGAGATTGGATATTTAGTCGACAACATTATTGGGGAGAGCCGATTCCGATGATATATTGTGATGAGTGCGGTTGGCAGCCAGTTGAGGAAAAAGATTTGCCGGTGAGATTACCGGAGGTAGAAAAATATGAGCCGAACGATAGGGGTGAAAGTCCTTTGGCTAATATATCAGAATGGGTGAATACGACTTGTCCTGGGTGTGGCGGTAGGGCTAAAAGAGAAACGGACACAATGCCCAACTGGGCTGGTTCAGATTGGTATTTTTTGAGATATATTGATCCTATAAATGATATAGTTTTAGCTAGTTTGGAAAAGTTGAAATATTGGCTGCCGGTAGATATTTATGTAGGGGGTGACGAACACAACACGCTTCATTTGCTATATTCCAGATTTATATATAAGTTTTTGTATGATATTGGAGTGGTGCCAGAGGAAATTGAAGAGCCGTACTATAAAAGATTGTCTCATGGGGTAATTTTGGGTTCAGATAACCAGAGAATGAGTAAGTCCCGAGGGAATGTAATATTGCCAGAAACAGTGTCTGCCGAATATGGAGTGGACGTAGTGAGAATGTATTTGATGTTTATGGGGCCGTTTGACAGCACTATGGCCTGGAACGAAAAGACATTAATGGGGGTGAAGAGGTTTCTGGACAGGTTTGAAAAGCAGGTGAAGCTAAAAATTGAGCAGTTAGATACGATTAGTGCTAGCAGTCATGATGTGAAAGTGATAATAAACAAGTTAATTAAAGGGGCGGGAGAGGATTTGGCTAAGTTGAGATTTAATACCATGATAGCCAAGATGATGGAAGCGTTAAATGAATTATCAACAGAGGAGAGAGTGATGGACAGAAGTGATGTCAAGGCGTTGATTCAAGTTTTGGCCCCGGTGGCGCCATACTTGTCTGAGGACCTGTGGAGTAGAGTGAGAGAAGAAGCTGATCCGGTTTCGGTGCATGTGAGCCGGTGGCCTGAGATTAATGAAAGTTATTTGATAGAAGAAAAAATTAAAATGGCGGTGGCGGTGAACGGAAAAGTTCGGGATGAGATAGAGGTTGAGTCCGGTTTGGTTAATGAAGAAGAGATGGTAGTTGGTTTGGCCAGAAATCTTTCCAAGATAAAGAGCTGGATTGAAGGGAAAGAGGTGGTAAAGGAATTTTATGTACCCGGGAAGATGGTTAATTTTGTAGTGAGAGAATAAGGTAAAATAGAGATAGATGGAAGAGCAGAAATTGGTAGAACTGAATAATGGTATCAGGCTGGTTTTGGTTCCGGTAGCGGGTTTGAGAGCGGTAACTACGGAAGTGTTTTTTATGATGGGATCAAAGTACGAGACAAAAGATGAACAAGGAATTAGCCACTTTTTGGAGCATATGGCATTTAAGGGAAGCAAAAAGCGGTTGAGTGCTTATGATATTAACGGTGAAATAGACGGCAAGGGAGCTTCTTACAATGCAGGGACGAGTTATGAAACGACTTCGTATCACATTACTACAGTGAAGGAGAGTTTACCCTGGGCGGTGGAAATATTATCGGATATTTTGATTAACGCTACATACCCGGAAAATGAAGTAATAAAAGAAAGAGGGGTGATAGCTGAGGAAATAAAAATGTATCAAGACAATCCAATGATGGGTTTGAGTGGGGATTTTACAGAGTTTATGTACGGAAGGTCCCCGATTGGCTGTTGGAATATTGCCGGTAGAGTGGGCGATGTAGTGAGAATAGACCGAAAGCAGCTGGTTGATTACAGGAATAGATACTTGAATACCAAAGACTTGGTAATAGTGGTGGCGGGAGATGTGAACGAGGCAGTAGAAGAGGATGTTAAGAAATATTTTGGTGGGCTGGAGGTTAGACCGAGTGTTTTGCCGGAGGTTGAAATTATATTAACGGAAGACAAGGAAAAGAAAGTTAGACGAAAGGAAATTGAGCAGGGCCATTTTTGTATGGGATTGCCGACGATAGCGCGAAACGATAAAAGAAGATACGCGCTGAAATTGCTGGACTTAATATTGTGTGGGAATACGTCATCTAGGTTATATAACCTGATTCGGGAAGAAAAAGGATGGGCTTATTATATATTTTCTGCCAGCGAGTCGTTAAAAGAGGATGGTTTTTGGGCGGTCCAGTCGGGAGTAAAGATGGATAAGCTGAATGAGGCGATAGAATTGTGCCAGGAGGAAATAACAAGTTTGAGTGGGACGTTGACTGAGGGAGAGCTACAGAGATCCAAGGACTATGTGATGGGTAAGATGAAATTGGCAATGGACAGGAGTGACTTTTGGTCGGGGTTCGTTGGCAGGAGATTGCTGCTGGACGGAGAGCTGGTTAAGTTGGAAGAAGAACTGACAAAGTATAGACAGGTAAGTATTGGAGAAGTGAGAGAAGTGGCCCGAACTTTTTTCGTGAAAAAGAATATAAGAATTATGACAGTTTCACGATAATTGAGTAAAAAATTCTTGGAAAAAGCGGCTTTTAGCAATCGATTGTTTTTCTGCTAAGGAGATTTTTGATAGTTTTTTCTGAGAAAATAGGGGTTTTAACAAGATTTCGGTTGTTTGTTTCTATAGTGGAAAAGTTGATAAAGTTAAGAGGCGTATTCTGGGGTAAATGATGTATTTTGTAATAGTTTAAGGAGAATTAATAAAAACAGGGGTAAATGTTGATTGAAAATTATGAACTTGATGGAGGGGGAAGTGAAGTTTTGTGGCTATATGCGGTTTTTATGTTATAAATACGATTTATTTGATATAAATAGGTAGGGGTTTTTGAAAGAAATAATGCGGATAAATTATAGTGATATTTAATGGTAAAAATGTTGATTAAAGAAATAAAAATACTGCGGGAAAAAACAAAAATAAAGCGGTGAAATGGTTGATAAGAGGCTAAAAAGTGCGGTAAAAAAATAAGTTAATGCGGTAATATTGAAAATGGATGAAGGAGGGTTAAGAGAAAATGAATTCTGGTGTCCCCACCAGGAATCGAACCTGGATTTGTCGCTTAGGAGGCGACTGTTCTATCCATTGAACTATGAGGACGGGTATCAAAGAGGGATACTGGCGGGAACTTGAGAAGACAAGCTTTTGGACCAGTACCTAGTCGGGGATACTGGATTCGAACCAGCAACCTCGCGAACCCGAATCGCGCGCGCTAGCCAATTGCGCCAATCCCCGTTTTGGATATGGTGTATTATAACTTATTTGGTTGAGAAGTCAGTTAAATTTATTATGATATGTTTAGAGTTATAAAGGTAGATAAAGATATAGATAAGCTGGCAGTCGAGTGGTGTTACTGGCAGATTAGGTAAGGGATTGCTAGATAAGATTTAATGAATATTAGTCAGATAAACCCAAATAAAGTTAATGTTTCTGTATTTGGGTGAAGGTTTTAGAAGTTTTTCGGGGTGAAATGATGTGGTTAAAATATAGGATATGCCCAAGGGCTTGACTATAGGAACCAGAGTAATTAAACTGAAGTATGACAGATAATCAAAGAAATGCGAGAACATTGATAGTTTGTTTTTCGATAGCTTATTTGGTCCTGATCCCATTGAGGATGGTTGAAATCGGAAGAGATCGGGTCGAAAATAATGTTGGGGAAATGAGTGTTTTGGGGGAGCAGACACGGGTGGAATTACCGGATGCAGAGCTTTCCGGCTTGGAATTACCTTATAGAGAGATTGAGGCGGAAGAATTAAAGAGTGACAGCTGCCTGGATGAAGTTGAGGCAAGAGAGCTTTTGGGTGATTATGTGGAGTACCTAGGTGAGGAAAATTTAACTGAAACTCAAATTGATGAAGTACTAGACCAGATAAGGAATGTCCAAAAAGAGATTTGCCGATAGGCGGTGGTTAGCGAATAGTGACAGCGTATAGGTTTTCGGGTGCACCTTCGTAGGGAGAGACTAGGGTGACAATGCGACTGCCATCCGCCCAAGGGAAGACATATTCGGGGTTAAAGTTGCCGGCGAACAATGTTTGATTGTTGGTGCTATCGTATTCGATAACTTTGATCTGTTTATCTGACAGGTAGATAATGCTGTTGGAGTTGGGCAGCCAAAAGGGTTTTCTGATGGCGTCGGCTGCTGCCAGAAGGAAGTTGGTATCGTCTTTGAGGTCGTAAACATAATAGTTTCCAGCTTTGACATCACGGCTTTGGTTTTGGGTACTTTGAGCTGGAGGAGGGGTGATAATGTTTGGTTTGATTTGGCCGTTGGTGTGGGCAAGGTAGAGAACTTTTTCGTCGGCACTATTGAAGGAGATTTGGCTTTGGGCTGAGTCAGTGGATATGAGCTGTTTGATTTCAGGAGGGACTTTTTCCAGCTTGACCAGATTATTTTGAATAATTTGGCGTTGCCAGTCTTCACGAATGAGAGGAATTCGGGGAGTGACATCATATAGGTTTCTGGTATTTATGGGAGAATCGAGAGAAATGAGATAGCTGATGTTGGTAGTTTTGTTTGAGGCCAATATGGATCGGCCGTCTGGGGAAAACTCAAAGGTGAATTTGGACCAATCTATTCCAGGGTAGTTAGGTGCAATTTGTTTGGTGGGAGAGCGGTTTATCAATATGGGATTGTCGACAAGGTCAATCTGGTAGAGACCATTGTCGCGAGCAGCGGAAGCAGAAGCGACGGAGTAGATTATTTTGGTGCCGTCGGGACTGAGGGTGGAAGCGATAGCACCGGAGAGAGTGACCGGGCGAAGATCAGGAACCGATCGGTAAAGTTGAGCGTCGGTTTGAAAGACAATTTCTTTTTTGATGATAATTTCTTTTTCCCAGGGGAGATAGCCGTCTTTGACGATTTTGATAGAGTAGTCGCCGGGAGGTAGATTAATAGTGTCGTCGGTGGCTGTAATTAAGCGGTCGTTGACATAGACTGAAGCTGATTTGGGACGGGAAGTGGCAGAGAGTAGCCCGGTGGCCTGGAGGACAACTCCTTTTTGAAGATTAAGCTGATAGCCGCGAGCGTAAAAAGAGATGAGGTAGGTAGAAAAAGCTACAAGTAGGAGAACAGAAAACATTATCAAAAGACTTTTTTTGTCTGAAGATCTGGCCATGAGCATATTATACCTTAGAGAGAAGTAGTCAGTAGCTAGTAGTTGGCAGTTGGGATAGAATAAAAACATGAAGTTGTTTAAGAAACTGGGGATTGATCTGGGAACGGCAAATAGCCTGGTGTGGGAGGCTAATGAGGGAGTAGTTTTGAATGAACCGACGGTGGTGGCGGTAGGGATTGAGGATCGGAAGGTGTTGGCGGCGGGGACTGAAGCCAAAAAGATGCTGGGGAAGACCCCGGAATATATAGAGGTGATCAGGCCACTGTCTGACGGGGCGATTGCGGACTATGAAGTGACCGAGGCAATGTTGCGGTATTTTATGAAGCAAGTGATGGGAAATAACTGGTTTGTCGGGCCTGAAGTGATGGTTTGTGTGCCGGCGGGAGTGACCCAGGTGGAACAAAGAGCAGTTTTGGATGCGACTTTAGCGGCTGGAGCCAGGAGGGCGTATCTGATAGATGAGCCGTTGGCGGCAGCGATTGGCGCTAAAATTCCGGGGGCCGATGCCTATGGGAATATGATAGTAGATATCGGAGGCGGAGCGGCCGAAGCGGCAGTGATTGCTCTGGGTGGAGTGGTAACACATAAAAGTGTCAGGGTGGGAGGAGATAAACTAGACAGAGCAATCGTGGAATACCTGAAAAAGAAGTATAACCTGGTGGTGGGGGAGCAAACGGCGGAGAATATTAAGATAGAACTTGGAAGTGCGATTAAATTAAAACGGCCGGAGAAAATGGAAGTTCATGGCAGAGATTCTATTTATGGTTTACCTAAAAATATAGAGGTTACTTCGGATGAGGTGTATGAAGCGATCAGACCGATATTGGATCAAATTATTATGTCTATTCGGGATACTCTGGAGATTACGCCACCGGAATTGGTAGCGGATATCGTGGACCGGGGGATTGTCTTAAGTGGCGGTACGGCCCAGTTGAGGAATTTTAATGTGTTGGTGACAAGGGAAATAGGGGTGTCGGCGCATGTGGCATTGGAGCCCCAATTTTGTGTGATCAGAGGAACAGGAACTGCTATAGAAAATCTGGAAGTTTATCGGCGGGCGATTAGGTGATACAGTTTGTTTTAGCTGTATATAAGTCTTTATTATTGATGAATTTTAGATTGTAAATATTCTTTAAAAATATCATTATAATTTTAATTATATTGAAGTGATGTTGTTTTGGTCTTTTTTGCATATTTGGCGGCTACATTGGCGTAATAAATGAGTAATAAATTTGATCATTAGAGAAAGAGTGAGAGTAAAAAGATTGGAAGGAGGTAAAACTTATAGTTGACAGGGATTTTGAGGGTGATATATTTATATTGATAACCTTATAATTATTATGTATGGGGTAATATGAAAGTCCTATAATATAATAAATTTTTTATTATTTTGATAAAATTTTTGAAAAAACCAAAAAAGGGTTGAGTTACTAGCGTTTGGATGTTGGTTGTGAGATAATTTTGGGTGAAATGATGGCTAGTAAATGTGGAAAAGTGGATAAAGTGGAGTTAAAATATACCGATAAAATAGGGTTAATATGGGGAATACCCATATTTGGCAGAGGATACAAGCAAGTGCTAGTATTGCTGGAGAGTTGGTTGAGGGAGAAAAAACGCCGAATATGGGTGGCCACGGTTAACCCGGAGTTTGTGATGGTGGCCAAAAAAGACAAAAAATTCCTGGAGTTGTTACAAAAAAAGACGAGTTTGAATGTGGTGGATGGGGTGGGGTTGTTGTGGGCGATGAAAATTCAAGATTCGAAACAGAAACTAAGGGAGGGAGTGAAAGTGGCGGGAGAAATTTTGGGAGGAAAGCATAACAGTGAAATTGCGGCTGGAAGTGATTTGATTGATGGTTTGTGTCGGGTGGCGGCCCGGAGGAACTGGAGTGTGTTTTTCTTGGGTGGGTGGGAAGACAGGGCCAGGAGAACGGCAGACAAATTGTTGATCAAATACCCTGGGTTAAAAGTAAAAGGGACTTATGGAGGGATGGCAAATGGGGAGGACGAAAAGATATTAGAAGTTTTGGGTAAGGATCACATTGATATATTATTTGTAGCGTATGGGATGAAGAGGCAGGAAGATTGGATCGGACGAAATATTAATAAGCTGGATGTGGGTCTGGTGATGGGAGTGGGCAGAAGTTTTGATTATTATAGTGGGGACCTGAAGCGGGCGCCCGGATGGGTGAGGAAAATGGGGATGGAGTGGTTGTATTCTTTGGTGAAGGAACCGAAAAGGTGGAGAAGGCAATTGGTGCTGCCTAAATTTGTATGGGAAGTGATCAGGGGGTAGAAAAGCGGTTGATGTTGAGTATAAAATGGGTTAGATGATTGGGTTTCTGGAAAGAGTAAAGGAAAGATTATTGCACAGAGAAGTTCCGGCTATTAGGTTGGAGGATGGGTCTTTGTGTACAGACAGGACTTTTGTGGGTGGTTTGGATCCTCAGAATGTCGATGCGGTTTTGGTTGAGGAAAGGAATCATCCTCTGGCGGAGTGGACGTTGAAGGAGATTATACCGAGGGGTGATGAGGGAGGTAGTTAGAATTGACCCAAAAACTTGATTTCGGGCTGGAGGTCGAGGTTAAGTTTCTGTTTGGCTTGAGATTGGATATACCTGATTAGGTCAAGATAGTCCCGGGCAGTGGCGGTGCCATCATTGACAAGAAAATTGGCGTGTTGGTCGGAGACCCTGGCTCCATTGATGGAGAAATTTTTTAGATTTAATTCCTGATCGATAATCCGTCCGGCAGAGTCGGCGGGGGGGTTTTGGAAGACACAACCGGCGGAATTGGGGGGTTGGGTGATGGTTTTTTGGGCGATGATGTTCCGGACGAGCTGTTTGGCTGGGATGGGGTTGCCTGGTGTCAGGTTTAGATTGACGGAGAGGATGATCCATTCGGGGTGGTCCTGAAATTGGGAATAATCATAAGACCAGCGAAGTTGATTGGCTTTTTGGGTGGTAATTTTGCCGGTGAGAAGATTAATAAATTTAACTGAGTTGATAATTTGGGAAAAGTGGTGATGGTCGATTCCGTGAATGTGAGAATAAACGGCACCACCGATAGTGGCCGGGATGTAGGCATAGTATTCCAGACCGGTGAGATGGCGGTTTAGGGTGGAACTGATGGCGAAGGCCAGAGAAGTGCCAGAACTGAGGGTGACGAGTGAGGGATTTTTTTTGGAGATGGTTAAATGATTACCACTATTTTTGATGACAATGCCTCTGATACCGGAATCGGAGATGAGGACATTGGAGCCGTTGCCGAGAATGGTTAATTGTAGATGCGGCGTTGTTGCTTTGACATTATTGGAAAGAAAAATTAAAACGTCGTGAAATTCTTTTGGGTTGCGGGTGTGGATGAAGATGTCGGCCGGGCCGCCGATTTTGAGGGTGGTGTAGGGGGCAAGGGAGTGATTTTCCCGAATGGAAAGATGGGGAAATTTGGAGGAGAGACTGGAGAACAGCTGATGGTAATCCATGGATTGATTATAGCTTAAGGTTTGTGTTTTGGAGCAGAGATTGGCCTTATAAGTTGAGTGATTTGATGTAATATTTATATATAGGTTGTGGATGTGGAAAAGTGGATAGAATTAATGTTATCCTATAGTTTTATTGGAAGCGGAAATAGGATAAAATTAGGTAATGAAAAGTTGGTGGAAGTGGGTAGTGTTTTTGGTTTTGATTATAATTTCCGGTATATATTTGACCTCTGACAGGGAAGTGGAGAGGGCGATTGAGAGTCAGGAGGCAGTATTGGTAGAGGAAGATAAAAAAGAGTTGGGGTTGAAGTTTGCGGTAATGGCAGATGTTCATTCGGAGTGGGGAAGGTGGCGAAAATTATTGGAAAAAGCGCGGGATGGTGGTAATGAAATGGTGATAATTGCCGGGGATTTGGCGTCGGAGGCCAGAAAAAGGGATTTTTTGGAAGCCAAAAAGGTATTGGACGGAGCGGGGTTGGAGTATTATGTGGTCCCGGGAAACCATGATTGGAGGTGGGGTGAGAGTAGGGGGAGGAACGAGTACGGGGAAGTGTTTGAAGAGGATTATATGAGCTTTAAAAAGGGTGAGGTTAAATTTATTTTGGTCAATAATGGTGGTTATTTGGGTTTGGGAGAGAAACAATGGGCGTGGTTAAGGGAAGAAACAAAAGAATGTGAGGATTATTTTTGTGTGGCAGTGATGCATATGCCGTTGAACCATAATTTTTTGATGGATATTATGGGGAGAGAAAATGAAAGGTTGAGGAAAGAGGCATCAGAGTTATTAGTTTTTTTGAGGGAGAGCGGAATAAAAGATATAATTACCGGACATATGCATTATTCGACTTCTTACGAACTGGATGGAGTGAGGACTTATATTGTCGGGGCAGTGGGAGAAGATAATAATCCGCAAGGGTCGAGGTATACGGAGTTTGAGTTCCAGGAAGGGAAGTTAGGGCGGAAAGTAGTAACTTGGGAGGAGTTAGAGTGATTTTGGGAATTGATCCGGGATTGGCAAACACCGGTTGGGCGGTATTGAGGGATGAGAGAACTTTGGTGGATTGTGGTTGTCTGGTGACGAAAATTGCTGATGGTTCGGCGGCCAGGCTGGATCATATATATAGTGAACTGGAACAAATTATAAAAAAATATAGTATCAACGAGATGGCGATTGAGACTTTGTATTTTGCCAAAAATGCCAAATCAGCAATTAAAGTGGCGGAAGCAATTGGAGTGATAAAAGTATGTGGTCGGCGGAACCGGATAGAAGTGAGCGAATATACTCCGTTGCAGGTAAAAATGGCATTGGTGGGGTATGGACGGGCGGAAAAGGAGCAGGTGGAATTAATGGTGAGAACTTTTTTGGACAGAAGTGAGCCGATTGTGCCAAGACACGCTTCGGATGCGGTAGCGGTAGGATTGACGCATTTGTTTACAGCTAAATTAAAGGTGGCCTGAATATAGTAGAATTAGGATAAATGGACTGCGGTTTAGGTGAAAGTGGCCGATCTATGGTGGGGGCAATTTTGATATTGCTGTTTATGGCGGGGATGTTGCCGACTTTGATGAAGGTGGTGGGAGAAAGGCAGGACTGGCGGGATAGAGCTTCGGACAAATTACCAGGGAAAGATGCTTATGTGCTTGAGGGGAAGAGTGAGGAAGACATTGATAATATGTTTGCTTTGACTTTGACAAAAACAAGCAGATCCTGTTTGCTGATTGACTTGGGCAAGGGCTGTTTTTGTCTGGCGGGTTTGCAGTGTGTCAGTGGAGAGTGTGCCGGCTGGTACTGCGAGTGAAATTAGATGATTTGGTAAATTTACTTTATAATGCTGATATGATTTCCAGCCTAAAAGGGGTATTAAACAAAATCAGAAACAGGGATGTTGAGGTGGAAGTAAACGGAGTGGGTTATCTAGTACGGGTGGGCAGCGGTTTTTTGAGAAGACATGTTGAGGGAGAAGAAGTGCGGATAGAGACTTACATGGCGGTGTCGGAGAATGATATGAGTTTGTACGGATTTGATTCTGGTGAGGAAGTGGAGTTGTTTAAGATGTTTTTGGGAGTTTCCGGTATTGGTCCAAAGACGGCTTCTTTGATTTTGGGAGAGTGTGAAGTAGAGGCGGTAATGAAGGCGATAGGGGAAGCGGATGTGAAATATTTTGAGAAAATTAAGGGAGTGGGTAAAAAGGCAGCCCAAAGAATTATTATTGATTTGAAATCGAAAATTGGCGGGTTAGGGGAACTGGACTTAAGGCAGGATGAAGATGGTGGGGATGAATTGTATTTGAGTTTGAGGCAATTGGGTTTCGCCCGGGTGGAAATTGAAGCGGTGGTTAAAAAGATGCCGATGGAAGTTTTGACTATCGAAGAAAGGCTGAGTTGGTGTTTGAATAATTTGGGGTAAAATAGCGCATGGCCGAGAAAAAGATTTTTAGGGTTTGGTCCCAGAAGAATGTGTGGCGGCTGATTTGGGTTTTGTTTGGTGGTTTATTGTAAAATAATGAAATGAGCGATAGCAACCTGGACCCGAAGCCCAAGAAAGAAGATAAAATTATTGAGAAAAGTTTGAGACCACAGAGTTTGGCAGAGTTTATTGGACAGGAGAGACTGAAGGAGCAGTTGAGAATATTTGTGGAGGCGGCAAGAGCGAGGAGCGAACCCCTGGATCATATCTTGTTTTATGGTCCACCGGGATTGGGAAAAACAACGTTGGCATTTTTGATGGCCAAGGAGATGGGGTCAAATATTAAAATTACTTCAGGTCCGGCCATGACACGAGCTGGGGATTTGGCGGCGATACTGTCGGGGCTAAAAAGAGGAGATTTTTTGTTTATTGATGAAATTCATCGGATGAATAAGTTGGTGGAAGAAACTTTGTATGGTGCGATGGAAGATTTTGCCTTGGATATTGTATTGGGTAAGGGTCCGTCGGCAAAGACGGTCAGGTTAAACCTACAAAAGTTTACGATTGTGGGGGCGACAACGAGGATTGGGTTGATATCTGGGCCAATGAGAGACCGGTTTGGTTATGTTCAACAGCTGGATTTTTATGATGAAGAAAGTTTGAGGGAAATTGTGGAGAGAACGGGCGAAGTGTTAAAAGTAAAAATTGAAGAGAAGGCGGCAATGGAAATTGCTAAAAGATCGCGAGGAACACCGAGAGTGGCCAATAGATTATTGCGAAGGGTGAGGGATTATGCTCAAGTGAACAATGACGGGTTGATTACCATTAACGAAGCTAAGATGGCTTTGAAGATGATGGGTGTGGACGAAATGGGTCTTTCGGACGCAGACAGGAAATATCTGGAGGTGGTTAGAACACATTATGGTGGCGGACCGGTGGGGGTGGAAAATTTAGCGGCAGCGTTAACTGAGGATATTGGTACTATCACGGAAGTTTATGAGCCTTTTTTGATGAAGAGAGGTTTAATTAAAAGGACACCAAGAGGCAGGGTGCTGGTTGGGTAGTATTTAGATATTATCTAAAATATAAATTTTTATTCCGATTGGATGCCCAGGAGCCAAAGGACGGCTTCTTTACGGTAGCGGCGATCACCGCGAGCGTTAATACGGATAGCCGGGAGTTTGCCCCTTTTACCCCATCTTTTGATAGTAAGTTTACTGACTCGAAGTAAGTCGGCAACTTCGGCGACGGTAAGTAAGTCGGGAAGATTGTCGATTGAGACTCCATTAACTTTTTTGGGAGGGTGGGATTGAGACACTAGTTTATCTTGTGTCTGAGTTTGTTCATCCATAGACTGGCTCCTGTTGTATCAGAATAATGTATAACTGTAATCAGTAAAACACATTGGATATTTGTGTGTCAATGAGGCAAATAAGAGTGGTTTGACGCTAGATGTAGTGTAGGTGGTAGCTGTGGGAAAAAGATAAATATAGTGTAAAATTCTGGTATGGATAAACAAGGGAATGTCAAGATCGCTTTTTTTGGAGTTAAATCGTGGGAAAGAGAGACGATCGAGAAGGAATTAGTCAAGATTGATAGTTATGGAGTGGGAATTTTTGAGGAGGAGGTACAGGATAAGGTGGAGCTGGCGGGTGAGTATGAAGTAATTTCTATTTTTATATATTCGAAGATGGATAAGAAGGTATTGGATAAGCTGCCAAGGTTAAAAATGATTGCTACCAGATCAACCGGAACAGACCATATTGATTTGGACGAAGCGAAAAAGAGGGGAATAAAGGTAGTTAACGTGCCGGTGTATGGGTCGGAGACAGTGGCAGAGTATTCAATGGCTTTACTTTTGGCGGTGGCCAAAAAAATTGTTTGTGGTCATCAGGCGGTTGAAGATAATTATTTTAATCCGGAGGGTTTAACGGGGGTGGATTTAGCCGGAAAAACATTGGGTGTAATTGGGGTCGGAAGGATAGGGCAGAATATGATACGTTACGCCAGAGGCTTTAGGATGAAAGTTTTGGGGGTAGACGGTAATAGATTGCCCGGATTGGAAAAAAAATTGGGATTTCGGTATACGGATCTGGAAAATTGTCTGAAGGAATCTGATTTTGTGAGTTTGCATGTTCCAAGTATTCCGGAAACGTTTCATATTATAAATAGAAATAATGTTAAATTAATGAAGAGAGGGTGTGTGTTGATTAATACATCGCGGGGGACGGTGGTGGAATCAGAGGCAATTGTGTGGGCGTTGAACAAAGGAATTTTGGCCGGAGCGGGACTGGATGTGGTGGAAGAAGAGGGTTTGCTGATTGATGATGGCAGTATGGCTTTGGATAAATCGGTGACTAAAGATGATTTGAGAGAAATGGTGAGCTACCATTTGCTGAGGGACAGGGACGATGTGATACTAACACCCCATAATGCTTTTAATACCAAAGAGGCAATTGAGAGAATAATATCAACAACGGTGAATAGTATCGGCGAGTATTGTCAGGTAGTAGTGAGATAGGTGGTAGGTGTGTAATTGATATGTATCCTATAATATATTGACAACGGTTAGGTTGGTGTGTAAAATATGTTCAAGAAGCAGGAATTTATTTGAAGCCTGCGGGTTTTTTGTTTATGGCTACCGAAAGAAGATATGGCAGGAGAGATTTTTTGAAGTTGACTGGATTGACTGCGGCCGGGTTAGCGGTTGGGGCGGTAGCGGACAAACTTAAGATAAACAGTGTGGTTGAGGCGGCATCGGTGGCGGAGGCGTTGCCGGAGAGAATTAGCTGGGAGGAGAATCTACCGTTTGAGGCGTCATTACAGGCAAGTACAAACTGTGCCATATTTTCGGCGGCGGAATTGATGAGAATGCATGTGAACAGGTTGAGAGGCGGGTTTCAGCGGGGAAGAGTAAATCAGTATTCAGGTGATCCTGATTCTGATTGTGTATTTAATCCCAGTTTCATCAGTGGAATTACAGGGAATGAATACGGTAATTTTAATTTAATTGGCGGGGTTCTGGTTAATCAGGGGATTTGTCGGAATCATTTGGCCCCAAACCATCTTGAGGTGGGGGTTCCAACAAATCCTCCTTCGGAGGAACAATTAAATGACGCTTTGAATTATCGAGCTACAAGCTTTGAGACTAGGTTTTACCAAGTTTCTGAAATGGGGGGAGTTATAGATGAGCTAAAAAGAAAGCTAAAAGGAGGACCGATGTTGCTTGCCTTTCCGACTCACCAACGATCTTTGGAAACAAGAGGCGGAATAGTTCAGAGGTTGCCGGGAGGATTTGAATTCGTGAGTAGTCATGCTTGCCCTCTTTTTGCAATTGACGATAATTTTGATACCGGTGATGGAGACAGGGGGGCTTTGGGTTTGTGGTGGAACAGTGGAAGTTTTGATGTGGCAAAAGCCTGGATGCCGTATAAATATTTGACAGAAGATTTGGCTCAAGTAACTGATCCCGGTTGGTGCCATCTGGTTGATACACTTGTATTAGGGTTTGAGCCTAAGTCAGAATTGCCTAACAAGGTTTATTTGCCTCATGTAGCAAGAGGGAGTTGAAAGAAGCGATTGGTTGATGTTTAATAATAAGTGTGAAGGTAAATTTGAAATGGTTACTGTTGCTGGGGGCTTTAGTGTTTGTGAATATTCTGCTGGTAACCAATCTGTTTTTTTTGGATAAAGGGGCTGATGTCAAGGAAAATGTGATAGTAGTTGAAAGCGACAAAGACGGTGACGATAACGAGCCATTAACAGTCATCAGCGGGATGATTGATAATATGGCCGGAGGGGGTGGGCTATTTTTTTTGATTAGTGAAGAGGGAGAGTCAGTTTCAGTGAATATTACTGATGAGACTGAATTGGTTATTGACAGGAATGAACGGAAAGTGGCCGTTTCGTATTTACCGCAGTTTGTGGGCCAGAAGGCAAGGATTTATTTTGATATTCCATTGGATGCGGCCAGACCTAACGTGGACACATCGGTTAGTGCAAAAAGGATTGTAATTGTTTATGATTAAAACAATGAAGAAATGGTTTCGGGTGGTGCTATTGGTGGTAGTTTGTTTTGCCGTTTTGCCAAAAATTACATTGGCTCAGCAATCGCTGGTGTGTGAGCCGGTGGGTGATAGGTGGAATACGGACAGCATCAGGATAACAAATTATAAAAATCATGCGACATCTGTTGCGTTTATGCAGCATGTTTGTGACAATGAGGGCCAGTTTGTGAGTGAGGGCCCTTATGCGGGAGAGTGTCAACTACAACATAGCGGAAGTAACCCCAAAACGTATCATTTTTCCGTCTGTTTGAACCCGGGTGAAAGTCGGGTAGTAACATTGCCAGTAATATCGGGTAAGGTGGCGACGTTTAAAGCTTATGAGCACAGGTCAGAGTGTGAGAGATATGGTGATACATATTGTGGGTGTTATCAGACCAATAGAACGGCTTTATGGGATAGGTGGTATGATTATAATGGCAATTATTATCAGGGTAAGATTACGACAAAAAAGTGGGGAACAGTGTCAAACTATGTACCGATAGGGTGTGATAATAGTCAGGTATTTATGAGCAGTAACACACCGGTTCGATTAGGGGAGAATATTACTTTTTCTATAAGTGGGTGTACCGGCTACAACTGGTTGGGGGATACTTTCACTGGAGGAATTTCAGATACAAGCGGGGTGCCATGGAACGCAACAACCAGCAGGCAAACGACCAGTGCGGGAAATTTTAGTTGGACGCATTCGTGGAAAGAATGCCGACCTGTACACACTGACAGTGGAGGTTTGCCGGCTGGTTGTAACAATTGTGCCAAAACTTTGAATTATACTATTAGCAATGCTGTTAATGACCCTAAAAGGTGTTCCGTTTCAGTAAGCAGCAGCACGATGGCATCGGGCGGGTCGACAGTAGTAACGGTGTCGGGGACAGGAAATCTATTAGGGGAGCCGGTAAGGTTGTTTGTCGAAAAGAGTGACGGGAGTTTGGTGCCGGGTTTGGGGACAGCGTATCAGTCGGCCGAGGGGAATTATTACCATGAGCTAGGCACGTGTACCTATAGCCAGACAGGTGTACCCTGCACGATTACAAGGACAGTGAGCAATTTACCTTTGGGGACTTATTATACTCATTGTGATTTGCCTACCAACCCGCCGAACCCAGGCCCGTTGGCGTTAAGGTGTTCGGGAAACCCATTCTGTCCGCCGCCTCCGGGAATAGGACTGGTTGGAATGGTAACCAGGGACAACTGTGATGGGTGGTTGAGTTGTAGTGCTGACGATGTGAAGAGCTTTAGCGTGGTAAACAGTGTTCCCAGCACTGTCGCTTTCCGAATTCAGAGACCCAGTACGGGGACAGTGGTACCAGCAGAGGGTTCTGGTAATAATCATGTTTGCCAACAGGAAGAATTTATTGATGGCAGTGGAAATGAGAGAAGAATGCGTTTGGCGGTGGATGCCAGTGATGCTGATGGGGCAAATAATATTTCTCAAGTAGAAGTGAGGATGGTAGCGGGTAGTTATTCGGTGACACTGGTGGGGACGGTGAGCGGTAGTAATATGAGTATTGGGATAAATAATGTTAGTGCACCGGGGGTGACAACTTATGGAGCGGGGATTGTGGAGAATATAAATACGACGACGAGGAGATTCATATTTCCAATTCAATATGCTGAGGTTATGGCTAATAGAACATATGCAATCAGTTATAGGGTAAAGGATATTAACAATGCCTGGAGTAATGGTGGAAGCTGGACTTCTTCGGGGAGGAATATGAAGGTGTGGGACTGTAATGTGCCGGTTAGTGGGTCTTTGTATGATCAGGCGGGAGCAGAGGGCGTTTGTCCTAATTCAAACTTATATACAAATTTATTTGCAACCAGCTATGCATTAACGTATCAGGGAATTGGGACTCCGAGTAAATTAATGAATGTGACAGCGACGGCCAATCCGCAATATACTTCGGAAAGCAACCCACTTAAGTGGGGAAAACAATATCAAGCTGTTTTTGGTTCAATTGAAGGATCGCCGCCGACAGGTCCTCGTTTTGATGATCTGGGGAGAGTTGGAGAAAATATTCCGTGTAATATGACTTTTACCATAAACAATTCTGTAGTTGATCCTTATTCTGCCAATACTTCGTTGCGAGTGGATTATTCGTCTTTGAGAAATCAGCCACCATGGTATCAAGTAGAAGGAGGAGGGGTGGCTGGGGTGGGTGGTGTGGTTAGTAAGGTGCCAGTGACTTGTATCGGTTTATCGTGTACGCCTTATTTTAGTGTAAGCACGGCAAATTGTAGTAGTGGTTTGGTGGCGGGACAACCTTTGTCCGGGGCGGTTGCCGGCAGGACTTATTATAGTCAGACGAGTAACTGGCACGTTTCAGAAAAAGATGTGGTTGACGGGTCGTACGGTTATGATTTTTTCCACAGTCGCTACCATGTGAGGATGGGAAAGGGTGTGGTAATTTCAGGTAATGCGAAAACCAGTGAAGTGTTTGGTTTAATTTCGATGGATACGATGGCCCTGCAATCGTTTGCAATGTTGGGTGGTACGGTTCAGATGGAAGTACAGGGTGATGGTACGAGTCAGGCGGTGGCAAGTGAGATTGTGTTTGTAGACGGGGATTTGATAATTGATCATGATGTCGATTTGCCCGATGGCAGGTTCATTTTGATAGTGGTAAAGGGAAATATTACTATTGAACCAATTGTAACCAAAGTGGAGGGGGTGTATATAACGGATTCGACAATTAGTGCCGGAGGAACTAATAATACTCAATTGATTATTGAGGGAATATTATTAGCTAAAGGAGGAGTGGGTATAAATCGGGGTTACGGTAATCCTGTGTCAAACAATACCTCGCCGGCAGTAGTGGTAAGGTACAATCCGATGTATGTATTTGGAATGTCTAAAGACATTAAAGAAGCGGTGTCCTGGTATTATGGGGATTAAAAAAATATTTATTTGAGGAGATTGAAAGTATGAAACCAGTAATAATTTGCGGGGGGATCGGCTCCAAAATGTGGCCGGTGAGCCGGAGCAGTTGTCCAAAGCATTTTGCCAAATTGTTGGGAGATAAGTCGTTGTTTGAAATAAATTATGAGGCATTGAGATTAAGGTTTCAGCCGGAAGAGATTTTTGTCCAGACCAATCAGGAGCAGGCTTTGATGGCTCAGAATCTGGTGCCGGAAATACCAAAAGAGAATTACTTTGTTGAACCGGAGATGAGGAATCAAGGGCCGGCTACTGGTTTTGCGGCAGCTATGCTTTTTGAAAAATATCCGGATGAACCGTTTATGCTGGTACAAGCGGATGTATTGCGGGAACCACCGGAAAAATTTATCGAAATGGTGGAACTGTTTGATAGTACGATTAGAAGAGAGGGCAGATTGATGACAGCCGGGTTAAAACCGGATTTTGCGGTGATGGGAGTTGATTATTTAGTGGTTGATCCGCAGACCCATCGGATGCAGCAGTGGTTGGGCAGAGGGGAAAAGGAAGTAATTGAAGGATACTTGAAGGATGGTGAGGCTTTGATTCATACTAATCACTATGCGTGGACGCCGAGGAAGTTGTTGGAGTGCTTGAAGGGAAGGAAGCCGGAATGGTATGAACCATTAATGAGTATTATTAATGGGGGTAACGTGGCCGAGGAGTATGCCAAGATGCCGAAAGGTCCAATTGAGGAAATTACGCAATTTGAACTAATGGAAGGATTGGTAATAGAACTGCCGTTTGTATGGAGGGACTTTGGGACTTGGGAGTCGTTGGCCTCTTACTTGGGCGACAAACCGGCTAACATGGAAATTGAGAGCAAAAACAATTTTGTCTGGCCGAGCAAGAGATATATTGCCACTATCGGGGTAGAGGATTTGGTGATTGTGGATACACCTGATGCTTTGTTGGTGATGAAAAAAGACCAAAGTGGTAAGGTGGGAGGAGTGGTGGATAAGTTAAAGGAGGAAGGTAGGGCTGAGTTGTTGTAAATAAAGGGTGGGAGGAGATGGAGTAGAATAAGGTATGGGAGAGTTGGGAGATAAATTTAGAGAACATTTGACTCCTGAGGGGATGCGGGAGTTGTGGGGCAAGCGGAAAGAGTGGGGAAGGATAGTGGGAGAGGTAAAAAGAGGGATTTTGGGAAAGGAGATGAGAATTGGTGATTTGGGTAGAATTACTCTGGAAACAGAGGAGATGAGAGATTTGGCGGAAGAAAGAGGGAAGGAGATGGTTGGCCCGATTTCGGTTGAATTGGGTGAGGGATGGTTGGGAGTAGTGGCGATGGTGCCGTTGCCAAAGGGGAACCAGGTATCGTTACTGATACCGGAGCAAGCCAGAAATGCCGAGAGAAGCACGTTTGCCAAGGTGGCGGCTTACAACATCAACAATTTACCTTGGGGAAGTTGGGTGGTGAGAGGGCCGACGTCCAGTTCTGGCGGGACAAGAAGAGCTTTTTTCAATAATGGGGCGGTTATATTTGGAGAGGGAGGGGAAGTCAGGGAGACCGAGAAGGATTTGGCGCCGATGAAGGGGGCGGTAGCGGTAGGTTTTGATGATAAGGAGGGCAGGAGAGGGCGGTTGAAGTTGTTGAGTCCGGCAGAGGTGGTGGCGGCGGTTAGTCAGGGGCGAAGAGAAGAGTATGGGAATGGTGGGGTGATGGTGGGAGTGTCAACTTATTTTGAGGTAAGACCGGGTGAGCGAGAGAGAACAGAGAAAACAGTGATAGATATCATGGCCAGAAATGGTTACGATGCCACCAGTAATACTATCCTGGGTTTTTTTATGGAGGTGGGTGAGGAGATGTTTTATGGAAATAGTTGGGTAGTAGTGAACGAGACAAAGGAGGAATGGGTGCGAGAGTACTATCGGAGAGGGGGAAGAGAGGAGTTGCCGATGGATACAGATAAAAAGGGTGCGGGGGAAATTTATTTTTCAAAGAAGATGAAGATGATGGCAATGGTTCAGTCGGTCTGGGCTCTGGCGGCGATAAAAGCAGAAGAAAGCGGCATGAGGACCAGAGTAGCTTTTATGGAGGAACAAGGTTCGGCAAAACTGATGAAAGAAGACAGTTTGACTAATTTACTGCCAGATTGGGTGATGTAAAATGGGGTAATGAAAACCGGATTTGATACGCAAGCTTATCTGAAGGCTCAGAAGATTGCGGTGGAAGAAAGACTAGAAAAGTTTTCGGGAAGGTTATATCTGGAATTTGGAGGAAAACTGATGGATGATTTCCATGCGTCCAGGACTTTGCCTGGATATGATCCGAATGCCAAGTTGACATTGTTGAAGAGCTTAAAGCGAAATTTGGGGGTAATTTATTGTATATCGGCTAAACAACTGGCTGATGGGAAATTAAGAGGTGATTGGGGACAGGGTTATGATGAGGCAACTATAAGGGCGATAAAGGGGTTGATGGAAGAGGGGATTGAGGTGGAAGGTGTGGCGATTAATCGGTATGAGGGAGAGAGGGAGGCAGATATTTTCCAAAGGAGACTGAGGCAGATGGGGATGAAGGTATTTAAGCGAAAGGAAATTAGAGGGTATCCTAAGAGAATTAAATATATTTTGAACGACAAGGGTTTTGGATCGGATGAATATTTGACACCAAAAAATAAATTGGTGGTGGTATGGGGAGCAGGTCCGGGGTCGGGAAAGTTATCAACTTGTCTGGGGCAGATATATCACGAAGAAAGAATGGGCTTGAATTCCGGGTATGCCAAATTTGAAACGTTTCCGGTTTGGGATTTACCTTTGGAGCACCCGGTAAACATAGCCTATGAAGCAGCCACGGCGGATTTAGGGGATTATAACGTGATTGATAAATTTCACCGACAGGCCGGTAAGGGAGAGGCAGTTAATTACAACCGGGATATCGAATCATTTCCAATTATTAAAGGAATATTTGAAAAGTTAATGAGCAAGGGTAATTTTGCCAGAAATTATGAGTCGCCGACAGATATGGGATTTAATCGATTGTCGGCAGGGATTGTAGATGATGAGGTGATAAGGGAAGCGGCCAGAAAGGAAATAAATTATTATGTTTTTCGGTACAGGGAGGAATATAAAAAGGGGTTGGTGGAAAAGGATACACTGGATAGGATGGAAAATATATTAAAAAGGGTGGGGGTAAAAGAGGATTATTTGAAAACTGTAAGTATGGCTAGGTTGGCCAGAGCTGAGGTGGCCAGGAGAAAAGATAAAGGAAGCATGGGAATAAATTGTGGAGCAGCAATTGAGCTGGAAACGGGAGAGGTAGTTACGGGAAAGAACTCGCCTTTGTTGCATGCTGAGGCGGCGGCAGTGCTGAACGCGGTTAAGGTGATAGCCGGGATAGAGGATCAATTTGAACTGATATCACCGTCGGTAATTAAGGAGGTGAATTTGTTGAATAAAAGATTGGGAGACAAATCATGTTCGCTGGATTGTGCCGAGATGATGTTGGCTTGGGCAATATCAGCCCGAGATAACCCACTGGCGCGGAAGGGTTTGAGATATTTGGGGAAATTAAAAAGTTGCTTTATGCATACGACCCATCAGCCGTCAGCGGCAGATTGTAACTTGTTCCGAAAATTGGGGATGTGGGTATCGACGGATGGGTTGATTGCCTGAAGTGGGTGAGGGGGTGATGATTAAACCCCCTCTGGATGAAGGGGGTTTTTGGGTCAAACGGAAAGAAATTTACTTGAGATCGACTTGGGCACCGGCTTCGGTGATTTTGGCTTTGGCGTTTTCAGCCTCTTCCTTTTTCATAGTACCGAGGGAAGCAGGAACGGCATCAACCATGTCTTTGGCTTCTTTGAGACCCAGTTCAGGTTTAAATTCGCGGACAGCCTTGATGACGGCGATTTTGTTGGCGCCGGCATTGGTGATGACAACTTCAAACTCATTTTTTTCCTCGACCGGAGCAGCGGCTTCACCGGCGGCTGATACACTACCAGCGGCGGCTACAGGAGCAGCAGCAAGCGCTTGGACATCGAATTTTTCTTCTAAAGCTTTGACTAAATCTGAAAGCTCAAGAACTGAGAGCTCAGAAACAGAATCGATGATTTTCTGTAATTTATCTGAGACTTGGGTTGTTTCTGACATAATTTTTTTAGTTTTAATAAATAATTAATTAGTTTGATCTTTGGCGGCGATAGCTTTGAGGACTAGAGTGAGGCGGGTTTGGTTGTACCTGAGAGAGTAAACAAGACGTTGAAGGGGGTTTTTGAGGCCACCAACAAATTGGGCAAAAAGGGTGGATTTGGACGGGAGGGTGAGAAATTTTTTGATTTCTTCAACAGAGAGAAGTTTGTGGTCAAAAATTCCAAATTTAAATTGGGTCAGTTCTTTTTCCTGGTTGATTTTGTCGATTTCTTTGAGAGGAGCGATTTCGTCGTCAAGACAGTAGGTGATGGAGGTGGGTCCGGTCAATTTTTCCGGGAGTTCGATTTTGAGACTTTGGAGGGCGCGGGAAATAAGGGTGTTTTTGACAACCTCCATCTGGCCACCGGCCTGTTTGATGTTGTCACGGAGGGTGGCGATATCTCCAGCGCTTAAGCCCTGGTATTGAATTAAGGCAGCCGATTTTGATTGACTGATTTTGTCTGCAATTTGTTTGACCTGGTCAATTTTTTGTTGAGTAGGCATATTTTTTGAATTAAAAAACCTCGCCTGAAGGAGCGAGGTGTAAATAACAATTTAGCTGTATTTGCCTCGGTAGGTAGCTTCGACCCAGTGGGTACCTACGGTCTTCGGTTAAAGGATAGGGAGATTATACAGACAAACGGGAAAAGTATCAAGACCTTATCTATAGTTAACAAAAAGGCGGTTGTAGATACGAGAAGGGGTATATTGAGTGTAATTTTGACCAAGCAGTTCGGTGGAGGAGAGACGATTTAGATTGTAGAGAGTGTAGTTGGCGTGCTGGAAGATAATATTTTCTGAAGACGGGCAGGGGGTTTCATCCGGATTTTGAAAACAGGTGCCGATGTTCATACCACTATCACTGATTCGATTTTGGCGGTATAAAAGGTAAAAAATAGGCAGGTTTAACTGATCGTCGGGTGAGTGGCGGGTGAAAAAATTATATGAACCAGGATTTAATTGGTCCAGAGAGTTCATAAAGGCGAAAATAATTGGGGCCTGAGATTTTTGGTTAATTGTTTTTATATTGGAGTAAGTTGAAGTCAAAAAAATAACGACAGTAACAAGGACGAAGAGTTGCTTTTTAGTTTGGAAAAGGAGCCAGAGAGAAAAGGCGGTAAGAAAAAGAAAATATGGGTGGAAGGCAATGAGATACTCGGAGGACCGGACCCCTTTGTAATAACGAAGGAGAAGTACCTGAACAAAGAGAGACAAGATGATGGCGAATAAGCTGAAGGGGAGTTTTTTGATTTTTTTGAAAAAAAGAAGTGAGAGTAGGAATATTAAAATTAATAAGTAACCCAAAACAGGAAGGCCGGTAATAATTTCACCCCAGAGTTGAGGCCAAAAATCACGAATGTCAGTGAGCCAGCGGACAGGATAATAAAATTTATTCTGACCTTGGGTGTAGTAGTTGTAGACGCTGGTTGACCAGACAAAATTGTTTTTTAGGTCAAAAATGATTAGGGGAATAAAAGAAGTAAGTAAGCCTGAGAGCATAGTTAGGGCAGAATATATTCGTTTTTTGAGGCTTAATTGATTGACTAAGACGGCAGATAATAACAGGGACAGTAGTCCCAGAGACTGGAAGTGGCAATTGATAGAAAAACCGACAAAAAAAGCAAGAAAAAAGGCGGAAGAGTAATTAAACGACTTAAGGTATTTGATCAAAAATAGAAAAGTGGTGGAGGCCAAGAAGGCGACAATGACAGTGTTGAGCATGTCGGTGGAGAAAAAAATGGGGGAAGAGGCGATGGCGGGGATCAGGGCAAAGATTAGGCCGGTTGACCGTTGGCCCAGGGTGGTACCGATGAGATAAAAAATAATGATGGTGGCGGCTGAAAGCAGAGTGAAAGCCACCCAGGGACCGGAAACGAAAGGAAAGAAAAGGGTGGAGGTAATGACTAAATAATTATAAAGAGGGCCGAAGTTGAAAGGACCGGCAGAAGAAGGAGAGCCAAGAAGGGGAATTTGATGGTTTCGGATGGCGTAAAGAGCGTTGGAAACATCCCGGGCCTGGTCCTGATTTAAGACCCAACGGTGGGGATAGTCATAAAAACGAAAAAACAGGCCAACAAGTAAAATCAGGAGAAGGAGGCGGTGTTGCTTTAGAAAAACAAGCAATGGGTGCATAAGTGATAATAGCATTTAGGATGAGAGGTTTTTGGGGTAAAATATGGGAGTGACGAAGAAAGCCGTGTTGGGATTGGGGATTTTGTTGGCTGTAGTTTTTTTGGGTTTTGTTTATTGGAAGTGGGGGATGAGATTGGTGGAACCGAGAGGGGTGGAGACTAAAATTTTGGAGGCTGATTGGGAAAAGTATGATTTTGACAGTTTGAGAAAAAGAGGTGGAGTGGCAAGTTTGATTGAACTTTCGGGTGAGCCTGAAGGAGTGGTGGTCAGAAGGAAAGAAACGGCGGCGGAATTGGGCATTGATAGTAAAGTTTTTTATTTTTATTCCGAGGGCAAGAAGATTTCGGGGATGGTGAATATACCGGAACTTGATGAAAGCCGGAAAAGAGGGGCAATAATTATGATCCGGGGTTATGCGGACAAACAAGGTTACTATGTTGGATCGGGGAGTTGGCGGGTGGCAGATGAGTTGGCAAAAATGGGATTTATGACGTTTTCGATAGATTTTTTGGGCTTTGGGGAATCGGAAGGGGAAAGTCTGGACATGATGGAGGCGAGGTTTGAAAAAGTGCCGGCAGTTCTGGACTTAATCGAATCGGTAAAAGCGGTGGGGATGGTGGATGAAAGTAAGATTGGAATATGGGCTCACAGTAATGGGGGCCAGATAGCTTTGTCGGTTTTGGAAATTACGGGGGGTGATTATCCGACCAGTTTGTGGGCGCCGATGACTAATCCATTCCCTAAGAGTGTATTAGAGACAGCTTCAGGTTTGAGTGACGGCGGAAAAGCGGTAGTTAGTGCTATAAAAGAATTTGAGAGGAGCCACGACAGTCGAAGATATGCGTTTGAGAATTATTATGATTGGATAAAGGCGCCAGTGGTGATCCATCAGGGAACCGGAGATGAGTGGTGTGAGGTGGTTTGGCAGGAAGAGGTGGTTTTGGGTTTGAAAAGAGCGGGCAAAGAGGCTGTTTTGTACGAGTATCCCGGGGATGATCACAATTTATCCGGAAGTTGGGAAGAGGTGGTGGAGAGGGATGGATTATTTTTTAAAAATTATCTGATAGATTGAACGGCTGGTTTGAGGACACATGCGTATTGGATGTTGCTGGAACAAAGGAGCGAGTAAAGTTTTATTTAGGCTAAAATGCCTGAATAATGATATACTTCCAGTTGTTTTAATTAAGAATTTATTTAAAATAAGTTTATGGAAAAAGAAGATCTTTGTCGGGCGCTAAGGGGCAGGGAAAAACATGGCTTTCGAATTGACAATTCGGAATATTGGAGAAATTATTATGAGAAGAAGTTTAAAAATCTTGATTTGGTGAGAGAAAAAAAATACGCGAAGTTTCTGAAGGAGACATATCCGGGTTACAAAAAGTATCTGGACGTGGCTTCGGGCTATGGATTTTTACCTTTGGAATTGACTAGACTGGGAATAAAGGTGGTTTGCGTGGATAAGTTTAAAACCATGAGGGAGGCAGCAAAAAATTATTTTAAGAGTAACGGTTATGAGATTGAAATAGTGGGATCAGATATCACAAAAATGCCTTTTGAAAAGAATGAATACGAGGTGGTAACGGCAATTTCTATATTGGAGCATTTTCCGATGGTAGAGATAAAAAAAGATGTTTTTGGAGAGATAAACAGAGTTTTGAAAAAAGGTGGAATATTGGTGGCGCATGTGCCGATAAAGAGTGTGGTAACGAGAATCAAAAGATGGTACAGAACTAAAATAAAGAAGGATTTGCCTGAGTGGGCGGTGGACGATGACGGGGATGTAACTCACAAAATTTGGTTCACGGCAGATTCCTGTCTGGCTTTACTGAAAGAGATGGGCTACAGGGTGGACTATGTAATGTTTAACTTTAAGAGAAGTAACGAAGAGTTGGCTTCAATTAAATTTCTTGACGGATTATTATCGCCGGGGTTGGGGAAATTTTATAGAATGAATGACGTGTTGACCTGGAGGCAGAAACTTATCTCTGTTTTTGCCTCTTCTGTGGTATTTGTTTGCAGAAAAAAATAAGTAAATGTAGTATAATTTAGGCCATGAAAGTATTTTTTGTAGCTTCCCCCAGATCGGTCAACAGGGAGCCGGAAAATTTCAGGAACCTTTTTGGGCATATTGAAAAGGATAATAAGATGCTATCTGATTGGGTTCTGGATTGGGGTAAGGGCAATGTAGAAAGTTTCTATAGCGGGACACATAAAGAAAGAATCGAACATTTCAAAGAGACAATGGACTATATCAAAAGAGCGGAATTAGTAATAGTGGAGGTGTCGGAACATAGTATGTCGATGGGATATATAGTCAATAAAGCTTTGGAAATTGGTAAGCCGGTAATTGCTCTTTTTAAGGAAGGATTTGAACCATATTTTTTTAGCGGAATTGAAGATACAAAGCTGCAGATAGTCGGTTATGATGAAAATAACTACAGACAGGTGTTGGATGAATCTGTTGAGAGAGCCAGAAGTAATATTGATGTCAGGTTTAACTTTTTTGTGTCACCTAAAATTTTGAATTATCTCGATTGGGTAGCGAAGAAGAGAATGATTCCCAGGTCGGTATTTTTGAGAAATCTGATTGAGAGGGAAATGAAGAAAGATAAAGAGTTTGCGAATTAGGATTTGGTTGAGCTTTGACGGAAGATGTTTTTGGTTTTTAGCCAGTGATTTGTTTGGCGGCAAAGGAGTTTTTTGTCGGATGGGTTTTGGAGCAGGGACTTTACCAGTTCTTCCAAAAAGATTGTATTTTGGGAACCTTTGACCAGAATGGTTGAGTTTTGGGGTAAGTTTTCTTGAAGATATTCGGCTGCCTGCCACCAATAGGTAAATTTTTTGGATTTGGGCCCGAAATATTTCCTAGTTTCCGGTCCGACACTGATTATCTTATCAGCGGTTGCAACCGCTTTTTTATATAAAGCCTGGTGTTCCTGTTTTGACATTTGGCCAAGTTCTCTCATATCGCCCAAAACGGCAATTCGAGATGATGAAGGGAAGGTTTTGAGGAAATTAAGCATTTCTTGGGCGGCTAGCGGGGAAGAATTATAACTACTGTCGATAATGGTGGAGTTGCCAATACCCTTGATGATGGAAGAGCGGCTGGGAGGTAGTTTAAAGTGGTTAACAATATTGATAATGGCGGTTTCCGATTTGAGACCGAGGGTCTGGGCGACAGCGATAGCGGCGCCGAAAGAAACATCATAAATTGGAGGAATAACAAAGCCGGGGAAATTTATTTGAGTGGGGATAATGGGTATGGTCCTAGCTGAAGTGTTTTGGCCATACTTTTTGACCAGAGGGTCGTTTAGGTTGAGAATGGCAAAGCCGGTTGGTGGTAGAGACTCGATCATTTTGGCTTTTTCCCGGGCGATGTGATCGATATTATCAAAATACTGGACATGAACAGTACTGACATTGAGAAAAACACCAATGTCGGGACGAAGGATTTTGAGAAGGTAAGACATATTTTTGGGTTCGTTGGGGCTGTCGATACCCATTTCTACCAGGTACAACTCATAGGTGTGCCAGTTGGTGAGTATTTTTATCGGAGCCTGAAGGGCAACATTTAGCCAATCGGTGAGAGTAAATGCTTTGATCTTTAGACCCAGGATGTCTAAAGGGATGCCTGATTCGGAATTGGCACCGGAGTTGGTTTTGAGCTTGAAATGAGGAGAAAGAGCTGCCTCCAGAGCGGAAAGAGTGGAGCTTTTGCCGGCAGAACCAGTGACGCCGATAACTTTTATAGGTTTTTGGCGAGCTAATTGTATTATTTTGATTTTGTAAAGCTGGATTTTGGCTAATAGCCGGAGGTAGACCAAAAAAAAATAGGAAATTTTTTGTTTCACTTTATTGTTATTTTAACTTATAATTCGGGAATGAGGAGAAGAGTGTTGGTGCTGATGGGAGGAAATGGTCCGGAGAGAGAGGTTTCTTTGAATAGTGGAAAGGAAGTGGTCAAAAATTTTGACAGAGAGAAGTTTGAGGTGTTTCAGTTCGATTTGAATAATAATCTCCCTGATTTAATAAAGTTTATTCAAGATAATAAGATTGAGGTGGTGTTTGTGGCTTTGCATGGGAAAGGGGGTGAAGATGGACAAATTCAAGGGGTTTTAGATTTGTGTAATGTTGTTTATACCGGGTCGGGTGTGCTGGCTTGTGCGATTGGAATGGATAAAGCGATGTTTAAGAGAGTGATCGAGTTTGAGGGAATAAGAGTGCCGAAGTGGTTTGAGGTTGTTGAGAATATGAGTGAATTTGACTTAAATAAAGTTAAAAAATTGGGAACTAAATGGGTAGTTAAGCCGTGTGATCTGGGTTCGAGTATTGGAGTAAGAATAGTGGCGAAAGAAGGGGATTTAATAAAGACGATCAGTTCGGTGCTGGAGTTGAGCAGGAAGGCAATTGTGGAGGAATATGTTGAGGGAGTGGAAGTGTCTTGTGGTGTAATTGGCAATAAAAATCTGAGAGCTTTGCCATTAATTGAGATTGTGCCGGAAAATGATTTCTTTGATTATCAGGCAAAATATGAGGGAAAATCCAAAGAAATAGTACCGGCGAGGGTTGAAAGAGAAGTGGCCGAGGAAGTTTGGGAAATATCAAAGAAAATTCACAAGCTTGTCGGAGCTCGGGGTTTTTCCCGGGTAGATTTTATTATCAGAGATAATATTCCTTATGTTTTGGAAATTAATATAATACCCGGTCTAACTTCAGAATCATTATTACCAAAAGAATCCAGGGCTGCCGGGATGACTTATGCTGAGTTGCTGGAAGAAATTGTGGTGGTGGCAATTAACAAGTAATTCTTACTTAATTCTTGCTGGTTTCTTTTTGCTTTCCTAAGTAAATTTTTGAAGATATGGTTAAGTAATTAAAATTTAAAGCAGGAGGAAAATTATGGCTGGAATGATGGTAGGAATGTTTGATTCTTTTGATGATGCCGACAGGGCGTTGAGGGATCTGAGGGATGCCGGTTTTGAGGTGGAGGATATGGAGGTGGGTGGAGGACGAAGGCAGAGAGAAGTCAGAGAAGCCGGTAGAAGGGGAGGGATGACAACGGTGAGGCGAGATAGGACCGGTAATATTGGAAATGGCGTGATTACTGGGGCGATAGTAGGAGGACTGGCGGGTTTGATTTATGGGATGGTGGCTTCATTGGTGCCGGGCTTGGGAAGTATATTGTTTGTCGGTCCGATAGCTGGAGCGTTGGGCTTGACCGGAATCGGGGCGGTAACAGTGACTGGAATGGTGTTGGGGGCTGCGATTGGGGGCCTGGTTGGAACTTTGGAGAGAACCGGGGAGGTTTCGGAAGAAGTCGGAACATATTATAACGAAGAAGTAAGGGGCGAAGATGTACTGTTGATGGTGCCTGTGGCTGACGGCAGAAGTAGTGAAGTGGAAAGAATAATGAACAGGAATGGGGTGGGGCAAGTAAGAATGGTCGATGTTAATATTTAAAGCAGCGAACCTAGAGAGCGACTTTGATGGCAGGACCCATAGTAGCTTTGAGAGCCAGTTTTTTGATTTTGGTCGATCCGATTACTTTGATTAGTTCTTCCACGTTGGCCTCGAGTTCTGTTGCCGGTTGAGCGACTTCACCGGTAACAATGTGAATAACGGGAGCTTTTTTTTCAGTTTTGAGAGAAGTTTTGGCAACAGAAAGCTTCTGGACGGCTGTTTTGGGATCGTCGGTTAAGGTGCCGCTTTTGGGATTGGGCATAAGACCTTTGGGGCCCAGTACACGGGCGAAGGGTAATAATTTAGGCATGGTGGCTGGAGTAGCGATTAAAACATCAAACTCGATACGACCATCTTTGATGGCGGCTAAAACCAAGTCATCGAGGACGGCAATTTTTTTGGTGGCTGTTTTCAGATGAGGGAAAGTGATATCGCCAATTGTTCCCATGCCGGAGACAGTAATGTGGGCCTCGATTTTGCCGCCAAATTTGGCGTAGGAAGTTTCCTTTACCAGGCTGATAGCTTCGGAGAGAGGATAATACTTATTAATATCCACTTTGGCTTTGACTGTCTGGTACTTTTTACTTCTGACCTTGACGGTTTTAGTGGTGGTTTGGGTGGATTCAGGAGCTTCGACAGTTTGACTGGTTGAAGTTTCCTGAGTGTCGCGAACAGTGCCAGCTGACTGCTCTTCCACTAGTTTTTGCTCTTGACGAGCTTTTTTGGCTTTGTTTTCTTGAGTGGTTTTGCTCATATTTTTTTAAATTGTTAAATTTATTCAGTGATTTCGATGCCCATGGAACGGGCAGTGCCCATAACGGTGTTTTTGGCCGCTTCTAGATCCTTGGTATTCATATCAATGATCTTGTCGCTGGCAATTTGCTCTACCTGGGCCATGGTTAGTTTGCCAACCTTTTCCCGACCTGCGGTTTGAGCGCCTTTGGAGAGACCGGCCATTTTTTTGATAGTGTCGGAAACGGGTGGTTTTTTGATGATGAAATCGAAAGAGCGGTCTTCGTAGATAGTAATGAGGGAGGGTATCAATGAACCTCGCATGTTTTTGGTTTTTTCATTGAACTCGTTGCAGAAGTCCATGATTTTGATACCGTGGGGCCCGAGAGCGGTGCCAACCGGAGGAGCCGGATTAGCACTACCAGCAGGAAGGGCAATTTTGACTATGGTTTTGATTTTTTTGGCCATTTTATAATTCTTTGGTAACTTGTAAAAAGTCGAGTTCAACTGGAGTTTCCCGCTCGAAGAAGGAAACCAGACAGCGAATTTTGCCTTTTTCCTGATCAATTGAGTCGATAGTACCAATAAAGTCAGCAAAAGGACCATTGGTAATTTTGACGACATCGCCAATAGCGAAGGGGGTTTGATATTTGGGTTTTTCCTCTTCGACGGTCTTGATAATGGTGTCAACTTCTTTTTGGGAAATGGGGGAGGGTTGGTTGCCAATGCCGACAAAGCCGGTAACTCCCTGGGTGGTTCTGACGGTGATCCAAGAGTCATCGGTTAAGGCCATTTGAATCAAAACGTAACCGGGGAAAGTTTTTTCCTGGGTTTTGACCTTTTGGCCACGACGGATAACCATTTTGCTTTGGATAGGAACGATGGCCTGAAAAATTTTGTCTTCCAGGTTCATGGTTTTGATGCGGGTTTTGAGGGCGTCAATAACTTTGTATTCGTGACCGGAATAAGTGTTGATCACATACCAGGCGGCATCAAACTTCGGCTCTTTACTAGAGAGCTTGAATAAAAATTCCTTTTTTTTGGTTTTATTTGACGTATTGGGCATATTAGTTGTTGATATCTGATGATTGAGTTGATTCCGGAGAGCTGTTTTCCGGAGAATCCGGTTCAGATATAGTTTCGGGTTCGAGTTCTGTTGTCGGGGTGGTTTGATTGATGCCACCCAAAAGAGCAATTGAATTAGTAAATAAGTAATCGAAACCTCCTAAAATTAGGGAAGTTATGATCGAGATTGATATTACCACAACTGAAAGCTGAATTAAAGTATCTTTTTTGGGCCAGGAGATGTTTTTGAATTCGGCCTTGACTTCGTTGTAAAAACGGATGAGTTTTTGCATGAAGATATTATACCTTAGGATTTGATTATTATCTAAAAAACTGGAGATTGAACTAAATTATTGTTCAACTAAGAAACTGATTTTTGGTGGATTTGATATATTTTTGCCCATTACTTTCTAGTTGACTGACACTATTGGTGGGGTTTATGATGACAATCATCCACTATGATTAGTGGTTTTAAAAATTTAGCGAAAAAAGCGTATGTTATGTCCTTATTGTGGTTTTGACGAGTCGAATGTACTGGAGAGTCGGGATGCTCAGGAAGGGAAGGCGACCCGAAGGCGGAGGGAATGCCTAAAGTGCAATAAAAGATTTACGACTTATGAAAAAACGGGAAATATTGAACTGAGGGTAGTCAAAAAGGATGGTCGGATAGAGGATTATTCCAGGGAAAAGCTGGAAAAGTGTTTTGATAAAGCCTGCTGGAAGTTGTCAACCGAAGAAAGAAGTCGAATGATAGACGAAGTTGAAAAGAGACTTTTGAATTGGGAAAAAGTAGAGATACCCAGCCGGGAGATTGGCCTGATGGTGATGGAGATGATTAAAGATATTGATCCGGTGGCTTATATTCGGTTTGCTACGGTTTATCTGGATATCAAATCGATTGAAGATTTCAGTAATTTATTAGTTGAATTTCAAAACAAATAATGACTGACATTAGAATGTTATCAAGCAGGGATAACTTAAAAGAGGGCTTACCCGAGGTAAAGATATCGGAAAATGCCCGATATATTGCCGAAAGCAGGTATGCCATGAAAGACAGTGAAGGCAGAGCTACCGAAAAGGTTGACGATATTTATTGGAGGGTAGCCAGTAACATAGCTAAAGCTGACGGGGTGTTTAATAAGAATGATGGTCAGGTAAATGATTTGGCGGTTAGTTTTTTTGGGTTGATGGCGGAACAAAAATTTTTTCCCAATACACCGTGTCTGGTGAATGCAGGTAAGGAAAATCAGCAATTATCGGCTTGTTTTGTGCTGCCGATAGAGGATTCAATGAAGTCTATTTTGGAGACGATGTCAGATATGGCCATGATTCATAAAAGCGGAGGAGGGACGGGGTTTTCATTTTCGCGACTGAGACCTTATGGGGATTATATAAAAACTAGTGGTGGAACGACGGTGGGTCCGGTGTCGTTTATGCAGGCTTATAACGATGTGACCTCGCAGATTAAGCAAGGTGGGGTGAGAAGAGGGGCGAATATGGGAATGCTGTCGATTGAACACCCGGACGTACTGAGGTTTGCGGTGGTCAAATTGGATGAGTATAGCTTGACTAACTTCAACATATCGTTGGCGGTGACTAATAAGTTTATGGAAAAAATTGAGGGGGACAAAAAGTTTGTGGCGGATGATTCGGTACCGGAGGGGACGGTTGAGTTTATTCGAGAAGCGGAACAGAATCGGGATGTAGATATGAAGTTGAGGCAAATAGAGGAAGGAGTGGCTAAATTATATGAGTGGGCGGAAGCCAAGAGTGAGGGTGAAGGATATGAGTTGATTAACCCTAGAGATGGAAAAGTGACTATGAGGTTGAATGCTTATAAGGTATTTAATTTGATTACCAGGTTGGCCTGGCAATATGGTGATCCGGGATTGGTGTTTATTGACAGGATGAATGACGAAAGGTCGAATCCGGTGATAAAGTTGGGGAAAATTGAAGCCACAAATCCGTGCGGGGAACAACCGTTGTTGCCTTATGATGCCTGTAATTTGGGTAGTTTAAACCTGGCTAAATTTGTAACAGGCGAGGGTAGAGTGGATTGGGATGATTTGGCGAAAACAACCAGGCAGGCAGTTCATTTTTTGGATAATGTGGTGGAGACGAATCAGTTTCCGGTGGAGAAGATTGGGGAAACGGTTAGGAAATTTCGGAGGATCGGGTTGGGGGTGATGGGGTTTGCCGATATGCTGTTTAAGTTGGGGGTTAAATATGATTCAGACGAGGGTTTGGAATGGGCGGGAAAGATAATGAAATTTATCGATGAAAAGGCCAGAGAAGCAACGGCGGAATTAGGAAGGGAAAGAGGGGTGTTTCCAGCTTGGGAGGAGAGTGTGTTTGCGGGAACTGATTATCGACCAAGAAATATGGCCCTAACGACGATTGCGCCAACCGGAACAATCAGCATGATTGCCGATACCAGCAGTGGAATAGAACCGGTTTTTTCGCTGGCTTATCAAAAAAATACGGTTGAAGGCAAGGTACTTTATAATGTCAACCCGGTTCTGGTGGAAGTGTTGAAGAAGCGAAATTTGTATGACGAAAAGTTAATTGAGAAAATTGTGGCCAATGGTGGGGTGCTGGGTGGGTTAACAGAGGTGCCGGATGATATTAAAAAAGTTTTTGTGAGTGCTCTGGAGATTTCACCTGAGTGGCACGTTAAAATTCAGGCGGCTTTTCAGAAACATGTGGACAATGCGGTGTCCAAGACGATAAATTTCCCCAAAGAAGCGAGAGTAGAAGACGTGCGAGAGGCGTATTTACAAGCGTATACTTTGGGGACTAAAGGTATAACAATATATCGTACTGGATCAAGAGAAAAGGAAATTTTGCAGAAAGTGAAAACGGGGGACAAGAACAAGGAAGCAGGGGGTGAGGGTAACGGTAAGTCGAATTGGCATTTGGCTAAGAAGAAAAGTACGCCGAGTATTGCCAATGGGGTGCGGGTGAAGAAGGGCTGTGACATGGGGAATGTTTACACTTCGGTGTTTTTTGAGGAGGGAGACGGGCCGGTGGAAGTGTTTGTGACTTTGGGTAAAAGTGGCGGGTATATGGCCGGAGCGGCCGAAGTAACAGGCAGATTGGCTTCGTTGGCATTGAAATATGGGGCCAGTTTGAATGAGGTAGCTGAAGAAATGGTAGGAATATCATGTGGACAAAGAGTAGGGTTGGGCAGCAATGCGGTTTTGAGTATGTTTGATGCAGTAGGGAAATCGATTTTGGAGATTTGGAGGGGGGAGCAGTTGGACTTATTTGGCGCAGAGGAGGGAGCGAATAAGGTTAACTCGGCACCAACCCTAAATCTGGAGGCGGATATGTTATCGGAAATCAGGACCAAATTAGCTGATACTGAGAGTAAATTCAGTTCCTGTCCGGATTGTGGTAGTCCGCTGTATGCGGAAGAGGGATGTTTTAAATGTTCAAACAGTTTTTGCGGTTACAGCAAGTGTAGTTAATTATGTCGATAACAACTAAAACAGGAGATGGAGGAAAAAGTCGGTGGATGGGAAGAGAGGAAGACAAAGACGGTGTTTTGCTGGAGGCGATAGGAGTAATAGATGAATTGAAAGCGGTGACCGGGATGATAAAAACGGCAGATATTGATAATGAGATGGGGAAAATCGAGGAGGACTTGTGGGGAATAATGGGTGAGTTGAGTTGTGAGGTGGTTTTTGGGGGTTACGATGAGCGAGTTAGGGAGATGGAGGAGGAAATTGTCAAAATTGAGTCTGGGGTGAGGCCAATTAGTAAATTTGTGGGGTTTGAAAGTGAAGTGGGGGTAAAATTGAATTGGGTTCGGACAGTAGCCAGAAGGGCGGAAAGAAGAGTGGTGGGTTTGAGTAAGAGGAGGAAAGTTGATCCGAGAGCTTTAGTTTATTTTAATAGATTGTCGGATTATTTGTTTATGCTGGGGAGGAGGGCGGAAGAAGATTAATTAAAAAGGGGAAGCGGGGTGAAATTCCCCCACTGTGCCGCAACGGTGATAGTCCGAGGACCAAATCTTTCGAGCAAAAGATATGTTGGGGCGGGTAGAAGTTGTAAACCAATATTTTGATCCGAGGAAGTACAAAAGAGACGATTTGGCGAGGATTTTGATGGAAAACAGAGATACATCGGATTTAGCCAAGAGGGTGGCTCCTTATGAATTGAATTTTGATAAATATGGTAATCCGAATTTTCCGGTGAGAAGAGAAACGAGAATTGATTTGCTGGAAATTGCGGCCTATGAGAGGATGAGAAGTTTGGCTTATGAGGGACAAAAATATATTTTGTGGATTAGTCCACCGTCGGAGGAGGCCGGATATGTGGAGAATCGGTTCGTGGTGGCGATAGTGAGGCGAGTGGGGGAGGAGGTAGAAATGGAATGTCGGGGAATTTGTGCTAAATATAGTGAAGAGGAGTGTCTGGAATTGGGTAACAGGATATTTTCCGAATGTTCTTCTTACCATGAATTGGAAAATAGCGACGATTTGAGAAGGACACCGATTCCGGTTGGGGTAGATGAGGAAAAAGAGAATTGGATCGATGTATTGGAAAAATTTATTGATTTGCCTTCGGTATGGGGGGCAATAAGGCAGGGGATAGATTTGGACAATTTAAGAAAAATGAATGAGGTGGCCAGGACAGTGGAAGTGCAATTTAGAGGTATTTTAGAAAGAGGGATAAAAACCCAGGAAGAATCAATAATGATTGGGGCGATGATGGAACAGTTTATTGAGAGACGCTTTGGGATTAGTTTGATGGCAGGAGGGGGGCACGGGATGTCCAACAGTGCGGCATTAGGACGGGTTTCGGCCAGAAGCCCGTTTACGGAGTTGTTTGACAGGAGTAAGGTGATAGGCAGGGAGGGGAAAAAATACTGTGAACTATGTGGTACTTGGTATAGCGGCGAGAAGTGTCCTTATTGTGGGAAGGGATGAGGGAAAATTATTCGTTGGCTTTGAGCCATTTTTCCCGTTGAAGATAGAGAAAACCCAGAACCAGGAAGATGCCAAGGACAGTGAGAAGAGACTCGATTTTGTCGAGGCCGTGAGCCAGTTGAACAAAGGCTTCACCAAGCTGAAAACCGATGAAACCCAAAATTGTGGCTCGAAGAAGAAGGGCCAGAAAAAGCATGGGGTAGAATTTGGCAGGAGGGACTTTGAAGCCCCCGCAGAAGCCGGTAATGAGAGAAACCGGGACAATGGGAATGGTGCAAGCAATGAGAATAAAAAGTTCGTCTTTGATGGATTTTTGAAAATCAGTCCTGACTTTTTCGATTAACTTCCAAGAAAGACCAATGTATGGGCCAATTTTGTCGATAATGGGCTTACCGCCAAAATAGGCAAAGAAGTAGACCAAGCTGGTACCAAGAGTAGCGCCGATAGAATAGGGCAGGGCGACGTGAAGGAAGACGTTCCAGATAGTTTCAAAAAATGGATGGCCGTGTTCGACCAGGAAAGCGCCCCCGGCCATGGTGATGATGGGAGAAGGGATGGGAACAATGATTTGTTCGATAAAGCCTCCGGTCAGCATGGCCAGAGGGCCATTAACATGAACCAGTTCAAGGATATGATTGAGGATTTCAGTCATGTTTTGAGTATATAGGGGGATTTTCAATATATCAATTACCACTCCGAGTGCGATACCAATTGTCGATGCCCTGATGGTTTTTGGTAAAGAAGGCGTAGAAGTCGAGACCGTATTGTCGGCTACCGCCGGAGTAACGGGTGGCCGCTTGGATGAGGGCTTCTTTGATGGATGGCTTTTGATCAAAGGATTCCCGGAGATAATCGGCAAAAACCCGGTAGCCGGTTTGGATATTAGTTTTGGGATCAAAGGGATTTTCTTTGTTCTGGAAATGAAAGGGCATAACCTGCATGAGACCCATAGCACCGGCAGTAGAAGTTAGATCGGGTGTACCCATAGATTCAAATTGGATAATAATGCCGGTGACGGAGCGGGAATATCCGGATGGAATAGATTTGACAATTTCCTGCCTCCAGGCGAGTACCTGGGGAACAAGGAATAGTGGTAGTTGGTCGGTGTCGAGAAGGGGTATTGATTGGCTACCAGGAATTAAAACTGAGGGAGGAGTGGTTTGAGACTGAAAATATTGATTGAGGCTGATCTCTTGGAACGGTTTACCTGAAGTAGGACAGTAAAGGGTGAGTTTGTCGTGAAGAAGATCAGTGCCAGCGACAAGGTGGGTATAAGTGTATTGGGAATTCTCGGGTTGGTGTTGAAGTAATAATGGGGCGGGAGACTGGACGGACAGTTGATGAAGCTGATCGGGGGTGGAGATTTGTCGGGTTTGATAGTCGGCTCCATAGGAATTAGCTAAGTCTTTGAGGGATTTCAGGTCGGTGCCTGAAGCTTGCCAGTTTTGTCTTGATAAACCCCGGAAGACTACTCCTTTGATGGAGTCGGGATTATTTTCAATAACCTGATTTTTGATGAGAGTTGAGGCCAGGGCCAACGGTCCGCTGGAGTTGCAGAGGCGGATATCATCTTCACGAAAGTCAGATGATTTGATTTGAGGAAAACTGTGATGATGGATTTCGGGAGGAAGTCCTGAGAATGAGTCTGGGGTATGGGGGTGTCGGGTTCTGGGCAAAATCGTGTTTGCCGCTGTCAGGCCTGAAAGTCGTAGAAAATCCCGACGGGAATAAGTGCGTTCTGACAAAGGATTTTTGTAAAAATACTGACAACACTAAATTATACCTGATTTGAGGCCGTAAAGCAAGGATATATCCTTATAACGTGGGATTGGTTGAATTTAAATTTTACGGTCGGGAAGGGTGGAGAGTTCTTTTTGCCAATTTGGCAGTCCGCACCACTGATGTTTTGCTTCGGGGCAAGGTGGAATCAGACCGACCTGGCGGCGGATAGCGCAGGGAGTTGGCTGATTAAAATAAGTACCAAGGAGAGAGTCGTATTGTTGGAGTTGGCGAAGCATTTCTAAGTTAAGACGCCAAATTTCTTCTTGGGCACGATAACAAGATCTGACAGCAGCAAAATGATAAAGAGTGCCAATTGGTGCTTTAATTTGCTTGGCAATAAGGGTGTTGTTGGTGGCCAGATATTCTGTTAAGGATGGATCGACACCCATATCTATAAGTTTGGTGCGGGATTTGGTGGCAAAGTCAGAAAGTCGGTGATATAAGTCTAGGGCTTCTTGATTTTCGGTAATTATGGGAGGGATATAGTAATCGTTTTCTTTGGTCGGAATGGGAATAGATCTATGGGGAGTGTGGGAAAAGCCGCGGTGGCGTTGTAATTGCGCATCGGCAGAAAGGCTGAGTCGGATAAGGAAGCCAGCGGTGGCGTTGTTTAGCGTTTGAGAAAATTGATCCAGAACAATCTCACCGTCAACCGAAGCAAGATACGAGTTGTTGGTTGGATTTAGAACACAGTCAAGTGCTTGGGAATCAGACATTTGAGATGGAGGATAACCCAAATGAAGACGGATGGCATTGGCGATTTGTTGACTAGGTTTGATATCAGGGGTTTCAAGCTTAATATTGCCACTATTTAGTTGATTAGTAATCACGGATTCAAATGCCACGTGATTCGGGGAGCCGAATCTTTTAATGGCTTTGGTTGCGGGTGAATTTTGAGGCAGGGGTTCATTTAAGTAATTGCGGAAGCTAGGATCACATTGGCAGACAGTTTCAACCATTCCTTGGATTAACACATGGGCTTCTGGGCCACAGGGGTAAGTTTGGGATAAATTATGATAGCGGATAAGGGTAAGGGCATTTATGGTGTGGTAAAGGTTGGCTCCCATAGATTGGGGCAGGAGATATCGACCAATTTCCTGGGTTAGTTTATCGACGGCAGCCGGGTTGTTTTGGCCATAACGGTCCTGATAGTGCTTTTCCACATTAGGCCTGAGTAGCGTATTTAATTGTTGGTAACCGGAGAAGAGGTTTTGAGCTGTGTCCAGGAAAATTTGGTTGGCTTTTTCTTTTTCAAAAAGGGGAAAGACTAAACCTTCCGGGGACATGGAAACATAGCGCTGACTTTGCTGATCTGAAACCAGATGGGGGTGGGAGTGGAGTACTTGCCAGATGGCCAGACGGGAAGTGTTTTGTAAAAGATAAGTGTAGTTGACATGTTCAATGGTACTGTGATGACCGGCTTTGCGGGTGGAGGCGGCGACCCGATTAGATTGCAGCTGGTATTTTTCTCCTTTGGTTAGGAAGTCAAGAGGCGTGGCGGTTCCCTGGGCATAACAGGTTAATGCTGCGGCCCCGTTAAAGGTAGAAAGAGCATTTAATTGTTTTAGTTGGCTGTCTGTGAAGGACTCAGTTGGCAAGACACTTTGTGTTTCTGCGATAAGGGAGATAGTGGGACCGGGTAGAAGACTTGGTAGTTCCTGATGATGGGTGGGATATTCGGGACGAGCCATTGCTTAATAATAGCTTGGGTTATGGGTAGAGACAAATACAAAAGAGGTTTTGGTTTTTAATTATGAGAAGAATATGAGGAGATTGTCTATATTTGACTAGGAATAGGTAGAATTTGAACTGGTTAGCCTTAAATTGTAGATTTGGAAAAAAGGCAGGTGGTTGTTATAACAGTTTTAATGATCTTGTCAGACAGAGATATCAAAAAAGCAATTGAAGAGAAGAAAGTTATAATTGATCCGTTTGAAGTGAGCTGTGTCCAACCCTCATCTTATGATTTGCACTTGCAAAATAAAGTGCTGGTATTTGATAATTACGCGGCCAGCGTGATTGATGTCCGGGAGAAACAGGATGTGTCGAGACTGGTTAAAATTGGGGACGAGGGATTTGTAATTCATCCGGGTGAGTTTATTTTGGGATCGACGACGGAAAATTTCAGAATCCCTAATGATTTGGCAGGAAAGTTGGAAGGAAAGAGCTCGCTGGGGAGGTTGGGTTTGATTGTCCACGCGACGGCAGGATTTGTGGATCCGGGGTTTGAGGGACAGCTGACTTTTGAAATTACCAATATTTCCAGATTACCAATCAGGTTGTATGGAAATATGAAAATCGCCCAGATCTGTTTTTTGAAAATGAGTAGTGAGGTAGAAAATCCATACGGGAGCAGCAAGCTTAAAAGTAAGTATAAGGGACAGCAAGGGCCAACCGCATCGATGGGTTACTTAAATTATCAGAGGGAGGAGAAAAGATGAGAGAGAAAGGGTTTTTTGTGGCCATAGAGGGGATAGATGGCAGCGGTAAATCAGTTCAGGCTTCCTTGCTGGTTGAGAGATTAAAAGCTGGCGGGGTAGACGCTTTGTTGACTCGGGAGCATACTTTGGACGGGGCGGCGGGTAGGGCAATCGAACGGGTGGTGACAAAAAAAGAGAAGATGGACCCCCGGGCTTTACAGTATATGTTTGTGGCTGATAGGGTTGATCACAGTCAAAGAGTGATCAAGCCAGCGGTTGAAGCTGGAAAGGTGGTGGTGAGTGATAGGTATTACTGGTCGACAGTGGCTTATGGGGCGGCTGTGTGGGACAGGGACAAATTATTAAAACTAAACCAGGAGGCGGGGTTGGAGGAGCCGGATTTGTGGGTGTGGGTAGATGTTGATCCGACAGTGGCCATGAGTCGGATAGCTAACGGGAGGGCGGATTTAACTATCTTTGAGAAGGAGGATAAGTTACGAGCGGTAAGGGAGGTGTATGTCGATTTGGCAGTCAGGTTTGGAGAGCGGGTCTACACAATTGACGGAAGTGGGGAGAGGGAAGAAATTAATGAAAATATTTATGGGGAGATGGTGAGAAGAGGATTGATTTAGAAACGACGGGAAGAGGGTAAACCCGGGACAGACCAATGGTGGTGACAGCGGGCCTCATAGGTAATTTCGGTACCGGGTTGATCAATGACAATAATCGGGCTGTCGTAAGGGGCCGGTTGGCCGTTGATTAATCTTTGGGTGCGGGATGCCGGTTGGTGGCAAGGATGGCCATTGGGGGAAAAGTCGCATCTGGCAAATAAAGTGTGGACCTGACTGGAGTGGGAAAGCAATTTTCTTATGACCGGAAACATTTCTCCCCGGAAGTTCTGGTGAAGACCACCATAGACTACTTTGATACCCGAATCGGCCAGTTCCAGAATACATTCAGCGTAATCCGGACTGAAAAACTGGGTCTCGTCAAAAGTAATCAGATGGACACGAGATCGCTCCTGGCTGATAACATCCAAGATTGCTTGGGGTTGATCGCAGGGGGTGGGGTAGGCAGGATGACGGGTACCACATCGGGATTGAATCGTCATGTTTTGACAGCGAAGATCAATGTCGGGATAAAAGGCCAGGGTGTGCATTCCAAGTGTTTCAGCTTTATTGATGACTTGAATAAGTTTGGCGGACTTGCCCGACTTCATGGGACCAATGTAACCGATTATTTCAGGGTTTTGACTTGGCACTTTTGAAGATTATAAAGACAAAAGGAAGTGTTTGTCAGCAGGCAAATGAAGTTTAAAGATGTAAAATAGGGTATGGATGAGAAAATTTTTAATTTAATTAAAAAGGAAGAAGAAAGGCAGAAAGAGTGTATTCATTTGATTCCGAGCGAGAATTTTGCTTCGGATGAAGTGAGACAGGCTTTAGGCAGTGTACTGACGAATAAGTATGCTGAAGGGTATCCAGGGAGAAGATATTATCAGGGAAATGGGATAGTAGATGAGATAGAAACAGAAGCAATCGAAAGAGGAAAAAAAATATTGGGGACGCCACATATGAACGTACAGCCGTATTCGGGAAGTCCGGCTAATTCGGCGGTACAGATGGCTTTGCTGGAGAGAGGAGATAAAATCTGTGGACTGAAACTATCGGCGGGTGGACATTTGACACATGGTCATCCAAAAATTACTTTTTCGGGATATTTTTTTGACAGTGTTCAATATGATGTCCAAGCGGATGGGCGGATTGACTATGACAAACTGGAACAATTAATAGAACAAACTCAACCAAAAATGATCATGGCTGGGACGACAGCGTATCCATTTGTATTAGATTTTGAGAGATTCGGGCAAATTGCCGACAGGGTGGGAGCGTGGCTGGTGGCCGATATTTCCCATATCGTGGGTTTGGTGGTGGGCGGCGTACATCCCAGCCCAGTACCTTTTGCTGATGTAATTACCAGCACAACACACAAGACTTTGCGGGGTCCGAGAGGGGCTTTTGTGGCAGTAACCGAAAAGGGACTGAATAAGGACGCTGAGTTGGCCAGGAAAATTGACCGAGCGGTTTTCCCGGGAATGCAGGGTGGACCGCATGAAAATGCGATTGCGGCCATGGCCGTAGCTTTCAGAGAAGCCAGTGAAGATGAATTTAAAAATTACGCAAAGCAGGTAGTGGCCAATGCCAAGGCGTTGGCGGAGGAATTAAAGACGAGAGGTTATAAGGTTTATGGGACGGAGAACCATCTGATGGTGGTGGAGGTGGGATTTGAAAGAGGCAAGGAAGTGGCGGTGGCACTGGAAGAGGCGGGAATAGTATGTAACGCCAATACGATTCCGCATGACCAGGCTAGTCCGTTTAGGCCGTCAGGGATTAGACTGGGTAGTCCGGCGATGACAACGAGAGGGTTTGGAGAGACGGAGTTTAAGAAGACGGGAGAGTTAATTGATAGGGTAATAAAGGGTGAAGATAAGGGGCAAATAAAGCAGGAAGTAAGAAGTCTGGTGGGGAAATTATGAAACAACCGGCCGCGTGAGATTCCCAAAGAGGGAGGCTCCCGGGAAACGGGTGTTTTCCGGGAGCCGGAGGTTAGTTGAGGATGAGAGGGATGAAGATGTTGACCGGGGGGATTTGATACCAGCCATCGCCGAGAGCGAGAAAATCCGTAGTGACGGAGAGTTCTTCCGGTGCGAACCAGAAGGTGGCAACTCCTTCGGGCGGATTGACCCTAGCGACGGTGCCGTTAAAGGTCAAATCCTGTTTAGGAGTTCCGGGCAATCCCCAGAGGATATGTCCTTGGGGATGGTCAAAGTTGGCTGTGAAAACCAACTCTGACAGGTTGCCAGAGATGACAACGGATCCTACAAGTGGGATTTGATACCAGCCATCGCCGAGGGACTGAAAGTCGGTGATGACCTCGATATTTTCTGGTGCGAACCAGAAGGTGGCAACTCCTTCGGGCGGATTGACCCTAGCGACGGTGCCGTTAAAGGTCAAATCCTGTTTAGGAGTTCCGGGCAATCCCCAGAGGATATGTCCTTGGGGGGTGTCGAAATCGGTCGTGAAAACCAGTTCCGACCTGTTTCCGGTGATGGTAATTGATCCCATGGGGGTAGATGATGCGAAGACGTTGGAATTGAGAAGAAGGGATGTTATTAGCAGGACTAGAGCGATGACGACAGTTAGGACGGTTTGCCAGGTGAACATTCTGATTCGGGACATTTTCCTCTTCCTTTCCTGTTTTACTAAGATTCGTAAGATACTTTGGGTAAAAAGCAACCCGAAAGAACGGCAATGTTGCTATTGTTATCCGTTCGGGTTGCTTTTTTGTGCGGCCGGTTGTTAAAGTACATAGCTTCAGGAAATCGGTTTGGCGTTATTGCCAATGGATTGCTTGAAAACTATGTATATTATATAACAAATGTGTATAAATGTCAATATTATAGGTTATTTTTATGCAGAAGAGTATAGGTGAATGGTAAGGGGAGTAGGAAGAAGCCGAGGAATTGAAGGAGTTGCGGCCAGAAGAGGACATAGATGGTCGGATTTTGATTTGTTAGATCTTCAGGGAGCAGCCAGCCGTTGGCCCAGTTGTTGACAGGGAAGTGATTTTTGAGGAAGGTGGGCTTGAGATTATTTAAAGAAAAAGCCAGCCAGCCAGGGTGGAATGATTGAGGAAGTACCAAGTATTGATTGGAGATATTGGCTGAATCAGTGAGGTCAATTTGGTGAATGAAAATATTGGATTTGGTGGAGAGGGGTGTTCTGGGGGAAGCGGGATAATTAAAGCTAATATCGAGAGAGGTGGGGTAGAGTTTGATAGAGCGGACGTCATTGACAGTAGAAGTGTGGTTATAGGAGGCATTTTGGAAAAGAAGAACGAGTCCAGGGGAAAAGTTTTCTGTTTCCATGGCGGGGATATAGTACCAGGAGGTATGCCAATCAGGATTGTCCGGAAGTTTAGTTTCGATAAATTTGAAACGGTATTCTGACTGAAAGGCACTAAAGCGAAGCGGGTGACCTTGAATGTGACGGCTTTCGATGGCTAATAAATAAGGCTGGTTGAAGCCAACTTCGGCAAAATGCCAGGAAGTTAAATGATTATTGTCGTAATCCGAAAGGCGGACAAAACCATTGTCGGAATCGTGATAATTTTGGTAAGGAGGCAGAAGCGGAGTGTGATTGACGGTGAGTAAGTTTTGGTGGTAGAGGCGGTTTTGGGGGTCAAAGTCAGTAATAGTACCGTTTAATTTGACCTGATTGTTTTCAATTTGAGGCTGAAGAGCAATCTCTGAAGAAAAACGTTTGATGGCGTAGGGTAGCTGGTCGGATTGATCTGCGGAAGGAATGAGGTGCGCAGAAGAGGGAGAGCCGGAAAAGCGATAAACCGATATCTGGCCAAATTGTTCGACCAGGGAAAGATCGGGGATATTTTTGAGGAGGTCTTTGGTGGGAGTGGAGGATTTGGCGTAAATTCTGTCGAAGGGGAAGTATAGATTATTATCAAAGATGACATATTCGACGGCATATTTTCGGAAAACCTGAGAGAGAAGGTGGGAATCACGTCTTTGGACGGCGTTGTCAATTTCCCAATAGTAATTTTCATTTTTTAGGTTCCAGACATCAAAGGTTCGATCCAAAATAGGTTGTTCGATGCCGTACCAGATAAATCCAGAACCAATGAGACCAAAACGGTAATTGTTCCAGCCCCAGAAGTTGCCGGAGGGTAAATTGGCGATGCGGGAGTTTGGGGATTGTTTTTGGAAATAATCAAATAACTGGTGATATTCGGGCGGAAGGGAGAGGCGGACGTCGGGGCTAAAATAATTACCTTTAAATGAGGGAAGGGAAAAAGCTGCAAGCAGGAGAAGATAAATAACGTAAATAAGTATTTGAGATTTTTTGGGGGAGTATTTGAGTTGAGCGAAGACAGAATTGACAGCATTGAAGGAAAAAGCGGTCAGCAAGGAGAAGGTAAAGGCTGCCGGGACAACGAATTTGGTAAAGGGTGCCCGAAAGACCTGGCTAAGAAGGGGTGACTGATGAAGGAATTGATTTATCAAGTTGAAGGGGAAGGAGGCGGAAGCCAGAGCAATAGTTGAGAGAAGAAATAATAAAATTAAAGATAATTTTTCGAATGAATGTTTTTGATTCTTTTTTAGAAGGGAAAACAGGCCAATTAGAACAAAAGCGGACAAGATAAAGCCGGCGATGAGGTAGAAGTGGTTGGAAAAGTGGGCAAGCCAGGGATTCATGAGAAAGTTGCTGTTGCTTTGGTAGTCATAATAAAAGCTTCGAAGAAGAAGAAAGTCAGGGAAAGTGCCCCGGCGCTGGTTTCTATCCAGTGTTTCCTGGGTGGACATGATATTGACAAAAGAAAGCTGGGGGTGGTGAAGGTCATTTTTGAAAAAATAAAAGAAGGGCAAAAGCCAAAAACTGTTGATGAGGATTAAGGCGAGTGAGAATTTAAACAGGGGTTGGAGATTGAGAGGACGATGGTTTTTTATCAAAAAGGATAAAAAAAGACAGGTAAGACAAAGAAGGTAGACGATGAAATTGGTGGGAATAAAGAAGGCGGGGGTGGCCAATAGGTTGAGGATAAGAACGCGAATCAGAGAGGGTTTGTCGGGTTTTTTGAGGTAATTCCAGGCTGAAAAAATGAGCCAGGGGAAAAAACCCCAAAAGGTGGAAAAAGCTTCGAAAGGGACCCAAAAATTCTGAACGGAGCCGAAGTTGAGCAGGTAAAAGAGAGAGGAGAGGAGGGCTACCCAGGCGGGCAGCCGGAAATGTTTTTTGAGGCCGTGCGAAATGCCGAAAGTGCCCAGAGTTATCATAGTAAAATGCCAGAAGTAGCGGATCAGGTTTTGGGGGAGAATAAAAGTGAGGGGTAGAATTAAAATCTGACGGATAAGTTCAGTTGAATGGGCATTGCCGCCGACCAGACCCAGACCTTGATATTCCTGCCAGACAGCCAGAAGGGAGCGTTTAATATTGGCAAAAATATTGAGTTCGGGGAGGAGATTGTCCCAGCCAATCAGATAAGTAGCCGGAGTATAGTTTCGGAAAAAGAGGAAGCTAAGAATCAGGGCGAGGATAAGACTGTCAGCATGGCGCAGAAGCAAAGATTTGATCCGGAGCATAGTTAATTCTACCCGAATTTATTAAATCGCGATACTTCTGGGAAACATTGGCCTGGCTTCTGGATTCGGCCATGAGGGAAGAAAAGCGGGTAAGTTTTTTGAGGTTAGTCCGGGCCCGGGTGAGATGGCGGGGAAAATACCTGGAATTAAGAGGGAAGCCAAGATCGGAAACTTTTAGACTGGAGTGGGACAGGGCCAGTTGAATATCGGGACTGTTGAGGTAATTTTGAACAAGGGGAGCAGAAAAAAGTAAGGGTTTTGTGAAAGAAAAAGCCAAAGAAAGAGGTCCGGAAGAAGACATAAAAACACGGTACGGCAGGACGATTAGGTCGGCAGCCGAGAAATAGAGACGAATTTGGTCATCGGGAACAAAGCCGGTAAGAGAAACGTGGGGATTGGCTTGAACTTGAGCCTGAAGTCGGGAATAGTAGGATTGGTAGTATTTTTTGGTTTTGAGGGTGGCACTTTCGCCGCCGGCTAAGATCAGCTTGATATTTTTTTGATAGATAAAAGAAAAAGCTTTGACGATCCAGTCACTGCCTTTGTACCAGTTAATAAAACCAAAAGACATGACGATAAAATCTTTTTGGTTGTAACCGAGATGTTTTCGGGCAGCGATTTTGGAAATCTTTTTTTGTTTGATGACGGAAATGGGAATGAAATTAATCTTCTTGGCGGGAACAAAGCGGGATAAGCGATGTTTTAGTTCCTCTTCGAGGATGACAATGTGGTTGGCTAAAAGGCCGATACTAAAATAGAAAAATCTAAGACCCAAGTTAAAAAAATTTTGAAATAAAGGATTTTTTAGATTAAGATGGGTTTGGAGTTGTTTGATGTCAGTAACAACCTGATGCATTTCGAAAATAACATTTTTTCCGGCTAATCTGAGGATGAAGACAATAAGAGGAATGAGAAGAACCGGCAGGACACCGCCGAAAATATTGAACTCAAACTGGAAGAGAACGGTTTGGGCGTGGGTAAATTTGAGAATTTGGGAGAGGGTATTTAGCAGGGAGAAGGGCTGACCCTTGTTCCAAGTGCGGGTGACTAGGATATGGGGAGAGTCAAGATAGATGTCGGGAGAATTAACAGTTTTTTGGCCGAAGATGACGATTTTTTTGCTTTTGGTGGCCAGGGAATGGAGGGTTTTGTGGGAATGCCAGGCGACAGCGTCCATGCCTTGGATACCGATTTTGGGATCAGGGTAGGTACTAATGACCAGAAGCGCTTGAGACCGATTAAAGCGGGATAAGTGTTTCATAATAGTGTTTCGCCCCGCGGTGGCGGGGCTCATCAGGTCCATCAATAGGACGACACTACTTGCTTGCTTCTCCCCTTTTTCTTTTTGTTAACCTAAAAGGTTAACTCCAAGAGAGGGGGAGAGGCAGGAGCCTCTTGGTTTGGAAACCTTGAGGCTCCTGCAATCCCTTGACGCTACGGGCAGTTGGGTTTTTGGAAACCAATAGCGTCAATGTCGCCGGGAGACACTTTCTTCTGCTGCATCATTGCGCAGAAAAGATCTTCCGGCTCTGTCTGCCAGATCGTGCACCCTTGCACTTCGACGGCGGCTGTCGAGACGAACTGACGCGGATCCCGGCCCGGGTTGGTATCGTAGTAGCCTTCGAGTGTAAAGCCCGAAGGATTAACCATGATACGCTCATGGGCCTCGATCAGGTGCCAGCCACCTTCTGCAGAGACCTCCCAGCGGGAAGCTTCGCCTCCAAAGAGGGTTGCGGCTTCGGCTGGAGTCTGGGGCCAGTTGTCCTGGTCGGTGACGACGACGGCCTCGGTCGGGGTTGCGGTGGCAGCGGGTGCGGCCATCGGGTTCACGGGTGGAACCGGGGTCCACGTGCTGCTACTGGCGGTTGCGGCCTGTGCGGCTCTGCCCCAGGGCTGATTCAACAATCTCCAGCCATAGATCAGGGCCATGAACAGGACGGCGAGCAGCAAGAGGGCTGCGATGAGGTTGAACCCTCGCTTGGCCCAGGGTCCGATGTTGCTCCAGAAGGAGCTGTGGGTGGTCCCGACTTCCTCGTCGACGTCATTGTCGACTGGGGTTGTGGGGGTCCGACGGACGGTGGGCTTGGGCTGAGGCTCAGGCTCGGGCTCACGCTGAGAGCGCACGGTGGTGGTCCGGCGACGAACGACGGGCTCGGCTTCCACGGTCGACTCTTCGGTCGTAGTCTCTTCAACCTCATCCACAGGGATGGGTTCGATGACGACGGCCTCGGGCTCGGCGGGAACGGCAACTGGGGTCCTTCCGGGAAATGGCATGCCACAGTTCTGGCACACGTTTGCCTCGAGATTTCTGGTCGACGCTCCACAGTGTCTACAGACTTTCCTACTTGGCATTTTGTCCCTCCTTAGGACGAAATTTTGTGAGATAGGCTCCTCAATTGGTCCTAATCTCACGGTAATGTAAGGCGGAAGCCTTACGTCTCAGTGTCACTACACTAGTGATACCGTACCGGATACCAATAAATTGATATCCAAAACGGTACCACCAGTATGAAAGGGGACAAAATCTAAGGGATTTTTTTGCAAGCAAGTTTTTAAAGTACTTCCGATAGAGTGGTTTTTGGCGCGGTGCCAAAAGCAATCATTTCGGATTTTTGGTAATTAATTACCAAAAGAGAAGCAGAGTCAAGTGGGTCTGGAGGAGCCACCAACCCCGCGCTCTCTTCTGATAACTAAGTTCTTTTTAATTTAACGAGCTGACAATCAAATGATTGATTGTATAACCTATATTATATATTAAAAGGGTGATAATGTCAAGTTATAGGTTACTTCCATTGAGTGGAATAACCCATGTCCTGGAGACAGAACTGGTAGATTTCTTTGATAGGTTGGGTGACGGATCGGACATTGGCAGGTTCGCTGGTGGAGACAGTACCGGAGTTTTTTAGACAATCGATAACGGCCCGATTTAATAACTGCTGTTCTCTTAGGGATAAGTAATTATGGGTAACAAGATACAGACCAAGAAAGGCCAGTAAAAGAGTGGCGATAATTATGGCGGCAAGAGACAAAATGTTTTTGCGGTTCATAATTATTTATAAAAATCTTATAGGACGGTATTATAGTCAGAAGAGGGAAAAATGTCAAATGTGTAACAGAGGAGTATAAAATGGGCAGGTTTTATTTGATGTTATCCAAATACTGACGGAGTTGCGGCGCCAGCTGTGGGTCCATGAGCCCCAGAGCGATATTGGCTTTGAGCCAGCGGAGAGGATCGCCGGTAGTCATCCAGAGGTCGGTGGGACTTTCGACGGAGAGGACTTTGCCAGTCTGAGACAGGTGGCTGATAGCGTCAGCCCACCAGAGTTCACCCTGAGAGGTAGTCTGAGTTTCCAGATTTTGGATGATTTTAGAGGTGACGGCAAAGCGGCCCCATTGGGTGTAATTGCTGGGTGCCTGTTCACGAGGAACTTTTTCAAAAACACCACGAATGCGCTCTTTTTCATTTTTATCGAAGAGGATGCTGCCGTAACGACTGATTTCGTCCCAAGGGACTTGCTGAACGGCGGCAACGGCGTCGGCTTGATTGTCGGTAAAAGTTTTGATGATTTGGGAAAGGTAGGTGCCAGGTTTGCTTTCGATAGCCAAATCATCGCCGAACATGTAGATAAAAGGATCAGAACCGACGAAAGATTTGGCGGCCAGAGCAGGGGAGGCATTACCATAGGGCAGATCGGAAGATTGAAAGGTGAATTGAACTTTGGCCTGGTTCCAAATTTGACGGAGACTGTCTAGAAATTCGGTTTTGTTAGTTTGATTAAGATAGGTTTCCAAATCCGAATCGGGAGTAAAATATTTTTCAATGGCGGTTTCACCTTCACGCTGAACTATCATAATATCGGTAATGCCGGCGCCAATAGCCTCTTCGACTAATAATTGAATGTTGGGCTTGGAAAGGAGCGGAAGGAGTTCTTTGGGGTAGGCTTTGACAATGGGTAGAAAACGGGTGCCGCGGCCGGCAGCGGCGATGATGGCTTTGGTGATGATTGGCATATTTTTTATTTTAACAAAAGGTTGATTGGTGTTTATAGGGTTTGATTGGTCAATTGATTTGAATAAGTAAAGTACCTATAATGAGAGTTATAAAAATTAAACAAAATTATGGCCGAACGAGGAGGAGAGAACAGTTATCTTTCAAGGAAGACTAGCAGGAGAGGTTTTTTGAGACAGCTGGTGGTGGGTGGAGGTGCAACTGCGGCGTTGCTTTTGGGTGTTGATAAATTAAATAAAGTTATAGACGGGCAGAGTGGTGCGGATAGGCAAAAGATGGAAGGGTTGGCATTGAGCCTGGAAAATCAGGAGGCGGTGGAAGAGGAAAGGCAGTGGTATCAGGAAAAGATTGAAGAATATGTCGACAACAGGTACACCCGGGGTCAGTTGGAATACGGACTGAGGCAGGAGTTGTTTGGAGGGGTGGGGAGATTGGTGCATTTTAGGGGTAAGGGGGCGTTTGGTCCGGAGGGAGAGAACAGGTGGGAATTGGATGGAATGCCGATTGACGGTGTCGGGGTGTTGATGTCGACCAGGCTGGTATCGAATGAGAAACAAAACGGCAAGGTGGAGACTGATCTGTGGGCCAGGATAGCTCATGGTTATAATGAGAGGGCGGCAGGAAGAGGTGAAAGCGATCCTTATCGATATTCATGACATTTAATTAGGTCACTAGAGCCTGTACCCCAAAGGTAATTTGTTTCAAATTAGGGCAAAGTTTGTTAGAATAAGGAGTTCTTAGCCCGGGCCTGTAGCGTAGTTGGCTAGCGCGTCCCCATGGCATGGGGAAGGTCGGGGGTTCAAGTCCCCCCAGGTCCACATTTTACAATAGGCCCATAGTGAAACGGCTATCACCGCAGTCTCCAAAACTGCTATTTCAGGTTCGAATCCTGATGGGCCTGCTTGAGACGATGGAGAGGAATAAGATATAAAATATAAGTAATGGCAGTGAGGGTTGTAGAGATAAAAGAAAATTATTTACTCAAGAACTTGACAACTTTTCGAGTGGGAGGAAAGGCCAGGTTTTTTGCTGAGGTCAGAAAAAAGGGAGATTTGGAGAAGGTGTTAGACTTTGCCAAGAACAGGGAACTGCCGGTATTGGTTTTGGGGGGAGGAAGTAACGTGGTGGTGTCGGAAAAAGGGTTTTTTGGATTAGTGGTAAGAATGATGAATAAGGGGAGAACAATAATTAAGGAGGATAAAAATAACGTATGGTTGAAGCTGGAAGCCGGTGAGGTGTGGGACGAGGTGGTGAAAATGGCGGTGGAAAAGGGTTGGTGGGGAATTGAAAATTTATCTCATATACCGGGAAGTTGTGGGGCGACGGTAGTCCAGAACGTAGGCGCGTATGGCCAGCAGGTAAGTGAGGTAGTAGTCAGGGTTGAGGCTTGGGATAAAATTAACGGGAGAGTGGTGGAATTGAGTGGGCGAGAATGCAGGTTTGACTATAGGAAAAGTATTTTTAACAGGGAAAGGCGGGGAGAGATGGTGGTGCTGGCGGTGGTTATCAGGCTGAGTAAGAAAGGCAGGCCAAATTTGAAATATGCGGATTTAAAAGAGTATTTCTGGAAGCGGCAAATAAAAAATCCGAGTTTGGAACAAATCAGGCAGGCGGTAATTGAGATACGGGAATGGAAGTATCCTTATCCGGTGGCGGCAAAAGGGGGCAGTTCGGGCTCGTTTTTTAAGAATATTGTTCTGGAAAAAGACAGATTTCTGGAGCTGATCCGGGTACTTGAGCAGAATTTCCCAAAGGAAAAAGTGGATAGTTTGTTGAAGTTGGCCAGGAAGGGAAAAGGCAGGATAAAAGTACCATCGGCGGCTTTGATAGATATGTGTGGATTGAAAAAGATGAAAGTGAAAGGGGTGTATGTTAATCCCAATCAGCCGTTGGTTTTGATTAATAACGGTCGGGCGACGGCTGGCGAGGTGATGGAATTGTTTAGAATTATTCGGAGGGAGGTGTTTAGGAAAACGAGAGTGGTGCTGGAAAACGAGCCGGAACTGGTGGGATTTTCGCAGAAAGAATTGGAATATTATTTCAGTTTAGAGTAACCATTGATATGGTATGATACTAAAACTAGTCGTTATTTGAATTACTTTAAATTTGAAAACAGAAATTGATGGTTCATTACTGAATTATTACGGTAGTCCGATGCCACAAACTTTGGCTTGGAAATTGGAGGATGTGGCCGGTTTGTCATACGATGCTGGTTATGGAGGGTTGGAGTGGCACCCGCTGAGGGGTAGCCGGGCGGGGGTGCAGATGGCGAGAAGGAAAATTAACCAGGAGGAGGCGGACTCGATCAGGTCACTTCACCAGAGTTTTCGGGGCGATATCAATTTATTTGAGATGGTAAGAGGTAGAGATCCTTTTATGAAGATGACGATGGGGGTGCTTTTACCCGAGGCAGAGAGCTCGGTGGTGGATTTATTGATGGTGAAACGTTTGATTAAAAGAGATGTGCCGGTGGTGGTGTATCCGGGAAAATGTTCCAGACAGGAGTGGAATAATTTTGGAAATAAGTTATTCCAGCCGACTTCAGATATAATGAGGCGGTGGGAGGTGAAGACTCCGGAAGAATTAATCAAAATGTCAAAGCGGATGGGCTTTGACGGGTTTGCTTTGGATTTGTACCATATGAGAAGGAAGGCCAGCGGTGGTTTTAGCTTGAACCCATGGAGAGAAACTTTGCCTCGATTGCTGGATTTTACAAAGGAGTTGCATATAAGTGCTGGAAGACTGGACATCAGCGATGGCGGAGTTGATGATACAATGGCTGAATTGGAAGATTTGACTTTGGCCGGGAGAAACAGAACGGAGTTGTCGGCGATGATCAAGACTATAGCTGAGACGGGTTGGAGAGGAAGGGTGGTAACAGAAATACCGATGGCGGCGGTGCGGGAGCTAAGATCGGGTAGTAAACTTCTTTTGACCAGGAGAGAATTGGCGGAGACTCATCAAAAAATATCAGATTATTTACTGTCGGTTTTGATGTAAGGGAAGGTGTAGAGGTAAATATTGTTAATGTTTTTTTGTTCTTTTTTGTGGGTGAAGCGATAGTCGTGGGAAACAAGCTTAAGAGGGTGAGTTAGCTTGTTTTCGAGTAGACGCTGGAGTCGGTCCATAAAGTTGGGAAAGAGATAAAGGGTAATGATGGTAGCTTGGTTGAAATCAGCTCGCCACATGTTTTGGTGGCGGACAGTAATGAGGTGGGAGAGATTTTCTTTTTTGGCCAGACGACGGGATTGGCTAACCAAAATAGGATCAATTTCGTAGCCGATAGCTTTGGCGCCACGTTTGGCAGCTTCGATGAGAATACGGCCGTCGCCCGAGCCGAGATCGATAACCGTGTCTTTGGGTCCGACTTGGGCCAGATCAAGCATTTGGTGAATAGTTTGGGTGGGGGTAGGAAAATAGACGGCACCGGGAGCTATAATCAGGCGATAGAGAAGATGGCCAAGAATTAGGAATGAAATTGCCAAAAGTAAGATTAGAAAAAAGAGGTAAAGCATATATATTTGTATCAAAATCTGGAATTGAAAGTCAAAATAGATTATCTTTTAATCATGCGATGGAGAAAGCTGTTGCCGGTGGAATCGGTGATTGAAGACTGATTGTCGGGGGAATTGATAAAGCGATGAAGAATTTTGTAAGTATCATAATTAAAATCTGGTGGTTGACTAGTGGTATTGATTGAGTTGTCTTCAGTTTGTATTTGACCCAAATAACACCAGGAATCGACCAGGAATTTATCTGTCAGGTTGTTTTCGGGGTTGGACTGGGTGATTATGATTGGTCCGGAGAAGGGCCAGGGTTGAATTTTATGGGAAAAGGCAGTTAGAAAACGGATGTTGTAAAAAAGTGGTTTTTCTTTTTGGATACAGGCACCGGAGCAGAGATTGAGATGATAGTTAAAACAGGCAGTTTTACTTTTGTCCAACCTAAGAATTTTGGGACAGAGATTTTTGGTTTTGGCGATTTGATGAAGAGTGGAAAAAGCCTGTTTTTGGGTTTTGAAGACAGCCAAGAGGGTGGCAATATCGTCTAAATTGATCCGGTTGGCGGTTTCCAAATTGATGGTGTAGTAGCCGTTTTTGTCGGTGATTTGTTTGGCTAATATCATTTTTTTGGAGTGACGAAGTAAGCGGTTGTGGGTGGGTTGGAGTTCCTTGATAAGACGGGATTCAAGCAGGAGGGCACCGAGTTCGCCGGCGGTGGGTATGGTCTTGATATGAGTAATTTTGCGGGAGAGAGAAAGTTCTTTGGGGGAATTGACATCGTTTTGGAAGTGAGAAAGGATGCGGGTTTTCATATTTTTACTTTTACCGATGTATAAGGGTAAGTTATTTTTGTCATAGAAAATATAAACTCCTGGTGATTGGTCCAGCGAGTTAATCAGGCCGATATCGATGCTGGAGGGCAGGGAGGGTTTCTTTAGAAGTTGGGTGAGGGCGGACCGAAAGGTTGAGGGTGGAATATTTCGGTTTATGTAGTTAAAAAAATCTAGCAAAACTTTGGCGTCATCATAGGCTCGGTGGCGGTTGGGACAGGAAAAGTTAAAACGGGTAATGAGATTGTCAAGATCGTGATGGCGATGTTCCGGAAAAAGGAGGCGAGAGAGTTTTACGGTACAGATAGTGGGGGAACTGTAGTTGGAGCCGAGATATTTCAGGTGGCGTTTGATAAAGGAATAATCGAAGCGGGCGTTGTGAGCCACAAAAGTAGCACCTCCTAAAATTTCCTCTACTTTTTCTTTTATTTCACCGAAAGTAGGGGCGGCTTCCAGTTCTCTGCTTGAAATTCCGGTAAATTGAGAGATAAATGGTGACAGGTGGCATTCAGGATTAACCAGGGAGGTGAACGATTCAGTCAGAGCATTATTCTCAACGCGAAGAATGGCGATTTCAATAATCCGGTCACGAAATGAGCTGGTGCCAGTCGTTTCGATGTCGACAAAAGCAAATTTGTCGGGTATGTGGGGCATGAAGTTCAATATAACATAAAAAAACCAAGGTTCAGAAACTTGGTTAAACCCACAACAGGGTGAAGTTGACCTTGGTGTTTTTTATTTGTGCCTTCAATTATCAGCATACGAGGGAAGAGTGTGACGAGTGTGAGGAAATTGTAAGAGGATGGTGAGAGAAGTTACCTTCGACCGCGGTTGTTGGAGTTGAAGATTCTATTGAAGGGTTTGTTGTTAAAGTTGGGCTTCTGGTGGATTTGGGAAATTTGAGGTTTTTGGGGTAGCGGAGGTTCAGGGGTTGGTTTTTCAGGTTGAGATGTTTTAGCCATATTGATTTATTTTATCAGTTTTTGGTTTGGCCGGGTGTAAAATATGCTGTGGCGCTAATAGAAACAGGTCTGAATACCATGTTATTTAGAAAATTGGGCGAAAAGTCGGTGCGAAAACAGGTAATTGAATTACCCGATCTGGAACGAAGCGGTTTTAGCCATGTGCCGGAAAGGCAGGACTATGAAAGGCTGGTGGGAAGTAGTATTGAATTTCTAATGGAGCCGAGGTGGGGGATTGCCGATAGTATTCCGAATTGTCAGCTAGTAATAACGGATGATTCAAGGTGGGCTTCGGGTTGCAGCTGTATTGTAAATATGGACTGGATAGAGGGGCGCAGCTTGTCGGGTATGGATCGAGTTGATGAGGTTGTAGCAGGGCAATTGGTTAAATTTTTGGATAAATGTGGTGAGATGGCTGAGGTGACAAGAAAAGAAGCGGGGTTTCCGGTGCTGCCGGATTTGCTGGGAGGAGTGAATAGACCAAAGGACAGGTTTTGGAATTTTGTAGTGGAGAACGATACTAAGAGACTATTTTTTGTAGATGTTTACCCTCTGGCAGTATTGGATTCTTTTGTGAAGCGGAGGAGATACAAGGGAGCTTTGGGAAAAGCAGCAAGAGCAACCGGATCGGTGGGGGTAGGCAGGGCAGTTGAGGGTTTGATAGAAAAGTTATAAGGTTTGGTGGTTTATTTATCAGAGATGAGTTTTGAGGTGGGGAAGTAGATGATGTCCTCGATATTTGGAGTATTGGCAAAAAGCATGGCCAATCGATCTACCCCTAAACCAATGCCGGCACAGGGAGGGAGGTGGTCGATGGCATCAATAAAATCCGTATCATAAGGGTGAACAGGCAGATGATGTTTTTGCCTAAAAGAAGTTTCTTTTTTGAAGTTTTCTTCTAAAATTTTGGAGTCTGTAAGCTCGGTGTAGGCATTGCCAATTTCCATACCGCCGATATAGAATTCGAAACGCTCCGAAAATCCGGGCGAGTCAGGACAGGGTTGGCAAAGAGGGGATTGGCGGGTGGGGTAATCGTAGATAATAATCGGTCTGTCGACGGGGAAACGAGGTTCGATTTCGTTGACGAAAATTTGGGTGTAGAGGGGTTCCCAGGTGGAAACACCGTCGGTATTGTAACCCTTGGTTTTGGCGGTTTTGATAATGCTTTTGGTAGTCAGATTTTGACTAAGATTAATATCTGCATAATTTTTGAAAAGGTCATTTAAATTATATTCATACCAGGGTGGTGTGAGATCAATAGGCTGTCCCTGATAAATGAGGATATTAGTTGTTTGTTTGTTTAGTTTTTTTAGGATTCCATGGTAAACATATATAAGTAAATTTTGGGTTGTTTTGACTATGTCGATATAGTTTTTGCTCATTTCGTACCACTCGAGCATAGAAAATTCCAGATTGTGGGTTGAGCCTATATTTTCGAGATCACGGAAGACTTTACTGATGGCAAAACAATTACCAACTCCCTGAGCGATCAGTTTTTTGAGAGAACTTTCAGGAGAGGTGGCTAGGTAAAAATCAAGGTTTTTTTCGACCCAAGTAGTTTTGAGGGGGTAGAGGTTGGGTTCGATGGGGATTTGGGGCATGAGGATGGGGGTATCGATTTCGTGGAATTGACGGTCGATAAAGTATTGCCTGATTAATTGGTTAGTGTACTCGCGGATAAAGTAGGATTGAAATTGGTGGGTCATGAGCAAAAAGATTTTACAACATCATTGCAGTTTTTGCAGGAAATTTCGGATTTATAACCACAGAGAAAGGAGGGATCGGTACAGCCGTGGCAAATAGGATCTTGTAAATATTGATCAAAATATCGGCAAGAAGTACAGGTTGATAGCGATTTTATGAAATTATCGACAATTATTTTGGGTGGATCGGTGATGTGAGCGAGTTTTTTTGAGGATTCGCAACAGCCATAAATATTTCCATTTGATTGTAGGGCTAGTTGGAAACAGCCAAAATTTTTGGACGGGTAGGTAGGGTAGTTTTTTTTGATGTCTAAAACCTGGTCTTTGGTAAGAGAATGGAGACGGTCGGTGAGGTAAGTTTTTTTTAAATTGAGGAGGTTAAATGAGTTTCTGTAGGGGTAGGAAGTGGAATTTATTAAAAACATAATTTCCACTGGAAAGCCTAGTTTGAGCGCATGTTGAATAAATTTTTTACTCTTTTGGAAATTACCCGGACCACGGTTTTGATTATGGACATTTTCCGGTCCGTCGAAGGAAACGAGAAGTTGACAATTGGCCGAATTTTTTATTTCTGAGAGCCGATCGATGGTACCGTTGGTAATGATGGTAATGAAGATATTTTGATCAATCAGTCGGTTTATGAGAGAAGGGAAATGAGGAAGAAGAAATACTTCACCACCGCAAAATAAGATTGATTTGAGGAAGGGGCGAGTTTTTTTGACGAAAGATTTTGATAAATAATTTTGATATCGGTTAACAAAGTTGAGAATTTGGTTATTGGTGAGGATATTTTTGGTTTTTGAGGTGTAGCAGGAGCGACAGTTTAGGTTACAAGCTTCGAGGGGAGAAATGTAGATGTTTTCCAGAGCAGAGATGATGGTTTGATTCATTGTGATCTATTTTAGCGCATTCAAGTGGCAGAGTTTTGGCTTGTTTTTGTTAAAGTCCCAAAGATGCATGGAATTACCGAGGCATTCCTCCCACCATTCGCATTTATGACAGTTTGAGCAATAAGTTCGGTTTTTTTCGCGAAAAAATTGAAATTTGTTGTTCCAAACATTAACAAAGTCATCGTTTTTAACATTTCCTTGGATAAGATGTCTTAACCGGGGAACGTTGGGGCAGACAAAGATATCACCGTTTTGGAGGATACTAGCAACGTTGATTCCGGTAGGACAATTAAAAAGCCAGTTTCTGACTTCACCCTCATATTCTTGGCCTAGAAATCCAGCGCAACCATAGGTGATTTTGATTTTACTAGATTTTCTTTTGATTTTTATGAAATCAATCAATTTCTTAAGTTGGCTATCGGTTAAAAGAAGGTTTTTGTTGGCGGCAGCACGGCCGATAGGGTCAATGTTTATGAATCTTAAGGAATGAATGTTTAATTTGGTAAAGTATTGATACATTTTTTCGAGATCGGCAAAATTACTTTGGTGGATGGTGGTAGTAACTTGCAGGTTTTTTATGAAATTAACTTTGGATAACAATTTGACAGCATTGATGGCCCTAGCAAAAGAACCTGGCGTTTGGCGGAATTTATCGTGGGTACTTTCTAGGCCATCGATACTGACAACAATGGTGGACATACCTGTTTTTTCATTTTATTGACTATGTTCTGGTTGACTAGAAACCCATTAGTAACCATGCCCCAATTGAAACCGAGGCTGTGGGTATAAGCCATAACGTCAAATAGATCTGGGCGTAGAAGAGGTTCGCCTCCGGTAATAGCAATCATAATGTCTTGCGGTTTAAGTTGAGTGCTTATCGATTTGAAGGTGGATTTTATTTCATTGGTAGACAGTTCGTTTGAGTAAACTGATTTGGCGCTAGCGTTACTACCGCAATGGAGGCAATTAAAGTTACAATTTAGGGTACATTCCCAAAAGAGATAGTTCAGACGGTGTTCCTGACGTAGAATTTGGCGTTGATAAGACCAGAGCTTTAATCTACCTAGTTTTAATATCTTTGTCAGCACGAGAATTTTTTATTTTTTTTCTTACTAGAGTGATTATGCCGATTCCGGCCGAAAGTATAAAAGTAATTATAATAAGTAAACTTAGAACGCCTCTAGCCATAGATGCAGGAGTGGGTCCATAAAGAGTTTGCCACTCTGGTGACTGAGCTTGGACCATTTGGGTGTTGAACAAAGAGACAAGCTTTTTCATATAAAAATGATAGCATACGCTACTTGAGCTTGGTGGACTCGCGGTGTTCCGTTTTGATTTGGCACCAGCGACAGTACTTGGTGAATTTCAGCTTGTCGGGAGTATTAGTTTTATTTTTTTCGGAGAGGTAATTTTGGGCCCCGCACTTAGCGCAGTTGAGGGCGAGTAAAATTCTGGGTGTTTTTTTTCCTTTGGCCATAGGCCTTATTATAGGTGAGCACCCGCGAAAATGCAATTATGATTATTTTTGGAGATCAGCTTTGTATTTTTGGATTTGGCGTTCGATTTGTTGACGGAGGTCAATAAGGGCCGAATCCAGGCGGTGGTTGTCGGTTTGGGCAAAGATCTTCATCTTGCCGGGGAGCATCATATCTAGGTTAACTTCATAATTACCAGTTCGAGCCATTCGGGAGATTTTCATAGTGGCGGTTTTCATTTCCGGTGCAAAATTAGTCAGAAGAGGATCGATTTTCTGGTTGATTTTTTGGTCGACCAGTTCCTTGAGGGCTGGGGTGATATCGACATTACCCCCGGTGATTTGGATGTTCATAGTTTAGGATTAAACCAATAAGAATCAAGGCCTTTGGTCACGATGTCGATAATTGAGAATAACATTTTTGAGTGTTAGCTTCAAGGGCGGGGAAAATGAGGGAAGATTAATCTACCGATGTTTGGGTAAAAATTGCTAGATTGACAACTTTAACCAGATTTTCGGTCTGATGGCCGTTAATCATAGCTTCGGTGTCGGGAGCAACATTTAAGTCCGAACAGTCAATGGTTTGGCCCTGGATGTCACAGCGGCTTTGGGAGTCAAAGATAAGATTAACCTCGAGAGTAGATCCTTCCGGTCCCTGGTAGAGGAGGTTCCAGTGGTTGTTTTCCTGGGAAAGGCTGCCGGCTTGGTTGAAATTGGTATCGAAGTTAAGATTATAATTTTCCTGTTTGGGTTCGGGGTTTTCTGAAGGATTTGCCGGTGGCGGGTTATTGCGAGAGAGAAGAAGGGCGATAAGAGTGAAAAAACTTAGAGTAACCACGAAGACGATGGCAGCCAAGGGGTAGTTGGGTTTTGACATGGTAAATAAGAGTATACTATGTTTTAGTCCAGTTTTTCGATTCTTCGTTTGGCGTGTTTTGGAGGGATGTTGATTTTGGCCAGGGCGTATTTGGAGGCTATTTGCTCAAGTAATTTTTCGGGTTTTAATTTATTTAGATTTTGACTTTGTTTTTTTCTGAATTCGGAGGAGATTTCTTTGGCTTGTTCCTCGGTGATGATATAGTTGCCGATTTCCTTGAGGTAATAGTAAATAAAATTCCAGCCGCTAAGAGGACCAAGAAGGAGTTGATTGCTAAGGACGCCAAAGTTTTCAAGGTGGTGAGCCTCATAACCTTGTTTGGCCAGAACGGCTTTTTGGTGGACTCCGGCTATGTGGGTCCGATTAGTGAGGGAGACCGGTTCGTACCAGGGAACCTGAATTTTTAGTATTGAGGCCATTAGTACATTCAACGGGTAGCAAAGTTCTGTTTGATAATTTTTCAGAATTTCCGGATTGAGGTAGGAAAAATTAAGCAAAGCAGCAGTGACTGAGGTAATACCGGACCTTTCGGCCATACCCCAAATGGTTGAGTCGATGAATTCGGCGCCATTTTTGACGGCAGCCAAAGTATTGGCCATAACCAGGCCCCGATCGTTGTGAAAGTGGCATTCCAGATTGACCTTGGGGTATCGGGTTTTGAGTTGGCGGACTCTTTTGGCTACGGATTCGGGAGTGGCTGTTCCAGTGGTGTCAGGGGTGCCGATAGTATCAACCAGGTCGGCAATTTGGTCATAAACAGCAAAGAGGCTGGAGATTTCGGTTCTAAAAGCATCTTCTCCGCTGAATCTGAGCCATAATTTTGGATATTTTTGGCGGACATTACCGATGGTGGTTCTGACTATATCCATTAGCTGATTGAAACTTTTGCCGTAGGTTTTCTGGGCGTGGTCGGACAGGCCCATGTATAGATTCAGACCGTCAAAGCCGGCATCTATGGCCTGGGAGATATCATCGGGGTGGCAACGACAGTGGGCCAACAAAAATACATCGGGTATGTTTTTGGATTTAACATGGTTTTTTAGGGCCAGAAAGTCGTTTTTTTCGACCTGGCTGACAACGGGAGAGAAAAATTCAAAATAACGGACTCCAAGTTCGAGCTGCATATCGATCAGCTGCTTTTTTTCGTTTAGGTTGAAAACATACTTATTGGTGTCAAACATGAGGGGCGAGGCCTGGCCATCCCTGAAGGTGGTGTCAACGAAACCTTTGAAATTTATGGCCATAGTGTTCCCATTATACTAAAGCTGGTTATTTTTTGTGTAGATGGTATATTCCAGCCTTTTTCCCAGAAATTAGAACATAAAGCTTTTGTTTTAGTACAAACTTATGCCTAAATTCTTGAAGCAGTTTTTCAAAGAAGTCCCTGCTTCCTACTAACATGACTACTCTTCCGTCTTTTTTTAGAACGCGATGAAAAGAGTCTAAGGTTTGTGTATAAAGGTCAGAGATATCTATTTTTTGTCCAAAAAATCCCCAGGGCGGATCAGTCACAATTTTGTCTATTGATCCGTTGCTAAACTGGTCGAGTTTGGTTGCGTCTAGTTTCTGAATATGTTGATTTTTTGGATTTGTATCTCCGGCGATAATTTTGGTGAAAGGATAGTTGGCTCTAGCTCTGGCAATGGCATTCGAACCGGCAAACGGGTCAAGGAAGACATCGGTTTTTTGGGGCTGGGAGAGCAAACAGAGGATGTCGGCTATTTCCGGCCTTAGTTCACCTTTGGCCAATACTTTGCCAAAGTCGGGGTGTTGAGTTAACCTGGCACCAAAAAAACCAGAACCCTCACTTCTGGTCAGAAACCAAAATTGCAGGTCTGGATCACTCCTGTTTGGACTTAATTTATAAGCTTTACCAATAATTTTTTCCAAGTGGCCCATTAACCGAGGGTCGACTGGAGTCGATTGATTTTCTCTGGAAGCGACAATTCGAAAAGTTTTAATACCATCGGGGATTTTTAGCCCTGGTTTAATTCCGGTTTTCGACACCGCGGTCATCATTTTTTCAATAGTGATGGCAGTGTTTTGGGGAAAGAAGTGAAGCAGCAAGAAGCTATTATTAAAGAATCTTATTTTTTTAATTTTTTCCGGGGGTGAGTCCGAAGAATATAGGATCAAACCATCCAGGATTAAATCAACTTTGACGTTATTTAGGGTTCTTTTTAGTAAGTTTCCAATAACTGGCTTCAGACCGGAGGTAAAAGTAGAAAAGTATCTGATGTGCCGCTTAATTTACTTTAAGTTTTAGAAAATAATTTTCAACCCGTTAGGATCTTCTTTGTCGGTTGTAATTTGAAAATTAAATCCAAAATAATTGATAATTTTGTCAGAATTGAATGGATCAAAAAGTAGATTTTCCGATTGGTTGTTGCTTACCAGACTGAGATGATAAGTTGGCCTGTTGCCGGGGACTTGAGTTTCCGGAAAATCAATTGAATCCAGGGTGATGTCTAAAACTTGATTGTCAGAATTCGACAGGCTTACTGTTTGATTGATTTTTAGGGTGTATTCTTTGGTCATTTTGGTGCTTCCAGTTGGGTTAAGGATTAAAACAATTAATAAAATTAAAGCCAAAAAGAGAAATGATAGTGTTATTTTAACTGGTAGCGGGGACTTGTACAACATAAATTTATTGTTATATTGTGAAAATTTTAGCAAATACTGAATGGTTGGTCTAGGGAGAGGAATTGTTATCTGGCGGAGGGTGAGGGATTCGAACCCCCGAGGACTTGCGCCCACTGGTTTTCAAAACCAGCGCCATAAACCGCTCGGCCAACCCTCCTTTGGGTGGGGTGATTTGAGCCCAGAATGGAACTTGAATCCATGACCTTCCCCTTACCAAGGGGATGCTCTACCAACTGAGCTATCTGGGCCTGCAGGTAAGATACGTGATATTCTACCAAAAATTTTCTATTTGTGATTTTTTGGGTATTCAACTATTATAAGTGTAGTAGTATAATGGTAACTTATGGTTAAAGGAAGGAAAGTATACTTGGATTATGCGGCGACCACACCGGTTGACCCGAGGGTGGTGGCGGAGATGATGCCGTATTTGTCGAAAGAATTTGGTAATACGGAATCATTGCACGAGTGGGGAGAGAGACAAAGAGATGTTCTGGAAAGGTCCAGAGCTGATATAGCCAAGTTGATTGGGGCTGGGGATGATGAAGTAGTGTTTACGGCCAGTGCGACGGAGAGTAATAATTTGGCTCTGAAGGGAACGATGACGGCTAACCGACAGAGGGGGAACCATCTAGTAATATCGGAAATCGAGCATGATTGTGTATTAAACAGCGCCAGGTGGCTGGAAAAAGAGGGTTACAGAGTCAGTCGGGTGGGGGTAGACAGACATGGTCTGGTGGATATGGAGAAGCTACAGAAGCTGGTTGGTCCGGAGACAGTAATGGTGTCGATTATTCATGGCAATAATGAAATCGGGGTAATTCAGGATATAGAAAAGATCGGGAGCTGGTGTCGGGAACGGGGGGTATATTTCCATACGGATGCTTCTCAGAGTTTCGGGAAGAAACTGATTGATGTAGAGAAAATGAAGATCGATTTGTTAACGGCATCTTCTCATAAAATTTATGGACCAAAGGGAGCGGCGATTTTGTATGTCAGAAAAGGGGTGCGGTTGGAACCGATAATTCATGGAGGCGGACAGGAGGGAGGGTTGAGGTCAGGGACAGTAAATGTGGCAGCGATCGCAGGGATGGCAGCGGCGGCAAAATTAGCTTATAAGGAAAGAGAGGAAGAAGAGACAAGGATTTCAAAATTAAGAGATAAGCTGATTTATGGAATATTGGATAACATTTCAGGAACCCAGCTGAACGGTCCGGCTGAGAGGAGACTGTCGAATAATGCAAATATTTCTTTTGAATATGTTGAGGGAGAGTCTTTGGCGTTGGAGTTGTCGGGGAGAGGGGTGGCCTGTTCGACCGGTTCGGCTTGCTCGTCCCGGAGCTTGGAGCCGAGTCATGTGTTGTTGGCCTTGGGTTTGGATCACAAGATGGCTCACGGATCGTTAAGGTTTTCTTTGGGGAGATGGACGACAAAGGAAGATATAGATTACGTGTTACAAGTTTTACCTGAGGTGGTAGAAAAATTTAGAATCATATCACCATTTAAAAAAGATGAATAATTTTAATTACTCAAAAAAAGTACTAGATCATTTTAGAAACCCTCATAATCTAGGGAAGATTGATAATGCTGACGGAGTGGGACAGGTGGGTAACATTGTTTGCGGGGATGTGATGAAACTTTATATAAAGATGAGGGAGGACAAAATTGAGGACGTCAAATTTGAAACATATGGCTGTGCGGCAGCAATTGCCACCAGCAGCGCGGTAACGGACCTGGCGAAGGGAAAAACTATTGATGAAGTGATGAAGATGAACAACCAGAGTATTCTGAAGTCTTTGGGGGGGTTGCCGCCGGTAAAAATCCACTGTTCGATGTTGGCGACGGAAGCTCTAAAAGAGGCGATATATGATTATCTGGTTAAGACCGGGAAAGAAATACCTGAGGATTTGGAGAAAGCGCACCAGCGGATAAACCGTTAGTGTTTTTGGGTGGTAGCAGCTTTGGAGGAGGTCGTCTGTTTTATTTTTTGACGACCGTTACTACAGACCTCAATTCGTGACAGAAGATAGGAGACGGTAGACTCAGCACCCTGGTGGAGATTGACGCCAAGCGGGGTGAGAGCATCGTGACAGCCCCCGGTTTTTTTGTCGTAGACCAATTTGCCTAAAAGATTGTTGCCCAAAAACCAATAAAAAGTTTTGTACATCAGGTTTTGGTATTTCTTTTTTTTGGTGACAAGATAAGCTGTCTTGAGCGATTGGACCATGGCGGCAACGTCTTCGGGTTGCTGGTCGAAGTATTGGCGTTGACTGCCTTTTTGGTACCAGCCGTTTTGGCCAATGGGAACATAGATTGGACCCTGGAAATTGTTACTGATCAAGAAATCCAAACTATTGGTGGCAATTTTGAGGTACGAAGGATGGTGGAGAGTTTTGTAGGCCAGGAACAGGGCTTCGGGAAGAATACCATTGGCGTAAGTCAGGGTGTTTTCGTACCAAGGCCAATCTGGCGAGGAGTGTTTCTGGTAAGATTTGGTAATAAATTTGGCTGATTTTTCCAGGTGTTGATGGGAATTGGGAATGTTGTGCTGGGGTTTGAGTTGGGACAAACCTTTAATGAGGAAGGCATGTGAACGAAGAGAGTGGACCCGATTGCCTTGTTCCAGCCATTTTTGGAGCATGCGTCCGGCTTCCTGACGAAGGGGTTTGGGGAGATGGGTTAAAGTGACGATGGTAGACAGGGCCCAGACGGTTCGACTGTTAGCGTCATCCATGGATTCGGAGTGATTTAACTGGTGATTGGGCTCCTGGTCATAGGTGACGTAATTAATAAAACTGCCGTTGCCATTTTGACAATGATTGATGAACCGAAGATAGGTTTCGGTCAGGTGAAGAGCGGGGCGGTTGTGGGTGTTCTGGTAAATTTTGGCGGCGGCGATTAAGCTTCTAGCATTGTCGTCAATGGTGTAACCGGAGTCGGGATCGGGATGAGTGAGTTTGGCGAACTGAAACATGCCAAAAGAATCGGTCATGCGGCGAAGATGGCCCAGATTGATTTCGGGCAGGTTTTTTTCTTCAGCAGAAATTTCGGAGACCAGAGAGCTAAAGAGGTTCATGTAAGAGATGGCGACATTGCTCCAGAGCATGTTTCTAGTTTTGGAGAAGGCCTGAAAGTGCATGGTTTGCCTTTTTTCTTTATCTTCCAGTAGTTCTAAAAAAGCTTGGGTGTAGCTTTTGGGACTTTTGATGTCGACTATGAGTCCCATGTCAGGGGTGATGCTTTCTTTGGCTTGGGAAAAGGCGGTTGAAACAACAGCCCGGCCGGTACCGAGGGCATAGGAAAGAGTGCCGCTGACGGTCTGGTTGGGGTTAAGTGAAGTTGAGACATAAACATCAGTAGCCAGAAGAGATTGAATAATTTCGTTTAGGGAAAGATAACGGTCGTAAAATCGGACGTTGTCGGTGAGGTTGAGGTCGCGAACTAAATTCATGAGCTGGCGACGGTAACTTTCACCTTCTTCCCGGCGGACGACAGGATGAGTTTCGCCTATAACTAAATAAAGTAAATTGGGGTATTTTTTGACAACGGGCGGTAGTGACTCGATGACATATTCGATGCCTTTGCCTCGGGAAAGCAGGCCAAAAGTTGAGAGAATGGTCTTGCCTTTGAGCTTTAGCTTGGCTTTGTGTTTTTGGGGCAGGGAAAAGTTAACCGGATGAATACCGTGAGGAATTATGTTTATTTTGTGGCTATCAATGTCATAAGTATCGATCAAAATGTCTTTGGCTTGAGCAGTTAGAACGACGATGGCGTCGACGTGTTTGAGGACGTCGATAGTAACCTGCTTAGCTTTTTTGTCTGGTTGGGGTAAGACGGTATGAAGGGTGATAATTTTGGGTTTTTTGACGTTTTTAACGAAATTGAGAATATTTTCGCCCCACTCACCTCCGTGGATACCGTATTCGTGCTGGATATTGACACATTTTATTTTAAAAGTTCTGTTGACCAGTTCGGCAGCTTTTTCGTAGCTTTTTGGATCAGTTTGATCTATTTGATGGAATACTTTACCGGAGTAGGTGTGGAAGTCGGATTTGGAAGAATTGATAGCAATAATCCGGGATTTTATACGGGGTGAAAAGGTGTGATCAATGGCATTGGTTAAATCCTGAGTAAAAGTGCCGATACCACATTCTCGGGGGGGAAAGGTACTAAGGTAAACAATCCAGGTCGGGTCTGTTTTGCTTGACATAGATTTATACAATGTATTATACAGTATTCAAAATATTGATACATTAAGCTTACTTTGCGGAAAAATGTTTGGTCGGTGTGTGTAATGGTGGTGGATGGGTTTTTGAGCCTGAAGTCAGACTTGAACTGACGACCTGCTGTTTACAAAACAGCTGCTCTACCACTGAGCTATTCAGGCGATGATGACAGAGAACCGAGGTGTTAGTATTATACCAATTAATTCAATTTTTAAGGTTAAAATATGGCATGGTGAATAAATATAAAATACTGGTGCTAACTGATCATATGCCCTGGGGACACAGGTCGATTGCCAAGGCCATATTTAATTATTTGAAAAAGAGAGAAAAAGACGAGAGTTTCCGGGTAGATTATGCTGAAGTGGTGGCGGAGACGGGAGTGGTGGGTGATGCTTATAACTTGGCGTATAAATATTTACCGAAGAGTAACCGGGTGCTTCATAAAATGAGTTTGAGTAAGGTGGTGCGACGGGTGGTAACGCAGGCTTCACTGGACAGTTTGCCCAGACTAAAGAGAGCGATAGAGTGGTATAAGCCGGATTTGGTGATATCGACTTATTATTTACATAGTCATGCTTTGGTTATTTGGAGAGAGAGGGAGGCCCGGGCTTTTAAGCTATGGACAGTGGTGGCCGATCCGTGGACGATTAATGCGGTCAGTTTTGTTAAAAAGGCGGACTTACACATAGTTTACGATGAAAAAGCGGTGGCTTTGGCTAATAAATACGGTGTATCCAGCGAAAATATATTGGTAACCGGCTGGTGGACCCGAGAGGAAATGTATCAAAAATATGATGTTGGCAGGGTAAAGAAGAAGTTGGGATTCAAGGATGATCGGCCGATTGTGTTTGTGGGAGGGGGAAGTTTGGGGACAAATTCGTTGACCCGGGTAATGCCAATGTTACCTTTTTTGAAGCATGAAGTGGGGATGATCTTTAATACAGGTAAAGACAGGTTGGGCTACAATCTGGTGGAAGAATACGCCAGATTGCTGAAGAGAATAAGGAAAGATGAGGTGGTGCAAATAAGGAATTTTGGTTGGATAGAAAATATGGCAGAGGTGCTATCGGTTTGCGATATTGTTTTTGGCAAAGCCGGGCCAAATTTTTTGTTTGATGTGATGGCGGCAGAAAAGCCGTTTGTGGCCATTACCCATATTGGAGGTCAGGAAGATGGCAATATTGATCTTATCAAGAAAAAGGGATTGGGTTGGATTCGGGAGAGAAATGGTAATGCGGCTAGATTTTTGCTGGAGTATGTAGGTAATCCAAAAAAATTTAATGAGGTTTGTTTGGATTCAATCAAGCTGGAGGCTTCAAGAAACAGGCAGAGTTTGCCAAAGGTGTTGGAAAGGGTAAGGCGGGAAATAAAAGGCCTACCGAAAGGGTGACTTCAATAGTGGCTTTTCCACGCTAAAAAAACGTGGCGGAGGACTATTTTCAGAGCCTAGACTCTAAAAAACGCGACCTCCATACAAGAAGGGTAGCTAGAAAAAACACCTTCTTAAAGATCCCCTTAAGGTAGGTTGAGATAATTATAGCATTGGAAAAAGTTTTGAATTGCAAGAATAAGGTAAGAGTATTAGTTTCGGGCTATTGTTTTGAGGTGAAAAAAGATAAAATGAGAATATGCCTAAAAAAATTAATAAAGAAATGTTGATTGGGGAGATTATCGAGAAACACCCGGAGTTAATTGAGGTATTGATGGACGATTACGGGTTTCATTGTGTGGGTTGTTTTGCGGCGGGAATGGAAACGCTGGAGCAGGGAGCTGAGGTCCATGACATGACGTCAGAGGAGATAGATAAAATGGTGATGGCTTTGAACGGAATACTGGAGGGTGTAAAAAAAGAAAAAGTCAGGAGTGGGTAAGCGGGCGGATTTTGGGACAATCAGCAGTATGGGTGCAGCTGGGTTCGGTGTGGTTGTTTTCGGCACAAGACACGGCTAGGGCTAGGGTGTCGGCGAGTTTGGCGACGATGTAGTTGGGAGTAAACCCGTCGAAACGATTCATTATGGCCTTAACATAGAGGCACTGAGAAGGCGGGATGGGAATGATCTCGTGAGTCATTAAAAAATGGTAGCATGATTTTTAGGGGAGAAGGAGGTTGAGGACGGTCTGGATGGCGGGAGACAAGATCAGCCCGACAATATTTGAACCGGCAATGGGAAAAAAGAGAACGACGATTAAGAGGATTGGGCCATAACGAGTGAGGCTGTCTTCCCATTCGAGGGAGGAGTCGATAGGAAGCAGGTTAAAAAGGATTTTGGAGCCATCCAGGGGAGGGATGGGGAGAAGATTGAAAAGGGCCAAAGAAATGTTGATGGCAACTAGGAAATATAAGGGGACCAAATAGAGAGATAGAAGTCGAATAAGAAGTGAAATAATCAGGGCGAGAATTAGATTGCTGGCCGGACCGGCCAGGGAAATCAGGAGTTCGTCGCGGCGGGGGTTTTTGAGATTATAAGGATCGATGGGGACAGGTTTGCCCCAGCCGAAACGGGCAAAAAAAATCATGATGGTGCCGATGGGGTCAAGGTGGCGGAGGGGATTGAGGCTGACACGGCCGTAAGATCTGGGGGTGGGATCACCTAGTTTGTCGGCAACAAAGGCGTGAGAAAACTCATGGACGGTGATGGCTATTGCCAGGGCCAGTAAAGATATGATTGCGTTTTCCATGTTTCAAAAATGTGGGACTAATGTTATAGTATACCCCATGAGAAGATGTAGTTTATGCGGAAAAGGAACCGTTATCAGTCGAAACCGGTCTCATGCCCAAAATAGAACACCAAAAGCTTACAAGGCTAATATTCAAAAAGTAAGCTTGGATTTGGCCGGAGAGAAAATTGGCGGTTATTTTTGTACCAAGTGTATCAAAAGATTAAAGAAAGAGGTAAAAGATTCACTGCCAGTTAAGGAGTGATGCGGTAATAATTTTTGATTTGGTCCCAGGATGTGGGTTTTTTACCTTGGATTTGGACTTGATCGGGGATAAATTGGTTATCCTTGACTTTACCTGAGAATATTTTCACGGTCATTTTCACGTTATCCCGAGTTTTTATGTCAGTCCAGGCTATCGGCCAGGGTTGCATGGCACGGACGAAACGTTCAATTTTTTGGGGCTGCCAGGACCAGTCTATTTTGGCTGTATCTTTGGTGAATTTGGGAAAATAGCTTCTCTGGTGGTGATCCTGTGGGATTAGCTTGTTGGGGTTTTTAATATAGGATTTGAGAGTATTTTCCAGATTGGAGGCAGCCAAATCAAAGGCTTTTTGGTAGAAAGAACGGGTGGTTTCGGTGGGTAAGATGGGAAAGGGTATTTGGGCAATTATCGGTCCGTGGTCGGGTTTTTCATCAATTTGAAAAAAGGTGACGGCACTTTCAGTTTCACCGTTAATAACTTGCCAGGGGCCGGGGGTGGCACCGCGATATTTGGGTAGAGGTGAGGGGTGGATATTGACAACTTTGTATTGGGGGATATTAATCATTTCCAGAGTAAAGTAAGGCGGACCATAAGCGACAATTAGTCCTAAGTCGGGCTTGAGTTTTTGGTATTGAGTAATAAATTTATTATTAAAGTCGAGAGGTTGGAGGAGAGGGAGGTGGTGTTGGCGGGCGAATTGGGATACCGGATTGGGTTGGACTTGTTGTTGGCGACCGATGGGCTTGTCGGTTTTGCTGACAACGGTAATTACCCGGAAATCAGGAACTTTGAGTAAAGATTGTAAAATGGTGACTGAGTAGGGTGAAGAGCCAAAAAATATTATCCGATACACAATCAGATTATAACTTAAATATGAGTAAATTTGATAAAATAAGAACTATGAAAGATATTGTGGTGTACCCGAATAAAGTATTGCGGCTGAAAACCAAAGAAATCAAGAAAGTTGACAGCGGTCTTTTGACAGATATTAACAGTTTGACAAAAGTCCTGGAAAAAAGTGAAAACGGGGCCGGGCTGGCAGCCCCGCAGGTGGGGATGAGAAGAAGAATTTTTGCCAGAAAGGAGTTGAAATCAGGTAAAGTGATGGTGTTTGTAAATCCAAAGATAGAAAAGGTCTATGGGGTGAAAGATTATGTAAATATCATTAGTAAAGAGGTGTCGGGAGAGGAAAAGCAGGATAATTTTTTGGAAGGATGCCTGTCTTTTCCAGGGTATTTTGGAATGGTCAAAAGACATATGAAAATTGAGGTATGGTGGCAGGAAATTGAAAAGGGGAAATTAGTTGAAAAGAGTGGTCTATTATTGGGGTTTGAAGCGGTGGTGTTTCAGCACGAGTTGGACCATTTGGACGGAATTTTGTTTGTGGACCATGTAAAGGCAGACGGAGGGAAATTTTACAAGGAAGTCGGGGGAAAACTAATCGAGTGGGATATTAACGAGTTGGTTTAGCAGTTCTGAAGCCTGGGTATTGGCGGGGGCGAATTTGAGGGTTAATTCCAAATTTTTGATGGCATCGGGGATATTTTGTTGTTGGTAGTAAATTTGGGCCAGATTGAAGTAGGCGTGGTCGTAGTTGGGTTTGAGAATGATAGCTTGTTGGTAGTAGGAGATGGCCTGGTCTTTCTGGTCGACAGAGTCGAGGAACTTGCCCAGAAGATAGAAAGTTTTGGCGTCGGTGGGAGCCAGGTGGGAAACGCGAAGAAGAGAATCGATGCTTTGAAGGAAGTGTTGGGTGTCAATCGAAGACAGGTAATAAAAGACCTGGGCTCTTTCTTTCCAGAAGCTGGTATTGGCAGGAGAGAGAGTGATGGAAATATCGGAGTGGTGAATGGCCTGATTTAAATAATACTGTTTTTTTTCGGTTTCGGGTTGAGTGATGGCCAGTTTGGCTGCCAAAGATGAGATTTTGCTATGGTAAAGTGGTTCGTTTTTGTAATTGAGGCTGCGAGTTAGCTGGTCGTAGGCAGCAGAGTAATTGTTCTGGGAGTCAAGCGTTTGGGATTGGGCATAGGTGATATCGGCTAAATAGGAAAAAAGAATCTGGCGACTGAGTATCAGCAGTAGAAGGAAGGGTAGGTAGGTAGGTAAACGTTTGGGTTTGGTTGGTGAATAAGCGGGGGGGGTGGTGACTAGAGTAGGTAGCAAGAAGAAAAAAAGAGAAGTAATCACTACGGAAAATCCGGCAAAGTTAGTAATTAAAAGACTGATGAAGGCCGAAAAGGCGGGAAGAGCGTGGGGCAAGTTGGGTTTGGATAAATTTTTGAAGAGGAAAAAAATTATAGCTAAAATTAAAACAGCGTAACTTAATAAGCCAAAAGTTCCGGTGGTGGCCAGGTGATTTAGGTATTCGTTATGAGCTTTGTTGTAGAGGAAATCCCATTCCGAGGTAAGGTTGTGAGATGGTGGGCGGGTCCAGTAATATGAATAAGCAAATGTTTCGGTGCCGGTACCAAAATAGGGGAATTGACGCCAAAGATCCAGGGCACCTTGCCAGACGATTTGGCGGATGTCTTCGGATGGGGTGATATTGATATTGGAGTCAACCGGGGGTTGGGTTGGGGGTGGACTTTCCGGGAAGAGGTAATCATGGATGGGATTTTTGACAAGAAGGGAGAGGACCAAGATGAGCAGGATAGGGAAGAAAATGATGGGTTTGAATTTTTGGAGGCGAATTTGGCGGAGGGTGAAAATTAAGAAAAAAATGGAAAGAGAAATAACGGCGGCGATAATTCCGGATTTGGATTTGGTAAAGAGGAGACTTAGATAAAAAGAGGCGGTGAGTAGAAGGAAATAGAAACGATGGAAGAGATGGGGTGAAGAGAAAAATTTGGACAGGGAAAAGGGAAGGAGAAGACAAAGATAAGCAGCCAACCAGTTGGGTTGACCTAAGGTAGAGAAAACCCGAGTTTGGACATCCTGGACCCAGAGGTGTTTGTCGATGCCAAAATGTTGGAGAATGCCAAAAACGGAGACTAGTAAGCCGGAGAATAGAAAAATGTTGACGATTTTTTGTTTGAAATCGTGGTCGAAATAAATTTGAGCAATAAAAAAGAGGGTGCTAAAGGATAAAAGCGATAGAAGTCCGCCGTTGAGTCGGGAATAGTAGCCATAGATTGAAGTGTGGAGGTCAATTGAAAGGACGGTGGAAATGACTTGGGAAAGAAGGAAAAGCAGGAGGGGGAAATTTAAAAAGGATTTTTGGACGAGAGGATACCGACGGTTGAGGACATTAATCAGATGAAGGGAAAGAATGACGGATGTCAAAAGGTAGACGAAGTGCATTTTGGGGAGTTCGAAGAGTTCAGAATTTTGGGAAGCGAAAATCAACGGGGTGAAAAGAAAAAGCAGAAGGAAGGAAATTTTTATGAGCCGGGTGGTCTTTTCCATAAGGAATAGTATACCTTGCATTTTGTTATACTTTTAGAGTGATTAGCCTATCTTTGACAGGAAATAAAATTGGAAATGTATTGGCGCTTTTGAGTTGGGATATTGGAGTAGATTTGGGTAGCAGCAATGTTTTGGTTTATTTAAAAGACAGGGGGGTGGTAATTGACGAACCTTCAGTCGTTGCTAGGCAAAAAAAGAAAAGATGGACTGGGTTGTCGGCGCCGAAGAGGGGCTATGTGGGTCCAATTGCTTTTGGGTTTAAAGCCAAAGAGATGATTAACCGGGAGCCGGGGCGAATTGAAGTAGTGAGACCATTGGTTGACGGAATTATTAACGACATGGAAGCGGCGGAAATGATGATCAGTTATTATCTGAAGTTGTTGTATGAAATTCCGAGTAAGGGGATAAAGATATTTAAACCAAGAGTGGTGGTGGGTGTCCCCAGTTTTATTAGTAATGTTCAAAAGAGAGCGGTGAAGTCAATTTTTATGAAATCAGGGGTAAGCGAAGTGGTGTTGATTGAGGAGGCGGTGTTGGCGGCGGTAGGGTTGGGTTTGGCAAGCGATAAATCAAACGGATTAGTAATCGTGGATGTGGGTGGAGGAAAGACGGAGGTGACGGTGGTGTCGATGGGAGGTATTGTTTTGGGAAAGTCGGTCAGGGTGGCAGGGGAAGACTTTGATGAGGCAATTGCCAATTATATAAAAATGAAATATGGACTTTTGATAGGTAAGAACAGTGCCGAAAGAATTAAGATTGAGTTGGGAAATGTATCCGAAGATTTGGGGGACAAAGAAAAAAGTTCGATAGTCAGGGGCAGGGATTTGGAATCAGGATTGCCTAAATCTATCAAATTGAAGGAGAGTGAAATTCGGGAGGCCTTGAGTTTGGAAGTGGGGAAGATTGTTCGAGTGGTGGCTGAAGTACTGGATGAGACTCCACCAGATATGATGGAGGACATTTTGAGACGGGGGATAGTGATGGTTGGGAACGGCTCGTTGATGAAGGGACTGGATGGTTTGATCGAGAAGAAAACAAAAATCAGTACCAGGGTGGCAGATGATCCTGGAACTTGCGTTATTCGAGGCTGCGGTGAATTATTGCAAAACAGATCGCTTTTTGATCGAATAAAATTAGTTTCGGGGTTGGGCTAATGAAAGAAGAACTAATTTCGTGGAAATATTGGTGCATTAGAGTGATACTTTTTTTGAGCTTTGGTTTATTGCTGGTGGCAATTTTCCGGTTAATGATAATCAGGGGTAAATATTATCAGAGTTTGGCCAGGGAAAATAAGGTTTATGAGACTTTGATACCGGCGGGCAGAGGCAAGATATTGGATCGGAAAGGCAGAGTGGTGGCTGAAAGTATTTATCAGTACTTCAGAATGGATGGAGAAGAGAAGGTTTATGAAGAAGGAGGCGAGTTTGAGGGATACAAGTTTGAAGGAAAAGATTTGGCTTATGATTTGAAAAGACAGTACCCGTATGGTGAGGCAACGGCGTTTGTCAGTGGATATGTGAGCAAGGCTGATAGTAAAGACATTGAGAATGACAGGTGTGGAATAAAAATTGGTCCGAATGATAATTTGGGACGAGGGGGGGTAGAGGAGTATTTTGATTGTGAATTGAGAGGTAGTGATGGCAGGAGGTTGATTGAAGTAGATGCCAAGGGTAAATATGTTCGGGAATTAGGCAGACAGGAGCCGGTATTGGGTAAAAATTTAAATTTAACAATAGATGCGTATTGGCAGGAAAAAATTTATAAAATGGTGAAAGGTAAGAAAGTGGTGGTGATCTTGAGCCAACCGGATACCGGGCAGATTATATCGATGGTGTCGTCGCCCGCGTTTGATCCCAACGATTTTTCCTATATGAGGGATAGCGTGGCGATAAGTAATTATTTGAATGATCGGGATAATTTGCCATTGCTGAATCGGGCAATATCAGGGCGATACCATCCGGGTTCGGTATTCAAAATCGTGGTATCTACTGCCGGTTTGGAAAGTGGACTGGTTGGCAGGAATACTTTATTTGAAGATACCGGAGTGATAAAGATCGGAGATTATTCTTATAAAAACTGGTTGTGGACGAAGAGCGGTGCTACGGATGGAATGGTTGACATGGTAAAGGCGATAAGAAGGTCGAACGATATATATTTTTATAAATTAGGAGAGACGATTGGGCCAGATAGAATAAAAGAGTGGTCGAATAGATTTGGATACGGTACGAAAACCGGGGTGGAGTTGGTGGGTGAGTTGCCGGGCGTAGTTCCGGATGATCGATGGAAACAGGAGGTTAAAGGCGAGAGATGGTATTTGGGCAACACTTATCATTTGTCGATTGGACAGGGAGATTTGGACGTGACGCCATTACAGGTGAACCAGATGACGAATATAATTGCCAACAAGGGTGTTTGGTGTAAAATGACTTTGAATAAGGACAGAAAAGCAGAGTGTGAAGACCTGAAAATAAAAAGAGAAAACAGGGAGACAATAATTGAAGGGCTGGTTCGGGCTTGCGGAGAGGGGGGGACGGCTTGGCCACTTTTTAACTTTAAAACAGAAATTGCCTGCAAAACGGGAACAGCAGAGGTGGGTGACGGGAGCTGGGACACCCATGCCTGGTTGACGGCTTATGCACCAGTTGATAACCCCGAAATTTCCATCACGGTAATGGTGGAAAGGGGTGGTGAGGGTTCGGATGTGGCGGCGCCGATCGTGGGGGATATTTTAAAAGAGTGGTTTGATGAGTCGGAGACAATTGTTCCCCGATATGATGAAAGTGGAAAAGTTATATATGGTAGAGGGGAAACGGGTGAGTAATTTTGTCGGGGTTGAAATGAAAGGTTTCCCAGTTGGTTTGAGAGAGACAGTTGGAGGACTAAGAGGATTGTATTGTTTGGGAAATGCAGAATTACTAAAGAATATAAAAATGGTAGCGGTGGTGGGAAGCAGAAGTATGAGTGGGTACGGAAAAAGGGTGGTGAGAGAGTTGGTACCGGAGCTGGTGAAGGAGGGAATAATAATAGTGTCGGGAATGGCGTTTGGGATAGACGCGGAAGTACATAGGGTGTGTCTGGAAAATGAGGGAAAAACAGTGGCGGTGTTGGCCAGCGGGGTGGATATAATCAGTCCCAAGGGAAACAGAGGAATTTATAATGAAATATTGAGTAAGGGAGGGTTGATAATATCTGAATACAAAGATGGAACAACTCCGGACAAGGTTAAATTCCTCGAAAGAAATAGAATTGTGGCCGGGTTATCGAAGGCGGTGATGGTAGTTGAGGGTGGAAGAAAAAGTGGGACTCTGGTAACGGCCAGATTGGCTAGTGATTATGGTAAAGAGGTATGGGCGGTACCGGGAAGGATTGATGACGAAAATAGTTTTACGCCGAATTATTTGATTAAGAACGGGGCGGTACCAATTTGTGAAATTAATGATATGATAAGCCAGATATGAGGATTAAAGAAAAAGCTGAGCAATTATATGAAACCTGGAATATTTCCAGGATGATCGGTTCGAGGGAGAACAGGGTGTTAATGATGGTTGGAGATGCCAATGGTGGAGGTGAGAGTCGGATTGAATTTAATGATCCGCATGAGCGGCCTTCTAGGGTAAGTGCTTTTATCAGGGCGTGTACCGAAAGTGTGGCAGTGAAGATGTATGTTTTCGATAAAAGTGGCGATGAAATAAATGGGATGGAATTTGCGCCTAGGAAGTCTTGACAGCTTGACAGGGGTGTTAAGATAGTAGGACAATGGCAGATATGCAAAAAAAATTATTGGTAGTGGAATCTCCGACTAAGGCTAGGACTATTGGAAAATATCTGGGGAAAGACTATCGGGTGTTGGCAACGGTGGGGCATTTAAGGGATTTGCCTTCGAGCAAAATGGGGGTGGACTTAGAAAATTTTGATGTTGATTACGTAATCAGCCCGGATAAGAAAAGAGTGGTAAATGAGTTAATGAAGGCGGTGGTGGGGACAAGTTCAATATATATTGCGACAGACCCTGATCGTGAAGGCGAGGCGATAGCTTGGCATGTGCAGTGGTTGATTGAAAATTCAGGTAAGAAGAAGAAAAAAAGTAAGACTAATGTTGTTAGAGTAAGTTTTCATGAAATAACCCGACAGGCGGTGGAAGAAGCCATAAAAGAACCTCGGGGTGTTGATTTGGATTTGGTGAATGCTCAGCAAGGGAGGCGGATCTTGGACCGGGTGGTGGGATATAGCCTGTCACCGGTGTTATGGAAGAAGGTGAGGAGGGGATTGTCAGCGGGTAGGGTACAGTCGGTGGCGGTCAGATTAATTGTAGAAAGAGAGAGGGAAATAGAGAAATTCAAGAAAGAAGAATATTTCAAGATTTGGGCAGATTTAGAAAAGAACGGGGAGGTATTTCGGGCTGATTTATCGAAAGTGGGCGGAAAAAATGTATACAGAAATGAAAAAATAAGATTGTTTGACGGAGATTATTCTTATAGCCGAACTGTTTTTGATAACCAGGGAGAGGTAGATAAGTTTATTGAAAGTCTAAACAAAGAATTTAGAGTAGAAAAAGTTATTGGCAGGGAAGTGAGCAGGTCGCCGCTGCCAGCTTATACGACGTCAAAATTACAGCAAATGGCGGCCAGGAGATTTGGCTGGTCAGGAAAGCAGACAATGAGTGTGGCTCAAAGGCTTTATGAGCGGGGTTTGATTACCTATCATAGGACTGATTCGGTGTATCTGTCGGCCAGGTCCATAGAAGATTTTCGGAATTTCATTGAAGAAAAATACGGGAATGAGTATTTGTCGGCCAAATTTCGGGTTTACAAAAATACAGCTAAAAACGCTCAGGAGGCCCATGAGGCAATCAGGCCGACGAATGTGGCGGTGATCGGTTTGGGCGAGGGAGATGCCCGGGAGAAAAAATTGTATGAAATAATCTGGAGGAGGGCAGTAGCGACCCAAGCGGCAGCAGCCAGAATGAGGAATACAACAGTAATATTGGCTAATCAAGCTGGATTGTTTCAATCTAAGGGGGTAAGGATGTTGTTTGATGGTTATTTGAAAGTGAGCGGTGACAAGCATGAGGACCAGATATTGCCGGAACTATCAGAGGGAGAGATGGTCGAGAGTAAAAAAATTGCTCATGATAAAACCGAAACTAATCCTCCGCCTAGATATAGCGAGGCTGGCTTGGTAGCTTCTTTGGAAAAGCAGGGCATTGGCCGACCTAGTACGTATGCTCCGATTATTTCGACGATACAGCAGCGGCAGTATGTGGAGAAAGAAGAAGGAAAGTTTAAGCCAACGGTTTTGGGAATGGCGACAAATGATTTTTTGGTAAAAAATTTTGAGGATATTTTATCGTTGCCCTTTACCGCTGGGATGGAAGAAAGTTTGGATGAGGTGTCGTTGGGTAAATTAGACTGGAAGGTTATGATGAAAAAGTTTTGGGGTGGATTTGAGACGGAAGTGAAGCTGGCGGAAAAAAATGCAGAAAGAGTAAAGGTAGAAACGGAGAAGCTGGGAGAGAAGTGCCCGGAATGCAAAGAGGGAGACTTGGTTATCCGAGTGGGTAGATTTGGTAAATTTATTTCCTGTTCCAGGTTTCCAGATTGTAAATATACGGCCCAATTTAAAGAAGCGGCAGGGTTTAAATGTCCGGAGTGTGGAGCTGAAGGAGTGGTCAAGAGGACCAAAACCGGCAGAAAATTTTTCGGTTGCAGTAACTACCCTAGTTGTAAGTGGGCCAGTTGGAAAAAGCCTTAGGATTGCAGTTTGGCTTCAAGGTTTATTCTATTTTGGGATATTATTTGACGGCACTGAATGGATTCAGGCTGGACACCGGCGATGGCACAAAAACAGTCAGTTCCGCACCTGTCACAGTTTATTTCAACCTGAGGGGAATCTATTCTGGTAAATCCCTGATGAGGAAGGCTGCCTGATTTGGTAAACGACTTAAAGTTTTCGGGACGATTAGTAGCCATAGTATAAATGAGTTAATTGGTAATTAGACCAATGATAAAGTGGGCGTAGGGGAAATGTAAGGAATATCTTGTGAATTTATTATGGGGTATAATCAAAAGTTGGGGTGGGTCTTACTCGATGCTGGTACGGCGACTATCGGTTAGAGGGGTAATGTTTTTTGTTTGAGGTGGTTTTGGAGTTAGTTTTGGTGTTGAATTATTGGGAGAAAGTGAATTTTGTTTTGGTTTGCCCCAACGTTGGCGGGAGATTTGGATAAGTTTTTGGCGGGCCTGGTTTTTGCAGGAAAGAGGTGGCAGGGTGACGGCATAAAACGGATTAGTGGTTTCAGAGTCGATTGAAAGTTTGTTGATAACTTGATAGCGGCCGATTTTGACTAAGTCTTCGGGTGGAAATTGTGGTCCAAATTCTTTGCTTAAGATAAAGGCGTCCTGGTTGCCGACAACGAAAGAGACCATGGAGCCGACGTTGCCGAAAATAGCGTCCTGAATGGGGCGTTCAAGCTGGGCCATGTATTGATTGGCAACTATCAAATTTAATTTAAATTTGCGGGCTTCGGAGAGGATTTTGATAAACGAGGTGGTGGCGAAATTTTGAAATTCGTCAACATACAGGTAGAAATCGGACCTGGCCTCGGCTTCCTGGAAAACCCGGTTCATAGCTGAAAGTTGGATTTGGGTAATTAACATGGCACCAAGAAGAGCGGAGTTGTCTTCGCCTAATTTGCCGGTAGACAGATCGGCAATAAGAATTTTTTTCTCGTCCATAATTTGCTGGATATTGATTCTGGACTTAGGATGATTGATGGTGTTTCGGATGTTGCTGGAGGCAATAAACTGACCGACTTTGTTTAAAATGGGGGCAATAGCTTCGTTTTGGAATTTGGGATCCATACGGTTGAATTCATTGATCCAGAAATTTTTGAGAGTTTGGTTTCGGAGTTTGTTGATTACTTTGTCTCGGAAATTTTTGTTGGTGAGGATTTCAACGATGTCGACCAGGGTGGTATCGGGAGTGTTGACCAAAGTTAAGACGGCGTTTCTTAAAATGTGTTCAAGTCGGGGGCCCCAAGAGACTTCACCGTAGATTTTTTTGAAAATGGAGATAACGCCTGAAGCGACAAGTTCTTTTTGAGATTCATTTTGGGCTTCGAGAACATTGAGGGGATAGACGTATTCAGGATCAGCAGGATTGAAATAACAACAATCGTTAATACGATGAGAAGGTATGTAGTCAAGGATGTTATTGCATAAATCGCCGTGAGGATCGATAACAGCAACTCCACGGCCTTTGCGAATGTCGTCAATGGCCATGTTGGAAATTAAAGTAGTCTTGCCGGTACCGGACTTGCCGATAATATACATATGGCGACGGCGGTCTTCGCCTTGTTTGATGCCAAAGATGGAATCTTTGTTTCGAAACTCAGTTTTGGCAAAAAAGGTTATTTCTTTTTTTTGTTCTTCGGTAGTATCGTCGGCGACAGGAAGGTTTTCGGGTGGGTCGGAAAACAAATTTTTGCCCCAGGCGATGTTGGGCAGTTTGGTAAGTTTATTGGGAAAGTGCCAGAGAGCGGAGACTTCTTCGGTGTTGAGAATTTGGGATTTGAGTTTGGTAGAAATTTTACGATTTATGATGCAGTCGGGGAGTTTGTTGCGATTAAAAAGGTTAGGAGTAAAGGTCTTGATGGAGTTACCGCGGGGAGAGGTAAAGGCTCCGAAAGAGGAGGAAACTGAAGCAATCAGGCTAGGATTGTTAGAAGCGAGATTGATTTGAGCCAGGATACCGGGGAATTGAATTTTCTGTTCAAATATTGAACGGTCGGGATGAGCTTGGCGTAAGCCTTTTTCTTTGTCAATGACAATACCGTTTTGGATAATATCCATTATTGAACTTTGCCAGTTTTTGGAGGCAGGACCGAGGATTATTTGATAGACAAAAAAGTCAGTAGTGCTATTTGATCGGGAAAGGGGGGCTAGGACGGAAACAAGAGGATCGGTATCGCGGAAATCACGGGCGGTTTTGAGGGGATAATTGTAGGATTTGGAGAGTCCGATTTGGGAGAAGTTGAGTAACTTGGGATTCTCCAGATCGGTAAAATAGTCCAGGGTATCTTTGGTGATGGCAGAAGGATATTGGGCTAGGATTTGGGATCGGACATATTCCATGTTGTCGGTTGGCGCGACGACATAGAAATGAATTTGACCGTGACTAAGTACAATCTCCAGGCTGGCGATGGTCTTTCTTTTACCGCTAAGGCGGTCAATAAGAGAGGTGGAGCCGGATTGGGAGAAGTTACTTAAAAGTGAGGACATGGCTTCGAGGGTAAATTCGTTTTCTTGAGGGAGGCGGATTTCCAGTATTGACAGGTTATTTTTGACGGTGTGCGCCATGTGTATATTTTACATTATTTAAAATGGGGTAGAGAAACTAAGTCAGTAATAACAAACGAGGACTTACTTGTTGCAAAACAATACATATTGGTGTAGTATCGCATATGGAGCTAGTAAGACTTATAGTCTTGGATTGGCAAAGAAAATGTTTTGGAGATAAAAAGGATTTCTTGCGGCTGAAATTGGGCGATGACCTTAGAAAACAAACACTTGATATTATTATATTGAGTGATAATATAAGTCTATAATATTTTGAAGGATATCAAAAGATATCAGCATCTTTTTTGTATTCTTCAGAAAGCACTTTGACAACCCGAAGGATTGGGATCTAAAGAGGACGTAAAAATTTGTGTTTTCTTTGGATCCCAATAAAGAAAGAAGGTGATGCAAATTGATTGCGGGCTGAGTTTTTATCCCTCAAAAAACAACAGCGCAAAAAGGAGAGACTGATGTCTGGGAAGTGCAAATCCTGTGTGTACAAAAACAACTGTGTCCGACGGAAGAAGTGCCCCGGCCCTGTTGTCAAGGGTCAGAGGTCGAGAAAAGTCTCTTCCGATGGGCGATAGATCGCCAGAGAAGACGCCCAAGCGGCGAGCGGGACGACCACGGAGACCTAAACCGAGGCCGAAGACTAACTGCCGTTAGGGCAAAATGTGGTGTGGGAGCCAAAACAAAGCCGTTTTGGCTCCCTGCCCTGGACCTGGTGCATTGTTTATTTTTTGCTTTTTTGGTGTTGAGTACACATTTTTCTTTTCTTTCGGGTTGTCTTTTATTGAAATTTAGTTTTAAGGGTGACTTTGAGACTAGTTTTCAATAAAATATAAGTTTTTGGAGCTAAAGACATAAAGCTTGTCAATTTAGCTTTGAAAACAGCACTTTGACAACCCGGGGAACGATAGGGACCAAGAGAGACAGTTTTTTAAACTGTTTGTCTTGGTCCCTATTTGGATCAAGAAAGGAACAGGGTGATGCCACCGTAGTCATGCGGCAATGATGCCAAGAAATTCTAGTTTATCCGCCGAACTTGAACTCCTACCCTCAAGGAGAAAACACAACATGCTTCCGGCTAAGAAAGAAAGAGTTGTTGACGATGACGTCGTCAGCACAGAAGAATATCGACGATCTCGCCGTCCTTCTCGGCAGCGTTCGGAAACGTATTATTGTATTGACTCGAGCGGGGTTGTTCTTACTGCTCGGGAAGTGGCCGAGGCCCGAAAGGGTAACGGTCAAGAGCCGGTGAAGTTGGACGGCTAGAGTTCGAGAAGAAGGGGGCGCTGCAAGCATTTTTGCAAACAGCGCCTCCGTATTTGTGGTGGTTTTTCGTTTTTGTTTTGTTCGTTTTTTCTTTTTTGTTTCCCGGGTTGTTTTTATATATAGTATTGCTTGTTTATAAAAATTTATTAAAATTTAAATAAGCTATGAGTTGGGGGTCGAAAGAAAAACCGAAGGGTTTGTATTCGAATGGTACTTTTGATGGATTTAGGCCGTGCAGAATTGACGGAAAACCGGGTGTTTTGTTGAATGGGGTAGAAATGGCAAATTTAGCAGCGTTAGGATACGATGTAAAGCCGATAGAAATCAGGGTGGCTGAAAGAAAAAAACCAAGACATAATGGGCGAGGGTCATTGGATTAAGTTTGTGATATAATTTCGAGGTTAAAGTTATTCATTTATTTTGGGCGTTAGTCCTGGGTAGTTCCTACCCCGCCTGTTTTAGAATTTAATAAGGACAAAATTATGGAAAAAAAGAAGGTAATCAGTAAAACCGTCAATCGAACCGGTAAAAGTTTGGTTAAAAAGGCATTGGTAGTTAATTCCCGCAAGCAGTCAAGTATCAATGCAGAACAGGTGAAGAGATTGAATGAAGAAGTAAAGGCAAAAAAAGAAAAGGTGGTGCAAGGTAGAAAATATCAGGAGAACTTAAAACCGGAAAAGAATGTTAAGGCAGATACCAATAAAAAACCGGATAAGAAATATGAACTGACGGTTGACATGAAAGATATGCTGAAGGCCGGAGCACATTTAGGTCACAAAGTGTCCAAAACTCATCCGAAAGCCAGGGACTATATATATACTTCGAAGGACGGAATCGAAATATTGGATCTGACCAGCTCTATTAAAGAATTCGAGAAAGCCTGTAATTTTGTTTACAACGCTAAAAGAAACGGTAAGCAGGTTCTGATGGTAGGTACCAAAAGACAGGCTAGGGAAGTAGTTAAAAGAGTGGCGATGGATGCCGGGGCTGCTTATGTAACTGACAGGTGGCTGGGGGGGACTATTACTAATTGGGAGGAAATCAGAAAGAATATTAAGAAATTAAAAGATTTGCGGGCCGGAATTGAAAATGGTACTTTTACTGAGCTGACCAAAAAAGAATTGTCGGATATGCAAAAAGAAATTGGTCGATTGGAAAGGAATGTTGGTGGTTTGGTCAACTTGGACAAATTGTTTGACATTTTGTTTGTGGTTGATGCTGGTTTTGAGAAGACGGCTGTTCGGGAAGCCAGACTTCGAGGTGTTTCGGTGGTAGCTATGATTGATACCGATAGTAATCCGGACAAGATTGATTATCCGATTCCAGCCAATGACGACAGCGTCAAAAGCGTTAATATGGTAGTTGAAGAAATTGGTAAGGCGATAAAGGCTGCCGGAGTTTAAAAGTTAAGTATTTTTTAAATATGGACCAAAAACAAATTATTGAATTAGTTAAAAAAATTAGAAGTGAGACGAGTTTGGGGATCATGGAAATAAAAGCGGCCTTGGAAGAAGCCAACGGTGATGAAAAGAGAGCTAGAGAGATATTGAAAGAGAGGGGATTCAAAAAAGCCGAAAGTAAGAAAGAACGGGAAACCCGACAGGGAAGAGTGGTTACTTATACCCATACTACCGGGAAAATTGGGGTAATGATTGAAATCTTGTGTGAGACTGATTTTGTAGCTAAGAACGAAGAGTTTATGGCTTTGAGCCGGGATATGGCTTTGCAGGTGGCGGCGATGAATCCGGAATCGGTAGAGAAATTGATGGAGCAGGAGTTCATTAAAGATCCGACTCAAAAAGTTGGTGATTTAGTTCAGGTCTTGATCGCTAAGTTGGGTGAGAATATTAAAGTGGGTCGAATGGCAAGGTTTGAAATTTAGGCAATAAGTAGAGGTTGTTTCTGGATGAAGCCCCGCTTGGCGGGGCTTTTTTGTTATACTAGGCTATATGCTAAACACAATCGCAATAAGGTCGAGAATGGATAAAATTATGGAGATATTTGGAGAGGACATCGGATCGATAAGGACGGGAAGGGCGACACCGGGTTTGATTGAAAATGTTTTGGTGTCGGTATATGGCGGGCAGAAGATGAGGCTGATGGAGTTGGGGACGATTTTGGTACCGGATGTGCGGACTTTGACTTTTCAACCTTGGGACGTGTCGGTATTGAAAGAGGTGAGTAATGGAATTGCTGTAGCCAATATTGGAATGAATCCGGTAGTAGATGGGCAGTTGATAAGGATATCTTTGCCGGTGATGACAACGGAGCAAAGGGAAGACTATATTAAACTTTTGGGACGGAAGTTAGAAGGGGCCAGGGGAATGGTTCGGGATGTTCGGGGGGATTTCCGTAAAGATTTGCAGGATGCCAAGCAAGAGAAAACGATATCTGAGGATGAATATAAAAGAGATGAGACCGAACTGCAAAAAATTAACGATGAGTATATGTTAAAACTGGAAAAATTAGCTCAAAAGAAAGAGGAAGAAATCAGAGGATAGAGTTATGAACTTAATAATATTTATTGTGGCGTTATCTATATTAGTTTTGGTTCATGAGCTGGGGCATTATATTGCAGCCGTCAAAACGAAAGTGAAGGTGGAGGAATTTGGGTTGGGGCTGCCGCCGAGAATTACAGGAAAGAAAATCGGAGAAACGATTTTTAGTCTAAACTGGTTGCCGATTGGGGGGTTTTGTCGGTTGTACGGAGAGGATGGTGGGGGTAAAGGAGGCCGGGCGTTTAACAACAAAAATCCGTGGCAGAAATTGATAATCGTTTTGGGTGGGGTGCTGATGAACGTAGTTCTGGCAGTTTTGGTGTTTACGGTGGTTTATGCCATACTGGGAGTTCCTCAGAAGACAGATAGGGTGAAAATTATTGGGGTAGCAGCGGAATCTCCGGCGGAGGAAGTGGGGTTAGAAGAGGGGAATTGGATAAAAGAAGTGGCGGGAGAGCCAATTTCCGAACCGGAACAGCTGACTCAAAGGGTGAATGAATTTAAAGGAGAAACGGTTGAATTACTGGTGGAAAAAGATGGTGAGGAAGAAGTGGTGGGGGTTTTGGTCCGGGAGAGTCCGCCCGAGGGTGAAGGGGGTATGGGGATAGCTATATCCAACACGGAGATGGTAAAGGTGCCCTGGTACCAGTTTTATAAGGGAGTGGTGGCGGGTTTTGAGGAGGCCTATTTTTGGGGTGAAATAATTGTGGGTGGAGTGGCCAAAATGATTGGTAGTTTGCTGAGCGGGCAAAGAGTAGAAGATGTGAGTGGGCCAATAGGAATGTTTCAGGCCACCAGTGCAATTCGGGAGAATCAGGGGATGCTGGCCGTGGTTCATTTCTTTGGAGTGGTTTCGGTTAATTTAGCGGTGGTAAATATTTTGCCTTTTCCGGCATTGGATGGAGGCAGGATTATGTTCGTGTTGTATGAGCTAATTACCAGAAGAAAACCGAACCAAAAAGTAGAGTCAATTATTAATAGTGTTGGGATGGTGGTTTTGCTGGGATTGATATTTTTGATCACTGCCGGGGATATTGCCAGATTGGTTCGAAATTAGTTTTCAGGCTATTTTCATTTTTCTTTGTTGACGGGGGGTTTTAAAGGTGTTTTACTAGTTATATTAGCTATTGTTTGCTTGATAATTAGTAAAAAAATGGAAAAGAAGTTGAGGAGATTCAGGAAAAGTTTAGGCTTAGCCCAGATTCCCTTGATCATTGGTTTGCTGGTAATGGCAGTGGCGATTCCGGTGGCAACCAGGTTAGTAGAACAGAATCAGGATGTGAGGAATCGGGCGGCGAGTGACTGGATTTGTCAGGAGTCACAGTGTAAAGCAAATTGTGAAGCGCCTTGTACAACTCTACGAGTTTTTGATTCTAATACGGATGTTGGTAGATGTTCTAACGTGAGTAATACAAAATCAATAAAGATACATTGTTCAAATACGAGTCCGCCTAAGCCGATTGCTACGGTAGGGCCACAACCATCACCCGCGCCCCACCCGGCTACTCCCATCCCGACTCAGGGGACAGTTACACCGACAACCAAACCGACAGCGACTGTGACGACCAAGCCTACAGCAACAGCTACAACCAAACCGGCGGCTACCAGTGTTCCACAGCCAACGGCAAAGCCAACTTCAGCGCCTAGTGGCGGTACAACTTGCGCATCGAAGGGATTAAAAACATGTCAGGAAGCTTATTCTACCGATCAGGGGTGTTCGGGAGGTCAGGTTAAAGAATGTGTAAAGTATGGTTGTAATTCGACAGGTCAAGGGGGATCGGGTTGTCCTTTTGACAAAAATGAAAATGGTACTTCTTCTTGCGGTTCTTGCTTTACTCCTTCAGGCGGGGGTGGTGGGAGTAGCGGTGGTAGTGGGTATCATTCTTGTCCGTCTTCGGACGGTAATCCGAATAAGCAAGCTTGTTGTGATAGTAGTGGTAATTATGTTGATTGGTGGTTGTGCGGAGGAGCTGGGGATGGTGGTGGAGGACAAACTTTGACATCGTTTAATGGGGTGGTGGTAGACGAGACGGGAGCGAGATGGGTACCAGGGAATGATGATTGTTCGGCAAAGAAAGGAAGTGTTTCTATTAGTTCGTCTAAGGGGAATGTTAAGTGGTTGGGTCAAGGGACTCCTGATGCACGTTTTGATGTTACTGGGGTGCCTTTGTCGGAGGTGACGGTGGTGCTGAATCCTCCCGGAGGATGCGGCTACACTTGTGATAAGTGGAGGATTACTGATGTTGGGGATAATTTGAAATCTTGGAAGGTTGTTGCTGAAGGGAGCGGTTGCACTGTGAAACTTACGCCTTATAAGAAGGAATATAGGTCCGGTATAACCTTTTTTATGAAAAAAGTTACACCAACCCCTATGGTACCTCCCCGGTTTAATGTAACAATTGAAGGGCCGACAGAAGTAGTAAGGGGTGAGACGGCGACGTTTATTGCCAGATCGCAAAGTACGGATGTAAAATTAACCAATATTAAATTATATTGGGGTGATAAGGGGGTTGTGGATAGTTTATCCGGTTCGATTAATCCATGGGCATTATTTAAAGAATGCAGCGGTAGTAATGTTACTAGTTGTCAGGGAAATTTTCCGACGGACCGTTTTGACGGGGAATATTATATTGTCGTTAATGCTTCGACTGGTAGCAACGTTCATTGCAGTGGCAATCCTACCTGCCGGAGTTATCCCTGTAGCGGATTTTATGATTGTGGAACGGGAGATAATATGGTTTTATCATTAAGTGTAGCGCCAACTAGTACGCCTGCATTAGCTCCGACGGCGATGGCTACACCAAAGCCAACAGCTGGAGTGACTGGTGTTCCGACGGGGACACCGACATTATGTGAAAAAGCCTTAAATGTTAGGCTGGAAGGCTGGAAAACAGAATATGTAGCAAACAGAGGAAGAAGAGTTTCAGGGACTTGGAATGCTGACGTCAACAGGGATGGTTATGTTGACATAGTGGATCGTTCAATCATTCTAGAATGCTTGATTAAAAACGGTATTATGTAAATAGGGGAAAACAATGAAAAACAAAACAACAATTTTGGTGATGTTGATACTGGCTGTTGCTTTGGTAGCGGTAATGGCAGTGATAAGCAGTCGGCAGGATTTGCGAAGAAGTGCCCATTATGCCAAGGGAAGTTTGTATTTAACTCCGACAGATAATGAGGTGAGGGTGGGGGATGATATTAATTTAATTTTAAAAGCTGTTCCCGGCCCAGATAGTCCGAAAATCCAAAATGTTCAGGCTTTTATCTGTTATAACAAAAGTATTTTGACGTTGGGTGATGATACAGTGGATGCTTCGGGAAATTATGTTAATGATGGTAGCTTGGCAAATATTAGGGTGATTAATAAAAACGTGTTTTTGGAAGAGCCGATAGTTTTTTTTGAGGATATTGCCGCTAAAAGATGCTTGAATTTGACAGTGGTTTCCAATAGAGCGTCAGAATTAACCAGTGAGGTGGTTGATGTGGCTTCAATTAAGTTTACAGCAATAGGTGAAGGAAACGGGGCGGTGGAGATCGTAAAAGCGGATTCGGTAATGTCGGGTTATATAGCCGATAATCTTGATAAAAGCATTGAAATTACAAACGTGGAAAATGCTAATTATTTGGTAAGGGCAGCACAGGAAGAGCCGCCAGTCGGGGAAGTTCCTTGGTTGAATTTCAAAATGGCCTTTATGGGAGTGAACAGCGAGTCATCTTGTGCAGTTAATTGGCCGATGACGTTGACAGTTTTGGGAGGTGGAGTGACCCGAGTGTACAGCAATGTTAAGGGTACAGTAGTAAGTGGAACTGAGGGTCCGGTGGTGTATAACGTAAGTTTGCCGTTGACTGGTTTTAATCAGACAGAGAAGGTGGCAGTGCTAATTAAGGGACCAAAACATCTTCAGGTAAAATATGCGGTTGATGGACAAAAGGGCTTTTACGGTGCTGCGGGAGGGGAATTGACATTGGCCAAAGACAAGGCAGCAAGTAAAGTTTACGATTTTACAGGTTATCCTTTGTTGGCGGGCGATGTGACGGGTAAAAATGGAATCCAGGATGGGTTAATTAATGGATTGGATTTTCTTTTCGTCAGAGATAAAGCCATAGCTAGGGCAAGGGATTTGCAGAATATGGACATGGCTGATTTAGATGGAAATTGTGTTCATAATTCGCTTGATATTACTTGGTTAATGCAATCACTTGCTGAAAGGCAAGAGCAAATGAATTAATATTAAAGGAGAAAAATGATAAACAGTGAATTTGGAAAAACATTATTACCATTAGTTTCGGTGGTGGTTATTTTGCAGAGCGTTGTTTTGGTGAATAGTATTCGGGATAAAAGAAATATTGGGGTGCAGACATTGAGAAACGATGTAGACACTACTGTGGCAAGGGTAAGCGAGGCGAAAGTGTTCGATATGGTATTTGGTGTAGATTCAAAATCGATGGTTGTCGGTAAAAAATATGCGATTGACTTGAGTTTGCTGAGCAAGGAGCAAAGTAACGTTGGGTCAGTTGAAATTTATGTAAAATATGATCCAAGCGCTTTTGAGGTGAGTAATTTAAGTTATGATGGCAAATTACAAAAGCCAGATGTTTTGATTGCAGGGGAAAAGAAGGGGTTAGTGGTGGCAAATTATTATTCTCTAAATCCGGCCGGGTTTGCTTTTAATGAGGCAGAACACTATAGTCTAGTCATGTTTGATGTTAAGCCGAAGAAGGAAGGAAGCTTTGATTTTGAAATTAGTACTGGTAATGCCGGTGATGGTTCTGCTACCATGATTTTAGACAATAATACAAAGAAGGAATTGCTCTACTCGAGCAATAAATTAACTGTTAATGTAACTAAGTAATGAAGTATAAAAAAATTATAATTATAGGGTTAATAGTAATGGGAATGTTGGTTTCGGCCAGAGGGAGGGTGGCGCAGGCTGCGCCTCATTTTACGTTGTCACCGGCGACATACTCGGTTTCTGTGGGCAGTACTTTTGTGGTTGATCTGGGAGCCGATTCGGAGACTCAAAGTATTATTGCTATGGATGTAGTGGGTACTTTTGATCCAGTTAAGTTAGAGGTGGTATCAGTTGAGAAGAATAATACGACTAACTTTAATTTTGTGTTTGATACGACAACCCCAATTATACAAAATACCAACGGGAGGTTTGAGGTAACCTTGAGTCCGAGTAGTACCAGTGTTTATGACGCTCAGGTAGTGAAAGGAAGTTTGTTGAGGGTTAGGTTTAAAGCTAAAGCTGCTGGTGTGGCGAGTGTTAATTTGTCTTGTCAGGCTGGTTCGGTAACTGATACCAATATGTTTAATCAGAATTCAGAAGATGTAGTTAGCTGCGCTGCCAATCAAAGTGGTTCGTTTACACTGACTGCAGTGGGTGGTGATGGCGATGTCGTGAGTGATACAACTACGGTGGCGACTACGGCCGCGCCGACGAGCGAGTTGCCGCAGACTGGTGGTATTGCTTCGACGATAGGATTGGTGTTGTTCGGGACTATCAGTGTATTAGGCGCTCTTATGCTGAGGTTTTTATGAAGGGAAGGGTGAATGCCAAAACTATCATTGTTTTGATAATTATGCTTTTGGTGGTGGTGTTGGGTGTTTTGGGAGCAAAAACGGTTCAAACATACTTGAGCGGTGCAACTGAAGATGTACTGCCCAGAAATGTAGTACCAACATCGAGTGAGGATGGTAGAAGTGTAGTTATTTCCTGGATGTCGGACAAAGAATCTATGGGGGTGGTAGAGTATGGAACATCTCCGGCGTCTTTATTACTTCGGGCAATAGAGACGGGTCAAGTGACAAGCCACAAGGTAACTTTGACGCCGCTTAAACCGGGAACAGTTTATTATTTTCGGATAAAGATTGGCGAGGAGATATTTGATAACAGTGGTATACCCTATTCGGTTAAGACTAATGAGGATAAAGGAGTTGGAGTGGAAACAGAAGTAGAGACTCCAACGATAGAGTTAAAGCCGACGAGTGCGCCGGCGGGAAGCGGGGGAGATACTGAGGTGATAAGCAGCACATGCAACAGACAAACAGACTATAACGGTGATGGTGTAGTTAATGCGCTGGATCACATCCAGTGCATGAAAGGAGGGACAGAAGGTGTTGTATCCGTGACTCCAACTCCGGCGGGAACGACACCGGTGATTCCATCCGAGGCAAGTGCAGCCAGTGAAGGTGAATGCAAGGCGGGGGTTGATTATGACGAAAACGGAGTGGTGAACAGCTTGGACATGATCAAGTGTTTACAAAATAAGAGATAATAGGTAGAATATTGAACTGTTAAAACAAAAGGGGGTGACCTGATGCCAATAATCGTAAAGAAGAAAAAAGGTGAAAGTAAGGATGATGTAATCGGAAAATTCCGAAGGTTGTGTCTTGAAGAAGATATTACTGAAGAAGTGAAAAAAAGAGCTGCTTATTCTAAACCGTCTGAGGGCAGGTATGCCAAAAAGAAAATAATTTTGTGGAAAGAAAAATGCCGCAAACGAGCTAAAAATTCGAGAAAATATGTCTCTTAAGGATCAAATTAAGTCAGACAGCGTGACTGCTTTAAAAGCGCATGAGAGCAACAGGGTGGAAGTGTTGCGGTACTTAGTATCGCTAATTGATAAGAAGGAACTGCAATTGCCACCCGGTGAAATGAAGGAAAGTGAAGCGATAAATGTTTTGAGGAAGGAGTTGAAGAATAAGGAAGAATCGAGAGAAATGTTTAAAAATGCAGGAAGGGATGATCTGGTTGAGTCTTTGGACTATGAAATTGAAATAGTGAAGAGTTATCTACCTGAAGATATGAACGAAGAGGATATTAAAGCTATGGTGGATGGGGCGGTGGAGAAGTTTGGAGCTAATTTTGCCCTGGTAATGAGAGAGGTGATGCCTCAGGTACAGGGAAGGGCGGGAGGAGATCTGGTTTCCAGAATTGTTAAGGAAAAATTAAGTGAAGAAAAATAATTCGGAGATATTGATTAAATACCCCAGGAATTGGGGGTTAAGTGAGGTTTGGGTGAAAAAGGCCTTGGGGAAGGGATTGGCAGAAAGGGGTTTTGGCAGAAATGTGGAAGTGAGTGTGATTTTTGTGGGTCAGGTAAGGGCTAAAAAATTAAATCAGGAATATAGACAAATGAACTATATTCCACAGGTTTTGGGATTTTCGATGTCAAAGGCAAAAGACGCGGACGGAATGATTAGGTTGGGCGATATCGTGATTTGCACCCAAAAGTTAAAGTATGAAGCCAAAATTTTGAAAAAAGATATTAAAGATGTTTTGAGCGACTGGTTGACTCATGGATTGGACAATTTGCTTAAGTGATACATAAGAGACTAATTGCCAAGTTGGATAGTCTTTGATTAAATGGGAAGAGATGGCAGTTTTTCATTTGAAGTACAGACCACTTAAAATAGCGGACTTGGACTTGGCCGATGTATCAGCGAAATTTGCCAGTATATTGGGTAATAGGGATATACCCCAATGCTTTTTATTTGCCGGGCCGAAAGGGGCTGGGAAGACTTCAGCTGCCAGGATTTTGGCCAGAGCGATAAATTGTGAGGATAAACAAGGGGTAGAGCCTTGCGGTAAGTGTGGGAATTGTAAGGAAATATTGAGTGGATCGAGTATGGATATTATGGAAATCGATGCTGCTTCGAACAGGGGGATTGAGGATGTGCGGGCACTAAGAGATAAGGCGTATTTACTGCCGAGCAAATTGAGTCGGAAAGTATTTATTGTGGATGAGGTTCATATGATGACGAAGGAGGCGTTTAATGCTCTTTTGAAGTTGATTGAGGAGCCTCCGGTTCACACCATGTTTATTTTGTGTACAACTGACGCGCAAAAGATTCCGGAAACGGTGTTGTCTCGGTTGATGAGGGTTGACTTTCGGAAAGGGGAGAAAAGTGAGTTGGTCAAGTCGCTTAAGAGGGTGGTAAAAGGGGAAAAGCTGGAAATAGAAAAAGAAATTTTGGAGTTGATAGCTGAAAAGAGTGACGGGAGTTTCCGGAACGTACAAAAGGCGTTGAATGAAATGTTTTTACTTTTTGGAAAAAAGTTGGACAAGGATTTGGTTGAAAAATATTTTGCTAGCAAGGGTGGAGATTATACCGAGGAAGAGTTTGAGACAGATTTAAAGAATAGGGAGGTGAGAAAGATTCTGGAAAGGATGGAAAAAATGGCTGATGTGGGAGTGGATTTTACAAGTTTTAGAGAGAAAATAATCAGTTATTTCCAGAAGCAGATATTGGCAGTTTATGGAGTGGGAGAGAAAAGGAAAGGAGGATTGGGAGTAGGAGATATGGTGAGGCTGATAAACTTGCTGATTTTGGCTAGCAGAAAAGAGAAAGATATCAGTGTTGATCAGCTACCAATGGAGTTGGCGGTGATTGAATTTTTGGGTGAGAGCATGGATGGCAAGGGTGAAAATAAAAAATCAGAGGAGGAGACGAGGGCGGCTAAAAATGGAGTTGAGAAGAAACAAGAAACTAAGAAGGTAAACAAAGGGTTGGATGTTTCGATTGAAATGAAAGAGGTAGAGGAGGCTTGGGGGAAGGTGCTGTTGGCGGTAAAACCGTTTAATCACTCGGTGGAAGCGTTTTTGAGAGCGGTTAGACCGAGAGAGGTGAGTGGGGATTGTTTGGTGCTGGAAGTATTTTATCCTTTCCATAAAGAAAAGTTGGAGGAGAATAAGAATCGTCGAATAGTAGAAACAGGACTTAAAAAAGTATTTGGTTGCGATATGGGTTTTGAGTGTATTTTGAGCCAAACCCGGAAAAAACCATTAATAATAGATAATAATACTCCAATTGAAGTGGTGAGCGACGATGGTAGTCTGGGAGATAAGCAGACGGACAGGGAAATGTATGATGTAGCTAAAGAGATTTTTGGGTAGAGGGGTGATAAAATGGATTGTTGTTATAAATTCTTTTAAATTACTTTTATGTTTGATAAAGCAAAAATGTTGGCCCAGGCTTTGAAGCTGAAAAAAGCTGTTGAAGCGGAAACCGTTGAGGTGGAAGAGGGTGGAGTTAGAGTGGTGGCCAGTGGAGATCAGAGAGTGAAACATTTATCGGTCAACGGGGTGGAAAATAAACTTTTAGTTGATACGGTTAACAAAGCTTTGAAAAAATCACAGGAAGCCGCCGCTAAAAAAATGAAAGACATGGGTGGAATAGAGGGTTTATTTTAAAAAATATATATGGCTCAATTTCCAGCAGCAATCAGTAAGTTGATTGCCATGTTTGAAAGGTTGCCCGGGGTGGGGCCAAAAAGTGCAACCAGGCTAGTCTTTTATTTGCTGAATACACCAGAAAGTTACGTGAAAGAATTTTCGGAGGCATTAGTGGAAATCAAAAGCAGAATCAAGACGTGCAGAGAGTGTTTTTCGGTAAGTGAAGACGAATTGTGTGATATATGTAGTAAAAAGGATCGGAAGAAAAATTTGATTTGTGTGGTGGAACGGGCAATAGACGTTATGGCTATTGAAAACACGGGAGGATTTGAGGGAGTTTATCATGTTTTGGGTGGGGTAATTAATCCGTTGGATCATGTCGGGCCGGATGATTTGAAGATTGATGAGTTAATCCAGAGAATTAAGCAAATTTATGCTGATAGCAAAAGTAAAAAGCTAGAAATTATCTTGGCGACGAATCCGACGATGGAAGGGGAAGCAACGGCACTTTATATAAATAAACAGATTGAGGCTTTGGGGGTGGAGGCTCAGGTGAGTCGGATTGGCAGTGGATTGCCAATCGGAGCGGATCTGGAATATGCTGATGCCAGTACTTTAACAAGGGCACTGGAAAGTCGCAGAGCAATTTAATATAGTTTAATAAATGAAAAAGATAATCAGTGATACGGCCAGGGCTTTGGGTGAGTTAACGGTGGAGACGGGAAAAGAGGCGGTTAAACAGGCTGGGGAAATGGGCCGTACAGTAGCGACAACGATTACCGGAAGTGATCTTTTGGGAGATATGGTAAAAATGAGTGATGGGGAGATGAGTCAAAAGAAAGAACAGGATGAGGCAGTTAAAAATGAGGAGATGGAAAGATTGAGGCGGCAGATGCAAACAGGCCGAAACGTGGAAAGAGAGCTGGAAGAATTGAGACAGGAAAGGGAGATTGAGGAAAAGAAGAAGGAAGAGGTGTTTTTGGAGAATATTAGAGTACAGCGAGAGGAAGAGGAGGAAGAGAGACAGCGGATGTTGGCACAACAGGAAAGTTCCAATCCTTCAAAAAGGAAAAAGAAAAGAGGAAGTGCTTTTGCTAGGGGTAAGCAGGGCCAGGCATCATTGTCGGAGATGTCGGCAACGAGTGAGTTTCCAAAAAAGTCAGATCAATAGGGTATAATCAGGAAATGAGTAAAAAAATTTATCTTTATAATACTGCTAGTAGACAGAAGGAAGAGCTGAGGCCGATAAGTGAAAACAAGATTGGAATCTATTCATGCGGACCGACCATCTATTGGAATCAACATATTGGCAATATGTATGCTTATGTTGTTTGGGATGCGTTGGTCAGGTTTTTGCGGTATGATGGTTTTGAAGTGAAGTGGGTGATGAATATGACCGATGTGGGCCATATGACTTCGGATGAAGATAGCGGTGAAGATAAAATGGAAAAAGGAGCCAGAAGAGAAGGTTTGACGCCTTTGGAGTTGGCTAAGAAGTATGAAGCTCAATTTTTAAAGAGTCTGGAATTGTTAAATATTGACAGACCTGATCATTTACCTCGGGCAACGGAACATATTGAGGAGCAAATTAAATTGGCTAAGAAGATGGAAGATCGGGGTTTTACCTATAAAACCAAGACGGGGTTGGTATTTGATACCAGTAAATTTCCGGAATATGGCCGTTTGGCTAATTTAAAATTGGACAAAATGGAGGCGGGAGCGAGGGTGGAAGTTGATCCGGACAAAAGACGGCCGTGGGATTTTTTGTTGTGGGTAACTAATCAACCAAATCATATAATGAAATGGGATTCACCTTGGGGAGAGGGATTTCCCGGTTGGCACTTGGAGTGCACGGCCATGTCGACTAAGTATCTGGGTGAGAGATTTGATATCCACACGGGAGGAATTGAGCATATCGGAGTGCATCATACTAATGAAGTGGCTCAGGCTTATGGTGCCTTTGGGGATAAGACAGCCAATATGTGGCTACATAATGCCTGGTTGACTTTGAAAGATGCCAAGATGAGTAAATCTGAAGGGAGGGTATACACAATAGAGCAGTTGGGGGAAATGGGATACAATCCGTTGGCTTTCCGGTATTTGGTTTTGACATCTCATTACAGAAAAGGGTTGGTGTTTTCTTTTGAGTCATTGGAGGCTGCTGGCAAAGCTTTAGATCGGTTGAGGAACTTTGTGGTTGAGTGGAGCGGAGGGGAGACGGGTAAAATTAGTTTGAAGTACAAAAACCAGTTTAAAGAGGCGGTGGCCGACGACTTAGCTCTGCCGGAAGGGATGGCTGTTTTGTGGAAAATGGTAAAAGATACTGGTTTGAGTAGTGGAGATAAACTGGCAACGTTACTTGATTTTGATCGGGTGTTAGGGTTAAATTTGAATAGGCCCGTAGATAAATTATTGGTTCCCAAGGAGGTTGCGGCATTAGTTTCCGAGAGGAATAAAGCTAGAGAGAGTAAAGATTGGCGTCGAGCAGATGAGTTAAGAAAAAAAATTACTGAGTCAGGATATGTAGTGGAAGATGTGGAAGGTGAGAGTGTGATTAGGAAAATAAAATAATTGTAATTATAAGTATAATGTGTTAATCTAGAGCGTTTATGAATGACAACAAAGATCGATATCAGATAGTTTCAGTTTTGAACCCGAAAACTGAGGAGAAAGAAACTGTGCTAAAAAAAATATCTTCTTGGATTGAAGAGCAGGGCGCGGCGGTAACTAACTCGATTAATTGGGGAAATAAGGAATTGGCCTATGATATTCAGAAGCTGAATAAGGGGGATTTTTGGATCATGGAGGTGGAGAGCGAAAAGCCTTTGAATGTGCGGAATTTTAATGTATTTTTAAATAGAGAACCTAGTGTTATTCGTTATATCATTTTGAAAAAGTAAGGAGACAACATGCCTAGTCGATGTTTGAACCGTGTGATGTTAATTGGTAATTTAACCCGTGATCCGGAATTGAGGTACACCCCTGGAGGAATGGCGGTGACTTCTTTTGGGATGGCGACAAATCGGGTATGGGTGACTAAGCAGGGTGAAAGAAAGGAAGACGCTCAGTTTCACCGAATTGTAGCTTGGAATAAGTTAGCCGAGCTTTGCTCGCAATTATTAAGCAAGGGACGAAGAGTGTTTGTGGAAGGCAGAATCCAATATCGGGAAATTACAGACCAGCAGGGTGTTAGAAAACAGGTATCAGAAATCGTGATTGATGATATGGTTATTTTGGATAATAAAGGGGTTCAGTCGAATGAAATGAGAGATAGTGCTGACATGGATAGAGGAATGGAAGAATCCGGCGCTCCGGTGGATGACGATGGAAAGATTGAAGATATTGTGATTCCAGATGAAATTATGGATGAGGCGGAGCCTGAAGTTAAAAAAGAGGACCAAGAGGTGACTACTGAACCAGCTGATGCGGACAAGCCAGCTGAAGAGGAGATGCCCTTTTAATTAAACAAGGAACAGAAAATATGGTAAGACCCAAGAAAGCTTTTGTAATTCAACCGAGATCAAAAGAATGCCATTTTTGTAAGACGGCAACTGAGCCGGTATGGCAGGAATATGAGGTTTTGAGGGATTACTTATCCTCACGAGGGAGAATTTTGAGTTCTCAATATACGGGCGTGTGTGTGAGGCATCAGAAGGGTTTGGCAAGAGCGATTAAGCAAGCCAGGCACTTGGCGTTGATACCTTTTACTACGCAAGAATAAAGCGTGGTGTTAGTTTTTTAAAGAGACCCTCCTTTTTATAAAGGAGGGTTTTTGTTTATAATAAGGAAGATGAGACAAAAAAAGATTAAAGCCAGGTGGGTAATCAAATTACCAAGTGGGGCAAAGATGGCGGTTAAGGCAGGGGTGAAGGTGGCAGAAGGTGAAGTTTTGGCCAGCGTAGTCCAGGGTTTGGTGGAGACAGTTGATATGTCGCTGATACTTCATGAAATAAAGGCGGAAGAAGCAGATATTTTTCGCCAAACTTGGATTGATAAGGAGGTGGCTGAGGGTGAGGTGTTGTTGAAAAAGGGAGGTCTTTTTCCGAGAGTAATAACTTCTCCTAAAAGTGGGGTGGTAAGGAAAATTGATGAGTTTTTTAATTTTGAGTATTGGCAGAAGGTTAATCTGTCAAGAGAGATAAAAAGTCCGGTGGCGGCTAAGGTGGCGGAATTGGATAAAGGAAGGTTGGTTTTGGAGTTTAGTGCTTTTGAGTTTAAAGGGGTTGGTTTGACTTTGGGAAAGGTTTGGAGCAATGGAACTATTCCTTTGGTTGAGAAAATTAGTGATTTGAACCATCAGATGAAAGGGCAGATTGTGGCTTTGAGAAATTTTAGTAGTGTGATGCTGATGAAGGCGGAGGTAATTGGGATAGGGGGGATTTTGGTAATTGGGGAGGAGGTATCTGACTTGAAGTCAGAGATTCCGACTATGGTGATTGAAGAAGAGGAGTGGGATAAATTGGATGCGGCGACAGAAAGAGGTGGGGGGGCGAGGTTTTTGTTAAATTCGAAATCGGGGAGATTGTTGGCCGTGGTAGAATGAAAAGATCAATGAAAAAAATTAGAAATGTAGTACTGGTGGTGGCCTTGGTAATATTGACTTCAGTGGTGAGTTTTCGCTTGGGTCAATCCAATAGTAGACAGACTGCTGGTGGAGAACTGGACTTGTCGATGATGTGGACGGTTAAATCTCGATTGGAGAAGGTCTTTTTGGATAAGGATACGATGGACGAAAAAGGAATGACTTACGGTGCGATTTCAGGAATGGTGTCGGCGTTGGGTGATCCTTATACGGTATACTTACCGCCAAAGGATAATAAGAGCTCGAACGAAGATTTGGCCGGTGAGTTTGGAGGAGTGGGTATCTCTTTGGGTTATAAGGATAAAACATTGGCGGTAATGACTCCGTTGCCCAAAACTCCGGCAGAAGTGGCGGGCATAAAAGCAGGTGATTTGATTGTAAGGATTAAAGACAGTGGAAAGAACATTGATAGAGATACTGTGGGTATCGCTTTAGATGAGGCAGTTGAGATTATACGGGGAAAAGTAGGTACTGAAGTTATTTTGACTTTATTGCGAGAGGGAAAAGATGGTTCGTTTGAGGTGGTGCTGAAAAGAGATAATATTGTTGTACCAAGTGTAGAAATGGAGTGGAAAGAGAAAGATGGTAAGAAATTTGCTTGGTTAAAGGTCTACAAATTTACTGAAAGGTTGAGTGTGGAATGGAATGAAGCGGTAGAGAAGATTGTTAAAGAGAAGGGCACTGATTATGGTGGGGTGGTACTGGATTTGAGGAATAATCCTGGAGGATACTTGCAATCGAGTGTGATGGTGGCATCGGATTTTCTATCTGAAGGTGTGGTAGTGAAGCAGGAATCGGGTGACGGAAAAGTTGAAATCTATAATGTGGAAAAAAGAAAACAAAGATTATTGAATGACAAAATGGTAATTTTGATGAACGGTGGTTCGGCGTCAGCATCGGAAATTCTGGCTGGGGCGCTGAGTGAACATGGCCGGGGTAAAATGGTGGGTGAGACGACTTTTGGTAAAGGGACTGTCCAGCAACCGGAAAATTTTGATGATGGGTCAGGTCTTCATGTGACGGTGGCGAAATGGCTATTGCCAAGCGGGAAAAATATTCACAAGGAGGGCGTGAGTCCGGATGTTGAAATAAGTGATGATAGTGAAACGGAAGAAGATGAGCAACTGGAGAGAGCGATGCAAGTCCTACTTGAGTAGATTAAAAAAATATTTTATTATATTATTTTGAATATGGAAGGAAAAACGATAAGAGGCTTTTTGTTGGGTTTGTTATTGGGTGGTGTTTTGGTGACTGGAGTGGTGGGTGGGGCTGCGGCTGACAGGGTTTTTGGATTTAGTTTTTTGGATAAGTTAATTAACAGGAGTAGTCAGGGTGGTCCGGCATTGATAACCGACAGGGAGGTAGTAAATGAAGAATCGGTAGTGACATCAGTGGTGGAAAGTGCGACGCCAAGTGTGGTGACGGTGTCAATTAGTAAAACTCAAGTTTATAGCGCTGATCCATTTGATTTTTTTGGAAGTTTTTTTGGAATTCCCCGAGGCGAGACGCGTCAGGAGAATATCGAACAGGATATCGGGACGGGATTTGTTATATCGGCCAGCGGGTTGATTGTAACGAATAAACATGTGGTATCAGACACCAATGCTAAGTATCGGGTGGTGGCTGGCAAAGATGAGGTGATTGAAGTAGAAAAGATATATCGTGATCCGACGAATGATTTGGCAATTTTGAAAGTCAACAAAACCGGATTGATCCCGGTGGAAATGGGGGATTCGGATGAACTAAAGGTGGGTCAAACAGTGATAGCTATCGGGACGGCTTTGGGTGAGTTTAGATCGACAGTAACAACCGGAGTAATATCGGGATTGGGAAGGGGTATTGTGGCGGGTTCTCCGCTGTCTGGATCCGAGAAACTTGATAATGTTATCCAGACCGATGCGGCAATTAATCCAGGAAATTCGGGAGGGCCTTTGTTCAATAGTCAGGGACAGGTGATCGGAGTAAATGTAGCAGTGTCTCAATCAGGGCAAAATATTGGATTTGCTCTGCCGATAAATTTGGTAAAAGATTCAATAACTAATTTTGAAACAACCGGGGCGTTTGATAGACCGTATATGGGCGTTTCCTATAGAACGATATCCAAACAGGCGGCTTTGTTAAACGAAGTCCCTGCAGGGGCTTTTGTGCAGGAAGTTATTGAGGGTAGTCCGGCAGCAAAGTCAGGGATAAAGGAGGGGGATATTATAGTTGAGATGGATGGGAAAAAACTTGGCGAGAATGAAGATTCGTTAACTGAAATTATTAACAAGAAGAAAATAGGTGATTTGGTGAAGGTGAAATACTGGAGGAATGGAGAAGACACAACTGTAGATGTCAGACTGGAACAGCGGGATATGAGTAATTAGAGGGTTGTTGTTTGGTTGCTGTCCAGAACGGAGAGTTCCAATAAAAGATCTTCGAGGTCGCCTTGCATAGTTTTATCTAGATTAAATGTTTTGTCTATCCTGTGGTCTTTTATTTGATTTCTGGGAAAATTATATGTTCGGATTTTGTCGGCCCTATTTCCCTGGCCAATAGAGGCCCTGGTGCCGGTAATTTGAGAGGTTCTTTTTTCTTCTTCAATTTGCCAGAGTTTGGCTCGGAGTAGGTCCATGGCGATTTCACGGTTTTGTTGTTGAGACCGTTCCTGACGGACGGAGAAAGTTAGCCCAGTGGGTTTGTGAACAATTCTGACAGCAGTTGACACCTTGTTGACATTCTGGCCGCCTTTGCCCCCAGCCCTTGATGCAGTCATGTCGACATCATCGGGGTTGAGGATGACATCTTTGGCTTCAATCTGAGGATAAACAACCACTGAGGCAGTAGAAGTTTGGATACGGCCCCTTTTTTCAGTAAGGGGGATTCTTTGGACACGATGGGTGCCGGTCTCGAACCTCAATTGGTTATAAGCATCGAAACCCGAAATTTTTATAATGTTGTCGTCAATCTGGGAAACCTTCCAACCAACTTTATTGGCATAGCGAATGTACATGTTTTGCAGGTCCTGGGCCCAAATAGCCGCTTCTTGGCCTCCAGGACCCAAATAGAACTCCAAGATGGCTACATGGGAATCTATGATGGGCATAAGAAGTTTGAGGTTTAAGCTTTTTTGGCTTGTTTTTTGGCAAATTCTTGACCTTGGGTAACTTTGCGCTTGAATTTATCAATACGACCGCGGGTGTCAACAAATTTTTGTTGGCCGGTAAAGAAAGGATGACATTTGGAGCAGACTTCAACTTCGATTTTTTCGACAGTTGAGCCGGTAGTGAAGTTGTTGCCGCAGGTGCAAGTAACCTGACATTGTGAATAAAATTTTGGGTGTATACCTTGTTTCATAGCTTCTTATTATACCAGATTATTGGCGATTTAAAATTTTTATTAGTTGTTCTCGAGAAACTTTGCTTTGTTTGTTTTGGGCTAAATCTTTGATAACAACTTTATTTTCCTTGATTTCATCGGGTCCAATGATACAAAGGTAGGGTATGGCCAAATCAAGAGCGTATTTGATTTGTTTACCCAACTTGTCGGCCTTGGGGTAAAAAACGACACTTAAATTATTTTGGCGCAAGAAATTGGCTAATTTGAGGCTATCTGTTTCAGTTTCTGGGTCGAAATTGGCAACGAGAATATTAATTTTGGTTTTGGGTAAGTTAGGTAGTAAGTTTAGCTCGATGATGCAGTCAACAATGCGGTCCAGACCGATAGTAGTACCAACGGCAGGAATATCCGGACCACCCAGATCTTTGACTAAACTATCATAACGGCCGCCTCCAGTAATTGATCCGATTCTTGGTTCTTCGACATAAGTTTCGAATATTGGTCCAGTATAATAATCCAAGCCTCGAACCATGGTCGGGTCAAAAGTATAGGCCGTGTCCGGTACGTCAAAGTTTTTGATTTTGGAAAACATTTCCTGAAGGTATTCGTCAGGTTGAGCTGATTTGATATATTCAAAAAGACGGTTGATTGAGCCTGGTTGGAGGCCTTTACCGACGAGTTCATTTTTTACTCCTTCTTGACCTATTTTCTGGAATTTATCGAGACTTTGTAGTACAGAATTTTGTTGTTCTTTGATGCCGGATTTTTCGATAATTTGCTTTAGGACCTGGCGGCTGTTGATTCGGATAGAATATTTTTTGAAATTGAGTTTTTCTAAAACTGTATAGATAACGGCTATTGTTTCGGCGTCGGAAAGGGGAGAAGAAGACCCGAAAGTATCTATATCACATTGAAGCACTTCACGATAGCGGCCTTTCTGGGGTTTTTCCGAGCGCCAAACAGGTTGGATTTGGTAACGCTTAAAAGGGAGTGGCAGTTTGTTGGAGTAAAGACTGAGGACTCTGGAAACTGGTACGGTCAAGTCGTAGCGAAGACCTATTTGGCGCTGACCTTGGTCCTGAAAGGTATAAACGAGCTTGTCGGCTTCAGGGCCATATTTGCCCAGAAGAGTGGCGGAATATTCAAGTGAAGGTGTCTCCAGGGGGAGAAAGCCGAAACTTTCAAAAACTTCAATAAGTAAGTTTTTGACGTAATTTCTGACAATCATTGTTTCGGGAAGAAAGTCACGAAAGCCTTTTAGTGTTTGTGATTTGTTTTTGGCGGGTGGATTTACTCGATTCATAGTTTGATTGTAGCATTAAGTAAAAAGCCCCGAAGGGGCTTTGGGTGGTACACCGGACTTGAACCGGCAACCTTCTGCTCCACAGGCAGATGCTCTAACCAATTGAGCTAGTACCACCATAAATTAGGGACATGGATAGTATAGGCGAAAAAGAGGCAAAATTAAAGTATTTGAGAATTATTGTTCAGGTACCGGAGTTGGGGTGGGTATACTTTGTTGAAATATTTTGACTGCGTAAAATGTTTTGGCCATAGTCGGGTGGGGCTTAATGATACAAATTATTTTTTGTCCCGTTACTATGGTAGTATCAGTCGGTTTTTTGTTATTTTTGTCGAGGATTATAGTTTTGGTGTCGGTAGTTATCTGGTATTGCTGGTCTTTGTTTTGGGTGGGTATGAGGACAAAAACGGGAGAGGAGACGGAGGCATCGACGACAGCGCCGATTAAAACTTGTTCCTGACTTTGAATTGTTTTTATGTCCATAAAAATAAGTCTTTTGGTTTCTAGGACGTTGGGTTCGGTAAGATAACCCATAGCCAGTACATCCTGACCAACCTGTATCTTGTCAAACTGAGTTTTGTTTCTTTTGGAATCAATATAAGTTGTATCGTCGTTGACGATAAGGGTCAGGTTTTGGGAATTGTGGGTTATTAATATTTGATTTTGGTTTATTTGCGATACTGTGCCGATATGACCCTTTTTGGTTGATTCGGGATCGGTAATGTCTTTAATTTTTTCCAGGACTTTATCCTGAACCACCTGTCTTATTTTTTGGATTTCATCCAGATTGACTGGGTTGGGGGTGGGTGTATTGGCGTAGACAAATTGGGTGGTAAAAACAAGGGAAAGAATAAGGCTAATGATGGTAATTATCATAGACTAGAATTGAGCAGTTGAATATGTAACCATTAGTTGAGTGTCTGATTGATTATCGTCTGGATCGATAGCGTTTATTTTGATGAGGTTGACTCCGGATTCTATATTGACTTGGAGTTCAAATTTGCCGGATTTATCGGCAGTAGTGTTGAAATCACCTAAGGGGGTGAGGATAATTAGAAAACTATCAGGTGCGGTTGTACCGGATATTTTCAGTTTGGAGGTATCAACGACAGCATTGTCGGCTGGAGTGTCGATGGTAATGTTTGAGCTGGTGGACGAGGGACCAGTATCGGATATGGTTGATATGTCAGAACCGGAAGTTTCGGTTTCTTGGTTGGTAGCAGTTGGCGTGGGGGTGGGTTGATTCCTGGAGGAATTTTGGTTTTTGAGGGAGAAGTAGCCACCAGTAATTCCGAAGCCGAGGAGGGCACCAAGGGCGATAGCAAGGAAGAGTTCTTTTATCATAAGAGTTTTATGTTTTTATAAATGATAACACATGATCATTTGGAGTGGTGATAGAATTACATATATGGAAATCAGGAGAACAAGCAAGCATGCCGTTTGGTTGAAGGGTAAAAAAGAAAATGTTTTTGTCAATCCTTCGGAAGATAATTTGAAATTAAAAAAATATCAACCAACAAGGATTGTGTTGTTAACCGGGGAAGAACATGATTTTTTGGGTTTGGGTGAAGAAACGGTTATTATAAGGGGCCCGGGAGAATATGAAGTCGGTGGGGTGGAGATAGTAGGAATAAATGGTATGCATGGGTTTGTGTATGTGGTTAGCATGGATGGGGTGAGAATTGGAGTTTTGGGAGAAATCGATGAAGCTTTGTCCGACAAGAAAATTGAGAGGATAAATGCTTTGGATGTTTTGGTAGTTCCAATTAAAAATAAAAATGTGGGGACTAAACTAAAATTAGAATGGGCGAAGAAGTGGGGGGCTAATTATGTTATACCGGTGGGATATGAAGAGGACGATGAGGAATATGGCACTTTTTTGGATGAGGCCGATAGGGAAGATGCTAAAAAAGTAGAGTTACTAAAAATTGATAAAATCGAGGATTTGCCTGAAGGAAGGGAAGTAGTAATCCTAAAGATTCAGTAAAAATATGAGTGATGTAATGAGATTGCCGCCAAGTTCAGAAGAAGCAGAACTGTCTGTTTTGGGGTCAATACTGATCGATAATGATGCGATTTTGAATGTGTCTGAATTTTTGAGGCCGGAAAATTTCTATAATTTCAATAACGGATCGATTTTTGAGGCGATGATGAAATTGTACGAGGAGAGATCGCCGATTGATATTGTGACAGTGTCGGAAAAGCTGAAGGAACTAAAGCAATTAAAAAGGATTGGTGGCAAAGCATTTTTGACAAAGTTGGCCAATGAGGTACCAACGGCAGCGAATGTGGAAAGTTACGGGCAAATTATAAAATCATTATCGGCCAAAAGAGAGTTAATAACGGCAGCGGGGAAAATAGGGGAAATGGCTTTCGATGATGGTATGGGTTCGAATGAGTTATTGGACGCGGCGGAGCAAGCAATCTTTTCATTGTCACAAAAACACTTAAAGTCAGTGCCAATATCGATAAAAGAAGTATTGACTGCAAGTTTTGACCGGTTGGATGAGCTGCAAAAAATGGGAAATGGGTTGCGGGGGGTGCCGTGCGGGTTTAAGGCATTAGATACTTTGTTAGCAGGAATGCAAAACAGTAATTTGATTATTTTGGCGGCTAGACCGGGCGTAGGGAAGACAGCTTTTGGGTTGAATATTGCTAGGCATGTGGCGGTGGAAGAAAAATTGCCGACATGTGTGTTTTCGTTGGAAATGAGCAAGGAGGAGCTGGTGGACAGGTTGTTGGTGAGGCAGGGTTTGATTGATGCTTGGAAGTTAAAAACCGGTCAATTGTCGGAGCATGATTTTGGTTCATTATCGGAAGCTATGGGAATATTAGCTGAAGCACCGTTGTATATCGATGACACCCCAGGGTTGACGGTAACGGAATTAAGAACGAAGGCGCGCAGGTTGCAGGTGGACAAGGGAATCAAGTTTATTATTGTTGATTATTTGCAGTTGATGCATGGATTGACCCGAGATAATCGGGTCCAGGAAGTTTCGGAAATATCTCAGGGCTTGAAGAATCTAGCTAGAGAATTGGGAGTTCCGGTGCTGGCGGCGGCCCAGTTATCAAGGGCAATGGAGACGCGGGGAGGCAAGCCGAGATTGTCTGACCTGAGGGAATCGGGGAGCATAGAACAGGATGCCGATGTGGTGATGTTTCTGCATCGGGAAAATGAGGAAGTTCGGGAGATGGTGACGTGCAGTATTGAAAAACATAGAAATGGCCCTACTGGCCAATTTAATTTATTTTTCAATGGTAAACAGGTAAGTTTTTTTGATGTGGAGCAAAAGCCGGAATAAATAAAAGTTTGGTATACTAGGTAAGTTTTTGGCCGGAGTGGCGGAATTGGTAGACGCGCACGACTCAAAATCGTGTGACAGCAATGTCATCTGGGTTCGATTCCCGGCTTCGGCACATATAAAAAAGGGTGGGGATATTATAGAATATATATAGATGCAAATTGGAATATTAAAAGCTATAGGTGTGGTTGTTTTTTTGTATCTTACCTGGAGGAATTCCAAGGAAAACTATGGTGATGAGAAATTGATTTCGTATTCGTGGTTAAGTTTGCTGGTTTTTTTGGTAGGCGGGAGATTGACGTATGGCTTGCTTAATTTTGGGGCGTGGAATGATTCGATAGCAAATTGGTTTTTGGTTTGGCAGAAGCCGGGAATGAACTATATCGGGGCGTATTTGTTCTGGGTTCTAGCGTCGATAATATACGCGCAAAAAAACGAGTGGAGAGTGTGGTCATTTTTGGAGGAAAGTATCGGTAACTTTGGAATATTTATTCTATTTATTATGGCAGATGAGATATTGCGGGGTGGGGGAGAAAGTTTGGGGTTGCAAGTTTTGCTGCTGTTGGTGGGAACAGGTATTTTAACGGTGGTTTTGGGCAAGAAATATAGATCGTTTGTGTGGTATAGAAGCGGGAAAAAGGGATTTTTGTTTTTCTTTTCGAACATGATATTTTGGTTTTTGATGGTAATTAGGGCGTTTATATTTAAAGATGGGTTTCAGCCTTGGGGGTTGTACCTAACTTTGTGTTTGATTTCTGTGGCGGGATTGTTTATTCTAGGAGAAGTGTTTGGCCAATTATCGTTATTGTTTGTCGGGAAAAGGAGAAAAAATGAAAAATGATAAGAGTCACGGAAACTTGACATTTCCCAGTCGATTAATTAATCCGATAAGAAAATTTTTGGAAGATGAAATAGTTTTACTGAAGAGAAGGCAAAAAAATATTAAGGCCGGAGATCCTTTTGTAAATGAAGACAGAAGCGGGGAAAACTCACTGGAGGAGGATGTTGACGAGCAACTGGGTCATTTTGAGGCTGAAGTTAAGTCTAATTTTATCGGAAAACAACTGGTCCAACTCCGAAAAGCGTTAACACGGATTAAGTTGGGGAAGTATGGAATGTGTGAAAATTGTGGCAAAATGATAGATACTGACAGGTTGGCCGCTAAGCCTGACACCACTATTTGTATAGATTGTGAAAAAGAGCAGGAATAGTCGATGGGCGAAATGGCTGGTATCAGCCATTTTCTGGTATGGAGTACATGAACTAATTTGGGGGAGTGTTGGAGTAGATGGGGGAGTGAAAAATAGCGGAATGAGTTTCGGTTGGCTGAATGATGCTTGGTGGTTGGTGCTGGTGGCGTTTATTGTCTTTTTTATTTACTTTCGAAGAGAGAAAAGGGTGGGTTTCTGGCTGGTTTTGATGGGTGGGGCGGCAAACTTAGTCGACAGGTTCAGGTTTGGGTATGTAAGGGATTATTGGTTATTGTCGAGGCTGGGTTTGTACAATAATATAAACGACTGGCTTATTACAATTGGAGCTGTTATGTTTATTTATAGCTTATGGAAAAGCAGATTAAAATAATTTTTGAGGATGATTATTTGATGGTAATAGATAAGCCCGATGGGGTAGTTGCCACCGAAGAGGGGCGGACCAATGAGCAGATTACGGTGGAAGACTGGTCAAGCCGGGTTATGAAAGTGGCGGTGGAGAGGGGTGGCGTGGTTCACCGACTGGACAAAGACACAACCGGTCTATTATTGGTAGCCAAGAAAAGTGAAGTTTGGAGAAAGCTTAAGGGGCAGTTTAAGAGGAGGCAGGTAGAGAAAAAATATTTGGCGTTGGCGTCAGGAGATTTGCCGCTTAAGGGTCAAATAAATGTGCCGGTGGGGAGATCGAAATATGTTTTTGGGAAATTTGGAGTGAGACCGGAGGGGAAGGCAGCTATGACATGCTTTTCTACTTTAGCGAAGTATCGGATGGAAGGGAGAATTTACAGCCTGATTGAGGTGAACTTGGTGACCGGCAGGACTCACCAAATTAGAGTTCACATGTCATATATGGGTTGGCCATTGGCTGGCGATAGAAATTATGGAGGAAAGGAGGTTGGTGGACTAAAAAGACAATTTTTGCATGCATATAAAATCAGTTTTGACCATCCGATGTCGGGCGAGAAAATGAGTTTTGAATCTCAGCTGCCGGATGACCTGAAGGAGTTAATTAATAAGAGTGAAAAAGTATAAATATATAATGCCGGTTTTGGTTATTTTGGTGTTGGCGGGTTTGGGCGTTTTGGCTTTTGATAGAGTTTATAATGATGTATGGGATGGTAAAAATGATTTAAAGCTGGGAGTAATAAGTAAAGACAGACTGGCGTTGGTGTCGGTGTCGAGCGAGAGGAAAATGATCAATGTAATGAAATTGGACGGGAAGGTGATGGTGTGGATTCCAAAAGGTCTGAGCTGGTATCAGGCTGATCGGGTCGAGAGGCTTTTGGGTTTGGAAAAAGACGGCGATGAACTGGCGAGATTATTATTTTTTTATAACTTTGGATTTATCAGCGATAAGATTGTGTATCTAGAGGAGGTTGATGACTGGCGGAACGACAAGGTATTACTAGAAGAAATTGGCCTGATTAACTGGGTCAGGTTTCGGCGGATGAGTGGAGAGATGTTATATAAGGAGGAAAACGTGACTGAGAATTTAGCGGATGAGGCGATCTTACTGGATGAGGTTATGATGCGTGATTTTGCTGATAATAGGGTACTTAAGGGAGATTTAAGAATTAATACGATGAATACGACGGAGATTTCGGGACTGGCAAATTTTTTGGCGACTAAATTGGAGTGGGCCGGTTTTTCGGTGATCGGTGTGGATAATGTCGAAGCTGAGGTGAAAAATTGTTTGATGGTAAAAGGTGAGAATAGCGAAAATGAGTATTCCCTGAAAGTCCTGGAGAGTATTTTGGGTTGTCAGGTGAGTGAGAGTAAGGGTGGACAACATGAAACAGAGTTGTATTTTGGAGAGGGTTTCGCGGAAATGTTAAAATATTCAAGCTATGTCAGGACATTCTAAGTGGGCAAATATCAAACAGAGGAAGGGTTCGCAGGATAAAAAAAGAAGCGAGTCTTTTACCCGGGTAGCGAAAGATATCCTAACGGCGATTAGATTGGGTGGTGGGGTGACTAATTCGGAGACGAATAGCTATTTGAAGAAGGCTATCGACAAAGCTCGAGAAGTAAATATGCCAAAGGAAAATGTTGCCAGGCTAATTGATAGTTTTGAGGCCAAAAAGGCGAAGTTGAGTAATTATATATTGGAAGGATACGGGTCTTTTGGAGTTCCTTTGGTAATCGAAGTGGAGACTGACAACAAGAACAGAATTTTGGCTGAAGTGAAGTCAGCTTTGAAAGTTTATGGCGGTAGTTTGGGTGAAACCAATTCGGTTATGTATCAATTTGAAAAAAGGGGTGAAGTTGAACTGGAAAGTATTAATGATGAGGACCAATTAACGTTGATTGATTGGGGGGCACAGGATTTTGACGAAAATATAGTGATTGTAAATCCGGGCGAGTTGGGTGATCTGGTCAAAAAGTTGGAGTCAAGTGGAAAAAATGTGGTGAGAGCGGAGGTGGTGTTGAGATCGAGTATGCCAGTGATGCTGAAGAGTGAAGATGAGTTAAACAGAGTTCTGGATTTGATGGCCGATTTGGAGGAGAATGAAGATGTGATAAATGTTTTTGCCGGTTTTGATTATGAACAAAAGGATTAAGTATTTATTGTCGTCATTATTGTCGGCTTTTGGGTTTTTCCTTTTGATAACTTTACCGTATGAATCCCATTATTATGGTCTGTTTGCGGGAATTGTTTTGATTTCGGTGTGTTTCTGGTTTGGTTTGGGGATAATTTTTGAAAAGGATTGGTTTAACAAGATGATGTCGACAATTTTGCCAGTATGTTTTTTTGTTGGTTCCGGGTTGTTTGTGGCGTTATTACCGTTAAATATGGTGGGATCTTTATTTTTGAGTGTGTTGTTCGGGGTGGTTTGTTACGTCATATTTTTGGTGGAAAATGTATTTTTGGTGGCAATTGGATATAAAACGGTGCCTTTGTATCGGGCGGCTTACACGGTGAGCTTGATAATACTTTTGCTGTGTTCATTTTTGCTGTTTAACAGCGTTTTTTCTTTCAGGTTTAACTATGGAATAAATATGCTTTTAGTGTTTTTGGTGTCGATATTGGTGTATTTGTACCAGTTTTGGGCAATAGCTATTGAACTGCCCGATGATGGTAGAGGGAAGAATATAATTGTCTACGTTTTGGTACCGGCATTGCTGATGGCTGAGTTATCTTTGGTCTTTTCTTTTTGGCCCGTAGGTATTTTTAAGGGCTCAATCTATCTGGTGTCAGCGATTTATGTCTTGAGCGGACTTTTGCAGGCTGATATTAGAGATCGGTTGTTTAAGAGGACCTGGCTATCGAATATTTGGATTGGGGTGGCTATACTTCTGGGCGTAGTGATAATGACCAGGTGGAAATAAATATAAATTATACCTAAAGATAGGTTAAAACTTAATATTTGTGATTTAGAAAGGGGATTGTAGGTGAGTTGAAGCAGCTTTAGGGTTTGGTTTAGATGAAAGTTCGTGAGTGAGGTTTTGCGGTTAGTTGTGGCAATGATTTAGCGGGATTTGGGATAAAAACTGGGAAAAATATTTTGACAAGGGTGGGAGAGTAGGGAAGTGTCCTATAATATTTATATCCTATAATAATATTATTTTCACGGTATTGGTAATAATTTTCACATAATTATATGATATACAATGATATAGTCTGTGTGGAAAAGTTAGAGGATGATGAATGTATCAGGAGAAGTGCTTGTTTGTAGTGAGAGTAGAGGGGGTAAGCAGTCAAATAACAAGCAAGCGAAGAAAATTAAAAAAGTAATAAAGTGGATGTGTTGGTAAGTGATAATATATACCTTCCCTAAGCAGGAGGAGGGTATCTTTGCTATGTCGCACAATGTATCTTTTACGACTAGGAAGCTGGAAAAAGGGAGGGGAGGTAGCGTGGATTTATTTTCTAAATTATTTAAAAATAGTTCCTGGTATTTTGGTAATTAAAGTTTTGGGGATTTTAAAAATGGCATTATTTGTCCTCTGGCGACTTTGGATCCATCTCAAATTGTCAGGCATAAATTTGATTTTTGACTCCCCTGAAGAGAAAATCCGGGGATATAGATAAAAATAACGAAAAGATAGGTAAAAAATGATATGACTTCACCAGAGGCTCTGTAATTAAAGATTTGAACAAAATGATATTCAGTATCCTTGGTTTTGGTAAATTTGAGCTAAGTTCGACAAAAATTGTGACAAACAAATAAAACTGTTAAGATGAAGTTATGGAAAATGATTTAAGAGTTCTTGTTAGAAGATTTTTGGAATATCTGGAAGTGGAAAGAAACTGCTCGAAATTAACAATCAGGAATTATGAGCACTATCTTGATGTATTACTAAATTATTTGTCAGAGGGAAAAGAAGAAAAGGTTTTGACGATTTTTGATGTGAACGTTGAGAGTGTGAGGAAGTTTCGATTATATTTGAGCCGGCAGAAAGGAGTCAAGGGAGAAATGAAACCGGTAACTCAGGGGTATTATATTATTGCTCTAAGGTCGTTGCTGAAGTGGTTGGTGAAGAATGATTATGTGGTTTTGCAGCCGGAAAAGTTGGAAGTACCAAAGAGTAAAGATCATTCATTAAAGTTTTTGGACGATAGTCAGATGGACAGGCTTTTGGGACAGCCGTTGTCGTCAACGATTAATGGCCTGCGGGATAAGGTGATATTGGAATTATTGTTTTCTACGGGCTTGAGGGTGTCGGAGTTGGTGTCCTTGGATCGGGATCAGGTAGATTTAGCGACGCGTGAGTTTGGGGTTGTGGGCAAGGGTGGTAGGTCGCGAGTGGTATTTATTTCGAAAAGAGCAGCTGATTACATGGATAAATACTTAAAAAACCGAAGGGATCACTTCAGACCGCTGTTTATTCGGTATTCGGGTAAAAGAGATGTGGTCGTCAGTGACCAAGGTATGAGGTTGACAGTAAGATCGGTGCAGAGATTGGTCAAAAAATATGTTAGGCAGGCTCGCCTACCGGTTGAGGCCACACCCCATACTTTGAGGCATTCGATGGCGACTGATTTGTTGAGGGCCGGAGCCGATTTGAGATCGGTGCAGGAAATATTGGGACACAAAAATATTGCCACCACTCAAATTTATACCCACGTGACAGATGCCCGGCTGAGGGAAATTCATGAAAAATTTCATAAAGGTAATAAATAAAAGGTGGTGCCGGGCAGTATCCTTATAGTAGTGGTTTAGCAGGAGATGTCAGTGTACGAATGCAATTGTGATGTGTACTAGTTACTTATGGTTTAATTTATCCGTATCTTAGGTTAATATATAAATTGTGTGCCTGATTAGCAGTAGTGGTTGGTAACTGCTAATATCCCCCACCCTATAGTTAATGACCTATAATTTTGATACGACTCCCCTACCCTACCGATTTATTAAATAAAAAATTTAGCCAAAAGTGTGAACAATATTATTAATTGTCCTATAGTAATTGGTGCATTAATCCTATAATATTATTAGTCCCCTACTCTGATTACTAAGATGGTGACAGTCTAAGGAAGTTTACTGAGCTTCTTCTGTTTCAGGTTTTTGGAGTACGGTCAGAGTGCTAACTTTGTCATCTTCGGCCTTTATTCTCATCAGGATTACTCCTTGGGTGTTTCGGCTGAGAATGGGAATATTTTTTAGGGGTAGCTTGATAGTAATGGCTTTTTTGGAGACGAGAATCACCTGTTCGTCATTTTCGGTGACTACTTGAGCAACTGCTACTTTGCCGGTCTTGGAGGTTAAACTGGAGACCTTGACACCAACGCCGCCCCGTTTTTGGAGAGGATATTGGTAGATGTCGGTACGTTTACCGATACCTTTTTCGGTGCAGACTAAAAGATGTCGGAAACTTTTGTCCTTTTTGCCTTTTTCTTTGGGAATAGAAGGTGGAACTACCCCAACACTGACAAGGTAATCGTTCTCTTTGAGAAAAATACCCCGAATACCCCGGGTGTGGCGACCCATGGGCCGGGCGTCTTTTTCATCAAAACGGATACACTTGCCTTCGTGGGTAATCATAAAAATGTGGCAGTTGCCGTCAGTACTTTTGGCCCAGACAAGCTGGTCGTTAGGATCAAGCTTGATAGCAGTCAGGCCGTTTTGGCGAATATTGTTGAATTTCTCGACGGCAGTTTTCTTAATGACACCTTTTTTGGTAGCTAGGAGAATATATTTGATGGGATCTTCTTTTCTAATTGAAAGTACGGCTTGAACTGTTTCTCCCTGGGAGATGTTGATGAGGTTAATGATAGCCTGTCCTTTGGACTGGCGGTTGGCTTCATTTAGATCCCAGACTTTGGTTTTGAAAACCCGACCTTTGTTGGTAAAGAAAAGGAGGTCGTCGTGAGTGGTGACGTTGAGCATGTTTTCGATTTCGTCTTCCTCCTTGGTAGTCATGCCTAAGACTCCGATGCCACCGCGTTTCTGGGTGCGATAAGTGTCCTTGGAAACTCTTTTTATGTAGCCGGTTTTGGTGATGGTAACAAAGGTTGATTCTTTGGAGATCAGGTCTTCTTCGGAAAAGTCTTCCAGTCCCCGAGAATAAATTTTGGTACGACGAGTATCACTGTATTTTTCGAGTATATCTTTGTTGTCGGATTTGATAACGCCAATCATGCGGTCTTCCCGGGTGATGATGGCGGTTAAGTCGTCGATTACCGCTTTGATGGCGTTATATTCTTCTTCGATCTTTTGACGTTCGAGAGCAGCCAGACGTCGGAGCTGCATTTCCAGAATGGCATTGGCCTGAACGTCGGTAAAGTTGAATTTAGCCATTAAATTATTTCGAGCGTCTTCGGTGCTTTGTGAGGCGCGGATAGTTTTGATAACTTCGTCGATATTGTCCAGAGCAATTTTGAGACCTTCTAGAATGTGAGCCCGCATCAGCGCACCCTTGAGATCAAAAAGGGTGGCCCGACGGATGATATTTTCTCGATGACGAAGAAAGAGGAGCAGCATCTGACGGAGGTTTAGAGTTTGAGGAATACCGTTGACCAAAGCCAATATATTGGCAGAATAGGAGCTTTGGAGGGCGGTAAATTTGTAGAGTTTATTTAAAATTGTTTTGGGTTTGCCAGTTTTCCTGATTTCTATGACTATCCGGATACCATGGCGGTCAGATTCGTCGCGAAGATCGGAGATACCAATTATTTTTTTGTCGCGAACCAGATCGGCGATTTTTTTGATGAGTTCAGACTTATTAACCTGATAGGGCAACTCGGTGACGATAATTCTGATTTTGCCTGATTTGGTTTCTTCAATAGTGGATTTGCCCCTGATTTTGAATTTGCCTCGGCCAGTATTGTACATTTCAAGGATGCCGCTTTTGCCGTAAATTTCTCCGGCTGTGGGGAAATCAGGGCCCTGGACGTATTTGACCAAGTTATCAATGGTGGCATTTGATTCCAGATTAAAACGGAGTTTTTGGAGGTCGTAGAGTGGTTTTAGAATTATGTCTTCGGTGGTTTGTTTTTTGTTGATCGGTTCAATCTCAATTTCGGGTTCAACTTTTTCCAGATGGGCATGATCGAGCATGTGATCTAGGGCAAGACAGAGCTCTTTGAGGTTGTGAGGTGGAATTCGGGTGGCCATGCCGACAGCAATACCGTCAGCTCCGTTGAGTAAGAGGTTGGGCACGCGGGCAGGCAGTACGGTTGGTTCTTTGAGGGTAGCGTCAAAATTTTCACTCATGTCAACAGTTTCTTTGTTGATGTCGGAAATCATTTCATTGGTTAATTTGGCCATTTTGACTTCGGTATACCTCATGGCCGCTGGAGGATCACCGTCGATAGAACCAAAATTGCCTTGGCCAGTGACTAGCGGATAGCGCATGGAAAATTCCTGGGCCATACGGACCATGGCAAAGTAAACCGAAATGTCGCCGTGAGGGTGGTATTTACCCAAAACTTCACCCACAACTTTGGCTGATTTTGAGTTTTTGCCTCCAGGAGTCAAGCCCATTTGGTTCATGGCATAGATAATGCGGCGGTGGACGGGTTTTAGCCCATCGCGGACATCAGGAAGTGCTCGTTGGACGATGACACTCATGGCATAGTCCAGATAAGATTTTTCCATTTCCGGGACGATGTCTACCGCAAGTATTTTGCCGATATTGTTTTTTGAGGTGTTTGAATCTGCCATGATTTATTAAATGTCTAATGTAGCCAAGTGGGCGTGGGTCTGAATAAATTTTTTTCGAGGCGGAACATCGCTACTCATTAAAACCCTAAAAGTTTCGTCAGTTTTCTGGGCATCTTCGATAGAAACTTTCTTAAGAAGCCTGGTTTCGGGATTCATGGTGGTATCCCAGAGTTGTTGAGGATTCATTTCTCCCAAACCCTTATAACGCTGGATGTCGAAGGCTTTGCTGGTATCGATTGATTTGAGGTAAGTTTCTTTTTCTTCTTCGGTATAGACATATTTGACTGTTTTGCCCTGCTGGATTCGATAAAGAGGCGGCATGGCAATATAGACATAACCGTTTTCGATGGTGTAGGGCATGTGGCGGAAGAGAAAAGTTAGAAGGAGGGTGGAAATATGGGCGCCATCAACGTCAGCGTCAGCCATGAGGATGATACGGTGATAACGGAGTTTCTCCGGGTTGAGGGTTTCCCCTATTCCCATGCCCAGAGCGATAATCAGGTCTTTCAGCTTATCAGAGCCGACAATTTTGTCTAGGCGCATACCTTCGGTGTTGAGGGCTTTGCCCCAAAGTGGCAAAATGGCCTGGAAGCGGCGGTCTCTTCCTTGTTTGGCGCTACCGCCAGCCGAATCGCCTTCGACGATATATATTTCCGAATCCTGTGGGTTTTTTGATTGACAGTCGGCCAGTTTGCCGGGAAGTCCGAGAGAGTCGAAAACGCCTTTGCGCATAATTGCCTCCTTGGCGGCTTTGGCAGCTTTGCGGATTTGGATGGCCAATAATGATTTTTGGACGATTGATCGGGCGACATCGGGATGTTCTTCAAAAAACATATCAAGTTCTTCTTTGACGATTTTGGTGACTATGGGTTGGACTTCGCTGTTGCCAAGTCGACCTTTGGTTTGACCTTCGAATTGAAGATCGCGACTAGGCATTTTGACGGAGATAACGGCAGTTAGGCCTTCGCGGGTATCGTCGCCGGTGATATTATCATCTTTGTTTTTGAGTAATTCTTTTTTGATAGCATAATCTTTGACGGATCGGGTGAGGGCTGTTTTGAAACCGGACAAATGAGTGCCGCCCTCATGAGTGTTGATAATATTGACGTAAGAAGGGGTATTTTCCTGAAAAGTATCGTTATATTGGATAGCAACTTCCAGATCAACGCCATTAGCCTGATCCTGGCCGTGGATGTAAATTGGTTCGTGGACAGTAACTTTATTTTTGTTGAGTTCGGTCAGAAGTGATACGATGCCGCCTTCGAAGTAATAGTGGTGTTGGGTATTGTGTCTTTCGTCGAAATAATGAAAGTATATTTTGGAGGTCAGGTAAGCTCGATCTTTGAGGGATTTTAAAATGATTTTGGAATCAAACTCGGTGGTTTCTTTGAAAATTACAGGGTCCGGGAGGAAGGTAACGGTGGTACCGGTGGTACCTTGGGGGATAATTTTACTTAATAGTTTGACGTTGGTTTGAGGTATTTGGGTTAGTTTGGTTTTGACTTTGCCTCGACTGAATTCCATGAGATAGATCTTGTCGTCCCGGCGAACTTCGACTCGGTAGGCCTGGGACAAGGCGTTAACGCAGGCGGCACCGACACCGTGCAATCCTCCAGAAACTTTGTAGGCGGCACCTTCAAATTTGCCGCCAGAGTGGAGGGTGGTCATAATGACTTCCAGGGCTGGCTTATTGTATTTGGGCATGATGTCGATGGGGATTCCCCTACCGTCGTCGGCAACAGAAATGGAGTTGTCAGGATGAACAACAACCCAAATATTTTTGGCAAAACCGGCCAGGGCTTCATCGATGGAGTTGTCAACAATTTCGGTTAGACAATGGTGGAGTCCTCGAACATCAGTGGTGCCGATATACATGGCAGGCCGTTTTCTGACCGGCTCAAGACCTTCTAAAACTACAATTTGTTGGCTGGTATATTCTTGTTTTGGGGCTGGCATGATTTGATTTTAGGGCTTTTTTTAATACATAAACATTCTAACAGAGCTAAGTTAGCTTTACAATAAGCAAATTATGCCTATAGATAGGGTAAATAAAGTACATTTTTGACAAGAAAACAGAATGAAATATTTTGCCTTAGTTTGGGTGAAAGTATTATCGTTGGACTAGGACCCATAATAATGGTATAATTAAGTTATAGGGATATAAATATACACATCGATATGGTTTGGTAGGATTAGTTACTCTGGCTGATTATATGGAAGGAAATTACCGAGGCGGCGACCAGGACATTTAAGGACTTATTGATACCGTACATGGGAATTTCTACAATCTGATCGACGTGTTGGAGAGTTTTTGGGGAAATTCCCAGAGATTCACTGCCGACGATGAGTGCCAGGGGAAATTTGTAGCTGGCGTTGAGATAAGAAGCGCTGTTGGGCGCTTGTTCGATAGCAACGGTGTAGTAGCCGTTTTTTTTGAGGTGTTTGATGCAATCGATCGTAGATGGGCAGTGTTCCCAGGGAATCCATTTCCAAGTACCGATGGAAGAGCGGTGGATTTTGATATTGGGCGGAGTGACTACCGGGCCGCAAAGATAAATTTTTTCGGCAGCCAGGGCGTCGGCCAGGCGGAAAAAAGTACCGACATTGTAAGTGTCAACGACGTTGTCCAGTACCAGGACCAGAGGATGACGCTTGATATTTTTTTGATTTTTGCCAGCTGAGGCTGGGTGGCTTTTTCTGATTTGATGAGAATTTAGCTTTTGGGACATGAATAGATTCTAACAAAAAAAGCCGCTAAAAGCGGCTTTAATTGAAAACAAAGTGGTTTTTAGTTGCAAGCAGCGCCGGTTTGGGCAACGGCTTGAGCTTCGGGTACTGAGTCAAGTGTGGTGTTGCACTCTCTGGGAGATTTTTTGAAGGCAGAGCAAACAGCTTCCTTGATGGTATTGGGTGATCGGTATTGACTTTGTTGAATAGTTTTTTTACCTACTTTGAGAGAGCCGGTGCCATCTTGGGTGTAGGCTTCCTGAGGTGGGAAGTTAACGCCGTTGACCAGGACTGTGGGCGAGGCGGTGACCTGTTTGGCGGTGGTGGCGGCGATTTCTGCTTCAATCAAGTCAATTGTTTGCTCATTGAAACAGGTAGTAATCTGATTGACGTCAAGTCCGGATTTCTGGGCCTGGTCTTGCCAGCAGGTATCGGCATTTTGGTCGTTACAGTTTAGGTTGACGTTGTCGACAAAATTCCACCACATTTTTTTGTCTTGGGCTAGGTTATAGGCGCAAATTTCACGGACGTTTTGATTAGCTTCTACCCGACCGTGCAAAGAGGAGTAATAAACACCATTTTCGGCTTTAATGTAAGCACTTTCGTTGGTGCAGGTTTTTTTGCTGTCTTCGATGGTTTTCTTGCAGGTAGCTTCATCCTGGAAATAACCGTTTTGGACATAAACAGAGCAAAGAGAAGGATCGCCAACCCGTTGAGGACCGCAATAGCTGGCAAGACCACCTTCAATTTTGTCGAAAATGTAGCGAGGACGGATATTGGCTTTGTCGCCAAGAAGGTCAGCCACTGGTCTGATAACATCTTCGATTTGATTACCATAAGGACAAAAGCTCATGACGTAAAATTCCAACTCCGGAGTCTCGGACTTTTCGACAGCGAAGACGTTTTTGGCACTGAGGGTGTCACCCTGCAATTTTGATCTGGTGAAGGTTACTCCAGAATAAAAAGAAGTGGCAAAAAACAGGACAATGAATAATATAGCGGCCGGGGTGGGTACTTTCAAATATTTTTTGGTTTTCATATTTTTTAAAGTAATAATTATTTTTCGACAACAGTAATGGCTGCTACCGGACAGGAGTCGATAACAGTTTGAATGTCGGGAGTAATTTCTTGGGGTTGGCGGATGACTTTGGCTTTGAAAGTGTCTTTATCCAGCTCGAAGATGTCCGGGGCCATCAGAGGACAGGTGTTGCAACCGATGCAGGTTTCCTGGTCAACATTAATTAACTTTTTTGGCATGATTCTTTTAGATTAACAGATCATTATAGCATTTTGGAATAGGTAGGTTGATTTTCTTTGGCGAACTGCCCGGAAGTAATGATGGCGTTCATGATAAGAGCGATCCTTTCTTCGGCTTCCGATTGGGTTAATTTTTTTAAATTATTGGGGAAGTAATGAAGAATTTCGTTGCGTCCAAATTTCCAGGCGTCCCAGAGAGTTTCAGCAAGCTCCTCTCCCCTATCGTGTAAGTCGGTAAGTTTTTGGAAAATGGAAAAGCGCTTGTAGCGAAGCGAGGGGTTGAGGGTTTTACCGACACGAAAACGGTCGCTTTCGTAATTAAATTTATCGATGATGCCAACTTTCAGAAAAAAGTCTTTGAGATAACCTTCGTAGGCTTTGGCGGCGGGAGCTACCAGGAAGGAATAATCTGAAATATGGTTTTGCTGGAGACATTGTCTGATGGTCTGAATGTCGGAAATAAGTGATTGTTGTTGAGTCGATAAGTGGCCTTTGGCCTTTTCCAGGAGGTGGTCAGATAGTTGGGTCATATATTAGTTCTGGTGAGGATATAAACAAAAAGACAGGTAGTCAAGAGAAAGAATAGAATATAGTGCTTGAGATAATCTATGGGCAATTGCTTTTTTTCCCGGGCAAACAGCCAATTTTGGAGACGTTTCTTGTCCTGGTTATAATCGATAATTTCCTCGATTAAAAGATGGACGTTGAGAGCCAGAACCACGGCTTTGGTGAAAATGCCGGAAGTTGAGGTAAAGACAAAGAATGAAATTAAGACTAAAACGACTTGAAAAAAATAGTGATGAAAGATGAGGTTGGTGTGACTTTGTCGGGTTTGTCTATAGATTTCCAGGAGTGATTTGTAATCTTTATTTTTAAGGGCGGTTTGGGCCAGACGGCTTTCTTCAATATTGGGCTTGAGGTAAAACCAGAAAATAAGGTGGTCCAGTTCAAGAAGAAAAGCTCCCCAGGCGAGTCCAAAAAAAAGATAAACAAAGTCAAAAATTCTGACCTGCTCGATGAGCCAAAAGATACTGATGAATATAAATATTCCCAGCAGAGGGAATAGATGCTGCCTAAATTCTTGTTTCACTAAATCAATAATAGCAGAAGATCAGGACGGGTTATTTTGTTTTGCCTCCGTTTTTATTTGTTTTAGTTTCCACATGAAAAGCTTGTAGGGTGTTTTGATGCTGCCGGTTGTTTGGTCTTTGACAAAGTAGCGGGCTTTTTCCAGTAATCCCCTATCGATTTGTTTGGCCAGACGGATATAAAGAGAGCGGTTTTTCCAATCACCTAATTCTTTGGCCAGCTCTAGGCCGTAGGCCTGGTATTCATTTTTGACGTATTTCTGGCGGCCTTTTAGGGTCTGTTTAAAGAGATCAAGCTGGTCTTTGATGGATGAGGTGTTGTCGGCCACATCTAATTTTACCAACTGGAAAGCAAGAAAACCTTTATTTTAGGTGTAGAGGTGGCGAGCCATGTCTTCAGGTCTGATAACGGTAACCTGTTCCCCGTTCCTGGTTTCAGTAAAGGGAGTTTTCCAGGTTTCGCCATCGTCGGCCAGTACTGTTCTTTGGCCGGCAATTATTTGAGGGAGTGAGTTGAGATCGATAGACTTGGGTTGGTTTGTAACTTTAGGACTTTCGACATTGTTGGTCATGGTGTCTATGTTTTGTAAATTAATAATGAAAAAGTAAGTTTAGGTGGGCTTTAAGTGGGCGTGAGCCGAAGGAATTCTTGTTGGGAGTAGACTTTGATTTTAGGATACTAAAAAGCGGTTGTCAAATTGAGTGGTGGACCGTGGGGGAGTTGAACCCCCGACCTCACCCATGCGAAGGGTGCGCTCTAGCCAACTGAGCTAACGGCCCTTAGAGTAAGTTTTTTAAATCGATCAGGACTTGATTGATGGTGGTATCTATTATAACTCTTTCTGCTGGTGTGAAGGGTAAAAGTACGAATTTTTCGACCGGGGTTTGATCAGGGGGGTGGCCGATACCAAGGCGAATCCGATGAAAAGCCTGAGTGTTGAGGTGTTCGATAATGGAGAGGATACCATTGTGGCCGGCGGGTCCCCGGTCAAATTGGAGCCGGTAATCCCCTACTGGCAAGTCAAGGTCATCGTGGATAATGTAAATGTTTTTAGTTGAAATTTTGTAATAATCAGCCAGGGCCTTGACGGTGACGCCTGAGTTATTCATGTACTGGCCGGCATAAGCTAAAATTTTTTTTTGACCACTCCCCCACCCTGTTGCCTGGGTCAGGTGAGCCTGAAGTTTGGGGTGATAGTTTGTTTTCAGATTTAATTCCGAAATTAATTTTTTTATGACGGTTTGGCCCAAATTATGGCGGGTATTTTGATATTGTTTATCCGGGTTTCCCAGACCGATTATTAGTTTCATGTGTTATTTTAACGCTTGAGTGATCAGAAATATACTGATGTATAAAGTGTATTTAAATTATATAAAGATTCTTAGTGATATATTTTGATATATAAATATCCCCTGAGCTTGGGACAAATTTAAAATCAGGTTTAAACTAGCAGTCGTAAGCATAGACTGCTAGTATGTAATGGATGTGTTTTATTTTTGGTTGGAATAAAATTGGGAAAGGGAAAAGAAAAGAGGTTCGATATGAAGAGTTATCAGCCTGTCGGAAGCATCTTTGAGCATGGCTTCTTCGGTTTGGGGAATGACGGGAGTGGCGATAATAATTTGGGTTTGAGGGAGTAATTTTCTGATGATATCAGTGTATTCATTGTATTCTTGACCCCTGGTCTCACCGGTGTCACAGATAACAAGGTAAGAAGCTGGTTTATGACTTTTTGACTTAATAATCTGAGGGAGAAATTCGGCTTTTAGTTTTAGATTTTTCCCCCAGAAGCTGGCAATAAGTTTGTGCGTCCGGGTTGATGTAGCCAAAGATGGTGTTCTGGTTGGTTAATTTCAATTCTCCGGTTATTTTCTGGCAGAGTAAAGAAGCCGATTCGGTTTTGTTTTTGAAAATCATGGTTTATTTTGGGAGAGTAAATCATTAAACTGTTCTTCGCTGATGATGGGTATGCCCAGCTTGAGGGCGGTTTTGTATTTACTGGAAGCAGAGTTGGTTTGGTTGGTTAAAAGAAAGTTAGTGGTGACGGAAACAGACGAAGATACTCTGCCGCCCTGGGATTCTATGTCGGCAATGATGTCTTTTCGGGGACGGGAGAGGCTGCCGGTAATGACGAAGGTCTGATTGCCTAATTTATTTGGGGTTGATTCTTTTTTGATGTCGATTTGACCAAGAAGGGATAAAATAAAATCCCGGCGGTTTTTTATGCCCTCAACAATTTTTTGGGCTAGTGTACTTTTGATGCCGGGAAGATTTTCCAGGTCAGTTTGAGTGATATTCAGGATTTTTTGGGGTGTATCGAAGCCCGAGGTAATAAGTTGCTGGATTCTTTGGGAGCTGAAGTTGGGGATGACTGAGGCGTCGAATAATTGGCGCAGGGTAAGCTGTTTTTTGGTTTGGATTTCTCTGACAATGTTGGTGCCCGATTTGTCACCCAAGCCCTCCAACTCCTTGAAGTCTTCGATTTTGAGCTGGTAGAAATCACCTGGGAGGCGGACTTTTTCGGCTTCAAAAAGTTTTTTGATGGTTTTTTTGGAGATATTTTTGATGTCGAGAGTTTTTATAAAAAGATTGAGACTGCCTAGGATTTGGGCGGGGCAATTGAAAATATTGGGACAGGATATGTGTTTTTCGTCAATAATTAGGTTGGTGTTACAAGAGGGACATTTCTTTGGAGGGTAAGCGTGGCTTGGAGTGACTTTACTGGCAACTTTTTCAACATAAGGGATGACGTCGCCTCGGCGGCTGATTTCGACAATATCGCCGACATTAATATTTTTTTCCCGGATTAAATCATAATTAGCCAGAGAGGCAAAAGTTATGACTGCTCCTGAAATTTCCACCGGTTCGACTTGGGCAACCGGAGTGACTGACCCCATAGGTCCGGTTTGCCAGTTGATACCGAGAATACGAGTTTCGTCAGTGTTGGCCGGGAATTTGTAAGCTACTTGACCTTTGGGGCGGTTGTTGTGGAAGCCCAGGGATTGTTGTAATTCCAAGTCGTTACTTTTTATAACTAAACCGTCTATCTCAAAGGGATAAGCCAATCTTTTTTGATTTAGAAATTGAGTATAGATTGATTCAACTTGAGAAAGGTTGGCACAATAGTAATTTTCGACAGTGACAATGTTCATATTTTGGAGATAATCCATTTTTTCTTTTTCTGATTTGGGATTACTTTCCAAATTGATTAGATCGACGGCCATCAGGGTGCATAGTTGGCTATATTTACCGTCAAGGCGTTGGGAGATACCGGAAGCTGCGTTTCTGGGGTTACTGTAATTTTCGTCAGACAGGCGGTTTAAGTTGGCAAAATCTTTGTAGGTTACTAACAGTTCGCATCGGATGGAACCATTAAAGTTTTGATTCAAGTTTGGGCGGAAATTTTTCATTTTGACAACGTTTTGGGTAATGACATCGCCGATCAGGCCGTCACCTCGAGTAATGGCATCGACTACCCTACCCTGACGGTATTCAATTTCAAGGGAAATTCCGTCACACTTGGGTTGAACCAGAAAATCGGTAGAATCGGGAATCTTTTTGAGACGGAAATAATTTTCTAGATCAGAAAAGTTGCTAACCTTGTTTTGAGATCCCATGGGGATAAGGTGTGGCTTTTTTTCAAAACCGGTATCGAACGAGGGTGTACCAACTTTGGAAAATAAACGGTGATGGGGATTTTTTTGGCGCAGGATTTCTTCGAGAGTATCGTAAGTGTGATCGTCCATGATGGGTTTGCCGGTGGTGTAATAGGCTTTTTTGGCATTGATCAAAATCTCTCCCAGATCTTGCGGGGAGATATTTTCCAAATCAATATCTTTGAGAGTAATCATTGATTTATTTTACTAGACGTTGGAGAGGCAGTAGTAGGCCCCTTTGGTGGAGCCGCGTTTTTCGACAACTTTGTCATCGATGAGTTTCTTGAGGTCACGCCAAATAGTATCGTCAGAAACCATGGGGAGAAGTTGTTGGGCGTCGGGCATGCGAAGACCGCCAAATTGCTGCATGTATTCGACTAATTTGATCTGGCGTTCGGAAAGATGGATTTGTTTACCACCCAGCTTTTGTTTGAATTTAATATCACGGGAAAGACTTTGAACTTTTTCTTTGACCCGAGTCAGTTCGATGGACAGGGCCTGGGTAAAATATTCAATCCAAGCGGTCATGTCTCTTTTGAAAATATCGGAAGAAGAATTGTGGGTTTGCTGGATGGTGTTGTAATAGCTTTCAGCATTTCGGTCAAAATATTCTTCGAGGGAGAAAAGACGGCGGATGTCGTAACCTTCGACAAAGAGGGGCAACATGGCAAAAGCCCGGGAACAACGGCCATTACCTTCGATAAAAGGATGAATGGCGACCAGGACATATTGAGTGATAGCTGATCGGATAGACGGATGAACATCGCGAGAGGAGGGATGGTTGAGCCAGTCAAGAAAATCAACTATCAGGTATGGAACTTCGATGGCAGGTGGTGGACGATGGGCGATTTCGCCGGTACGGGTGTTTTTGAGGACCACTTGTTGATGACGGTATTTACCAACTTCCGAGTCAGGGATAACTTTGGTGGTGGTCAATTCGTGGATTCTTTTGATAATTATTTGGCTGTAGAAAAATGGTCTTTTTTCATTTTCGTCATTAGCAGGAACAGTTTTTTCTTCGGGCAGGGGCATGTTGGCATCGTAGAGCGACCAGAGCTCCTCGAGGTAGTTCATAACGTTTCTATAGTTAATTACCTCCTGAATATCCCGGTCGGTAGCAGTAATTTTTTGACCCTCAACCACTCGGGCGACTTCCTGAAAAGTGAGATCGTTGCCTTCGATTCGGGTACCAAAATGAACAGTCCGAACGATAGCTTCCTGCTGAAATTGTTTTTCGTAGGCCGGTATAAGTGGGGCTTCGTCAATGATCGCCTTGGCTCCTTCAATGGTGGCTATGTTTTTTAGAATCTGATTATTGATGGTAAACAAAGGCGAAAACATTTGATTGATTATATCATTTTTATTAACATTTGTGAGGTGAAAATGCGGTTATTTGAAAATACAATTTTTTCAGGAAAGAAAATAGTAGTCAAGAGCAGATTTGGGGTCAACGTTGTGCTTGATCATGGAGATGGCCTTGATGATCTTGTTGATGTGTCCGGCTTTGATAGGTGTGGGGTGGTTTAATAGCTGCTGTTTTTGGAGTAATAGCTGTTCTTCCAGGATTGACAAGATTTGGTTTTTGTTTTGGGCAATCTTTTCTGAGGAAAGAAGGTTGGTTTGGATGTTGTGGCTGATTGAAAGGAGGTCGGTTTTTGGGACTTGGTTTGAGCTGGCGGCCTTTATAATGTGAACCCGGGAAATAATGGTGGGCAGAAGGGCAGATGAGTTGGGAGCGGTCAGGATTAAGTAATTATCTTTACCGGGTTCTTCCAGAGTTTTTAGTAATGCATTTTGGGATTCTAAATTAAGCTGTTGAGCGTCGGAAATAATTACGATTTTGTTTTGGTGGCAAAACGGCTTTTGGGACAAAAAGTTTTTGATTTTTCGGATGACATCGATCCCCCAGCCTGAGTTCTGGTCGATATTGAGAATATCAGGGTTGTTGGGTGTGGGCAGGTTTTCTAAGGACAGGCAGATCAGGCTGATCTGTTTTCGGATAACAGAAAAGTTATTTGAGACGATGAGAGTGCTTTGGAAGTTACCGACTGTTGTCAAGCTTATTAGAAAACTGTAATATGTTGTTATTATGAATGATACTGCCCAAAAAAGGTACAAGAACTTAACGGAGGTGTTGAAGGGCAAAGGTTTGATAGACGAAGAAAAGGCCAAGGAGATCCATTTAAGGCAGTTGAAGACGGGTGAAACGGAAGAAGAAATCATTAAGTCTTTGAGAGTAGTTACCGACGGAGAGTTTGTCCAAGCAAAGGCAGATTTACTGCGGATCCCTTATGTTGATCTGGAGGCAATCGGGTTCTCGCCTGAAGCTTTGGCACTGGTTCCGGAAGGTGTAGCCACAAAATACAAGGTTTTTCCTTATAAACTGGATGCAAAGACGAAGACTATTTATGTGGCTATGGCTAATCCGTTGGATTTGGAGACGGTAGAATTTATCGAGAAAAAAACCAGTCTTAAGGTAGCGACCGCGATTTCGACAGAAAAACAGATAATGTCGTTTATTCGGGAGAAATATGAAAGAGAAAAAGGAATAACTTCTGAGGTGACCAAGGCTTTGGACGAGCAAAAGAAAGAAGAAAAGATAATCAAGGAAACTCAAAGAAAAGTTTCTTCAGAGGCACCAGTGGCCAAAATTGTAGAAACGATATTGGAATACGCAGTCAAATCCAGAGCTTCCGATGTCCATATCGAGCCGCAGGAGGACAATGTCCGGGTAAGGTACCGGATTGACGGAATATTGCAGGAAAAATATTTATTACCTCGTAATGTCCAAGAGGCGGTGGTGTCGAGAATCAAGATTTTGGCCGATTTGAAAATTGATGAAAAAAGAGTACCTCAGGATGGCAGGTTTTTCTTCTCATCAGACGGCAACGATGTTGATTTGCGTATTTCTACTTTGCCGGCAACTTATGGTGAAAAGGTGGTAATGCGGTTGCTGAAGAAGTCACAGAAGGTACCAACCTTACCGGAGTTGGGATTGAGAGGTCTGGCTTTGAAAAATTTATCAAATAGTATTTTGAGGCCGCATGGAATTATTATTGTCTGCGGGCCGACCGGTTCAGGTAAGACGACTACTTTATATTCGATATTGGACATCGTATCGACAACCAAGGTGAACGTGGTGACGATTGAGGATCCGGTAGAGTACCAAATGAAAGGGGTAAACCAGGTCCAGGTCAATGTCCAGGCCGGTTTAAGTTTCGCTTCGGCTTTGAGGTCTTTTTTGAGGCAGGATCCGGATGTTATTATGGTGGGCGAGGTTCGGGATGCGGAGACAGCCGAGTTAGCAGTAAATGCCGCCTTGACCGGCCACTTAGTTTTCTCTACCTTGCACACGAACGATGCTGCCGGTGTGCCACCGAGACTGTTGGATATGGGGGTGGAGCCTTTTTTGCTGGTTTCCTCGTTAAACTGCGTGGTGGGACAGAGGGTATTGCGTCGGGTATGTCCCAATTGTGTTTCTCAGGAGGAAGCGTCGGCCGATGTTGAGGCAGAGATGAAGGTAACTTTGGGCCCGATTTACGACATGATTGAAGACAAATGGAAAAAGGAGGGCAAAAAAATCTTGTTGCCCAAGGTTGTGGGTTGTGAAAAGTGTAATAACTCAGGTTATTTTGGCAGGATTGCTATTTACGAAGTTATGCCGGTGACGGAAAAAATTAGTAAACTGATAATTGAGAAAGCAGCAGCATCAGCGGTACAGAGGTTGGCTATGGAGGAAGGGATGCTGACAATGAAACAAGACGGATACGTTAAAGTATTAGAGGGGGTGACGACGATGGAGGAAGTCGTTCGGGTAGCCCAATATTAATTAAAATATATGAACACAAAAATAAGAGAACTGATCAAACTGGCAGTAGCAAACAAGGCGTCGGATATTCATCTGACTGGCGGCGATGTTCCAAAAATCAGGGTTAACGGGGAATTAAAGGAAGTGCCGAGTTTTGGTGTGGCGGGTAATGCCCAGGAAATGGAAGGAATGATTTTCTCGATGTTGTCGCAGGAACAGAAAAATAAAGTGATTGAGGAGAGAGAGTTTGATTTGTCGGTGGCAGTGGAAGAGACAAGGTTGAGGGCTAATGTTTATTATCAGATGGGAAAGCTGTCATGTGCATTGAGGTTGGTGGCGGGAGAAATCCCAAGTTTTGAGCAATTGAATCTGCCCAAGAATTTCGTTTCGTTTGCCAGTTTGAAACAGGGATTTGTTCTGGTTACCGGTCCGACCGGGCACGGGAAATCTACTACCGTGGCTTCGATGTTGAATGAAATAAATAATACCCGAAACTGTCATCTGGTGACGATAGAAGACCCGATTGAATACGTGATCAAACCGAAAAAAGCCCTGATCTCTCAAAGAGAGTTGGGTTCGGACACATTATCGTTTGATATGTCTTTGAGGTCTTGTTTGAGGCAGGATCCAAATGTGGTATTTGTAGGTGAGATGAGAGACCTGGAGACAATTTCGTCGGCTTTGACGGTGGCAGAGACGGGCCATTTAGTCTTCTCTACCTTGCACACCAATTCTGCTGCCCAGACTATTGACAGGATTATTGATGTGTTTCCCGACGGTGTCAAAGGTCAAGTGAGAGTGCAGTTGGCTTCGGTGATTACGGCAGTTATTTCACAAAGATTATTACCTCGATTAAGTGGCGGGTTAATACCGGCATTTGAAATGATGTTTGCCAGTGGTGCGGTTAAAAATGCTATTAGAGAGGGAAAAACCCACATGCTGGACAACATAATTCAAACCAGCGCTGATGTGGGGATGATGAATCTGGAGACTTATCTGGCGACTTTGGTGAAACAGGGCGAGGTGAGCGAGGAGGTGGCAATGGATTATTGTTTGCGGCCGTCAGAATTACAAAGTAAGTTAAGAAGTGTAAGGATAAAATGACAAAATATTCTTTTCGGGCAAAAGACTGGAATGGTAAAACTGTAAAGGGCGTGCTGGATGTGACCAGCAAAAAGGATGTTTTGGAGTCGGTCAAAAGCAGTGGTCTGGTGCCTTTGTTTGTGGCGGAGAAGAAAACAGGATTTTTGGACGAGATGAACAAGAAGGTCCTGGGAAAAGCGAACCTGAAGAGGATTACAGGGTTTACGAGGCAGTTGTCAACGATGATGACGGCCGGATTGCCCTTAACCGATGCGTTGTCGATGTTGAAAAACCAGATGGAGGAGAGCAGTCAGTTGTATGAGATTGTCGACGATGCTCTAAATACGGTTCGGGGTGGACATTCGTTGGGAAGCGCTCTGGAGAGATACCGGGGAGTATTCGGGGAGGCTTATGTGGCATCAATTAATGCCGGTGAAGAAGGAGGGGTGTTGGAGGAGGTATTGGCCAAGCTGGCGGTTGGACTGGAAAATGAGAGCGAGTTTCAGGGAAAGGTGAAAGGGGCGATGGTTTATCCGGCAATTGTGGTGACGGGAATGATTGCGGTGGCGATTTTGATGATGGTAGTGGTAATTCCGAAGTTGATGAGTCTGTACGATGATTTTGGGACGGCGGAGTTGCCGACGGCAACGAGAGTCCTGATGTCGATTTCCGGTGCCGCAGCCAAATTCTGGTTTTTGATTCCACTGGGGTTTTTTGGGGTGTTTTCGGCTCTGAGAACGGCCTATCAAAATAAAGAAATGAAGTTAAAACTGGACGGTTATAAGTTCAAGATCCCGATTGTTGGTGATTTGATTCGGAAAACGGTAATGGCCAATACTTCCAGGACCCTGTCGATGTTGTTGTCGGCTGGTATTTCTTTGGTTGAGGCGTTGAGGATAGTTTCCAATGTAGCTGGCAATGAGTTGTATTACAGGGCTTACAACAGAATCGCCGAAAGAGTCCAAAAAGGCTTTGGGATTGCTAACTCATTTGATGAAGCGGGTGTTTTTCCTCCGATAGTTAATCAGATGGTGGAAACGGGTGAAGCCACCGGTAAACTGGACGAAGTGCTGATGAGGGTTTCGGATTATTTTTCGACGGAAGCGGAGCAGTCGGTAAAAGCGTTGACTTCGGCTATGGAACCTTTGATTATGATTGTTTTGGGTATCGGGGTGGCTTTTTTGGTAATTGCGGTGATAATGCCGATTTATAACTTGACATCGTCATTTTAGTAGTCAATAATGATTGTTAACAAGCAATTAATTGTTAAATAAATAGATGAAAAGAAAATTAAGATATACACAGGGCTTTACCCTGGTGGAGTTGTTAATTGTTATCGCACTGATCGCTATTTTGGCGGTAGGTATCTTGGCAACCATCAACCCGGTGGAACAGAGGAATAAAGCGAGTGATTCGAACACGTTGAATGATGCAGGTGAAGTGTTGAACGCTTATGAGAGGTATTATGCTAATACGAATTATTATCCGTGGATGATTATTGATAATACCTATTTGACTGATACGGCCTATGGTACAGTGAGTAACAGAATTGGTGGAGGACTTTGTGGTACGAATACAGCAACTACTAATTCGCAGACAACTTGTTCAGGTTATGATTATCAGGGAGGGTTAATTGCAACCGATGAGTTGAAAGCTTCGTTTTTAAATAAGGGCTATACGTATAATGAAGGTTCTGTACCGGCAGGTACTACTTATAACTTGTTGAACATGTTGTTTGTCTTCAAGACTGGGGCTGAGCAGAATAACTCGATATATGTGTGTCATGTACCTAAAGCCAAGGCTAACAGGACTAGTGCTAACAGGTTGAAGGTGATTACGTTTGATGTAAATGGTACTCCAAGTGATCTTTCAGACGCGCCGGCTAGTGCTTTTGATGCCAGTGGGAATCCAGTTTCCACCTACACTTTTCAAGATGTAGCCACGTCGCTATTTAAATGTGTGCCTTAGGGTTTTTAAGTAAGGCTGATTAAAACCCCGGTCGTGAGATCGGGGTTTTTGGTTGGAATAGAGGTTCCTTTACAGTAGAATGAAGGCATGGATTTGATTGTTAGTTTTTTTATTTTTGCCTTAGGTTTGTGTTTTGGGTCATTTATTAACATGTTGGTATATCGGACGGCAGTTAACTACGAACTGAGGAGTAAGTTAAAAGTTGACAATGACAAGTACAGTTTTTGTGATTATTGTGGCAGACAGTTGAGGTGGTGTGAAAATATTCCAGTAATTTCCTGGGTAATCCAGATGGGTAGGACTAGGTGTTGTGGTAAAAAATTACCACTTACCTACCCTATCGTAGAATTATTAACCGGATTATTGTTTTTGGGGCAATATTATTTTTCTGGTAATAATCTGTCAGTGGAGTTGAGTTTGGCATTGTTAACAATAGTATTTTTGGTATTTTCGGGAGTTTTTGATTTTTATCACATGATATTGCCGGATTTTTCGACTGTTATTTTGTTCCTGCTGGCGGTAGCAGCAAACTTGGTTAACGGGTCAATTCTAAACAGTCCGGTGGGATTCCTGGTTTCGACAATCGGAGCAGCTTTATTTTTGGGATTATTAAATTTAGTTACCAAAGGGAAAGGAATGGGCTGGGGTGATGTAAAATTAGCATTTTTTATGGGAGTGCTGTTGGGTTGGCCGAAGATTATAGTGGCTTTTTATGGAGCGTTTATCAGCGGGGCGGTAGTTGGGATTGCTTTGATGATAAAGGGAAAAGCCAGTAAGAAAAGTTTGGTACCTTTTGGTCCGTTTTTGCTGTTTGGCACATTGGTATCTTGGTGGTTTGGGGAAATTGTGCTAGATTTATTTAGACAATGGATAGGATAAAGAGAAATTTAGATAGTCAAAAAGGGATTAGTTTGGTAGAAGTTTTGATTGTGTTTGCTATTGTTGTGTTGTTGGTTTTGGCGGCGACGGGAAATTTGAACCCGATCGCTCAGGTTAATAAAGGGTATGACGCCAGGATGAAGAAAGACCTGGCCAGGATTAAGGTGGCGTTTGAGGAATATTATAATGACAGAGGTTGTTATCCTTCTTACGAGTTGATCCACAATCAGTGGAGGCTTGGAGATGGGGAGAACTGTAACAAGCCTTTATCATTTTTTCCATGGTTGAGTCCTTGGCCCTGCCAGCCGGATGGAGTGTCTTATAGAATTGTAGTGGATATGTCTGAAAAAAATTACGATTGTCCTAGCTGGTTTAAGGTGTTTGCTAAATTGAGCAACAAAAATGATAAGGATGTACCACCAGGTTGGTATGATGGTGAATTTAGGTTGGCAGAAGAGGTGACTAATTTGGATGCGAATTATGGAGTGTCGAGTACGAACGTAAAGTGGTTCCAAAGGTGGTTGCATCCTACATGTGTAACGAATCCCCTAAATGGCCAAGACTGGTGGGCTTGCTATGATTGTACTGATGTTGCCAACCCCCAGTCGAATCACTTGCCTCCTGGTTGCAGTGTAAATTGCAATATATCGTCTAATTGTAATCCAGCTTGCCAAGTATCGAGTTGTATTGGGGTGGGAACTGGTGGCGGTAGTTTTGAACTTTAAAACTGTAAAAAAATAAAAATTTTAGTATGATTAAAATAAGAATGAAAAAACAAGCAAGCGGTTTTACTCTGGTAGAGCTTTTGGTGGTGATAGCGATTATTTCCATATTGACAGTGATAACTGTATCCCAGTTTAATTCGGCGAGAATGAAATCAAGGGATGTCCAAAGGAAGGGAGATTTGAATGGGGTCTATAAGGCTTTGCTGATGTACTATAGCGATTATGGCAGATTCCCAGACCCGGGTGGGGAGAGTGATCTGGAAAAAATTAATGAGTTGTGGGGAGGGAATGATTTTAAGGGTTCCGATGGATATATATATTTTAAGGGAATGCCGAGCGAGGTTTTTTTTGAGAAAGGCTCCCCTCAATATTGTTATGAAGTAAGTCGAGATGAGCCGACTGATCCGGTTAGGATGGTAGCTTTGTATGCCAGACTGGAAAATAGAAATGACGAGGAGTTTGAGAAATATCGGTATGGTGGCTACAGTTGTAGCGGATCTTCTGTTATTTATAATTATGTAATTTATAGCCCGAATGCCGGGCCGGGAGATTTTGGTGATGATGACTAAAAAGGGCTTCACTTTGGTTGAGTTGTTGGTGGCGATAGGCATTATCGCTACTTTGGCAGCTATATTATTACCTAATTTGATGGGAGCACGGGAAAGGGCCCGGGATGCCCAGAGGAAGCAGGATTTGGATTCGGTAAAGAGTGCCTTGAGGTTGTACTATAACGATCATGAAAGATATCCAATACAATATCCTAGTTATCATACAAACGGGGCTGAGTTTCTAAATAGTGACCTTTCTGGATATATGCCGAATGTTTCAGGAATTGGTTTTACTTTTGAGTATGTGACCGATGTCAATGGCGATACTTTTAAATTGAGGTTTGAAACTGAGGCGTCAAATAGTGAGGACAATAATGCCTCACAAATAAAATGTGGCGTGGACAGCACTAATCCTAGGCATTTTATGGTTTGTGCTAATTAAAATTTATGAAAAATATGAAATATAGAAATAAAGGATTTACACTTTTTGAGTTATTGGTCAGTATTTCGATTATCGGAATTCTGGTGGCGGTGGCGTCGGTTTCTTATTCCGGAGCTCAGAAGAAAGCCAGGGATGCTCGGAGGAAGGAGGATATGATGACTATACAAAAAGCAGCTGAGCAGTATTATTCTTTAAGCAATTACAATTATCCTTCTCAGTCTTCGTATAGTGCTGGAACAAAATGGGTAGTTGGAACTCAAACTGTTCTTGAAAGTTACCCCAAGGATCCAAAGCACACATCACCTTATATATATGGGGCGACAGCTTCTACCACGGCTTACTGTGTTTGTGCACTTATGGACGATTCGAGTGCAGGAAATTACGGTGCAGCAAATTGTACAACTGCGGGAACTTCGCATTATTGTGTTAAGAACGTGCAATGATGAAAAACAAGGGTTTTACACTAATTGAGTTAATAGTGGCGATTACTATTATCGCGGTGATAACGGCATTGGCGGTGGTTAATTTTGGCGGGACCAACAAAAAAGCCAGAGATAGTCGGAGGACGGCGGATTTGGAGAAGATTAGGATAGCTTTGGAACAAGCAAAGCAAATAGGTTCAACTTATCCTCCGAACTTGCCTTGGCTGGTGACCAATAATTATTTACAGTCTCAGCCTACTGATCCTAAGACGGGAAGTGCTTATGGTTACAGAAGATTGTCGGCGAATAATTATACTTATGAAGTTTGTGCTGTTATGGAGGGAACGGGAGTAGCTTTGTCCTCTATGTGCAATGGTAACTATAATTACCGAGCTACAAATCCTTGATGATAAAAAAATTGGGTTTTAGTTTAGTAGAATTGATGGTGGTGATTGCGGTGATGGGGTTGTTGGCGGGTGGGGCGGTGGTGTTTATAAATAGATTTAATGCGCAGCAAAGGTTTACTTCTTCGGTAGAGAAAACAATTACCCAATTAAAATTAGCCAGAAATTACGCGGTGACCTTGCAGCGGCCAGATAATTCGAAGTTGACGGCGGTGGTTGTAACTATCGACGCTGGTGGTACTATGACTGCGGTCCCCTACCCTGAGTCTGAAGACGATGACTATAAGCAATTCAAGTACTTCAGTACTAAGGTGGTTGAAGAAGGGATAACAGTGTCATCGGTACCGGTAACTATCAGATTTGCTCCGGTTACCGGGAAACTGTTGGATTCAACTTATAAACTGGACGATGCTCCGGGGGACATAAAGATAAGTTTTTCTTCGGTTGAGGGCGCAACATCGAAGGAGAAGATCAAAATAGATAAATCCGGTGTGATTAGTGAGATGTAAACAAGAGGCAGGTTTGTGTTAATCTTAATTAATGAAAGACAGGAGTCGAGGTCAGAGTATGGTGGAGTTGTTATTCTCGGTAGCGATTGTGGTATTGATACTATCGGGGGTGGTGGCACTGTTGGTGAGCTCGATTGGGTCACGAAATAAGGGTTATGATAGAAAAAGAGCGGTTTATATTGCTGAAAAAGCGATGGAGGGTTTGGTGAATCAAAAAGGGACTACTCCAGATGTTTTTTGGGCGATAACTACTTATACAGGTAATGATGAAGGGTATTCATACAGGGTTACTTTGGAATCTCAAAATAAGTGTACTTCGCCCGTAACTTGTAAGGAGTTGGAGATTATTGTTTCTGTTCCCGGTGCGGATACTAGTCAGCAAGTAAAATTGCGGAGGTTATTTGTAAAATGAGACAGAGACAAGAAGGTTTTACATTAATTGAGATTTTGATCGCTTTGGCGATTATTTCGCTAATTTTGGTGGCGATAACCGGAACGATGCTGGATAGTTTGCGGGCAAAGAACCAGGTAGTTTATGCTGATAAGGTACAACAGAACGGCAGTTATGCGATAGCAGAGTTACGAAAAAATATTATGAATGCTAAGCCCGATGGAATAAATTGCATTTCGGATAGTAGTGTGCAAATTGTTAATAAGCGTAATGGACGGACTACTACCCTATCGTGCAATAATGGTGACAACAACATTGCTTCGGTTTCAGCTTCGCCTGTTACCACCGTAGTGTTAACCAGCAGTGACGTGGTGGTGGAAAACTGTAGTAGTTTTGTGGCTTGTGAGCCTAGTAGTCCCCTGGAGTTAAGAAAAAATAAGGTCACTTTTAATTTTACCTTGAGGGCAAAGAGTGATGATCCAAAAATACAGACTGCCACTAGAAAAACTTTCTCAACCTCAATCTCAACCCGTTATTAAATTATAGGATATATTTGTGAGTGTGTAACAAATGTGTATTTAGCTTGGATGTGGTAGTAGGTAGGGCGATATAAAGACCTATAATTTGACAAAATAAGTACCTGGCCGTAAAATAGAAGACAGTGTTCAAGCAAGGATTTGCCGAAAACATAGTATTTAAAATTTAAGCATATGAGTGCCGGCCTTGGGGCCGGTTTTTTATTATCTAAAATGGCCAATAACACACCAGAAAAAAATACAATGAGTAGAAGAGAGTTTTTAAGGAAAGCCGGATTGGTTGCGGCGGGAGTAGCTGTATCAACTTTGACTGGTTGTCAATCTGGTGGTGGTAGGCCGGAAGCCTTGGCATCATCGCCGACGAGAACACCTGATTCTGGGATAACAACAGTGCCAACAGCGACAGTCACACCCGAACCTACCAGGGACTTAGACGGTGAGAGGGAGGCTCGGTGGAGCGGCAAGTTTTGGGAAGTTGGCATAACCAGCCAGGATGCAGGTGGACTTGAAATGTCTGATTATAGAGAAGAAATGTCAGCTTTTAGAAATGAATTGACTCAAATGGCCGAAGAAAATGGTTTTAACTCAGATACGGTGGAAATGGTTTTGGTGGGTAATAACGCAGAAATGAGTGAAGAAGATGGGGTGATTGAGCCGGTTGAGTTTTATGGATTGATGATAGCGAGAGATAGAATACTTTGTTTTACAAAGAATGATATGGGTATGAATATGAATGAGGATTGTGGTTGGTTTGAGAAGAGTCAGGAGGTGTGGGGTGATAACTGGAGTTATCGGGTAGTTTCGAGCGATCAGGAAGTGAGATCATCGTTTTTGATGCGGGAGCAAGATGGTGAGATGAAAATCTTTAGACCTAGCCACGATCAGTTTGGGGTGTTGACTATCGAGGAAGGATTTGTTGATGGGGAAATGACAGAGGATGAAGACGGCGGGTGGAGACTTGATGGTGAGGTAAAAGCGATTGAGGGTGGTAAGAAAATGACCGGGGTTTTGGTTATTGGAGAAAATGGGGAGAGGATTGGTAATTTTTTGTTGGAATGTAAAACATTGGAGTTAGCCAGGGACTTTAGAGAGGGAATATTCCCCAGAAGTGCTGATTTGGTAAACGGATGGATTCCGGTAGATATGTTTGTGGAGACAGAAGGAGAGTTTCGGGCTGTTGGCTATCTTGACTTGAAAGATGGCACTTGGCATGGCGAAGAAGGATATGAAGAGATTGAGAGTATTCTGGAGCCTGATGTTTTGGGTTTGGCTGAAAAAGTGGGAGCTATGCAACTTGAAGGTTTTACTTTTAGCTGGAACGAGGCTGAGGGAAGAATGGAATATATAGACGAGAAGGGCAAGTCTGTTGCATATTGGAGTTCGGAAGGACGGATTGAATTAATGCCGGGAGTAGTTGAACTAGATTTTCAAGTACATAGAGGCTTGTTTGTTGAAGAAGATTCTCAAGTGGTGGCACAAAGGTATCAGGAGACTGGCAAAATGCCGCTCCCGTTTAGTGCTGATAGTGGAGTTGTGGGTGAGACTAATTATGGTTTGAAAATACTATATGTATCGAACATAGTGGATAATTCTCCCATAGTTGCTTTTTCTAGTGGAAATCTGGAAAGAGTTAGGGTCGATTCCGGCACAAAGGAAAATGATGCAGTTATATTTACGACAACAGGGGGTGGTTTTTACCTTTTCATTTGCAAGATGGGTGGGGACCGGGCTTTACCTGAGTCTGTTGTAGCTGGTAACACTATGTTCTTGGCAACCAATCCTGATTTTAGCGAACTTCCGATTCCCCAACAGAGAGATTCTATGTTTGGAATTAGCAAAGGAGATTTTGGGGAAGAAGAGGATTTGGGTTTGCGTGAGCTGATGACGGACAATTTTGGTCGGATTGTTATGGCAAGAAGATAACTTGAATAGCAGTTGGTTGTATGTCAGTTTGATTGCTTGTATGATTATTTTATGGGAAAGAAATGGATCTGGCTGGTGTTTTTGATGGTGTGTTTGGCGGTGGGTGGGTTTTTTGTTTCAAAATTTGACAGATCAAGGGATATGTCGCGGCTTGTTCAAAAAGAAAGTTCTGTGAATTTGGCTGATCCTTTTGAGTTAAGTAATGATAGATTTGAGGGGGTAGTTTCTATGCCGGTTAGGAGGTCTTATGTTGATGGTGTATATTTGGCCGATGGTTCAAGGAGAATGTCGATGACTTTGCCGCAAGGAGAAGAGGTGTTTTCTGTTTTTGATGGATCAGTATTGCGGGCCTATGTGGAGGAAGATGCGGTTGACATACTCATTAAAAGTGTGGATGGAGTGCTGGCTTCTTATATTATGGTAGGAGAGGTGTTGGTTGAGGAGGGCCAGACTGTAGGTGAGGGAGATTTAATAGCCAAACTTAAGGAGGGAGAGGGTATGAGCTGTGTTGGGGGAAACAATTTCTCTTTTTCAATTTCAAACGAAAGGGGCGATGTTATTTTTGATAAGAGTATATTTAAATAGTTGACAATGAAAAAATATATTTTTAGTTTATTTGTTGCGATAACTTTCTTCTTATTATCCGGGAGTGAGATTAGAGGACAGGTTGGGCCGGGCTGTGCGAATTGTATTGAGCGCTATGATTGGATTTATTGTCTAGGGGTGTGTTATCTAAACTGCTCTAGTCAATCTGGAACTGTGGTAGCTGATAGTTATTGTGGGGGCAGAGACAATGTCTGCTGCACGGGTGGAGGGTGTTCTTCTCCCTGTGGTACTTTGCCTCAGTGGGGTTGGTGCTATGCCACCGTGTGTAAAAGTTACCCAGTGGCGGGTTGGTTTGGGCAGTGCTTTTATAGGTATAGTTATTCATATAGTAACTGTGGAGCGACCGACACCTGTGATGGAGGGTCGTTTCTAAAGGCGGGCCAGTGCAGTCCAGATGGGTGTTCGGTGGGTGGTATTTATAAAGCTTGTTGTAGTGGTTCGAATTTGGTTAATTGTACTGGGGGAAGGTTTACGGGTACTTGTCCCGGTGGTTCGGTGACAAGATTCTGTGGGTTTGGCGGTCATCCGTCTTGTGGTCCGGGTGCTTGTGCAGGGGATCCTCCTACCGTTGTGCCAGGCATGCCGACATTGACACCGACTCCCCCGCCTCCACCCGGTGGTAATTGTGGAGGTTGTCCTTGGTGGCAGCAAAATCGTGTTAGTAGTTGGTGTACGGATAGTTCTACGTGTAACAATAGTGGTTTGTGTAATAAATCGTGGAGACGGGATATGAACACGGCTGCGCCTGGAGAACCACCGAACGGTTATTGTAGCTGGAGTCCCGGCCAGCCAGATCAGGGAATTTGTAGTGGCTGTGAAGGTAATCCGCCACCCCCGCCTCCTGCGTGTACTCCAAATTGTAGTTGCGCCTCTTCTACTTGTGCCGGGTCTACTTGTTCAAATGGTTGTGGTGGTACTTGTAATGGGACGAAGAATTGTGAAATTTGTGGTTATGTGACAACGGGCCTGTCCAACAGGGCGGTTTCAGGATATAGTGTTGGGATATATAACAACCGCCTGGGGACAACCAGCAACGTTACCACCAATTCGAGTGGTAAATTTAGCTCGGTTCAGGTGAGGACAGGAGATTATTATGCTGTTAGACCGAGTACGTCTTCGTTTCCTGCGGGATTAGCTGGCCCTCCGAGAAATGGAAGTGGTGCGGCCTCGTTTGAAAATCAAAGGTATGAATATTCACCCGATTGTGCTTCAGCTTGTTCTTGTAATTTTAAATTGAATTCAGTGCCAAAGCTTGATTCTTTTGAGGTAAGAAATGTAGATAATAGTATAGCTGTATCTCCGGATATGATGAATAGGAATCACATATGTCAAAATGAATTTAAGAACGCAAGCTTGAGCAGGAGAGCTCATTTCCGGGCGGTTATTAGCGATGAGGATGGCGGAGGAACAGTTAGAATGGTGCAGATGAGACTGTCCGCCGGTGGTGTCAATAAAACCTATACTGTTCAGGGTATTGGAAGTTCACAAAACGTTTGGGTGCAAGTAACGGCCAGTGATGGACAATCTGGACTGATGGCCCGTGTGGGCTTCAATGGTACAAATCGAACGGTTGATTTTAGGTTGGACTTTCCTGAGGCTTACCAACAGGGAATATATGACATACATGTTTTGGCTGAGGACGATAGAGGGACAAGAACACTGGTGAATGGAGCTAACTTGATTGATACCTTGAGAAAATTTAAAGTGTGGGATTGTAAAGTTTTGGCGAGTGGAGCGCTATATGATGTAGCTTCTCAGGCATCTCAGCCATTTTGTCCAAGTATCGGTTATTCAATCCCTTATGTTAATGAAGGTGACTTTACTGGTTTTACATACATTCCGAGTCCAGCTAGTGCTGGAAGTATTTTAAGCATGGAAACCGAATCGTCCACCAGTAGTAATTATCGCCCCGTTGGTCCAGCAAAAACAAATTATTTTGTTTGGGGTTTAACTTATAGACCAGTGTTTAACATGGATGTTCTTCAAGCGGGAGATCCGGCGCAAAATCGAATGAAAGTGGGCCCAGAAACTTGTGCGGGTCCGGCGACTATAATAATAACTCCAGATGCTTATGTGACCACGCCACATATGAGAGTAGATTTTTCGACGATTAAAAATCAACCGCCCTGGATGCAAGCTGTTGGTGGAGGAGTGATGGGGAGTGGCGCTGTGGTGGGTAATGCTCCACATACATGTTTTTTTGCTGATGGTTGCAAGGCGGTTTTATCTCTTGGTTCGGTGAACGTTGATAATGGGTTGGTGGCGGGTAGTCCTTTGAGTAGTGTGGTGACGGATAGCTTTGGTGATCCGAATAATTATTATAGAAAGAATACTAATTTTGTTGATACTAGATATAATTATGATTATTTTTATGATGAATATTGCCGAAAACTAGAACACTGTACCTCAGCAAGTACGTCAAGTGGGGTTGGGGAAGGAGTTGTTTTTGTGGATGGAAGTTTAGAAATTGACCGAGATTTAGGGTTGGATAGGTTCAGAATGGTCGTAGTGAGAGGTGATATAGTCTTTACGAAAGATGCAAATGTGGTAAACGGAATATTTGTGGCGAATGGCAATATTAGTATGGCAGGAGAGTCTAGTGAACAGCTAGTAATTAATGGTAGTTTGTATGCTAATGGGGTGGTTAATAATAGAAGTCTTTTGCCAAAATCGGGTAATAATACCCGTCCACCAGTAGTAGTTAACTACCGGCCCGATTTCCTCTTTAATATGCCTGAAGAATTGATTAAAATTTTAGTTACATATTATGATGACTAAAAAACTTTACCAGAGTAAAACTGGCAAGGGTGAGTCATTTTTGGGTTTTGACGAAATTACAGAAAATCTAGAGTGCGACTAAGGAGGTTTTTCCGACCATGGTGTCAACCCGTTATTAAATTATAGGGTATGTTTGTGGATGTGTAATGAATATGTATTTAGCTTGGATTTGGTAATAAATGAGCCAACATAAAGACCTATAATTTGACAAAATAAGTGCTTGGTTGTAGAATAAATCATCATGTTTAGGCAAGAGTTTGCTAAAAACATAGTATTTAAAATTTAAGTATATGAGTGCCGGCCTTGGGGCCGGTTTTTTATTATGAACAAAATCGAAAAAAATCTTATTGGTTCGGCAGTATTGGCCGGAGTAATTTCTTTGACAGGGTGTAAGTCTTCGCCGGTAACAGCTGTGGAAAAACCACCTATCGTTTCGACTGTCACTTCGCCTACTCCTGAAAAAATAAATACTCCGTCTTTGACTCTTGAGGCAACAAAAGAGCCGGTGGAACCGGTAGTGACAGAAACACCGGTGTTAAAAGAGACAATTTATCAAGTAGGAAGTGTGGACCTGGCAGATTTGGAAAGTATGGATTTGGGGGGTGATGCAGAAGGGAACGAAACAACCGATATGGTAATTGCCTGGAATAATATTTGGAGAAGTGGTGATACTGTGGATCCGATGGAAAGTGAGGTTGAAGCGATGTACCAAAACTTGACTGGAGAAAAGGAGAGACTGGAATTATTGATAACTATGGGTGAAATTGAGGATCATGAAGGAATATATGGGTTTGAAGAAAGTTATGTTGGGGTGGATTTCACATTAGCTCGCTTTGCAATTGGAAGCGACGAATCAATTACCGTAGTTGGTAAAAGTGAAAATGACGGTAAAAGTAGATACCTAGTGGCGATGAGTCGAATGGTAGAAGGTAGAAAAGAAATGAGTTGGCAGACTTTCGAGGAAGATGAGTTTGTAAAGACTATTTCTGCGATTGAAGGGGTGGAGTTTAGTCAGGATTCTTTGGTATACACAACAGATACCGAAAAAGTTTCCTGGGGAATTAACAGGTTGTCTGATGAAGTGGTAACTCTCCTAGAAGAAGGTGAGACAGGAGAGGTGAATGTTGATGATTATATTGGGGTGGATCAGCCGGATTTGGGAATTATGGAGAGACATTTTGAGGATACTGGGGAAGTGGCAATTCCGTTACCTGTTGATCCGAAATTTGTTGATAGTGTAGAGTTTTTGTCGTATTATGAGGGTTCTAGATATGATAGAAAGGATGAAAATGGTGTTTTGGGGTTTTTGGCGGTTGATCTTCAGCCGGGGGCAGTGGTGGTAGCGCCGTTTGATGGGGAGATGAGTTGGAGGTTAACAGAAATATCAAACGAGGCATTTTTAAAGGAAGAAGGATTTGGAGAAATGTATGTGGGATGGGAGAACTATATGTTTTCGTTTAGAACCGTGTTGCCTTCCGGTCTTATGGTTGAGTTCCATTTTTATCCGGGCGAAGTAGAAGTTCTTTTACCTGAGTCAACTATAAACGACACAGTTAAACCTTATAGACCTGTTTTAGCCGGTACTCAGCTTTTTCGTTATATTGGGAGCACTGGTAAAGAGGTAAGCCCACAAGTAGTCGATTGGTATCGAAATTATAGCCGTGAAGAGAATGGGTTTGTCCAACGAGACATTCATTCTGGATTACTGATTGAGTGTGAGGAGGTTACTTTGGGTGATGGGACGTCTTCATCTTACTACGGCAGTGTTGATATATTAGAGAACGAACAAGGTAATAAGATATATACATTGCCTTCGTCGGCAACATTTGGAGATAGATGATTAGGAAGATTGGTCTAACGTAACTTTTCTGGCAAGCCGTTGACAATTATGGCTTAGTTATCTACTATTTAGTTAGTATGATAGTAGGTAAAAAAGCGGGGAAAAATGTTGGGAAATTAGTAATTGTCATTTTTCTTTGGATTTTAATTATCGGTGGTGTTTCTTGGTTTTTTCTGGGTAAGTCGGATTTATCGCAAGAGGACTCTTTTTTTGGAAGTGAGTCAGCGGATTTGGTCGAAGACCGGGAGTTTGTAAGTTTTGCTTGTCCAGTTGACAAAGATTTGTGCGCAGGAGTTGAACCCTCAGGAGATACTACGTTAGACTTTTTTGTATCAGAGGGTGTTGAAGTAAGGGCGGCATTGACAGGAAGAGTGTCTTTGATGATGAACAGTTCCGGGGATAGAGTAATTGAGATTATGTCGTTTGAGAATGAGCTGCCGGCAGAGAAGGTTTTTTATTATTTTCATCCAGATGTAGATTTATCTGTTAGCGAGGGACAGGAAATCAAGAAGGGAGAGTTGGTAGCATATGCGACAGAGATTAGATTGAATAGTAGAGATGATTTTAACTTTTCTTTTGAGGCTGTAGATAAGGAGGGTAATTACATTAGGGAGTTAAAGGATTACTTGGAATATAAGGACTAGTATTTTGATGAAAAAATTATTATTTATTGGGGTTTCTTTTTCATTTATTTTTTTGTTTTGTTGTAGAAGTAGAGTTAACGCTTGGGATAATTTTTGGGACTTAGTGAGATGTGTATCTACGGCAGGATGTCGGGCTGATGACAGTGGGGCCAAATGTTGTGGGGCCGGGGGATGTCCGGAGCTTGGAGCTGACGATCCAGGGCCTTGGTCTGGGTATTCTTGGAGAGTTTATAAATGTACTGTTCCAATGGACGATTGTGTGCAACTTACATTTAAGTCTTCTTACCAATGCTATTCTGGTGATATTTGCCGTTCTGGTTATCCGACCACCGATTCTTATTTGGAAGCTGGTAACTGTGACGTGAGTGGGTCGACTGTAAATTGTTATTCAAGCTCATCTTATAAGCAGTGCTGTCAGGGAAGCTGTCCGAGTGGTGGATATGCTAATGGTAATCCGACTTCCGAGGTGTGTACAGGAGTAATTCCTAATCGGGGTGGAGATAGATATGGTGGCTGTAGTGTCGGGTCGGGGTCGGCATGCACTACTTGTGGTAACGGAGGTTTTATTGCTTGTACGGTGGGAAGTTATAGTCCGGCTTTTGGAACTTGTAAAATGGGTAGTGTGGTTCCGACAACTTCTCCTCCACCAGGAGTGACAGCCACTCCGACTCCGCGTCCTCCGTGTAATGATTGCGGTTCAGGTACACAGGATTGGTGTGCACCAAGCGCGCAGGCTTGTAGAGATGCGCGTGGAACGGTGTTGGATAATCCTTGTCCTCATTGTTCCAATCCAAGCACAGTTCATTGCTGTACCCCGGTGGATTCTTCCTGTCCGGCAGAAATGAATATAAAAGGGACTTCCAGTACCTGCGATCCCAGAGTTGAGATTGAGGCAAGGCACAAGCCGAGAAGAATAGGGGGTGCGGTCGATTGTGGTTGTGCTTATGGTAGTTTGGCCGTCAAAATTATAGGGGGTCCTTCAGGTGTGCCATATGGTTACCATGTTTGTACTATTACAAATAGTTGTGACCGTTGGTCATCTTGTTTTTGGGACACCACTAACATGCAGGCAGCTCCTGATTCCAGGGCAAATGAGATGCCGGTCGGACCTTATCCGGCTGGTAATTATACTTTGGAAATATTTTATGGTGGTCATACGCCTAACGTAGAGCAAGGAAACAGTTGCAGTGACCCAATGTGCTCGACCAGGGACAATACTACACTTGGTTACTGTCCTTCCCCGACAATTCCCCCGCCCTGCCGCACATCAACTTGTCCGGCTGGAACGGTCGGTCGGGAAATTAATTTAACCTCACCGACAAATTTTAATCCTGCGTTTGAGAGTTATTATTATAACTGGTCGGGAAGTACGGGGACAATCGGTCAGGGGGGTGATTGTTGTCCGTGGGAATCGCAGGGTTGTCATGGTAGTTGTTGTCCTGGCGGGACCAGTAGTGGTTTTTGTTCGACAAAATGGAACGACTCGAATCCTCTTTACAACATGAATAACACAATTACCGGTTTGAAGCCAAACACCAATTATTTAGTTCAGGTATCAGCCTGGGGAGCAAGAGGTTCAGCGGGAGGGAGTCAAGTATTGCAGAAGCCGTATTTGAAAATGACATCGGGGACCATGAGTTCGGCTTGGTATAAAATAACGGATAACTATCGGACCAGTTGGGGAGAAGCCAAACCGAATGGACCATGGGAAACCAGTACTTGTAGATGGAACACTTTTGGAACAAGTTCGATAAAAGTTGACTTGAAGGGTGATGGAAGTCCGAATCATGGTCATTGGGGTACGCCGTGGGGCGTGTCTTTTGATAATTTGAGACTTTATGAATGTTCGCAGCCTAAGTCGTGTACAATTAATGCGGCCCCGATAAAAAATCAAGGCGATCCTTATACAGTGACATTTTCAGGTACTAATTTAGTAGCTGGGGAGAAGGTCAGATTGTTTATTGAAAAGAGAGACGGGACTGCGACAACCGGTCTTAATTCGTCGGATTATTTAGGTCGTGCAGGCGAGGCTTATTACCAGATTGGTGAATGCACAGGTGTTAACGGTAGTTGTACTGGTCAGGTTAATTTATCAACAAGATGGCCAGGGGCTGATTATTATTTTCACTGTGATGTGCCTAATGTTGGTTCTGGAGGCGGGTGTTCGGGGAATCCTGCCTGTAGTTATGAGGCGGGTGCGGGAGGGTTTTGTTCAGGGTGTTCACCAAATTCGGCATTATGTTCTTCCCGGCTTCCGTGTGACGGGTGGACTTCTTGTTCCTCTACAGACAATAGATGTTTTTGTATAAACTCTCCTCCGGTGGCTCCGAACCCTTTCAATCGTTTTCCGTCGAATGGTGCTCCGTTGAGTCAAGATTTTGTAACTTTGAGTTGGACAGGGTTTAATAATACTGATTGGGGAAAGAATTGCCCGACAAATAATAATCATTATGCTGTTTATATTACTGAAGTGGAGTTAAATCAAAATTGTCCTACAGCTACTACTCTCTTTTCTGCGCCTAATTTAAAAACGGCAGGTCGTTATGGAAGCGGAAATTGTTCTAATTTGACTTCTGCGTCGTGTAATCTATCCAATTTGAATTGGGACAAGAAGTACTGTTGGGGAATTAGGGCCTCAAATGGTTCAGGTTTGAATTTAGATTTGGGACCTTATAATTTTATTGTTGAAAGTGCTGACCCGTGGTTTCAAGTTTTTGATGGTGGAATAATAAGTGGAGGGGCTATGGTTAATGAGGCTCCGGTAACTTGTGTTAGTCCTTGTAAGCCGGTGTTGTCGGTTGGAACAATAAGTGGTGACGGATTTGACAGTAATGGAATAGTTTCGGCGATGAGTTTGTCCAGTACGGTTGGGAGCACCAGTTACGGGACTAGGAATAATTTTTATCACAGTGGGAGTAATATCGTTGACGGTCGATATACTCATGACTGGTTTAGGAATGAGTATATTCAGAGATTAAAAATGGAGGTGACGGTTTTAGAAGGGGATAAACTGATGAAGGACATTGGCGATAGTGGACTGTATATAATTGACGGAAATTTAACAATTGATGAAGATAAGACAGTTTCAGAGGGAAGTTATCTTTTTGTTGTTGTTAGAGATAATATTAATTTGACTAATTTAAGTATTAATAAGGTTGATGGGATTTATGTTGCTGAAAAAATAATGGTGAGTGGAGAATTGGCTAGCCAGGTGGTGTTTAATGGTAGTTTGTATGCTAGAGGCGGAGGGATAAGTTTTACCGAGAGGTCTCTTAATCCAAAAAGCATGAATAACTCGCATCCTTCGGTAGTAGTTAACTACCGGCCCGATTTCCTCTTTAATATGCCTGAAGAATTGGTTAAAATTTTAACTACATATTATGATGACTAAAAAACTTCACCAGAATAAAAGTGGTCAGGTAGCGTTAGTGGTTTTGTTGGTGTCAGCAGTGGTACTGACTTTAGGTTTGTCGATATCCAGAAAAACCGTAGTGGAGACTCGAATCGACACTGACGAGGAATTGTTGAGGCAAGCCTTTAATACGGCCGAATCGGGTATTGAGTATTATTTATCTACGGGTGGCAAGGATTATATGTCGGGAGATGATAGTAAGGCCGTAATAACAACGTCGAAAATTGGTCAGAGTGATCCATTCTTAGATTTTGACGAAATTACAGAGAAAAATAAGAATACGGCGTTTTGGTTATCAAGCCATGATGAAGATGGTAAGATTCAGATAATGGAGGGGCATCATTACGGTGCTGATTTTGTGAATTTGTGTGTTGATGTTGGTTTTACGGGGGCAGTGAAAGTTGATTATTATTATCATCAGAGCAACGCTTATAAAGTAAAAAGAATGGGCTATAACGTAAATAATAATAACTTTGTTGTAGGATATCAGAATTTGACCCTGTCGGAAGCACCAACCAGTAGTTGTAATGGAAGATCTGGCATGAGGCTTATACAAAACATTGATCTGACAATAATTGGACCAACAAGAAGAAATCTGATGGTGGCAGTGACTCCTTTGGGTGGGAATTCCAAACTGGTGTTGGGTAGAAGAACCGGCTCTTCTGCGACGTTTCCTTCTCAGGGAGAAGAGATCATAAGTACCGGGAGTGTGCCGTCAACCAGAAGTTCCGAGTCGGGTTCGGTTACCAGCAGAGTCAGAGTTTATAACAAGTACAGAATCCCCTCTTTTATGTTGGATGCGGTTACTTCTTTGGGGAACATAAATTAATCTGTATACTAAATTAGCATGAGCAATATTGTAGGAATTGATGTTGGAGTCGGAAGCATAAAAGCTGTGTCTGTGTCCCGAGCCGAGAAGGGCTTGGTGCTGGACACAATTGGAGAAGTGAGTACTCCCCGGGTTGAGTGGTTGAAAGGTGAAGGCAAAAACAAGGCCTTGGACCAGGTGGCTGACAGTATTAAGAAGTTGCTGGGGGATATCCGGTGTCGATCGAGACAGGTGGTGACTTGTTTGCCTGAAGATGAGGTGGTTAGTCGATTGATAAATTTGCCACCGTTAAAAGAAAATGAAGTGCGCGACGCGTTGCAGTTTGAAGCAGAGACATTTGTCCCCTTCCCACTGGATGAGGTATCAATAGATTATGAGGTAATAAATACGGACGAAGCAGGCAGGATGTCAGTTTTTGCCATTGCTGCCAGAAATGAAATTATTAATTCTTATGTGAAGTTGTTTAAGGTGGTGGGACTGGAGATGTTGGCACTAGAATCTCCGGCGGTGGCGATGAGGCGGGCAGTAAACTTTGCCTTGCCTCAGGTCAGCGGAATCGTGTTTGTTGATATGGGTGAGAGATTTTCGGATATTATCAGTATCCACAAAGAGAGTATTTATTTTACCCGATCGATGTCGATGGGTGGCGATTCTTTGACCCGGGCAATTTCGATTAACTTAGGATTGGATATGGCTTCAGCCGAAGAGTATAAAAAGGCGTATGGGATGAAAGAGTCTGAGTTGGAAGGTAAGATCAAGGCGTCGATGATGCCTGTTTTTAATAGTATGGCCGAGGAGGTAAGAAAATCGATTGCGATGTTTAGAGAAACAATCGGGTCGTCTCCTGAGTTGTTAGTGTTAAGCGGCGGTGGAGCAAATTTGCCGGGGTTTGCCGAAGAATTAACCAGATTACTGGGTATAGAAGTGCAGGTGGTCCAACCATTTATTAATATTGACACCAGCGGGTTGGCTAATTTTATGAATTATAATTCGGAAGGGTGCAGGTTTACGTTAGCGGTTGGTTTGGGCTTGAGGGGACTGCTATGAGTATGAATTTGAACCTGTTGCCAAGCCAGGCTAAGTTTCAGGCGATTAAAGTTAAAGTCAAGAGTAAGGTGGTAATGTTTATCTGGGGATTGAGTGCGGTGTGGTTTGCTGTAACTTTGGTTATTTTCGGGTATTGGTTCCTGAGTCAGGCAACATTAAAAAGGGAGGAAAAAGCCTATAACCGGGAACTGGAAGCGTATAAGAGTTTGTCGGACAAAGTTATATTGAGTGAGCAGATAAAGTACCGGGCTAAGATGGTGGGAGAGGTTTTGGGCAGGAGATTTGAGTATGGAGATGCAATTAGTCGGGTATATAATTTATTTTCGGAGAATGTGATGTTGGATGACTTTTCGATGGATAACAAGACAAAATTTGATTTGAAAGGGACGGTTTTGGGCAAGAATATCGATGAAGTTGAAGAGAAGTTAGGATTAATTAATAGAGGAGACCTGGAAGAATTTAAATCAGCTAAAATAGGTTCGTTAACGCTTGAGGGGAGTGAGTGGAAGTTTGGAATGGAGGTGACACTAAAATGAGCGGTATGAGTATTGAATTGCCAGCAAAAATATTTGGGATGGAGAGTTCGCTTCTAAAGTATTTTGCCCTACCAGTGGTGCTGGTTGTTTTGGTTTTTATTAGTTTTGGATTGGTGCTTCAGCCAAAAATTGACGGGATAAAGGAAATGAAGGTACAGACGCAAAAAATTAAAGAACAAAAGTCGAGGGTGATTGAGAAGAAAAATTATCTTCTGGCTGTGGATACCAATGAATTGCAAAAAAGTGATGATTATTTGTCCAGTTCGGTCTTGAGGGACAGGAACTCATATTTTCTGGTGAATGTAATTCGAAAAATTGCGGATAAACACTTGTTTATGGTTGATAGTTTCAATATCTCACCGGGAGAATTGTCGGAACAGCCAGAAGCGGATGCTGTCAGTAAGCCAAAAACGGGCTACTTGAGTGTTCCGGTAAAAATCAGCTTGCTCGGGCCGAAGTCAGAATATCTTAATTTGTTGTTAGCTATGGAAAAAAGTATGCCGATATTGTCGATAGATAAGTTTAATATGAGAACGAAATCCGATCTGGTAGAGTTGGAGTTGGTAGTTTCTTCATATTTTATTGAAAGCAGGAAAGCGGCACAGGCAACAGAGTTGAGCCTGGCTGATTTGACACTGACTAAAACTGAACAGGATTTGATTGGAAGATTGGGTGAATTTGAGAACTATGCCTTTGTAACAGAGTATAATATTGATGACAAAGAATTTGTAGAGTACGATCGGAACAATCCGTTTAGTCTTTGATCTCGAGGTTAAAGCGTTGGCTGGGGTGGGATACGGTCAGGATGGTACGAATAGCTTTGATTACACGTCCTTCTTTGCCGATTATTTGACCGATTATTTCAGACGGGGCTGTGATTTCGAGGATGGTAATCCCCTCTTCGTCGCGAGTTTCGATAGAAATATCTTGGGCGAATTCTTTTAGAATTGCTTTTAGTATGTATTCAAGTGTATCTTTCATGGATGTATGGGGTGTTATTCTTTGGATAATTCTGCAGTCGGCTTGGTGGTGGTTTTAGTTTTTTTGGGGTACTTATCCGGATTTATGAGTTTGTCCACCCCGGTGGTTAATTGGGCTCCTTTGGCTAGCCACTCTTTTAATTTGGTGTTGTCTAACTGGACAGTTTTGGTTTGGGGAGTGTAGAACCCCAAATCATCGATGAACGATCCGTTGGATTTACTTCTGGCTTCGGAGATAACGACCCTAAAGGTGCGTTGATGTTTTTTGCCTCTGGGTGCGAGTTTTATTTTTAGCATGATAGGGATTATACTAGATCTTTGAACATTTTGGTAGCTTTAATAGAGGCTGATTCTTCCGCTTCCTGTTTGGAGGCTCCTCTGCCCGAAGCAATTTTTTCATCGCCGATATAGACGGCTACCTCAAAAGTTTTCTGGTGGTCTGGTCCAATTTCGTTGGTAGTTTCGTAATGAGGGGTGATACCCTTGATTGATTGAGCCATTTCCTGAAAAATACTTTTGGGATCTTTGAATATTTTTTGTTGGGAAAGTTGAATCAGGCTGTCCAGGATGAAGAGATTCATGAAGTTGGTGGCGGTGTCAGGGCCCGAATCAAGGTAGATAGCACCAATCAGGGCCTCGAAAGTGTCGGCCAAGATGGAGGAATTTTTGCGGCCGCCGTGCTTTTCTTCACCTTTGGATAATTCAACATAGTTACCCAGATCGATAGCTTCGGCGATTTTGGCTAAATTTAAAGTTCTGACAACCAGTGCTCTCAGATTAGTCATATCACCTTCAGTAAAGTCGGGAAAACGACGAAATATGGTATCGGAACACCAAAGCTCCAGAACGGCATCCCCCAAAAATTCATACCTTTCGTTAGATTGGAGATTTAGGTTTTTGTTTTCATTCAAAAAAGAGCGATGAAGTAGAGATTGGTATAAAAAATCTTCGTTCTTGAACTGGACGTTTATCTTTTTTTGAAATTCTTGGAGTTCAGACTTCTTGTTTTGGTAGTTGATCATTTTTTATTAACTGTAAATCTTTAACAGTACTGCCGAGAACGGCATTGACAAACGAGGGACTGGATTCAGTTCCAAATTCCTTGGCTAACTCAATGGCTTCATCGATGACGACTTTGGGTGGTGTCTCCTGACGGTAGATTAGTTCCCAGGAAGCATAACGGAGGATGCTTAGGTCGACTTTGTTGATTTTATCAAGAGGCCATTTGGGAGCATTTCGGGTGATTATCGGGTCGATTTCCGGGAGCTTGTCTATAATTTCCTGAATTTCCGGAGGATTGATTTGGTTGTTGTAGTTCCAGGCAAATAACTTTTGCATGGCTTTGATTCTTCTGATGTGTCTGGGATCGTGTCTGTTTTTCACTGCTTGCAATTAGCACATTGGAAGCCCGGCATCTTGGATTGGCCGCAATGTTGACAAAGAACAGTTTTTTGTAATTTTGGTCCAGTTTGAGAAGCCCGTCTTTTTCCTTGACGACGGCTTGAAGGCCAATGTTTGGGTAAGGCTGTCATGTTGAGTATTTTAACCTATGTTTATAGGTAAAACAATACGCTGGCTTTAGTTATAAATAAAGGTGCTATCCGGTTTTGAAGCGGAAAGAATCAGGTTGTTGAGGTTATAATCAGGATTTGAAGAAATGAGATTATCGAGGATAGATTTGGACATTTTTATCAATTCAACATCAGACAGGTTGGCTAGTTTGAGAGAGGGGTAGCCGTGTTGAAGAGTGGAAAAAGTTTCACCCGGTCCTCTGGTTTTCAGGTCGTATTCGGCAATTTTGATTCCACGGTGATTTTTTTCTAAATACTTGAGTCGGTCGAGGGACTTTTGATTGTCTGATTGGGTGAAGAAATAACAGTAACTTTGGTCTTGGCCTCTGCCTACCCTACCCCGGAGTTGATGAAGCTGGGCCAAACCAAATCTGTCGGCCGATTGGATAATTATAGTGGTGGCGTTGGGGACATCAATACCAACTTCAATTATGGGAGTGGTGACCAGGATGTTTATTTTATTCTGACGGAATTTTTCGAAAATTATTTCGCGGTCTTTATTTTTGACCTTACTGTGGACGAGGGCTAATTTTAGATCGGGGAAAATTTGCCGGGATAGGTGTTCAAACTCCTTGACGGCTGATTTTATTGACTCCATAGATTCGGACTCTTCGATAAAAGGACAAACGATATAGGCTTGTTGTCTGGTTTTTTTGATGTGTTGATTGATCCAGCGGTAGCAGGCGGCTGTTTTGTGGTTGGGAACCAGGAAAGTTTTGATGGGGAGGCGGTGCTGAGGTGAGGAATTAATAGTAGACAGTTCGAGGTTGCCCAGGAGAGTCAGACTAATTGTTCGGGGTATGGGGGTAGCACTCATGGTGATACAGTGAGGCGGTCTATCAAGTGAAGACAGGAAGGAGCGTTGCTTGACGCCAAATTTGTGCTGTTCGTCGACAATAAGCAAAGAGACTTTTTGGCCAATTTTCTGTTTGTGATAAATGGCAGCGTGGGTGCTGATAATTATTGAGTTATTAGCAAGCTGATTTGTATTTATTTTTGAATTTGCCGTAAGCAGTCGGATGGGAATCTGGTGGTTTTTCAGGAATTGCTTGAAGGTTTGGTAGTGTTGTCGGGCTAGAACTTCGGTAGGGGTCAATATTAAAGAAGAAGAATTATTTAATGAAGTAAGAAGTGAGGCCATAACGGCGATGACGGTTTTGCCGGAGCCGACATCACCCTGTATCAATCGATTGGCGGGTTTATCGGGAGAAACTAGGTCTTTGAATATTTCCGTCCAGACTTTTTCCTGAGATGAAGTTAATTTGAAAGGCAGGGATTTTTTGAATTGGTTTAGGGTAGCATTGATTTTTGGGTTGGACCGGAGGACGGTTTTGGGAGTTTTGGATAGCCAGGTTGATTTCTGGATATATGATTTAGCTTGGAGGGAGAGAATTTCGTCGAGACTTAGGCGTAATCTGGCTTGCTGGAGGGACTGATTATTTGAAGGTAAATGGATTTGCCTTAGGGAGGTTACCAAGTCAAGCAGATGGTGTTCTTTTAGTGTTGGAGGCGGAAGATAGTCGGTTATGTTTTGGGTGAGTGAGGAGAGATGTTGTTGGATGGTTTTCCGAAACCATTTGGAACCGAGTCCCTGGGTTTCGGGATAGACAGCAATGATTTTGCCGGTATTATATGGTCCGAATTCGGGAGACATGAGAGTAAACTTGTTGCGGTAGAGAGTGACGACACCAGCAAAACTGAGTTTGTCGCCCGGATTGATGCTTTGAGATAAGTAGGGCTGATTGAACCAGATAATATCCATTGTTCCGGAGTCATCTTTGACTTTGGCTATTTGAAGCTGTTTGCCGGATTGGGTGTAAATATTTTTAAAATAAACAACTTCGCCGGTGATAGTGATGTTAGAATGTTCCTTAATTTCAGCAATAGGTACGTTAAGGGAAAAGTCAATGTAGCGGTGGGGAAAATGAAAAAGAAGATCTTTTGGAGTATTGATACCGAGGCGCTTGAGTTTGTCTAAAGTTTTCGGGCCAATTCCCGGAATCTGGGTTAGCTTGTCCATGGGCTTATTTATGTTATCATTTTACTGTGAAAATGAAATCGAAAACATTAAGAAAGATGGTGTTGATAATCGGAATGGCGACTCTGTTATTGTCGGGCGTGGCGCCGTTCTTGAGTCTTTTAATCAGATGAAAGATAATGTTAGATTAAAATTAATTCGGATAAAAAGAAAATTCCAGTTTATATTAAGCCAAGGGAGGGATTTTTTGGCCAAAAAAAATATTTCAATCAGAAATAAGCGTTTGTGGTATGGATTGTCAGTGTTGATGCTGGTTTTGGTTTTTGTTGGTTTGGTGACAGCTATTGGCATGTTTGTCTGGTATTCCAAGGATTTACCGACGCCTTCCAATGTAGTGAGGAGAGAAGGTTATGCCAGCCGAATTTATGATCGGAATGGCAATGTTTTGTATGACGTCTATAGAGATGCCAAAAGAACTCCGGTTAAGTTTGAAGAGATCCCCAATTACTTAAAGCAGGCCACAATTGCTATCGAAGATAAAGATTTTTATAAGCACAAAGGGTTTGATCCCCTGACTCCGTTTAGAATTGCCAAAAATTTGGTATTTAATAGAAGATTAATCGGAGGGTCGACCTTGACCCAACAGTTGGTCAAAAACGTATTACTGACGTCTGAAAGAAAAGTTACCAGGAAAATAAGAGAGTTGATTCTGGCAATTCAAATTGAGGCAAAGTATGAGAAGGACGAGATCTTGTTGATGTACTTGAACGAGTCGCCGTATGGTGGTCCGGCCTGGGGGGTGGGAAGTGCTTCTGAACAGTATTTTGGCAAGCCAGTGTCGGAATTGAACCTGGTGGAGTCAGTGATATTGGCCGGATTGCCGCAAAGACCGAACGCTTATTCACCCTTCTCGAGCACGCCGACTGCTTATATTGACAGGACCAGCGACGTTTTGGGGCGAATGGTGGAAGACGGTTATATCAGTGAGGATTTAAAAAATCAAGCTTTGGAAGAGGTGAAAAATTATGAATTTTTTGACAACCAGACGACAATACAAGCTCCCCATTTTGTTTTTTGGGTTAGAGAAGAATTAACCAAAAAGTACGGAGAAGATGTGGTGGAAGGTGGCGGTTTGCAGGTACATACGACTTTGGATCTGGAACTGCACAGTGAAGTTCAAAAAATTGTGGCGGAAGAAATTGACAAAACAGAAAATTTAGGAATCAGTAATGGGGCGGCGTTGGTGATGGACCCGGTTACCGGAGAGGTATTGTCGATGGTGGGATCGAGGGGGTATTTCTCCGATAAGACCAGCGGAAAGTTTAATGTGGTAACTCAGGGGTTAAGGCAGCCGGGTTCGGCGATTAAGCCGGTGACTTATCTGGTGGGATTGCAAAAAGGTTTTACTCCGGCAAGCCTGATGATGGATGTACCAATAACGTTTCCGGGAGGTCCGGGGCAAAGAGATTATTCGCCCAAAAATTATAATGGTAAATTTAACGGTCCGATGACTTTGCGGTCAGCCTTGGGTAATTCGATAAACACGACAGCGGTAAAAATGCTGGCTAACGTGGGAGTGGAGAATATGTTGAGGCAAGCATATGAAATGGGGATGGCAACGTTGGAACCGACAAAGGAAAATTTGTCGAAGTTTGGATTGGCTGTAACCTTGGGAGGTGCGGAGGTTACTATGGCTGACATGGGGAAGGCTTATTGTTCTTTTGCTAATGGCGGTAAAAAAGTTGATATAGTTGGAGTGTTAAAGGTAATAGACAAAGACGGGCGAGTATTAGAGGAATATAAGCCGGTTGAAGGCAAGAGTGTAATGACGCCTCAAGAGGCTTATTTAATTTCGAATATTTTGTCTGATAATTCGGCTCGGGAGTTGACATTTGGAGCGGTAAACGGACTAATAATCCCAAATTACCAAGTGGCGGTAAAGACTGGTACTACCAATGATCTTAAGGATAACTGGGCAATTGGGTGGACACCCAATCTGTTGGTGGCGACTTGGGTGGGCAATAATGATAATACGGAAATGAAAAGGGTAGCTTCGGGTGTTTCAGGGGCTACCCCGATATGGCGAAGGGTCATGCTGTATGAGCTACCCAAAAGAGCCAAGCAGGACTTTCCTATACCGAACAAAATTATTAATCTTGAAGTTGACAGGGTTTCGGGATACCCGGCCCATGATGGTTTCCCAAGCAGAGCGGAATATTTTATTGACGGGATGGAGCCAAAAGGTCCAGATCCAATCCATATGAAATTGAAGGTGTGTAAGGGTGATTTCGGTCTGGCTACTCCTGAGGATGTGACTAGGGGCAATTTTGATGAGAAAGAGTACATTAAAATCAGGGAGGATGACCCCTGGTCAAAGGATGGAGTAAACAGGTGGCAGGAAGGTATAAACTGGTGGATAAACAGTCAGCCGGACAAGGATAAGTATAGCCCGCCGGAAGACTATTGCCGGGAAGATGGGATGGTGGGAGTGGAATTTGAAACACCTACAGATCGATCAACCGTAGGTAAGAATTTTCACGTGAAAATTAGACCAACTTCGGTAAAAAAAATTATAGAGGTTAAATTATGGATCAATGGTGATGAAAAAAAGATGTGGACAGAAAGACCTTACGAGATAAATTTAGATTTAGACGAAGGTGTTTATGTACTGAAAACAAGGGCGACTGACAAAGATGGCAAGAATAGCGATCGAGAAATAAGAATTGGCGTAAATGTACCCTGGGATTGGAAGCCGACGCCAACGGAGACACCAGTAACGCCGACGATGGTGCTTACTCCAACGGCAAAGGTGAGTCCGGTACCGGAAGAAGAGGATGATTAGTTTTGAGTTTTGTCAGGAAAGATCAAAGGCTTTGAGATGGATTGATTTAGCGGTTTTGTCGTCAGTATTGTAGTATGAAACTCTGAAGGTGTAGCGAAAAATGTTCTGGTTAGGATTTTGATAAATGTCAATGATGTCGATTTGCCAGAGGAAAGCGGGGTCGATACGGTGGCGGTATTGATTCAGGAGGGTTTTGGGGTCTTGAAAATTGTCGAGGTTAACGTTGGCGTCGAGGGTAATTATTTGCTTGGTGAGTTCGTAAGAAGTGGAAGAAGAGTAATCGTGGTTCAAAAAGAGACGTTTGGATTTGAGGAGATCGACATCTACTATTTTTGAGACCTGTTCCAGATCAATTTCTAAGTATAAATTATTAGAATCATCAATGTGTTGGTTAAATTTTGGAGATGAAATATTGATGGTTGTAAATATGTTTTTGACATCTTCTTGGAGTTTGGCGGTTGATTGATTAAAGATGGCGAGGGAATATTTTTCGATGTACTTATCCCCTATCTGATAGTAGGTTTTTCCAATTTCGAAAAACTGTTGGAGGGGTAATTTAAAACGGTCATAAAAATCTTTTTGTCCAATTAAAGAAGAGGTGAGACTAGGCCTGAGGACTGGATAGTCCGAGTTAATATTATTTTCGGTGTAGATGGGACGAGCGTTTTTGGGAATAAATTTAGTAATCAAAGACGAAGGCTTGATCAGTGGCCAAGATCGAATTTCATCGTAACCCAGGTTGAATAATATATTTTTTATGGAGTCGATGAGGTAAAGAATTGGAGGGGTGATATCCGGTAGGGGTTTGTCGGATATGGGTTGATTTAAAGGAATTTTGTGATAACCCCAAAATCTGATGACTTCTTCAATTAAATCTTCTTCGATTTGGAGGTCTTTTCTGTCGGTGGGAGGAATTACCTGGTATTGATTCGAGGCAACTTGTCGTAATTGGCAGCCGAGGAGGTGGAGTGTCTTTTGGGCGAAATCATTGGGGATAGGGATGCCGGCATAGACGCTTGGTTTTTCCAGATTAAAAGAGATGGTGATTGGTTCTGGTTTTTGAATATATTTATCGAAAATATGGCTGGAAATATGGCCTTGAGCCAGATCGAGGACTAGACTAATCAGGTGGTTAAAAGATTGGGGGATACTGTCGGTGTCCAGTTCTTTGTCCAGGCGGATACTGGCTTCGGTTATAGTTTTGAGTTGGCGGGAGTCCTGGCGTACCCGAGAGCGGTTGTATACAGCCATTTCGATAATGGTTTCGGTAGTGGAAGGTTTGATGCCTGAATTTTGGCCGCCGACAAAGCTAAGGCTGAGTGGTTGGTTTGGGTTGCTGACGAGTAACATGTCTTTTTCTAATTTGAGCACGGTGCCGTCAATAGTGGTGAAATTTTGATATTGATTATTGTTTTCCCAGATAAGTTGGCTGCCGGTAGCGGTGACGTCGAAAGCGTGACAGGGAATGCCGTAATAAAGCATGATGTAATTAGTCAGATCGACGATGTTGTTGATTGAGTTAATTTCATGTTTATTTAAGAAATCTTTTAGCCATGAAGGTGATTCTTTGACTTTGACGTCGGAGATGCGAACAGCCATGACCCTTTTGACATCATTCAGGGATTTAATTTTTATGGGTAGGTCGGGTAGTTTTGGAGTGGAGGGTAGGGAGATTTTGGGGTTGCGGAGAGGTATGCGGTAGAGGGTGGCAAGTTCTTTGGCAAGGCCATAATAGGATAGGGCGTCACCACGGTTTTGTCTGATTTCGAGACTAATGATGGAGTTGTCTTGGTCGTGGTCGAAGCCGTCCATAAAATGACCGATCATGGTCAAGTCGTTGCCGACTTTTTTGGGATCAGAGGGAAGGGCGGGTATGAGTTTTTTTAAGTGAGAGTAAATTATTTTCATGGTTGGTAAGGTTTGTAGGCAAGGTTACCGCCTGATAAAGTTCGGATATCTTTGATGTTGTACTTGGCCATGGTCCAACGGTCCAGACCCAAACCAAAGGCAAATCCACGCCATTTTTGGGGATTGATACCGGCCATAGACATGACGTTGGGGTGGATAATGCCAGCCCCGCCCATTTCTATCCAGCCAGCTCCCTTGCAGAGAGCACAACCAACTCCGTGACAGTTGAAACAACTTAGATCCAACCCGACGCCCGGTTCGACTTCGGGATAATATTTGCAACGATAGCGGACTTTGACATCAGTGCCATAAAGATGGGTGAAAAGGATATTGAAAACACCAAAAAGGTGCTTGAGAGTGATATCGGTGTCGACAGCAACTCCCTGGTATTGGTGGAAAACGAAGTGATTGCTTTTGGTGACTTTTTCGTTTCGGTAGACTTTACCGGGAAAAGCGGTTTTGAAAGGGGGTTTTTCGGAAGCTAAAAGACGGGCTTCGATTGAAGATGTTTGGGTGCGCAGTAGCAGGTCGGGTTCGCGGATATAAATACTGTCTTGCAATTCGCGGGCTGGGTGGTCTTTGGGGACGTTGAGTCTTTCGAAACAAAATTCGTCGGTTTCAATTTCCGGGCCGTCATAGATAGAAAAGCCCATGGTTTGAAAGAGGTGGTTAATGGTATTTTCGGTGATGGTAAGGGGGTGCAGGTGGCCAAGTTTTGTAGGACTATAGGTAGTATGTGTGTCGACGAGTGAAGTTTTTGTTTTTGATTTTTGTGTCGGTATTTTGGTGGTAATTTTGTCTTGCAAGAGGGTTTCGATCTGGTTTTTGGCTTGGTTGAGTTGTTGTCCGTATTCTTTTCTGGTCGAAGGGTCAAGATTTTTTATGTCGGAAAAGAGTTGGTTTAAAATACCGTTCCTACCGATATATTTAATCCTGATATTTTCTATATCAACAGCAGTTTTGGTCTGGTTGATGTCAGCCGTGGCTTGGTTTAAGATTTGATCTAAGTTATTCATTTTATAAAAAAAGCTCCCGTTTTTCGGGAGCTTTGAAATTATTCACAAGACTCCCCTACCCTATATAAACGAAAAAAAGGCGGAGAGGGTTAGATTCATGACTTATTTTAATGAATTAACAATTGATTTGAAAGTGTCTGGATCGTGGATGGCAATTTCAGATAATATTTTGCGGTTGAGTTCAACTTGATTATCCTTCATCTTTTTGACAAAAATGGAGTATTTGATATCAAGGGGTTTTAGTGCGGCATTTAACCTAACAATCCAGGTTTTTCTAAGATCACGCCTTCTGATTCGGCGACCATTGTAAGCGTATTGTCCCGCATGCATAACGGCTTCATTGGCGACTTTAAACCTTTTGTGCCGCGTCATCCAATAGCCTTTGGCTAGTTTGAGGATTTTTTTGTGAGCGGCTCTTCTAACGGTACCTGTTTTGACTCTCATGTTTTTAAGCTTGACCTAATAATTTTTTAACTTTGGTAGAAAATTTACCTAGAACTGGTTGTTTGCCTTTGAGACGGCGTAATTGTTTTTTTGATTTTTTGCGGCGAAGGTGTCGATTAAATGAAGACATTCTGAGCACCTTGCCTGTTTTGGTAACTTCGAATCGGTTACTAACAGATTTTCTAATTTTCAGTCTTTTGCTGGCTTTCTTCATTTTTCTTTTGGCCGGCCGTTTTTTTGGCGGGAGTTAGAGTAAAGATTAATCTTTTACCGATTAGTTTGGGCTCACCTTCGGGTGTGGCTTCTTCTAACAAGTCGGTTTTGAATTTTTCTATTAAGTTGTAGCCAAATTCTTTACGGGTAATTTGGCGACCAAGGAATTTTATACTTAATTTGACTTTATTTCCAGTAGATAAAAACTTTTTTGCCCTTTTTAGGCGGGTTTCGTAATCGCTAAGGCCAATAAAGGGGGTCATTTGGATTTCTTTGAGTTCGCCTCCCTTGACTCCTTTTTTTTCAGCTTTCATTTTTTTGGCTTCTTGGTATTTGAATTTGGAAAAGTCGATGAGTTTGACAACGGGAGGTACCGCTTTGGGAGCAATTTCAACCAGATCCAGCTCGGTTTCGCGAGAGCGATTACGGGCTTCGGAAATGGATAACACTCCGATTTGTTTGCCGTCTTCATCAATTAGGCGGACGGTTGGTGATGTAATTTGGTGGTTAATACGGTTCCTGATGTTTCTGGTGTATGAGTAGGTCAATTTGGTTTGTAAATATTAATTAATAAGTAATTATTTTATCAGGTTTAAATCTTTGGTCTTAATCTGTTTTTGCAATGTTTTAACTAGCTGCGAAAGCGGCATAACGCCCAAATCTTTACCATCCCTTTGTCTGAGAGAAACGGACATGTCGGTAGATTCGGCTTCACGTTGACCGACAATTAACATATAAGGTATCTTTTCAGCTGTAGTTTCGCGGATTTTGTTCTGCATGGTTTCCGGTTTGTCGTCGATTTGGAAACGGATGTTATTTTCTTGTAAAATAGAGCCTATTTTTTGGGCATATTCGATTTGTTTGTCGGTGATAGGGATAATTTTGACTTGGAGTGGCGATAACCAGACCGGGAAAGCTCCTTTATATTTTTCGATTAAGAAAGCTATAGTGCGTTCAAGGCAGCCGATGGACGAACGATGGACAACAATGGGCCGCTCGTCTTGGCCCTTTTTGTTGGTGAAGGTCAAGTCAAAACGCTCTGGCATAACAAAGTCGTATTGGACGGTGAAAGCGGTTTCTTTCTTGCCGCCGGCCTTTTTTACTTGGATATCAATTTTAGGTCCATAAAAGGCAGCTTCGTCTTTGGCTTCAAAGAAAGGGGCGTTGGTTTCTTTTAGAACCTGGCGGAGAATATCTTCGGCATAGTCCCAGGCGGCGTCATCTTTGTAGTATTTTTTATTATCCAAACGGTTTCCGAGAGATAGGCGATAGTGATAATCCTGACCTTTGGCCATGCCAAAAGTTTGATTGGCAAAATCAATTAACTCCAGGACCTCTCTGATGACTTCTTTAGCTTGGTTTTTGGCCGAAACAATATGAGCATCGGCCAGACAAAACATCCGAACTCGAGTTAAACCGGACAGCTCGCCACTTTTCTCGTAGCGGTATTGATGGGCAATTTCAGCAATCCGATAAGGGAGGTCTCGGTAGCTGTGAGGTTGAGATTTGTAAAACATGAAGTGGTGAGGACAGGTCATGGGACGCAGAATTAACTCTTCCTCGTCAATTTTCATGACCGGGTACATGGTGTCTTTGTAATAAGGATAATGCCCGGACTTTTTGTAAAGGTCGACTTTGGCCAAATCGGGAGTGATTATGTGATGGTAGCCACGTTTCAATTCTTCGTCGATAGTAAAACGTTCGAGTTCACGCTTAATAGTAGCCCCTTTGGGGCCAAAGGTGGGTAATCCCTTGCCGATAGTTTCGGAAAAAACAAATAATTCTAGATCCTGGCCGATTTTCCGGTGGTCATTTAGTTTGGCCTCCTCGATTTCGGCAAGATATTGATCTAATTCCCTTTGGGAATTAAAAGCGGTGCCGTAAATTCGGGTTAGCATTTTGTTTTTTTCGTCTCCGTGCCAATAAGCTCCGGCAATGGAAAGAAGTTTAAAAGCTTTGATTTCGCCAGTGGATTCGAGATGGGGACCGGCGCAAAGATCAACGAATTGATCACCGGTCCAATAAACGGAAATGATTTCTTCCCTGTCTTTAATTGAGTTAAGCCAGTCTATTTTATAAGGATTATTTTTGAATAGTTGTTTGGCTTGGTTAAGACTAATTTCTTTCTTTACTATGGGTAATTTTTTTTTGATAATTTTTTGCATTTCAGCTTCAATGAGAGGAAAGCTGTCTTCGTTAATCTTGAAATCATCGAGAGTTTCGAAATCAAAATAAAAACCGTCGTCAGTGGCTGGGCCCATGGCCATTAGGAATCGGTTGGGAAACAATTGTTGCATGGCTTGGGTTAGGACGTGCTCAGTTGAATGACGGATTTTCTCAAGATTTAGGTTGTTTTTTGAATTTGTTACTGACATTTGTTTATTATTAATAGTATAGAAATATTTTAGCAGGAAAAGGAGGATGGCCCACAACAGGTAAGGTTATGTCCTGGTGGGCATTATAGTTGACATGTGTTTGCTGTAGTTGCTATTCATATAAATTTTGGGTGAGTCTGAGAGGACTCGGACCTCTGACCTCATCGATGTCAACGATGCGCTCTAACCAACTGAGCTACAGACTCTTTAAAAGATGAGATAGTATACCCAAAGACAAGACAAAATTCAAAAGATAGCTGATAAATTAGGTGGCTGATCTGGCAGCTGAATGTTCATTGCTGAACAAGTACTGCTCCCCTCCACCCTGTTTTTTCTTGACGTTGTTCCAAAAGGCATTTTTCTTGCGTTTTTTGGACTCAAAAAGGTGAAGCCAGTTGGTGCTTTCTGAGATATTTTTTCTAAAATTTATTAGAATCATTCTAATTCGTTGTAAAAAATTTAATTGATATTGATTAGTATCGATATGAGAATTTAAGGCTACTTTTTCGATTTCTACATCGAGATTTTGAGTAACCTGGATTAATTTTGAAATTTCTACTCTTATAGAATCGATTTCTTTTTGAACTTCTTGGTCCAAATTTTGGTTGAGAGCCTGATGTTCCTGTTCAAGGTGACTGAAAATAAGGTTACTGTTATTTTCGGGAAAAGGTTTCTTGTTGTCAAACTCGATACTTTGGCCAAGTCCAAGAATACCACTAAAGGAAATCTTTTTTGGCGTTTCAGGAGAATGACTTGAGACTTTATTGCCGCCGGAGCTTTTTAGGAATTCGCTAGTGAATCCGCTATTGTTGTGTTTTAAGTTTTTGGGATCAAATTTTGATCTAAACCCACCTGCCATGTGGATAATTATAGCATAACAAAGCTAAAAATGGGTCAGTTGCTGTATTTATTTGAGATTCAGCAAAAATTCAAAGACTTTTTCCTGGATAAGGATGTAATATAGCAGGTTCATGTTTTGGGGTAATTGAGGATTCTTTTTTAAGTATTTTTGAGCTTCGTCAGGTTTTATTTCGATTTTTTCTTTTTTGGCGATGTAGTCGATTGAGAGATTAATTTTCCACTCTTCGATGGAATGTTTTTTGAGTTCTTCTTTGTATTGTTCCAGGGTCTGGTTTTTGTTTTGGAGATATTGATTGACTGTTAATTTGGCCTGATTTAACTGGTCAATGAGTTGACTGAGTTTTTTTTCAATTTCAGCATCGAGGAGAATGTCAGGAAGGTTAACCGTTGATTTGTTGACAATAACGTTAAGGATTTGATTGAGTAACTGTTCACGTTTGAGTGAAGCGGTCTTTTTTGAGTTATTAATTGTTTTTATGTCTCGTTGATAAGATTCGTCTAGTTTGATAACGGGAAGTTCGGAACTGGTCAGTTCTATTTGCCAATCTTTGTCGAGGGTGAGGGGTGGGTTTTTGATTTTTATTTGGGGTTGGAGAATTGGTTTTAAGTTATTTTTTTTGATTTCTTCTTCATAGGCGTGGCTGGTAAGATGGGTTAATATTTCACTGATAATTTTTTCTTGGGAAATATCTTTTTTGATGATATCTAGAGGTACTTTTCCCGGACGAAAACCCTTGTTTTTGTAGTCTTTTTGGATGTGGTCTAAAATCGATTGATATTCGTTTTGGATGTTACTTTGGCTCAAATTTATTTTTAAAACAAAGGTGGAGTCGTCGTTTTTTTGGAGATTAGGGTTGTTTGTTTTCATAAGTAGGGTTATGATAACATGAAGAAATGCAAAGGACCATTTGGTTATTGGGAAAGACAATTTTCTTGTGTGTATTCGGAGTAATTGCGGTGTTGTTTCTACTGTGGGAAATGATGTTGTTTTTGCCTAAACAGAATACAAGAGGGGCATTTCAAGCCGGAAATCCCGAAGGGGTAGTCTTGGGTGAAAACAATGAAGAAGGAGGCGGGGAAATTGAACAAGCTGGATTGGCTATTGCCACAGATGCGCGGCCGGAAATAATCAGAAGATATTTGGAAAAATACAAATCCCCCCTGGTTCCTTATTCAGATTTAATTTTTCAATTATCGCAGGATTATGGTTTTGAGTATTATTGGATAATTGCTATTGCGCAGCAAGAATCCAATTTATGTAAAAAAATACCAGAGGGGTCTCATAATTGTTGGGGTTATGGGATACATAGTAGTGGAACTTTGAAATTCGAAAATTACGAACTTGCTTTGAAAAGTTTTGCTGAATACCTAAAAAGACAATATTTTGACAAGGGTTTGAATACGCCGGAATTGATAATGAAAAAGTATTGTCCCCACTCAAATGGTTCGTGGGCTTTTGGAATACAACAGTTTATTGATGATATGGAAAGCGGTAGTTTTTAATACATATCTAATTTGTATTTGACATACTTATAATATTCTGATATATTACTTTTTAGATCCCGGGGTGGCTCCTCTAAAAAGCATGCTCTGGGATTTTTTTTGATCCAATGTTAGAATAACTGTCATGGCATTGATATCAACCGCTCAATTTAAAAGGGGAATATACGTAATGTTTCATGATGAGCCACACATGATTGTGGACATGTCTTTTGTGTCTCCGGGCAAAGGTTCAGCTTTTTATCGGACTAAGTTAAAATCCCTTTACAGCGGAAGAGTGGTAGAGTTTACTTTTAAATCGGGGGAGAAGATTGAGGAAGTGGTGGTGGAAACTCATGAGGCAGAATATTCATATTATGACGGCTTAAACTATGTGTTTATTGAACCTAGAACTTTTGAACAATATGCGGTGTCGGGGGAAGTAATGGGTGGAGACAAGATCTATTTAAAGGAAGGACTGTTGTATAGAATTAAGTTTTATGAAGATACTCCGGTGGGTGTGACCTTGCCAAAAAGTATTACAGCCAAGGTGATGGAAGCTGAGAATTCAGTTAAGGGTGATACGGCGACCTCAGCCATGAAGACGGCGGTACTTGATACGGGGGCGAGAGTTCAAGTGCCTTTGTTTGTCAAAGTGGGTGATGAAATTTCCATTAGTACTGAAAACGGAACTTATTTGTCCAGGAAGTAATTAGTATTGTAGTTCTTTACCTATTTGAGGAGGAATTAGCTTTTCGTGTGAGTTTATTATACTTTCAATATCGGTAATAATTTGTTGATAAGGCGATACATTTTCAATTTGGGTGGGTAAGGGTGAAGTGGTTGCTTTGGTGGGAGTTGTGGTCGTAGGGGCGATTTCGCTGGTATTGTTTTGGGTGCTTTTTACAATTACGGCCAAGAGAGATAGGATTATAATTATTAGTATAAGGATAGATAAGACGAGCATTCTAGTGTCGGATAAAAGTGTTTTGAATTTGCTAAGATTAGTTATCGAGGCGGTTTTGGGCTCGATGGCGGGGTCATTAGTGGAAATAAGTGGGTTTTTTTGAGGTTGGTCGATGTTTTGGTAGAGTAGTTCTTCTTTTTTCATTTTACTTGAGTCAAAGATTTTAATTCAGAAATTACCTCTATGAGGTTTTGGTTTACAGACTCGAGATTTTTTAGTGAGCTGGCATAGCTGTTGGTATTGATCTGGTTGCTGATATCATTTTTGATTAGTGATTTTTTTCTTATTTCCGATTCATAATCTTTGGTCTTATTGTTAATAGCATTTATCAGCTGAAGCGAGAGATTGTCGGTGTTATTTTGGGTTATATCATGAGAAAGTTTTCCGATAGAAGAAAAAAGTGCCAAATTATAGTTAATGGTGTCTTCAATGATGGCCATTTCGATTAAATTTTTAATTTTGTCATAATTTTTGTCGAAAGTTTGGCTTTGTTCTGCTAGCAGTTTGTTATTGGTGGAGTCGGCTTTTAGGATATTCTGGTTGTCATTTATTAGCGATTTTTCGACTGAGGAGAATAAATCCTGTATTTTTTGGGTGTTTTCCTGATTATAGGTTTTGTTAATTTCCAACTTTACCCTGAGGGCTCGGCAATATGTTTCCAGAGATTGATTTCTGGCAACAAAAGCTTTTATGAAGGCCTCGTTTTTTTCGTTTTGGGTGGTGATTGATTTGTATTTTAGGTCTATTTGCTTTTTTTCATTGTATTGGTTGAGGCTGCTTTGATACTGGTTGTATTGGTGATAATAATCGTTTTTGTAGTTTTGGTAGAGTTCGGACGGAGACGGGTTGTTACTAGCAAGAGCCGGGTGGAAAAAAAGAAGTAAAAACTGAATCAACCACATGATAATTAGTTTAGCAGAAAATAGGTGCCGCAGAGAGGATTTGAACCTCCACGGATTGCTCCACACGGTCCTAAGCCGTGCTTGTCTACCAGTTCCAACACTGCGGCTAAAGTGGGTTGCGTGGGATTCGAACCCACGACCGATCGCTTAAGAGGCGATTGCTCTACCAGCTGAGCTAGCAACCCTGATTTTTTTTGGTGTACGCCCAGAGGGAATCGAACCCCCATCACTAGTTCCGAAGACTAGTACTCTATCCATTGAGCTATGGGCGCAGCCAGTATCCCCGACAGGAATCGAACCTGTGGCCTCTTCCTTAGAAGGGAAGCGCTCTATCCGACTGAGCTACGGGGACGCACTGCTATTTTATCAGTTATGTTGAAAAATTGGTCAAATAAACAAATTTTTGAAAAATTCCGTGATTTTGTTTTTGATTTTTGTCTCTGGCCTAAAAACGGTAGATTTATTGGTGAGCGGTTTGACTTCGAAGCCGGGTAGTCCGTCCCAACTAAGGTGGGTGTTTTGATTTTCAGAATCAGGTTTAATAGAGAATTTAAAGTTGAATTTATGTGTTTGTCCCGGATAGACGCTGTTGTCGGAAATGCAAATGGCATCAAGACGGACATTGGATGATGCTTTTGGTGCCAGACAAAAGTTATTTTCTCCCCAAATCGTCTGGCCGGTATTTTTTAGAATTATTTCACCGGAATAATCGTTTTCGGAAAATATCAAAAACGGAAATTTTATGTCTACGAGTTGGTAATTAGTGATTTGTGGGGGCGAGTTGGCGGTTTTGGGTCTTTGGACAAGTATTTCGTAGGCAGGGTATAGAGTTTTTTGGTTGTCAAGCCAGGAGAAACTTTCGAATGGAGGGTTGGGGTAGTTAAAAATAAAAGGAGTGACTGCTTTGACACGATTGTCCTTGGTCCATATATCCAGAGCAGTGTTTAAAAATTTGGCCGCGGTTTCTGAAGTGTAAAAACGATTATTTTTTTTGTTTTTAGAGCCGTCTCGGTGTGGCCACCCGGTTTCAGTGATGAAAACCGGCAAGTCTTTGGTTACGCCCAGGCTTTTTATGAACGAAAGTTCCCATTGATATCCTCTTATGCTATGTTGGCCCTGGTCGTTTGGGGTGCCGACGAATCCGTGGTTTGGGTATGAGTGTGAGGCAATGGCGTCAACATAATCAAAAAAATCGGGTTTGTAGTTTAAAATTTCGCGATAGACACTTGGAGCTGATTTGTAAGCGGGCGGTTTTTCCGGTGGGGCCAGGTCCAGTCCGGCGCTAAGAATATAAAAATTGGGGTTTAGTTGTTTGAGTTTTTGAGAGGTATATATAAATTTATCAACATAATCTTTGATGTCGACTTCCCCACCCCATTCGGTACCATGATTAATTTCGTTAAAAATAGTGACGTGTTGAGTGGCAGTAGGCCAATTAAGTGAGTGGAGAAATTCGACTTGTTGGTCGATTTGGTCGTGGTTAGGTCGGGACCAGTTATTTTCCTCCATGGTAGTAGCGATTCTGATAATAGGAATAATGTGATATTGGCGACAGTTATCAAAAAAGTCCTGCCATACTCGGTGACTAAGTTCGTCAGCCCGAATGACAAGAGTAGCCCAACCCCAGTCCCCTCCTGATGAGTTGATAACTTGGCTGGCTTGATGGATATCTTCGGGTTGGGTGAGGTGGAGTCCAAAGATGTTCCTATCTTCGGATGCTAAAATAGGTTTATTTAAAAATAGGAAAAATAGCAGGGCCAGCAATATAGACATTCGCTACTTATTTTAACAAAATGAACAAAGAAGAAATTATTAAGATGAAAATATCCCGGGTGGAAAAGGAAATTCGGGATACTCCTTATGATAAATCGTCGGAGCATCATCATGCTGTTTTGAAGACGAAATTAGCTAAGTTGAAGGAAGAATTAGATGGTCCGAGCAATAAGGGAGGAGGTGGTGGAGTTGGTTATGCTATAAAACATTCGGGTAATGCCAGTGTGGTGTTGGTGGGGTTGCCTAGTGTGGGTAAATCAACTTTGTTAAATAAAATAACCAATGCCGAGTCAAAAGTGGGTAACTACGATTTTACAACTTTGGGGGTAGTGCCAGGGATGATGGAATATAAGGGAGTGAAAATTCAAATGTTAGATTTGCCAGGAATTATTGAGGGTGCATCAGGAGATAAGGGTTTTGGTCGAAAAGTATTGTCGGTGATTCGGGCCTCGGATTTGGTGGTATTAATGACTGATATTCAAAGGTTGGGTTGGTTTGAGAAAGTTGAGAATGAGTTATATAGATCGGGGATAAGGCTGAATAAGGAACCACCCAAGATTCAGGTTAATAGAATGGCCAAAGGAGGAATTCAGATAATCGACCCTTATAATTCTTTCGATAAAGATTTGGTGATTGCTGTGGCCAAGGAAGTGGGTCTGGGTAATGCGACAATCCAATTGGATGAGAAAATTGAAAGTATTGATCGGTTAATTGACGGGTTGGTTAAAACAAGAAAGTATATGCCCATGGTTAAGGTGGTGACAAAAATTGATCTGGTTAATCAAAAGAAATTGATGAAAGTACCAGCAGAAGTGTTGAAGATAAGCGCTGATATGGGAGTTGGAATTGACGATTTCAAAGAGAGCTTGTGGCTTAATTTGGGTTTGGTGAGGGTTTATCTGAAAAGAGAGAAAAACAGTAACGCTGATAAGATTGAACCACTAATTGTGAAGAGAGAAGATAGGTTGGAGAATGTATTGAGGAGAATTTCTAATGAAATGAGGGATGATGTTAGCAGGGCTTACATTTGGGGAGAAAAAGCCAGGTTTCCTGGTCAGGAAGTTTCGTTTAATTTTCAGGTATTTGATGAAATGGAAGTGTGGTTTGGGAGATAGTTTTATATATTGATGATTATCAATATTACGTATTCACAGACCGGATTATTTGACTCCTCTTTTTGATTAGTTGAGGGTCTAGTTTGGGTGAGATAAGGAATTGTTGGTGAGCTTTAGTGTTGGGACGAGGGGAAAAACGGAAAGTGTGAACTTTTTTAAGGCCAATTTTTTTAATGAGCCGGTGGGTTTTCTGGAAATCGAGATCGGATTCGGAAGGAAAGCCGACGATGATGTCGGTGCCAAAAGAAATGTTCTCGATCTTTTTGAGCTTACAAAATGTTGTCGAAATTAACTTTTGGTCGTAGGGACGATTCATTAGTTTTAAAATTCTGTTAGATCCGGATTGGAGTGGAATGTGGAGATAGTGGTTGAGACGGTGTTTGAATTTGGGGTTTTGATATAAGGCGATGAACTTATCGTCGATGACGTTTAGAGGTACCGAGCCAAACGAGATAAGGTTAATTTCGGTATTTTTTAATATTGAACAGATTAGCCTAGAAAAATCATAGTGGTATTGGTTTAGGTTGATTCCAGTGATAATTACTTCTTGGTAGCCGTCAAGTACGGCTTGATTAATAGCAACTAAGGTTTCTTTTGGAGGCAGGGACCAAAGATAAGGGCGTTTTTGGGGGACAATGCAATAAGAACAACCGTGAGTACAGCCGGATTGAATCTTGAGAATGAATTTTTGATCATGGCTAAATTTGTCGCGAATTTTTTTTGAATAGGTTGAGCGCAAAGAATTGAGGATTTTTTCCTTGGTTTTATTGTTGAGAAGATGTACTTTGGGGATTTGAGCAATTTTGTCTGAGTCAGCGCAACCGCTAGCTACTATTAAGGCATGAGGATATTTATTTCTTAATTGTCGGATTTTACTGAGAGATTCGTAGTTCCCTTTTTGGGTAACGGAACAGGTGTTGATAAAAATTAATCCAGGACTATTTTGGTCCAAACTGAAACCGGCGTTTAGCAGGTATTGGGTGAATTGGTTGGTTTCGGCGGCATTAACACGACAACCGAAATTAACGGTATAGAATGTTTTGTTAGAAATGGAATTTAAATTAAGTTCGACCAAGCCAGTTTTTTTTAATTTTTAAAAAAGTGCCGTTGGCAAGAGAGTCGCGAATCAGTTGGGTGGTGCTAATCATGAAGGCAATATTATGGATAGTCATGAGCCGGTAGCCCAGAAGCTCCTGGGCTTTGAACAAGTGGTGAATATAAGCTTTGTCGTATTTTTGGCAGGTGGTACAGGTGCAGTTGGAATCGAGAGGAGTTTGGTCGCGTTGATATTGGATTTTACTGATTTGGCTGTGAAATTTTCTTTTCATGTCAGTTTTTGAATCTCCGGTTCTAAAAAGGAATTGCCCAGCTCTGGCTAAACGGGTGGGTAGGGTGCAGTCCATAGAAGTAATATTCTGACCAAAGAAATCAAAAAGATCGTCTATCTCCCCTACTCCGAGTAAATGAATAGGTTTATTGGTTTTGGAAATGGTGGGTAGGACCCAGGAAACAGCATCGCGCATTTTGTTCTTGGGCTCTCCGACAGATATACCACCAATGGCAATACCATCGAAGTCGTGATTGGTAATAAATTCAGCTGATTGTTGACGTAGATCTTTGAAGTACGAACCCTGGACGACTCCGTATAGTTTTATATTCTGGTTAAGTTGTTCATTTAAAGACTTGTGTTTATTAAGTGACCGCAGGGCCCAGCGGTGAGTTCGGTTGAGTGCATCGGTAGCGTACTTTTTGGTGGCAGGATAGGGAGTACATTCATCAAAAGCAATGATAAAATTAGCAGCTAGGTTATGCTGAATTTGGATTGATTTTTCCGGTGTAAAGAAATGGGGCTTGCCGTCAAGGTGGCTTTTGAATTCAACTCCGTCTTCGGTGATTTTGACAAGTTTTCCAGCACCGCCATGATCCTTTCCCAGTGAAAACACCTGAAATCCTCCGGAATCAGTAATTAACAGGTTGTTCCAACGAGTAAATGCGTGCAAGCCACCCATTTTTTTGATGGTTTGGTCGCCGGGACGCAAATAAAGATGATAGGTGTTACAGAAAAATATTTCGACCCCGATTTGTTTGAGTTCTTCGGGTGTTAGTGATTTGACCGTTCCCTGGGTACCGACAGGGATAAATGTGGGTTGTCTGAGCATGTTCCTGATTATATCAAGCGTGTAATTTATTGCTATAATACTTTGTAATTTGAAGCCGTCGTGGTGAAATTGGTATACACGCAAGACTTAAAATCTTGTGGCCTTTAAAGCCGTGTGGGTTCGATTCCCGCCGACGGCACTTCTGCTTGTATTATTAATTAAATTTTAAAAATGGCGATAATTAATGCGATTGAAAGACCGATAGTTAATATGGGTGGAATTACCTTGGGAGTTAGAAGAGAATCGGTTCAGAGATATGTAAGGACTGTGGGGTTGGAAATTGACTCTAATAAGGTGGTTGAGATGCCGGAGTATAGAGAAGGGTTGAAATTTAGTTTGTTTCTTAGAAGAACTATAAAAAAATAGTTGATGCGGGGATTGGCGCAATTGGCTAGCGTGCACGGTTTGGGACCGTGAGGTTGCTGGTTCGAATCCAGTATCCCCGACTGATATTTGGTAAAATTAGACCGTAACCGCGGGATTAGTTGAGCGGTTCAACGCCACCCTTCCAAGGTGAAAAGACGGGTTCGACTCCCGTATCCCGCTCCGAAAGTTACGAAAACGCAAAAATGATGCTTTTAAGTCAGGAATTTT
>CAZIZX010000003.1:0-176299 GCA_964544275.1 uncultured Gammaproteobacteria bacterium
CATAGTTAAATATACAACAAAAATCCGCAGTGTAGAAAATTCCCAATTGGCGGAGCAGGTGGGTCTGGAACCTTTCTATCCCTATAGCCCTATGTCTTATTCTGCCCCTTCTATAAAGCTAAATGAGACAAATGAGACACTATAAAAAGGACTTTTAAAATCAAACCTGAGATAGAATCGCACAAAAATTATTATAACCATCAGAGACATGGTGACCAAGTTCGAGTATAATCAACTATATGGCAAATGAGATAGAAATGAACTTCAAAATTGTTGACAAGGATGGTTTATTAAACTACTTACGATCTTTAGCAGATGAAAAGACACAAAATATTAAAATGACATATTTAGGCAAACATGGAGATGACAGCTTTTATATCCGTATCGAGGAAATTTCGGATGAAAATGGAGATAGAGTAGTGTTGACTGCTAAGGGCAATTTTGTTTCCACTGATGGCATAAACCAAAGAAAAGAAGTTTCCATTCCAATCAGTGAACCACCGGAAAAGTATATTGAATTTCTAACTTTAATCGGCATGGAGCTTCGTGACTCCAAGTCCAAGATCCGTCACTTATTCCGTATTAACGATCTAGATATCACTATTGATGAATGGAATGTAGAGGAGTTAGGAAACAGGCTTGAAGTCGAAGGCTTAGACGAATCAAAAGTAAAAGAATTTGCTTCAAAAGTTCATCAATACTGCGATCCGACGCCGTCAAAATAATTAGTCTTTATAAAGTATTCCTCGACTCGTGGCTTCTTGAGAGAAGTCATCCCATAGCTGGGATAATATTTTATCCTGCTTTACTTCCTCTGGCTTTACACTTCTTAGCTTTTCTTCATCAACCATTTTCTCTTTCCAGCCATTATCTCCGGATGTTAATCTCTGCAAAAAAGGTTGAAGTTTATCTAGTGCATAAACGAACTTTGCTTCATTAGTTTCCTTGTTTTCGTATTCATACCATAGAGAGGTCAATCTTTGATTTTCTTCATCTGGCAATTGAAAAAAGAGCCTTTTAGCTGATTCCTCCTCAGCTTTTTTCTTCTCTTCTTTAGTTTTCTTTTTATCGTCCCACAGATTTACGTCGCCCGCATAAACTTCGACCATGTCGTGAACTAAAGCCAATTCGATTAATTTGCTTTTATTTAATTCAGGTCTGAATTTTGACATCAGATAAGTCATCATTACGAGATGCCAGATATGCTCGGCATCACTTTCTGACCTTGAAAGATTAGAAGTCTTATTGAACCTCTCTACAGTTTTTAGTTTTTCAATTATGCGAAGAAAATTTATTATTTTTTCAACTTCTGTCATTACTTAGTATCCTTTTTATAGCATTAGTAAAGTTAGTCACCATATTATAATTGTTGATAATTAACTCTCGCCCTTTTCTTTTTATTTCGTCTCTTTCCGCTTGATTTAAACTCAAGATATGTCGTATGTTTTTCTCCACTTGGTCCTCATCAAGTCCAGTAATAAACCCATCAACGCCGTTATTTACTTGGCAAGGTAAACCGTCCACATCAGAAACTAAAGCTATGGGTTTTCCATAGATTCTAATTTCTGCAGGAATAAAAGCTCCTGGTTCATACTTTGAAAGGACGGCCACCATTTCTGTTTTATTCCATTGCATCAACTGGCGAGGGAAGACAAAATCAAGACCAAACATTAACGTAATATTTTTATTACGCAGAGAGTTTAGCTGTTCTACAATCGGGTCTTGTATGGTATAAGGTGCCGCTTGTACGACAAAATGATACTTGAGATCTTCTAGCCTTTTGGCAACCTTCATAAAAATATCAAAGCCTTTATAAGGAACGCCTCTTCCATAAGAAAACACTATTGGCTTATCTAGAGGTATACCTCTCTCTTTTGCTGCTACTTCAATTTCTTCTTGGCTGTATTCCTTGACTTCATCAACCACGATTCCATTTAGGATTGGAGTCAAAGATTCTTGAGTGGCACCATAATCAAAAGCCATGTGCTTTTTCATATAAGGATTTAAAAATCCGGTAAATAAATTACTATTTTCATTGGCTAATTTCACTGCTTTTAGTTCAAACTTTAGTCTTTCTGTATCATAACCACCTCTTTCATGAATTAACGATGTACTATGAGGCATCCATACTCCATAGTAGTTTAAAGGTAAATCCATTTGCCTATTAAGTACCGCTGGAGTCATTGCAAAAGGTGTATCTACTCCAATAACTATGGCATCGGTTGGTTTATCAGCTTTAAGAATTTCATAAGCTATTGTTGCTGCTGACGCCGAAGCAGTTGGCCAATTATCCATGTTCCCGTATTGATTCCAACCATCGGAATAATTGAAACAAAACAAAACATCGCCACCAGTTTTTCTGCAAATAGCAGTTATTTTTTTGAGCTGGCTACCATTAAACCCGTAATTTAACTCTGAATATTTTGGAGCGATTCCCCAGACTTTTACTTCATATTTCGGTTTAAGTTCTTTGATAATGTTTTCCGCCGCTCGAAAATAACCATTTACTGCAGTACCTACACCTGCATACAAACTGGTAATTCCATCGTGAGCACAAATAATTAGATCAAGTTTCTTTTTATCAGTCATAGTTTTCTTTGAGATGTTTAACAATAATTCTATATGCTTCTTCTAAAGAGTTATTGTCAACGGAAACTACAAGGCAATTATTCTTTGTTTTAAAAAACTTTTCGTAATATTCACGAATTCTCAGTAAGTTATCTTCGTTTACCCAAACCGGATTTCGCCCACGTTTCCCCTTTCTAGCGTTGCAAATTTTAATATCGTCAATTTTTAAATAGACATATAAACTAGGTTCCGGCATTTTCAAAAATATTTTTACCAACATATCGAAGATATTCTCCAATCCATTTTCTTTTTTTCCATAATTATAAGCCAGCATGGAGACATAACTTCGATCCAGGAACTTAAATTTTTTATTCGATTTATTTGCCTTAATGATTTTTTGGTATTCGCTTTCAATATAATATTCATCCTGATTAGGCGAAAATTTATTTGTTTCTAGAATCTCTGGAATATAATCGCCATTTAATCCATCAGCCAACATTTTTGCCAGTGTTGTTTTGCCTCCGCCAGGCAATCCCTCAAGGGCAACAAATACCTTATTCATGTTGTTTAGGTAATAATGCAGTAATCTCTCTCATGGCACAAGAAACATCGTCACTAGAATGGAGTACATTCCTAAACCTGTCTTCTTCCCCAATTCCCCGCATCAACCTTTTAATCTTTTTCATTTTATTGTAGCTATCTTGACCATACACAATCATAACTCTCCCTTCTTGGTTACAATCTGTAAACGAAGATACTAACCCCTCCACAAAGGCTACTCCATTATCTCCCTGTGCCATCACTTCACAAAGATCACCATATATATCAAAAACATGCTCTCTGGAGAATCTAAACCTCTTATCTAACAGTATCTGCAGGCCAGTTGTACACATCAAGGTTCCGATAGTTTCATTCAAAACACTGTTATTAACTGCGTGAGGCTTAATCACTACAAGGCATGGATTTGGAACAATCATCAAGTCGTTGAGCTCTTGACTGTCTAAAAAAATATTTGGGCAACATTTTAAGTCGCCATAAGCATAATCATAAAAGTTAGAGAACGAATTTTCTATATTCTTAGGCATATTTTAGTATGAGTAAAAATTCCTCATAATGTGGTATATTATAGCATAATTGGTTAATTTAAATACAAATGTCGCACCCAAAAACTGTAATTGTTGTACCTACCATAAGGGCTGATCGAATAGAGGATTGGTTAAATAGGTGGAATAACGAACTTACAAATTCAATTGTAATTATTGTTGAAGACAATCCATCTCCCACATTTTCTATTAAACAGAACAATTTATTTCACTATTCGTGGATAGACATTGACAAGGATCTTAAAGAAAATAGTTGGATCATACCTCGAAAAACAGCCGCCATCAGGTCTTATGGTTTTATTAAAGCATACGAGCTTAAACCTGAATACGTTATTACTTTGGACGACGATTGTTATCCTAGCAGCTCATCTTTTGTTAAAACTCATGAAGATTTTCTAAAACGGTCTTATCCTAATAAATGGGTTCAACATGCCCAATTGAATTTAAAAATGAGGGGTATGCCCAAAATTCTTGAAGAAAGACCTTGCGTCCTCAACATGGGTCTTTGGGCAAATATTCCAGACCTTGACGGTAATACCCAAAAACAGAATTCTGAAGTTAGAGTAAATTGCCAAGAATTTAATTTTCCTATTGCTCCCGGACAATTCGCACCAATTTCTAGTATGAATATGGCTTTTAAAAGGGAGGTTACTCCGGCTTTATATTTCCTTTTAATGGGGAATCAGTGGGGTTTTGATCGATTCGATGATATTTGGTCGGGAATTTTTATAAAAAGGATATGTGATCATCTAAACCTTTCTATTTCCGGCGGTAGTCCTTTTGTCTGGCACGATCGTGCCAGCAATCCTGATGTCAATATACAAAAAGAAGCGACAGGGCTAATTGTTAACGAAATGCTTTGGAAAGATGTTGAAAAAATGTCCCTTCATAGTAAGAATTTTAAAGATTGTTACATAGAATTGGCTGATCAGATTCCCGACTACGAGATTAATAAGGAATATTGGCCTAAGTTAAGAAGGGCAATGAAAATATGGGCAAGCCAGTTTTAAATATGAATTTTCAAATCATAAGAAAGGTGGATTTCAGGCATTTAAGAATATTATTGCCTGAACTAAGTAATTTTTATGACGGCCATAAAAATTCAAAATTCTTTGATCAATTAGTAAACAAAGAAACAAGAGATGCGAATGGTTACTTTACATTAAAAAAAGAAATATGGGTCGCTAAGGATAGAAACAGCAATTTTTGTGGTTTTGTATGCCTGAACTATAAACGGGGAAATACCGTAAAAATAGGACCAATAATTGTAAACCCATCATGCAGGGGGCAAGGTGTTGGTAAGTTCTTGATTAATTCATCAATCGAAAAGGTAAAGAAGGAGAATATTAGAAAAATATATGCAACCACCTCTTCCGAAAATGTAGCTGCCACTCAGCTCCTTAAAAGTAGTGGGTTCCAGCTTGAAACTGAGTTGCCCGATCAGTACAGGCAGGGAAAGATAGAACTTGTCTGGGGACATTTTATTGATTCACCGAAAGAGACATTTATAAATAAAAATACTCTATTATCTTATGAAGAAAAGGATTTTGTGTCTATTACTGCATTTGATAGCAAAAAAGATACTGAATACTTAGAAAATACAATAAATAATATAGCGGAGTGGCACGACGACATTGATCAGTCATTTTGTAAACAAATAATTAAAGCCACAGAAAGAGGTCTAGACATTGAATCGAAAGGAAAACTAATACTTGTGGCCAGAAGTCCCATCGGGATTCAAACTGGAATTGTCGTTGCTACTCCTAAAAGAGGAGGTTCGGTTAAGATCTATCCACTTTATGGTAACAAGCACTCAATTAAATTACTAATCAAAGCATTGAAGCAAGAGTTTTCCAGACTAGGGTACCGCAAGCTATATACTTTTTCTCATACTAATGATGCAGAGTACCAAAACGTCCTGTTAAACAACGGCTTTACTCTTAGAGGGAAATTGTTTTCACCCTACAAAACTGGATATGATTTAGCGGTACTTGACGCTCTAATTTAGAAATAATCCCTAGAATTCCAACAAAATGTTATAATGAAACAATGAAGTATTATCTAATTGGTCACACTTTATACTTAGAAAATTACCTAGAAATATATAAAAAAATAATTTCTGTTCTAAGTGGCAATAATGGTTGGAAATTAGTTGATAACTGGATAGATAGGGAAGTAAATGCCCAATCAAAAGATCCAGACAAAGCAAGTCGATTTTATAAATACTACAAAGATTTATATCAAAATACGACCCAAAAAATTAAGCAAAGCGATATTGTTATTGCGGAAATGTCCGAAAAAAGCACAACAGTAGCCCAACAAGTAGTCTACGCATTAGAAAATAATATTCCAGTATGGTGCTTGTGCAAGGAAGACAAAAAACAAAATATTCCAGTATTTCTCTCTACTCGGCACGATGGAAAATTGGTTTTCTCGTACTATCAAGGCGGTAATTTAGTAAAAGAAATTAGTAAAAGAGTTGATGAATTTACAAAAAGAGAAATTAAATTCAATTTTTATATAGCCCAAGACATGTATGATTATTTGGAAAATCTAGCTGTTCAAAAAAAATCAACCAAATCAAAAGTAGTCAGGGAAATTATCTCCTCAGAAATGAAAAAGAATCAGTTATAAAAAATTTTATTGCTAATTACCGCCAAACCCTTTGATACTGCCGTAAACGGTTCGTAAAGCATCACCCTATCCTTCCCAAACATTTCTTCCATCAATACTTTAAATTTTGGTATCAGGCTCGAACCACCAGTCATAATTACCTTATCAATACCATCCTTTTTTATCCCCGCCATATTCAAGGTTTCCTCAACCACAGTTTTAGACTCCTCCAAATAGTATCGAATTGATTCTTCAAACCTCGATCTTTCAAAGGTTTCTTCAATGGTTTTAACTAAAGTATCAAAAACAAAATCGACGCTCTCGTTATCAGAAAGTTGTTCTTTTGCTTCCACAATCTTATTTCTTAGTAAAAACGCCAAGTTAGCCTTTAAAAAAAATCGGATAAACTCTATTGTCTCCGGCTCATTTGCTCTGTAGCGGACAGTGTCCAAATAATCAAAAAAATTCCGAGTTCTATACTCAGTAATGTCAAACCAACTAATCATATGAGAAACTGCCACTTCCGAATAAGTCAATCTTTTCTGCCCATATCTCAAATTCTTCCCCAAATATTTGGCTATATGCTGGTCATATAAAACCTGATCCATCAAATCTCCTCCAATTGGCGCCCCATAAGAGGCAATTACTCTACCGTTTGCCAAGTCGACAACAGATGTATCCAGAGTCCCCCCTCCAAAATCAAAGATAAGTACTCTCTCTTTATTCTCCACCCCATAACCAAAAGCCGCTCCCACAGGTTCATACTGAAACTCAATTTCTTTGAACCCCGCCAATCTAGCTGCATTGGTAAGGTGGTTTAGGGGATATTTTCCCTCACTTGAATCGCCAACGAATTTAATCGGGCGACCAACTACAATCCGGTCTACATTTTCTCCTACCAAACTGTCAGCTCTCTGCTTGATCTCTCGTATAAAAATTGCCAATAATTCATCAAAGGTAATTAGTTGACCTGTAACTCGGGTAGTAAAATTAGTACTATTACCCAAGACAGATTTAAACGATCGCATAATCCGGCCAACCCCATAATCTTCATATTCAATAACTTGATTAACAGTAACTTTATCCGACCCCTGAAACACTTCCATTTGCTCCCCGGTCACAATTAATTTACTGGCTGCCAAATCAGCTTGACTTAAGTCACCAAGATAAGTCTCAACTGCCTCTGAAGCAAATTTAACAGTTCCGTCTTTAAAATACATTGCCGACTGAAACACCTCAGGGTTATTAGAGCCAAAATTGATTGGCAGGACACTTACCCGCCCATCTACCACTACTGACACAGCTGAATTACTGGTACCAAAATCAAGACCGTAAGATAGTGTTTTTTTGGCTGATAGATCCACGAGTTTGATTGTACATTTACTACTAATGAACTTCAATAAAGACGTATAAGTTACTTTCTAAACTATTTTTTGTTAAACCCAACCATTATTGTGACTATGAACAATCAACGAAATCATTCTTGCCACAACTTCTCCGACATAGCTGAAAATAGGGTGATCTCGAGATTCAAAATTATGTCCAGTAAAGTTCCTTACGCAGGTTATTATTCTGGCATTAGTAAAATTTAAGTCGGACGTGTTGGATATGGCATTTTTGATTTTTGTATCTAACTCCGTTAAATTACCAGCATCAGTATATTCGCCACGAATTCCGGGAGAGTTAAGTTGCTGAACAAACAACTGCTGAAGTAAATCACCCAATGTTCCTGTTCGAGTGGGGTTCTTCCTTTTAATCTCGTCTTCATACCATAAAGCTAGTTCTGACATTGATCTTAATATCTCTCCACGATTTACAGGATTACTCAGTTCATTATTAAGATCATAAGAAAACGCAAACCTGTACAGAGTTACAAAAAGTAGTATTTTCTTATCAGGCGAAAGACTTAAGATGTAGCTTGTTAAGTCTGCTTCTGTGATAGGTGAAGAAAATACTGTTGAATATTTTGTAACTATGGAATTAAAAAGAAAGGAAATCTGTCTAGTTTCAAACTGAGCATATAAAGTACTTGCAGGTAAATCTTTCTCAGGATCAATCGTACTTCCCGGTAGGTGAGCAAGACACTCTTTATCATCCTTGTAAGCTTTGTATAAATTAAACAAGCCCTCTATAACTTTTCCTTGCGCAATTTGAGCTACTCCCTGGTTAGCTAAAGGTATTCCTCTGTTTATTCTCTTATTTTTTGTTTTGTTAAAGTCACAAATTTCTTCATCGATATTTTTCCAAAACCCTTCCGCAATCGGATATAAACCTCTGTTAAGTAACCACCCGCCCATCTGTTGAATATAGCTGTCAATCTGTCTGTTTTTGTCATTATAGGTTTTAATAATGAAATCATCATCCTTCATTCGATTAAGACTTTCTCTCAGCGCTACTCTTCCAAGTTCAATTAAATAACCAATATCTCTGTGGACTCTATCAACAATATCCCCGCCGTTACCAGGTGTTGTCTCTAATAAATCCTTACTCGAATCAAGGTCGCTTGATGAAATAGTTTGTTTAGATAAATTAGAAATTGCTAGTTTAGCATTATCGGATATTTGTGCAATTTCAACTTTATGTTTTTCAACTTCTGCCAGAAAATTATTTACGTCAAATAGTAGTGGAACTGTAAACGTTATATCAAAGCTACCAAGAATTCCACTTGGCTGAATTGAGAATAAGAACTCATTAAATCCTGAACCTAAACTTGGGTTTTTATTGAACAGAAAATAATAAGCAATAACAGTAAGGGGCACGGGGTCTTTGTCTGGAGCTAGATTTTTACATCTTTTGGCCAAAAAAAGGAATTGGTCTTTTAAATAATCAGATTTTCTCACCCCTTCTTTTATCCAATTGATATATTCGTCTGAATTTAAATCACTGAATCCATTAATGGGTATGCCAAACCTATGCCTATACTCCAAAACTAGTTCTTGAAAAGAATTATTACTGATTAGACTCTCAAATGCGTTTTTTATATTTTCGTACATAGTTTGACTGTAAATTTCTTTTCTTTTAAATATTTGTTCTTATTTTGAACACAATTAACTTCGACGTTGAAATCATTAGAAATCTTAAAATGTTCAATAAATGACTTTTTTATTTTACTTTTTAATCTGTTTTTATCCTTTTCTGTGGTTATAAACGAATAATGGTTTTGATCGTTAACACCAAAAGGGAAAACCGTCAAAACTTTACAAAAACGATTCTCCTTTTTATCTCCTAATTCATCTAAAGTCATTTCGTAGACATCAATATAATAAATATTTTTTATATAGTTAAAATATTTAAGGATTACGCTTGGCGCAATGTTGTTACAAAACCCACCAGAGCCTCTAGCATAACTTGGTATTGGAAATTGATTTGGATATCGTTCAGCTTCGTCAAATTTAGATGGATGGGCTATGTCTCCATATGTTGACCTCTCATCCCAAAATCTTTCGATTTCTTTTTGTTCCTCGCCACTTATGTCAATTTTTTCCGATGCTTCTATTAGCCTCCCCTTGAATTTTTTCTTGTTCGACAAAGCATTCACAATAATTTCTATAGATTTAAAATGGTCCAAAGCAATTTTTTCGGGACTGTCTAAAATAAAGTTACCGATAGAAGATCGATAAAGATATTTTAGTGACCTATCAAGAACCTCATCATAAAAACCAAAGAATTCGTCAGAAAATTGTTTAGTGGTTGAGTCTCTCCATTGTGTTTGTTCTGGTCTGTTTGGTAAATATACATTTCCACATTCAAGTTTATAATCTATTTCATTTTCTTTTCCGCTATCATCCAACAAATATATTTTATTTACTTGATAAATATAAGGCTCGAAACTACCTCTGTTTCTTCCAAATTTTCTTTTTATATCCTCAACACAGATAAGAGATAAACATCTTGCAACCTGATCTATATTTCTAATGGCCCTTCCAAGTGCGCTTTCAGTTTTTTGTTCCTTAATGTCACAGATAATCACATATTCAGACTTAATTTTTATCGGATCCATATAATGTAGAGAAGTAACATACGTCTTTATTGAAGGATCATAGTTCCTTTCTGAAAACACACTTTGAATCGGTGTAAATTTCCTTTTTTGTTGTTCTGAAAAACTCATTTTTTTAATTTCACACCCAAGTACCTCTCCCTCTGGTAACGTTTCCCCGTGAATTAGCGCATATATTCTATACATTAACATACGTATATTTTATAACTTAATTTCTCCACCGTCTGACCAAGTAAAGGTAATCTTTGGCATAGTCTTTTTTATCTTTTGATGTGTTTCAAAAAACTCCTTATTTTCTTTCAATAAGTACACCGAACAATAAGTCCAGCCTTCTGAGTTTGTTATTTTTCTAGGGTGCAACAAACCTTCTTTTTCCAACTTCCTGATGGTTTGTGTTTTTAGTCCGTAATCATACTTAATGTCTGAATCTGTAAACCAGTTTTTATCGTGTTTATCGTCAAAATAAAAGAGTTTTGGGATAACTCCCTCGTCAATATTTCTTTTACACTCTTTACACCACAGTGCATCGGGTAACCACCACGTCTTTCCGGTCGGAGATTGTTCACGGCAAATAGTACAGGTATACGAACTACCAGTATCCTCAAGCAAAAATCCATCCGGTTCTTTGACAAGTCTTCTTTTTCTCATGTTTTCAATCCCTTCATGCTCCCCGAGCATTTTTTCTAATTGAACCATATTGTTACTGCCAAATTTTGCCAGCTTTTCAGGATCTAATTTTTTCTTTTCTCTTTCCTTTTTGTAACCCGAAATTCCTGATAAATCCTCCTCTTGCTCGTAGCCTTTTAATCTTCCGGTGATAAAACCTAGTCGGCTCATCAAACTATTACTCAGTAATCTCCAATTGGTTCCTTTTAGAGTTTTGGTAATCAACTTTTCTAAATCGTGCATGTTATCTCTCATACTTCTCGAACCATCGCTGTCTTGAAGGCTAAAGGGCACAATCACATAGCGATCGATTTCTGGTTTATCAGTTGAAAACTTAGTATATTTTTCCTTTTCCAGAACTTCGGTTAGTAATTTTTCTACTTCAGCAATCCCGATCTTATTAAGACTCATCCCCTTTTCAAAAGCCGGATCATCATACTTACTAGCCTCAAACTCATGAACTTCACGGGCAAAAGCCATTATTTCAAACATCTCTATCATCTCTTTACCTTTTTCTTCCGTATAGCAGCATTCATCCCGATACTTCTTAAGCCATTCCTTGTCTCTATTTTCTTTTATTGCTTGCTCTTGCTCAAACTTTTTATGGTCATGGATATCTTTCTTCCTATAAGAGCAGTTAGGGCATTTTTCAGTGAAGACGGAAACATCCTTTTTGGGTTTGACATCTGTTATTAACTCACTTTTGCATTTTGGACATTTGGGTTTTTCATATTTCCATTCGCTACCATCCTCATTAACCGATCTTCTTTTATTACACTTTTTACACTCAAACATAAACCACATTTTAGGATTATTAGTGTAAGTATCGTGCAAATCCTTTATCCTCAGCTTCATTTCCTTACCACACTCCGGACACTTAATCCCCGTTGGCACCGGGGTGTTGTCCTGTTTCTCCTGAAGTAATCGATCTGCCTCCATCCATTTTTCAACTGTTTCCTGCTTGTGTTGGTAGCGTTGAGTTTTAATACTTGTCATTAACCTACCCATAACTTTGGCGACTTCCTCTTCGAATTCATCGTCTGTGTACTTCTTAAAGATTTTGCTGTGTCTATCTTTGTCGAATTTATCTTTTATATCCCAATACCATTTAGAGCATTCCTCGATCGTCCCCAAATCGTAGCGATCAATATACACCTGTTTTTCTTTTAGATACTGCATCCTGTTGGAAATGCTTATTAATTAATACGAAGCAGGGGATACAAGTAATTAAAGCTATCCCTAAAGAAGGTAGTGAATACAAAATAAAACCAAAGATATTATAAAAAAACGAGATAACACTATTAAGAAAGTCAACAATTCTTGGAACAACCCAAAAATAAGACATCAATATTAGTCCACTCCAGATAAATCCCTTAATGTCTTTGTAAAGCCTCCAACCCCCAAATATTCCAACAATTACCCCATGGAGGAATTGGTAAAACCTTATGAAATATAAAAAAGATCCCAGTGTTACAAAAACAAAAGCACTGTAAAAACAACGATCAAAAATCCCAGGAGCCGAAATTGGCTCAATCTCTTCCCACACAAAACTCTTCCCCAACCCATATCTCCATAAAAGTAAAGTAAGTGAAAAGACAATGGAATATAACGCTGAAATAGCAATCTCTCTTTTATGTTCTACTAGTACCTTTTTATACCAAACCATAGTTTTTATAAATCGATTGAAGTATATCAAAGTAATTGGTTAACAGTTTGCTTCCTCAAGTTTCGCCACACTCCTTGGTTCAACCAATTCTCCTGTATCTAGGTCTATCCCTTTCGCAAATTCTACCGAGTATATCCCCATGCTCTTGGCTGATTCATCAACTGGCTGGTCAGAAGCTTTTATCAGGTCATCAATCGTCTCATCAGAAGAGGTCAGCAAAACCGGCAACCATGGTGTAAAACTATACTTTTTAGTTGTCCCATCGTAATTACGTGGCACCACCAAAATTGAATAAAGCTGAGGTGTACCACCCATCATTTCTAAATATTTTGCCCTAGAGTAGTCCGCCTCAATAGTTTGCGACTCAGGATTAGTCCAGTATTCTTTTCTCAGAGGAAAATTTCTCTTAAAGTTAATTTTTATAGCAACTGCACCATACACTGTTAATTTATTCTCCTTATCAATACTTTTTTTAAATTGCACAACCTTACTTCTCAACATGGCCAAACTTGGATACACCGATACCATAGGATATAAAAAACGCACACCCTCCTCCTCGACGGCAGACACAAATAAAAGAGCTGCATAAGCTTCACTTGGAAACTCAGGTTCTCGAAAACAGAATTTTTTAATCTTTTTTTCCATAAATTTACCCAAGTTCAATCTCTAGTTTTTTGCCCTTAACTTTATAAATTTTCCTAAAAACCAACTCCGTAAACCTAGCCGCCTCTTCAACATTCCGCCCAAAATTAACATCAACCGACCGAAAACTTTTTGTTTTTACTGTCTTAAATTTCTTTTTCCCCTGATATTTATCAATCCTGCGATCCACATAACCAAACTCACTCAAAAGCCCCACTAAAGCTAAGTAATGTTTTCTCAAGCCATTTATCCTATTCCCACAAAAATCAAAATCCAGCCGGTCCCTACCAGTCCAAAATTGAACAAAAATATCCTTGTTGCCAGGCAAAGAAAAGATAATAAAATTGCATCCCTCTAGCGCCAACCCCAGCGCCAACCCTATAAACTCCTCCCGCTTTTTTACCCCCTTCAATTTTTCAATCTTTTCTCGAATACCAGCCACCATATCCTCATGATTGACACTGGCAATCGAAAGCGAGCCATTAACCCAGCCAATGCTTATATGTTTTTTCTTAAAATTTTGAAAATAAAAAAACTCAGCCACTTGTCTAGTTATTCTCTCCACCCACAGCCATATTTTTGCCACTACTTCCATCATTCAAACTCTCCAGCCGCCCTCCTATAAGCACAATGCTCACACTTATCACTACACTCCGGCAACTCATCGGAATTAAGACATTTATGGATTGCCAAAATTGTCGGCTCCACCCAAGAGGTATCCCCCTTGTGCTCAATTATCGACATCTCAAACACCAACTTGCCATCAAAGCGAGCCAAGTTCTTATCAGCATTAGCAAAGACAAAATAACCAGTCGGGGACACCCTAAAGCCATTCATTTTAAACAACCACTGATAAATCTCCATTTGTTTCTTGTACCCCTGCTTATACTCGCTCTCTAAACTAATTTCCTCCTTAGTACTCGTCGACTTATAATCAACTATTAAAAGCTCACCGCCCTTATTAACCCAAACATCATCCACCGCCCCAAAAATTTCCAAATTAGTCGCCTGGTGGACAAAATTAATCCCCACAAAATTCTCCCGCCATTTTTCTATCTCCGGATGCTGAAGGGGGATCGCATCAATCCCATACTGTCTCATCAAGCCATGAGCTTGCCCCGCCTCTCTTAACAAATCAAACTCTTTTTTAAGCAGTTCATCAACAGCACTATTGAGAGAAAACCCCGGCATACTCGGTAACCCCACCCCCAGCTTCCGGTCCAAATAAAAGCACCTAGGACACTTCAAAAACATCTCAATTTTTGACCTGGACAAACGAAACGGCTTTAAGTCATCCCCCTGGTATAAATTCCGAACTCGGACTTGATATGTTGCCATAACCAATCTCTTGCTAATAATTGTAAGTAATTATACCGCTTCACATCACATAAAAAAATTTACCTCAATAATTCGGTTTAATTATATATGCAGTAGAAATATGTGTGCATCAAAATATTGACAACTAACGTTTTTCCTTCTACAATGCACTCATGCTAAGGAAACAACTAAAAGATATTGCCTCTGTCACCACTGGCTATACTTTTAGGTCCGGAATAAAGAGTACTTCCGGAGACAAATTAAAAGTCCTCCAAGCAAAAAACATAAGGGGTCCGTTAGTTGTTGCGAAAGAAGATTTTGATATTACTGGTGTCCAAGCTTACAATAAAAACGCTCTAATTAATCCCGGCGATGTTGTAATTACTTCCCGTGGAAAATTTCAAGCTGCTGTTGTCGAAACAAACGAACAAATTCTTGCCTCCTCTTCTGTTTTTATCATTCGCCCCAACTATACTGAGATTGATTCATATTATCTTGCAATTTATCTTAATTCTCTCCCGGCTCAAAAAACCCTACTTCAATTAGCCACCGGTGGGTCAATTCGCTCACTTCTAAGAATCCACCTAGAGAGTCTGCTTATACCTATTCCTTACATTGAAAAGCAAAAAACCATTACCAAGCTTTACCTCAATATTGAACAACAGCAAACAGTTTTAAATCATATGAGCAACACGCTAAATAATATTTTTGAATCCTCATTATTTAATATTTTAAACAACTAAAATGGCTCCCAAAAAATATAACCAGCAAGAATTAAATAAAGTACTGTGGGCAGCGGCAGACTCTTCTCGTACCTCAGTAGATGCCGGAGTCTACAAAGATTATGCCCTGGCCATGCTCTTTTATAAGTACCTAAGCGACCTTTCTAATAAAAAAAGACAGGAATATAAGGAGAGATTTGGAAATGACCAGGAACGGATTGAGGAAAAACTAAGGCTGGATCGCTTTTACTTACCGGAAAACACTTCATTTGATTACATCTACTCAATTATTGAACACGACAATATTGGCGAGGAATTAAATAAAGTTTTGGACAAAATTGAAGAAGCTAACCGATCAAAACTGGAAGGAATTTTTAATATCGACTTTAATTCGGAGTCGATACTAGGCAAGCTGGAAAACCGAAATAAGATGATCCGGAACTTAATTAGCGACTTCCATAAAATTGACCTAAGTGAAGTTGACGATGATGTCATGGGCAATGCCTATATGTATATGATTGAGAAGTTTGGAGCCGATGCCGGGAAGAAAGCTGGAGAATTTTTTACTCCGAGCAAGGTGTCTAAGCTTGTTGCTAAACTCGCCCAACCAAAACCGGGCGACAGAATAGTCGACAATGCCTGCGGATCGGGTGGCCTGCTACTACTGGCTGGACTAGAGGTAGAAGCTCAGGATTCAAACAATTATGTGCTTTATGGACAAGAATCTAAGGGTAGTACCTACCAACTCGCTAGAATGAACATGTTTTTACACGGCAAGGATACGGCCAGAATCGAATGGGGTGATACCTTAAATAATCCTCTCTTAGTTGAAAACGACAGGCTGATGAAGTTCGACACCTCCGTGCAAAACCCACCCTTTTCCCTTAAAAAATGGGGGGCTGAAAATGCCGAATCAGATGCCTACAACCGCTTTTTTAGAGGTGTACCACCAAAAGACAAAGGTGATTATGCCTTTATTACCCACATGGTTGAGGTCTTAAAACCAAAAACTGGCCGAGGGGCAGTTATTGTCCCCCATGGAGTTTTGTTTAGAGGGGGAGCCGAAGGAAAAATTAGGGAAGCTCTTTTAAGAGAAAATATTATCGATGCTATCATTGGTCTACCTGCCAACCTCTTCCAAACCACAGGCATTCCTGTAGCCATTTTGATAATCGACAGATCCCGGGAAATTGGCGGTGCCAATGAATCCAAAAAGGATATTCTCTTTGTAGAGGCTTCAAAAGAATTTAAGCCGGGTAAAGCCCAAAACACACTTTCAGATGAAAATATCGAAAAAATTTATAACACCTATGCTAATCGCCAAGATGTCGATAAATTCTCCCGCAAAGTAGATTTTGCCGAAATTGAGGAAAACGACTTTAATCTGAATATCACAAGGTATGTTGACACTTATGAGGAAGAAGCTCCGATTAATATCGCTGCCAATCTCCGGGAGCTAGAAGCCTTGAGACCAGAATTAGAAAAACTGGAAAAAGAAATGGATGGGTATTTGAAAGATTTAGGAATTAAATAACATGAAAATAACAACTCTTGAAATTACTGACTATTCACCAATAAAAAACTTAAAGATCGAAAATTTAGGTGATGTTGTAATTATTGCAGGTGTCAATGGTTCAGGAAAAACAAGATTAAAAACCGCATTAATTGATACTCTACGTGGTTCACCTCAAATGTCTCTAACAATAAAATCTAGTAGAACAGGTGAAACGGAGGCGTTTGGTGGCGAGACAATACAAATACAAAAAGGTCAGTCAAACCAGGTCATGAATCAGTATATGAATAGTAGGAGGTTTGGTAAGGGTAGATACGTTGGATCTTTGGTGCAAATTGATTCTCACCGCAATATACAGACCACTAGTTACAGTCAAATAAGCTGGCAAGTTACAGATCCAGATGACCAAGATACCGCCAGTAATTTCTACTGCCAAGACTTTACCAATAGGTGGCAAGATTTTATGAATTATATCCACCAAAAGGTAGCAGCGTATCAAAATAAATTGGCTGAGGCGGTAATTATTGGATCGAAAATCACTGCTTCAAAAATTAAAGAACGTATACCTCACCCCCTAGATAAATATAAAAAAATCTTTGGTGAACTACTTCCCGGAAAAGAATTACAAGATATTAATCCATCATCACCAAGCGAGTTTAGATATAAGGATCACGATGGTTCTATTCTGTCTTTTAGTACACTAAGTTCTGGAGAACAGGAAATAGTTAAAGTTATTTTTGATGTAGCAAGAAAAGATATAAAAGACTCCATCATTATTGTGGATGAGCCAGAGTTGCACCTTCATCCAACTCTAACTTTTAAACTAGTCGAAACTTTGAAATCAATAGGAGATCACACCAATCAATATATTTTCCTAACCCATTCGGCCGACCTAATTTCGACCTATTTTTCTACAGGGAATGTCTATTTTATTGATTCTGATCAAAGTGGTAATAACCAAGCTCATCGTCTAAGTGACTTAAACCATAGTCATGGTGAGTTAGTTCAATTAGTTGGGGAAAATTTGGGATTATTTGCAGTAGGCAAAAAGCTTGTCTTCGTGGAGGGTGAAGACTCAAGCATTGACAAGTTAGCATATCAATTTATTGCTCAAAAGTATCTCCAAGATGCAAACATCGTGCATGTTGGCTCGGTTGAAAACCTAATAGTGCTAAATACTTTAGAACAACAAATCAGAAACTCAATTTTTGGAATAAATCTTTATATGGTGAGAGATCGTGATGGTCTATCTGACTCTCAAATCCAAACACTTGAAGGTGCCGGCAGGATTAAATGTTTAAAGAAACGTCATTTAGAAAATTATTTTTTGGATGCTGAGGTGTTATATAAAGTCGCAGAGAAACTTTATATAACTTCAGCAAAACCAGAGATAACAATTGATTATATTAAAACCAAATTAAACGAAATCGCTTCAGCTTCACAAAAATTGAACCTTCTACAAAATATAAAAGATTATATCTCTGTAAATTTTCGTTTAAACATTCCGACCGTAAGATCAATAGAATCTAAAGATATTGAAAATATTAAAATAGAATTTTCTTCCGAGATAGCAAATACTTTGAGTAGCTTAGGGGCAGGATTAGCCAGCGACAAGCTTGCGAGTGTAATGGCTGCAGAAGAGCAAAAAATTGATACCGCACTAAAGGATGGCTCCTGGATAAATATTTTTCAAGGAAAATATATCTTTAGAAGATTTTGCTCTGATGTCTTTGGTGAAGACGAGCTAAAAGTCCGTCATGCATATGTCGACATTGCCCTAAAAGAGAAGCCTGAAGTTTTTGATGATATTAAATTAATATTTGAGTCTTTTAACTGATGAACAAGCAACAAAATATACCAGAAGGATGGAAACAAATGACACTTGGTGATATTGGTAGGGTTTCAATGTGTAAAAGGGTGTTTAAAGAAGAAACGTCCCCTTGCGGACCAATACCTTTTTACAAAATCAGTACTTTCGGTAGCAAACCAGATGCTTATATTTCGGAAGAACTTTATACCAAATATAAGAATAAGTATCCCTACCCCAATAAAGGCGACATTTTAATATCTGCCTCAGGTACTATTGGGAGAACAGTGGTATTTGATGGAGAGAAAGCCTATTTCCAAGATTCAAATATTGTGTGGATATCTAATCCAGAAGATAAAGTACTCAACAAATTTCTCGAGTATGTCTATAAAAAAACTAAATGGATAAGCACTGATGGCGGGGTGGTTTCGAGACTTTACAATGGTAACTTAAGATCAATAAAATTGTTGCTTCCTTCGCTCTACGAACAAAACCGTATTGTTCAAACTCTTGAAGCTTGGGATAAATACATAAGATTGATTGATCAAAAAATAAAACTGAAAAAGAAAATTAAATTAGGACTAATGCAAAATCTTCTATTTGGAAAAATCAGACTTCCAGAGTTTAAGGATAATTGGAAAATCGTCAGTTTAGGGAGTCTGTGTATGTTCCAAAGTGGCTTTGCTTTCTCGTCAAAACATTTCTCCGATACTAGTGGTATAAGGATTATTCGTAACAGAGATTTAAAGAATGATTCACAGAAAGTTTATTATAATGGCAATGGAAACATCGAAGAGTATCTAATTCAAAATGGCGATATTCTAATTGGCATGGATGGCGATTTTATTGCTTGCAGATGGGAAAGAGGACTATCCTTACTTAACCAAAGGGTTGGGAAATTAATCAATTTTAGAAACTGCAATAAAGATTTTTTGTTCTACTTTATTCAACACCCATTAAAAATCATTGAAAGAGAGACTAGCTCTACAACAGTAAAACACTTATCTTCAAAAGTATTTGAAAAATATGAGTTGCCAGTTCCCTCTGTGAAAGAACAAAATGCCATTACAAATGTTTTGGTGATCGCAGACAAGGAGCTTGAGGTTTTAAAAAGACAAAGAGAAATCGTAATAAGTCAAAAAAATCATCTTCTTAATAATTTAATTACCGGGCAGATTAGGGTGCCGGAATTTGCCAACAAAAACTAACATGATGGACAAAATCAATCTAGACGAAGCCAAACAATCCCAACTTCCATTAGTCGAGATGTTGGTTAATTTGGGTTACCGTTATTTACCTGTATCTGAAGTAATGCGAGAGCGGGGCGGGGATACATCCAAATTTATTTTAAGAGAAACAGCCTTACAGAAGTTTTCTGAAATAAACAGCTATGAGCATAAAGGTCAGTCGTACAAATTCTCTGAAGCCGATATCGCTCAAGTTATCGATGAGTTAGAAAATATTCCAGTTGAAGGCCTGATTGACACCTCAAAGGAGGTCTATGGCATGATTATGCCAACAACTGGTGGTAAAACGATTAAAGTATTTAACGAAGGTACTGTAATCTCAAAAAGTTTTAAATATATCGATTTCCAAAATATTGAGAATAACGACTTTGCTGTCACGGTCGAATTTCAAGCCACAGGTAAATGTGATATTCGGGTTGATATCGTTATTTTTGTAAACGGAATCCCCTTTGCTATTATTGAAAATAAAAAATCTTCCGTTGAGATTGAAGAGGCTTTGTCGCAGTTAAATCGGAATCAGTCGCCTTCGTTTTGTCCCAAATTATTTATCTATCCTCAACTAGTAATAGGTGCCAATAAAGAGGATCTTCGCTATGGTACGGTCGGTACTCCTAATAAATTTTTTGCCAAATGGAAAGAGAGGGATATTGTCGAAGAAGAGTGGAAAAGCAGGGATGAGTTTAAAAATCAAATCAAAGAAAGAGTAAAAGAAATTATAAGTAAACCAATTGACCCTGTTTTATATAACCAAATTCTGTTTGATTTAAACGGAAATACTACAAATCATGAACAAGATCTTGATCGCATCCCTACCAATCAAGATCTGGCTGTATTGGGGTTATTAACTAAAGAAAGGTTGCTTGATATCTCAAAAAACTTTGTTCTTTATGATGCCGGAATCAAAAAAATAATGCGTTATCAGCAATATTTTGCCATTAAAAAGTTACTTCAAAGGACAAACCAGATTGATAATTTAGAATATGGACCAAAGCGAAAAGGCGGTATACTGTGGCACACTCAAGGCTCCGGTAAATCGCTAACAATGGTAATGTTTGTTAAAGCCTTGATTGAAAATCCGGACATTGTTAATCCAAGAATTCTAATTGTTACCGACAGGAAAGACTTAGACCGCCAAATCAAGGGGACTTTTATAAACGCTGGTCTTAAAAAAGATGTTATCCAAGCCAGCAGTGGGGGTCATTTACTTAAATTAATTCAACAGAAAGACTTAAGAGTTGTCACAACATTAATCCATAAGTTCCAAGCCGCCAGTAAGAAAAGATCTGATTTTGTTGATCATGACCAGAATATTTTTGTACTAATTGATGAGGCTCATCGCTCTCAGGGTGGGGATGCTAACCTAGAAATGAACCGAGTCATACCCAATGCCTGTTATATTGCATTTACGGGTACTCCTCTTTTAAAAAAGGAGAAGTCAAGACTTAAATTTGGGTCATTTATCGACAAATACACGATTGATGATGCCCTTGAAGATGAAATTATCTTGCCTTTAATTTACGAAGGGCGATATGTTGACCTTCGCCAAGACAGGAAAGAAATTGATAGGCAAGTAGATCGTCTCACTTCTGACCTAAACGATGCTGAAAAGAAAAAGCTTCAGTATTTAGTAAAAAGCCAAATCATTCAGGACAACCCACAAAGAATCAAGGAAATTGCATATGATATTGAAAGTCATTATCTAGACCAATTCAAAGATACTGGCCTAAAAGCCCAGATAGTAGCCCCTTCAAAATATTCGGCGACTTTATTCCAAAAGTATTTTGCAGAAAGTGGCAAGATTAATACCGCTTTAGTCATCTCAGATGAAAATGGACTAATTGAAGATGACGACCAACATAAAAAAGAAGTTGACGAGTATTTAAGAGATATAAAAGCCAATTATCAAAGCCTACTTTCATATGAGAAAGAAGTGATTGAGAACTTTAAGTACAGCGAGGATGGCATTGAAATACTAATCGTGGTCGATAAATTATTAACAGGTTTTGATGCTCCCAGAAATACCGTTTTATACCTTGCTAAGGAACTTAAAGACCACAACTTACTTCAGGCAATCGCCCGGGTAAATCGGTTGTACGATAATAAGGTTTTATCCAAGACCGCAGGGTTTATTATCGACTATTCAGAGAACGCCCTTAACCTTAAAACCGCTATGCAGTTGTTTGGTAATTATGATGAGGAAGATGTCAAAGGGGCTTTGATTGATGTTGATGAAAAAATCCAAGAGTTAGAAAGCTCCTATAGCAGTCTTCACGATATTTTTAATGGTGTCAAAGAAGACGACGAGGCTTATTTGCAGTTTCTAAACGACGAACCAACACGGAAAAAGTTTTACGAGCAGTTAGCTCACTTTCTAAAAATCTTTGGGGAATGTATGGTTTTACAAGACTTTGTCCATGAGTTTGAGCATATCGATACCTATAGACTTGAGTTGAAGAAATTTTTAAACATTCGGAAAACCGCCAGCTTAAGATACGTCGAGAATGTTGATTTCAATAAGTACAAACAGTCCTTGATTAAAATAATGGATACAAATATTAAAGCTGATGAGGCAGAGCTTTTGACACGTCAAATTTCAATCAATGACAAAAAGGTTTTTGAAGAAGCTATTTCTGAATTAGGATCAGATAAATCGAAAGCCGAAGCCATCGCCGCTCAAACGAATCGAACAATTAATGAAAAGTTGCAGAAAGACCCTGAGTTTTATTACAGATTCTCTCTAAAAATAAATAAGCTTCTAGAAGAAATGAGGTTTAAGAAAATTGCCGACATTGAAGCTTTAAAACAGGCAAAACTTATCAAAGATCAAGTGTTAAACAAACAAGACGATAGCTTACCCACACCAATTCAGTCAAATAAGGGTGCCGATATTTTTTATCGTAACTTGCAGACACAATTTGCCGGATATGGAATTAGTGGACCTCAGTTTATAAAGATAGTGCTTGAACTATTGGATATTGTCCGGCAACATAGCATTGTCGATTGGCACTTAAACAGAGAGCAAATAAGAATCATGAAAAACGCAGTAGATGATTATCTCTATGACGTTATTGAAAAAGACTACGAAATTAAAATTAGTAACGAAGATAGAAATAAGCTTGAAGATTTAATAATCGAGCTAGCTAAAAACAACTTTGAAGTATTCAATTAATGAAAATCAAGAAATTTGTATTTGGTAAATACGAATATAATTATGCAATAATCCGGGAAGATAGAAAATCTCTGAGTCTAACTGTACGTCCGGACTTGAGCATTATATTAAAGGCACCTGAATCAGCCAACCAAGAAAGGATCCAAGCTTTTCTTCGTAAGAAATGGCTGTGGTTAGAAAAACAAGTCTCTTATTTTAAAAAGTTTCAAAAAAAGTTTTATCAAAAGGAATATATCTCCGGAGAAGCTTTTTTATATCTCGGGCGACAATATACATTAAAAGTTAAACAATACAAAAATAACGAAGCCGTAGAGCTTTCCAGAGGAACCATCCTGATTAAGACTACGAAAAGGCCGTCAAACGGATTTTATAATAAAAAATTACTAGAAAACTGGTATCAACAACGAATTAATCAAATATTTCCTCAAAGATATTCCAAGGTTTTGAAAAATTTTAATTATGATTTTATTCCTAAATTAGAAGTCAGAAAAATGTCGAAACGGTGGGGTAGCTTTTTAAGCAGAAAAAAAGTTTATTTAAATCCAGAACTAATCAAAGCTCCAACGGCCTGCATTGACTATGTGATTACTCACGAACTATGTCATATGAAATATAAAAATCACTCCGAGGCCTTTTTTATGCTATTAAAATCAAAATTGTCAGATTGGGAGAAAATAAAAGAAAGATTGGAACTGTTCTTAGGGTGGCAAATAAAGGCATAATTTGACGACCGATAATATTTATGTTTTAATTAAATAACTTATTTAAATGAGCGTAGGTGTTTAACCTGTAAACTCCGAAAGTAGAGACACTCCAGGCACAGGGCCAGGAACATTACTACTTTAAGGAGTTTTTTTATGGTCAACACCACAAAAATAGAAACGGTCCTGGTAAAAGTTACTGATTTAAAACCTTCAGAATACAATCCCCGAAAGTGGAGTAAAGAGCAAACTAAACAGCTAAAGGAGAGTATCAAGTGCTTCGGATTTGTCGATCCGATTATTGTCAACGGTGCCGAGAATCGAAAAAATATTGTTATCGGTGGACACTTTCGTCTTGAGGTTGCCAGGCAGTTGGGGTACAAAGAAATCCCGGTAGTTTATGTAAACATTCCGGAAGTAGAAAGAGAAAAAGAGCTAAACTTACGATTAAACAAAAACCAAGGTGAATTTGACTACGATTTGCTGGCCAAATTCGATGAAAACTTTCTCCAAAATATTGGCTTTAACAGCGAAGAACTCGATAACATTTTCGATATCGACGATACCAATACCGAAATATTTGATCTCGAAAAAGAACTAAAAAAACTGAAGATTGATGAGATCAAATTTCAAAAAGGCGATGTCTATGCTCTGGGAGACTCGCGTCTCATGTGTGGAGACTCGACTATTGAAGCGGATGTAATTAAGTTAATGAATGGCGAAAAAGCCACAATGTGCTGTACCGATCCACCTTACGATTTAGACTATCTTAGGGGAAAACAACGACACGGTAATCCAACTGTTGGTTTTGGTGCTAAAAAGAATCGTCGCTATTTGGAAACCGATGTTTTGCCAGACAATTTTACCGAGTTGTGGATGGCCAATATTGCCAAAATTCAAAACGAAAACTTTTCGATAATCGTTTTTGAAAATTGGAAAAACATCAGAATCATCTGGAGCGAAATGGAAAAGTATTGGCGAGTAAAAAATATGCTCGTTTGGCATCTTCCTAACCGAAACCAAGGCTATGCTGCTAAGCACAAATTCTTTTCAAAACACGATATTGCCATGGTTGGAGCATCCTCAAACAAAGACATTCCTTTTAACTTGGCAAAAGAAACTGACGGTCTTCAAAACGAATATGAGACAGCGCTCTATGCCATTACTGGCAACCCCCACTGGGAAGGCTATCAGAAAGGTAAAAAGTACCAACCAACTGATTTTATTGACTTCAATGCCTCAGATGAGAAGAGCTCGGGTCAGGGCATAATTTTTGGTACCAAACCAGTAGAAATCCTGATTCCCTATATCAAAGTTCTGACTCAAAGAGGGGATTTGATAATTGAGCCATTTGGCGGTAGCGGTAGCACGCTAATTGCTGCCACAAAATTAAAACGGCGCTGTTATGTTATGGAAAAATCACCAGTCTACGCCGAAGTTATCAAAAAGCGCTGGGAAAACTTAACTGGTCTCCAAGGAGAAAAAATATGAGGAACAAAAAACTAATTCTCGAACAGTTAAGGATAAACCCCATCGTCCAAATTGCTTGCCAAAAGTCAGGTATCAGTCGGGCTACTTACTACCGATGGTGTCAAAAAGACAAGGAGTTTAAAAATCAAGCCAGTATCGCCCTTCAGGAAGGCACCCTCTTAATAAACGATTTGGCCGAAAGCCAACTACTAGCCGCCATTAAAGATCAAAACCTGACTGCCATCATCTTCTGGCTGAAAAATCACCATGCTGACTATACCGAAAAGATCCAAGTCAGCACCATAGAAAAAGAAGTTGACGAGAAATTAACACCCCAAGAAGAGAGATTGATCAAACAGGCCTTAATTCTGGCCGGAGTTAATAATTTACCAAAATCTAAACATGATCAATCAAAAAGTGGATATCAATCAAATAATTAATAACCAAAAGCTTAGAAAAGAGCTAGCAATAAGTAGTTTTTATTGGTTCTTTCACATTTACCTTTGTGATTACGTAAAATTTCAAACAGCTGGTTTCCAGAAGGAAATTTTTAGCATCGCCGAAAATCAAGCTCTTAAAAACGCTTTTATCGTCGCCTTCCGGGGATCAGCCAAGTCAACTCTAGTCACCTTCGCCCTGCCTCTCTGGTCAATTATTGGCAAACACCAAAAGAAATTCATCGTTATCATTAGCCAAACCCAAGCACAAGCCAAGCTAATATTGTCAAATATTCGCCGGGAGCTGGAAACCAACCAGTTATTCATCAAAGATTTTGGTCATTTAAGTGCCGACCCGGCCAACAATGAATGGAATTCCAGTTCCATCGTCTTAGGAACATCAGGTGTTAGGATAAGTGTTTACTCCACTGGCGATAGTATTCGCGGCATCCGCCACCTATCTACCCGACCCGACCTGATAGCGTGTGACGACCTGGAAGATTTAGCATCAGTTAAAAATAAGGAAATAAGAAACCAAACCTTTGACTGGTTTACCGGAGAAGTCATGCCACTGGGTGATAGACAGACTAAATTAATTGTCATTGGCAACTTACTTCACGAAGATTCCCTGATGATGAAAATTAAAAACGGAATCATGAATCATAGTTTGAGTGGCAAGTTTTTTGAATACCCGCTAATATCGCCAGACAATCAAATCGCCTGGCCGGGAAAATACCCCGGTCAACAGGAAATTGACGAAGAAAGAAAAAAGACTGGCAACGATATCGCCTGGCATCGGGAGTACTTATTACAAATTCTGCCACCCGAGGACAGGATTATCAAAAATGACTGGATAAGATACTACGATACTCTTCCCTCAAATATTGCCGCCAGCTTCGTTGGCAATATCATCTCCATTGATCCGGCAATTTCTCAAAAACACACCGCCGACAATACCGCCATAATCGTTGGTGCTATCTACAAATCCAAAGACTTTCACTACCTTTATATAACCGACATTTATAACCAAAAAATTGGTTACCCCGAAACTAGGGATCTGATAAAGCATTTATCTGATACTGTTAATCCCAGATATAAAACAAAAATCCTCGTCGAACAGGTGGCGTATCAGGCATCTCTAATTCAAGACCTTCAAAAAGCAGGTTATCCGGCAGTCGGAATAAACCCTCACGGTAGCGATAAAAGAGCCAGACTAAATATTGCCAGCAGTTATGTAAAAAATGGAAACATATTCTTCCCCAGATCAATTTCTGCCGACCTAGTTGGTCAGCTAGTTAATTTTGGCGTCGAAAGGTATGATGATCTGGCTGATGCTTTTACCATGATGGTTATAGAAGCCTTCGCTACCCCTAACAGCCAGATATCAAATAATGGCCCAATAACCATACAAACAACAAGACATTCCCTCTATGACAAGATGATAGGGAAAGATTGGGCTGATATCGAAGACGAACAAATTTTTAAAAAAATAAGGGGAGGTGGAAACTGGACACGAATTATTGGTTAACTAACCAAATCGGATAGTTTGACCTTAAGAGCCTTGGCAATTTTTTCGAGAATTTCCAATGAGGGTGTATTGCGACCTTGTTCGACATAGCCAACATAGACTCGGCTGACTCCTACTTTTTCAGCCAGATCTTCCTGTGTCATTCGCAATTCGTTTCTTCTTTTTTTAATTCTTTTGCTGATAACTCTTGGTAATCTGGCATTGCTCCTCATATTCGTGAGTATGGGCAAGAAAAGAGCCATACTCTACTAAGTTCCGCTTAGCAAATACGCACGGCACAGCCTTGACTTTGTGCTAAGCCACAGTTATCATTATGTAATTAGATATTGACCCAAAAATATGAAAAAAATACTCAAATGGGGTGTGATCGTCATAGCAGCAATTGTATTTATTACTGCAATTTCCGGGGGTGATGAAAGCCCTAACACCTCTTCTGAAAGTGAATCATCAAGTAAAACAGAAAATAACAAAGAAGAAAGAATTGTCAAAATTAGAGATGAAGTTATTGCCAATGATTTAGCTTTTACTGTCACCGACATAAGTCAAGCGAAATCCTTGGGAAGTTCTTTTACTAAAGCAGATGCCCAAGGTACTTTTAACGTGGTTACTTTAACCATAAAAAACGTAGGTAAAGAAACAGTAACCATTGACAGTTCAATGATGAAGATAATCGATTCTGAGGGTAGAAAATTTGACAGATCAGTTGATGGCCAAACAGCTAAGGGTTTATCTCAAGGAAAGGTTGACCTCTTCTTACAACAAGTCCAACCGGGGCTATCGGTAACCGGAGATTTGGTGTTTGACTTACCAGACGATGCAACTGACCTTAAACTTATAGTGAAAGGAAGTATGTTTGGTACCGAAAAACAAATTTCCTTAACAGAATAATTCAAAATAATCTCTAATAACTAGAGACGTTAAGGCATGAACATATAGTGATAAGGGTCGTTGTCGCCAAAATATTGCGACTTATTTAAAAGTGTGTCAGCTAGTTCCCAAGCTGTCATATTCTCTGAAATCCGATAACTAGCATTAATATCAACTGAGCCGTTTTCCCCGACACTTAAAAAACCGGGATTTCCGGGAGTTTTATCCTCTGTCCGTTCTAAAGCATACATAAGTGCCTTCTCACTTCTGGCAAATCCGTAATAATGAAGATTGCTAACAATCGCCTCTAGCGTTGAACCGTTTCCTGGCCGAAAATTCACCGCTTCTCTTTGTTTTTGTCTCTCCAAGTCTTCCTGGGTAAATCTTAAGCTCTCAATAAAGTAATCCTCAACCTTTCTCTGTGATGGCCAGTCCTTCCCGGGAGCGGCAATCTCTTGATCTGAAACCTTATTAATCTTGCCATTAATTAAAATACCTGCGATTACCACAACCAATAAAGCCAGGCCAATTGTTAACATCATCGAGACTTTCTTATTAACCTTCATCATCCATATTATACTCTCAAGCCCTCCTGGACTTTCAAAAAAATTGCGATACCCTTCTGGTGTGACAGAGAAAAAACATGAAAAGATAGAGGAAAATAATCAAATAAGGTATTGCCTTTATGCTCGAAAATCATCTGAATCCGACGAGCGTCAAGCCATGTCAATCGAATCCCAGATCAATGAGATGAAAGAACTGGCAGAAAGGGAGAATCTGCTTATTAAAGAAATCAGACAGGAAAGCCACTCAGCTAAACTTTCAGCTCAAAGACCAGTATTTAACCAATTATTACTGGATATTCGTAGCGGTCAATTTGACGGCATACTAACATGGGCTCCTGACCGTCTCAGCCGTAATGCTGGCGATTTGGGGACTTTAGTAGACCTTATGGATCAAGGCAAGCTCCAGACCATCAAAACATACTCTCAATCATTTTCCGACAATCCCAATGAAAAGTTCCTCCTCATGATTCTCTGCTCTCAGGCTAAGTTGGAAAACGACAACCGGGGTATCAACGTCAAAAGAGGCTTGAGAGCCAAGTGTGAAGCTGGTTGGCGACCTGGTGCCGCTCCGGTGGGCTATATCAACCGTCTAACTGAAAACCGCATCGCCTATGTTGATATTGATCCTCAAAGAGCACCCATTATCAAAGAAATATTTGAAAGAGTGGTTCATCAAGGTCATAGTGGTCGGACTATTAAATATTGGCTTGATAAAACCGGATTTAAAACCAGAGCAGGGAAGCGAATGTCGATTAGTGAAGTTTATCGGGTACTACGAAAACATTTTTACTATGGTGAATTTGAATTCCCAGAAGATAGTGGTCACTGGTACAAGGGTAAACACCCGTCGCTAATAAGCAAAGAATTATTTAATCAAGCCCAAAAGATACTAGCTGTTCCACCCAGAGATTGGAGTAAAAAGGACTTTCCCTTTAAAATGCTACTTAAATGTGGTCAGTGCGGTGCCAGTATTACCGCCGAAGAAAAGTTCAAGAAACTAATTAACGGAAAATTCAAACGACATGTTTATTATCACTGCACCCGATCCGTTGATTATGACTGCGACCAACCCTACATTACCGAAGATGATTTAGTCAGACAACTATTGGCAAAAATAAACGATATTGAATTTGATCAAAAAGCCATTGATGAAAAAATGAAGCAAGAAATCGAGCGTTATCACCGACTCCGCTCCGATGTCCTTCACCAAGAAATCTTTGAACAACAACTCGAAGCCTTCGATTATCCAATAATTAAGGAAAAATCACCTGAAGACCGGATTCGAGACTATATCATTCATGTTCTTAAAACCGGATTCTCGGAAGAAAAGCAGGAAATATTGACCCTATTTAAGACTAGATTTATTTTAATGGACAAAGAGTTAAAAATAGATATTACAGAAAGCTCTTGATTATTTTATAGGAATTTAACAATCGCTTGTATGTGTTTTCGTCATAATCTTCAATACTAGTGTTTCTGGCAACCAATCTGCATTTAAACAAATCATGAAAATCTGATTTTTCAGATATAAACACCTTATTACGTTTTTCTGCAAATTGATCAGTGGTAATGTCGATAATTAAACATCCATAAATCAGCCAAGCGTGTGAGTGACCATTATCGTTTATTCCAGTTGCATACTTCAGTCCTCTTATCCCAGCAGACTCTAAATACTTCTTTAAAAGTAACGATGCATCTCCACACGAACCTTTCGGAAAAGAAGCGAACGAGGTGTGATCAAGTAACGGTTGAGCTTTTTCGATAGCCTTACGAAACTTCAAAGCCAAATGTTTAATTTTTTCAATATTTGCCATTTACCCATTATTGCATCCCCCTAAGGACATGGGTCTGGAACCAAATCGAAGCTAAACAGGAACAAATGAGAAATTGGTTAGGGGAGTAGCACCTCCTATATTACATGGAAAGATACGGTATTATTGCAAATTGGCGGAGGAGGTGGGATTCGAACCCACGAGTCCTTTCGGACACGCGCTTTCCAGGCGCGCGCCATAAACCACTAGGCGACTCCTCCCGAATTTAGTTCCTATAGTATATCATCAGCCCAAGCCTTTTACCTCAATTTTTGGCCATCTTTTCCTTCTTTAAGAGTGACTCCAGTCGTTGTTTGGCTTTCCTTAGTAGCACCTTTTCCGAGTCGTATGCCAGCTTTTCGCACGCCTCCCCATAATCCACCCACAATCTTTCCAGCACCACCTCCCGATCATAATGTTTCAAATCGCTTTGTCCGGCATATTTCATCAAAAAAAACGTTACCTTCTTAATAATTTTCTTCCTCCGTAGTTTATCCCAAATAATATAATTATTCGATCCAATTTTTGTCAAAATCTCCGCCTTTACTTGACCTTCTTCCTCCACCTCTCTTAGTGCCGCCTGTTTTAGAAATTCATTTTTCTGCAAATGGCCCTTTGGAAATTTGTAAACCGGCCTGTCTCCCTTGTTCCTCTTTCCCGATATGGTTTTTATCACCAGCCACATTATCCGCCCTTCTTCCTGTCGGTAGACAATTCCGCCCGCCGATCTCTCGTCGTAATACAAATTATCCTGTATTTTTGTTCCTCTTCGCATTTGCGATTCTACCACTCCTTTATTTCACTAATATACTTTTTAATTTTTTCTTCCTGGACTTTCAGATAAGACGACATCTCTTTGATAAAATCATCCGCAATTTTCTCCCGGTAGCTGTCGGTTTTTATAGCCACAGTTTGATGTAATATTTCCCAAACTTCCCGCACATAATTTGCCATCCAATTTTGCTGTTTTTGAGTTTTTATAAAATGATATTTTTTATTCGGAAACACCAGGGGAACTACTACGATTCTTTTTTTACTGTAAATTTCATTCAAAAACACCTCCAGACCATATTTCGTCTGTCTGATTTTTTTTAGGTACTTTCCAACATCTTTCTTCCAAAAGCTTCTTTGTCCTGAAAATTGCCACATACTCCCCATCTTTTCTTCGTAACTCATCAGGTTGCCAATTGTCATATCAGCCACTCTGTTTATTACCGGCTCTATTAACGAATAAATATGATGTTCTTTTATATTAATTAAATCCGAATCCAGCATCAAAATTACATCTCCACTTGCCGCCTCGATTCCTTCAACCACCGCATTTCCCTTTCCCTTATTTTGTGTCAAATTAATCAGCTTAACTTTATTTTTAAATGCCGCCACTTTCTTAGCCGTATCATCCTTCGACCCGTCATTAACCACTACGATTTCGTCGATCAATTTGCAGCTCAAACACGATTTAATAACCCCCCCAATTGTCTTCGCTTCGTTATACGCCGGTATCACACAAGTGATTTTCTGCTTGCTTACTCCCATAACTAATTTTATCAATTTCTATCCAAAACTACCCGTTAACACTTTTTCTATTTGTTAAACGGTACCCAAAGGATGAAACCAAAAAGAGGAGCAACATCAGGTTTACTTTGGAAGGATAAAGGAAATAAGAGTAAACCACCAGAATAATTGCCAGAATTGACAAAGGCAGATGATAGTTACCAACTATTTTTTCCAATTTAACCCAAGCCAGGCTAAAAGGCCCAGGCTCAAAGCCAGCATCGGAACTGAGTTTAAAGTTCAATTCCATTTTATTGCCTTTGAAAAAAAGAGGTTGATTTAGGGTTGTAAAATGTTTCTTCTTAATCGAAAAATTGTAATTGCCGGCTGATGGACCGATTGAATAGAAACCGGTATTATCCGTAAAAACAGAATAAATTGTCGAATCAGAACGGAGTGTCACTACCGCCTTTTTTATCGGCTCACCCCGACTATCGGTCACAATTCCCCAAACAAGTTTCTTTCTCCTTTTCAGCCCAAACAGGCTGGTAACTGGAGCCAAAAAGAAATAAATCGTCTGTCGAATATAAAGTCCAATCATAGTCCACCAGGAAAGAGGTTCCGCCGTACTTACTGACAAAACATTCAGACTGGTTTTTGCCCCCGCCACTGCCAAGTAAGCCGTTGTCGTCACCGTTGCTACCTCGGAAGTGGCTGCAAAAACCTGACCCACTTCAGAGGCAACCGGAATTTGCTGAAGCTGATAACGTGAAGCTTCAACGCTTTGAGAAATATCATTGACAATATTAACCAAAGGTTGAGCAGTCGGAATAGCTACCACCAAGGCTGGCGGAGGCGAAGCAATAATTTCAGCCGTCGGCGGCAGTAAAGAACCTGGGGGCGGAGTCGGAACCACCAATTCTGCTTCGCTAGTAGCTACCGGAGTCGAAGTCGGTGATAGTAATAAAGTGCCGGTGGGGGTGGAAATTGGAACCAGAATCAAGTCATCATCGATGGCCACCGAAGGAGTAGGTAGCAGAGAAGACAGTTCCTGAGAATCGGTGATAGTAGGTGTGGGCTCCACCGGGATAGTTGGAGTGGGTTGGCCTTTAGCCAGCTTGAGAGCTTTAGTACTAAAGTCCTTAACAGCCGAAGCCGTCTCAGTTCTTCCTTCTGACTTGGCTTGATAATAATAAGTGGTATTGGGATTAAGCTTGGTCAGCAGGACAGTATGACTGGTGGTTAATTCTGAAGCGGTAGTGTTGTAAGCCAAATCAGGGGAGTCGGCGTAATTCAAGCTGGTGGTAGCCGGATGGTTGGTTTTCCACGAGACAACAGCCGAATCAGCCGTAATGCTGGTAACCCGAAGAGAACTGATTTTGGTTTGATTCTTGTTGAGCCACGATTGGATATTAGTCACAATTTTATTCTGAACTACAGTAGAAATATTAAAGGGTAGTCTGGTCATAAAGTCTTTAACCCGATTAACAATTTGACCGATAGATCCCCCGGAACGGTGAATAATATTCCTGAAGGTTTCAATAATAGTTTGAGCCAGAGAGTCGGATTTCTTTTGAGCCTGTGAAGGCGGGGCCTGTTCCAGCTCCTGTATCTTTTCGTCAATCAGAGCTTTTTCTTCGGCAGTGGCAGAGGCCAGGTCGGTGGTTAATAAATCTTCTAGCGCCTGTTTATCTTCCGGCAAAAGATTCAAAGACAAAGTAATAAACTCATGACGAGCGTCGTAAGTATAGGTTTTACCGTGGGACATAACCTCATAGTAGTAGGTGGTACCAGGATCCAGATCAGTTAGAGCTAAAGTGTGATTTTTGACTAGAAGATCGGACTGGACATCGACACCATAGTCATAAGAGTCGCCGTAATTAACTTTGGAGGTAGCCGGATGGTTGGTTTTCCAAGAGACAGTGGCCGAATTGGTAGCAATCTGGGTAACTTTGACTTGGGAAATTTTAGTTCGAGCACCTTCAAACCAGGTATTAAACCAGGATTGGCCAGCAGAAATTAAGGAGTCCTTGATGTTCTGAGATAGGAAAGGTAAGCGGCTAACCAAGTCTTGGAGACCACCAAGGAATCGGGCCATTGGATCATGGCCCAGATCGGTTAGTTTCTTGAAAATATTTTTGAAAGTATTAACCAGTCTGGTAGCCAGGGTAGTCCAGGCAGATTCCTTTTGGGAATCCTTAGCTTTGGTAATTGTATCTAGAGCCTTGTCAATTTTAGTTTGATCTTCGGCAGAGGCGGAAGCCAAATGATCATCAATCAATTCTTCGATTAAAGTTTCTTCCTCAGGGGTAAAATCACCCACCCTGAGGGTAAAAGTCGTAGTTTTACTGGTGTTGCCGGCAGCGTCGGTGACACTTAAATCAAAGCGGTATTCAGCCGCTGGCAGGGGAGAGGCGGGGGTAAAACTGAAGACGGCACATTTATCATCAGTCTGAAGAGAATTGTCAGTGATAAGATTACCGGAAGTACACCAGGTAGTTGCCGAGTCCAAGTTGATGGTGGCCGAAGAATGAAGAGTGTCCAGCCAGTAAGGATTGAGGCGGGTTATGTTCAAGACAAGAGTTTGAGGACCGGCGGCCACCTTAGTATCCTTATGATCACCTTTGACTAAATCCTTAACCTGACCCTGAAGAGTAGGCGTGGTGTTAGTGGTAGTGTAAGCTTTTTGTTTGGGATCAAAAGTCAGAGAATTAAGAGAGGTCAAGGTCAAGCTGGGAGCAGATATGTCGACAAAGAAAGTTTTAGTTTGTGTTTTTTGACCCTCATTAGTAGAGGCTTTGAGAGTGGCGTAGCGCCTGCCTTCTTTGAGAGCTCCTCGGTTGGCGGATTGATCCCAATCATCAGCGTCCTTGAAGACTAAGGAGGCGATATTGTTATCAGCTTGACCGTCACCAAAACCAGAGTAAGTTAGGTCGTATAAAGCTGTATGGATGGGATCAGTACCAGCTGGGGCAATACCGTTTAAATTAAAGTGGTTATTGTGCTTATGACCAACCTCCAATTCAAAATTGCTAATACCCTGAGGGGTATCGGAAGACAGGTCCCAGGAAAAGACAGGACGAATAGAATTAGTATAGTCACGCGAAGAGGGACTGTTAAAAGAAAAGGAGGAAACAGCCGTATCAGGGGTAGGAGTTGGGGCGGGGTTAATGGTTGGGGCAGGAGTGATAGTAGGTATCGGTAGGGTAATGTTCAAAAAATAAACCAGTTCTGATGCCGTACTGTCTTTATTACCGTAACTATCGGCACAAGTTATATAAATTGTCTTCGTCCCATTTTCACCCAAATCAGGAGTGGTACAAGAATGGGAAGTTGTTATGGCCCCACTGCAGATAGTGTCATCACTCATGCCATCATATGCCTCGTCAGTCAAAGATAACCTACAACTAGCGTTTTATCGGTAGTAAAGGTAATAGTGGGAGTTTTATCGCTAATGGTCGAGCCGGAGATAGGTAAAAAGTCAGATTTTATCGGTAACTCGGTGTCAACAGTATAGTAAACCCTGCTAAGACGGTTCCAGTTACCATCAAGTCCACCAATCACCCACATTTTGTTATCAAAGACAACCGAGGAGTGATCAGAAACACCTACAGGCAAAGCATCCTCTCCCGCTTCGGACCAGTCAACACCATTAATAGAGAAGTAAACCTTGCGAAGACGATCATAGTCATAATTATCTCCCCCGATTATCCACATTTTTCCGTCAAAAACAACTGAAGCGTGATAGACAATGCCCGTCGGCAAAGCATCATCACCAGCCTCATTCCATTCGACACCATCAGAAGACCAATAAACTTTACGACTAATATCGTAACCATCATCTCCTCCAATCACCCACATTTTGTTATCAAAGACAACCGAAGTATAAGCCCATATTGCTATCGGCAATGCGTCATCGCCGGCCTCAAACCACTCTATCCCGTCGGCAGAATAAAAAACTTTACGACTAATATCGTAACCATCATCTCCTCCAATCACCCACATTTTGTTATCAAAGACAATTGAAGAATGCTCAAAAAACGGTTCCGGCAAAACGTCAACACCAGCATCAAACCTGGCATCAGTCCAGGTAGCACCATCAGTAGAATAATAAACCGTATCTGATGACCATCCACCAATCCTCCACATTTTGTCACCAAAAACAACTGAGGAAGGTTTATAGGCAACTGTCGGCAAAGCGTCATCACCGGCCTCAAACCACTCTATCCCGTCGGCAGAATAAAAAACCTTACGCAGAAGACCATCATCAGTATTTCCAGCGATTATCCACATTTTGTTATCAAAGACAACTGATGGATGTTCAGAAATGGCCACTGGCAAAACATCCTCTCCAACCTCGATCCACTCTACTCCGTCACTGGAGTAAAAAACCTTACGAAGACGATTCCAGTCACCATCAAGTCCTCCAATCACCCATATCTTGTCATCAAAGACAACTGAGGAATGGTTTGAAACCTGTCTTGGTAAAACATCGGTACCAACATCTTTCCCTGCCTCAAACCAGTCACTTCCGTCAGCAGAATAATAAACTTTACCCAACCAAGACCCTCCAATCACCCACAGCTTATTTTCAAAGCTGACAGAGGAATGCCCTGAAACACCTACCGGCAAAGCATCCTCTCCCGCCTCTTCCCAATCAGCACCGTTGGTAGAATAATAAACCTTACGTTGATCATTAAATTCATCATCATTCCCACCAATCACCCACATCTTGTCATCAAAAACAACCGCCGAATGTTCATAAACACCTACCGGCAAAGCATCCTCTCCCGCCTCGGACCAATTAATGCCATCGGCAGAATAAAAAACTTTCTGGCGACCAGCCTCGCTGCTATTATTTCCTCCAAAAACCCATATCTTATTGTCAAAAACAACCGAAGCCGAAGCCCATATTGCCATCGGTAAAGTATCTTCCCCCGCTTCATTCCACTCGATACCATCGGAAGACCAGTAAACTTCACTGGAAAGATATGATCCGATTATCCACATCTTGTTATCAAAAACAACCGATGAGTGTTCGATGACACCCCACGGCAAAGCATCCTCTCCCGTATCCTCCCAATCCACACCGTTGGTGGAATAAAAAACCTTACGATTCATGTCACCAGCGCCCTCTCCTCCAATCACCCACATCTTACCGTCAAACACCACCGCCGAATGGTTATAAAGAGCCATCGGTAAAGCATCCTCTCCCGCTTCAACCCAATCAACATTATTGAACGAATAATAAACTTTCCGGCTATCACCCTCATCATCGCTTCCCCCAATCACCCATATCTTGTCATCAAAGACAACTGAAGCATGACCCCCAAGTCCTGTCGACAGGGAAGCTAGAAGAGATTCATTCAATGGATCATTGTCAGCCTCCTCCCAGTCCGCACCGTTGGTGGAATAATAGACCTTCTGATTGTCACCGTCATTATCAACTCCCCCAATCACCCACATTTTGTTATCAAAAACAATTGAAGAGTGCTCAGAAATAGCTGTCGGTAATGCGTCATCACCAGCCTCGAACCAGTCAATTCCGTTATTAGAATAAAAAACTTTACTCAGCCGATTATAGTCACCATCAAACCCTCCAATCACCCATATCTTGTCATCAAAAACAACCGAGGAATGGTTAACAATAGCTACCGGTAAAGCATCATCACCGGCCTCAGTCCAGTTAGCACTGTCAGTGGAATGGTAAACCTTACGACTAATGTCACCATCGAATCCTCCAATTACCCATACCTTATCATCAAAAACAACCGAAGTGTGGCCCTCAAGTTCCGTCGGAAGATGAGCCAAGAGAGGTTCATTCAATGGATCATTGTCAGCTTCGGTCCAAACCGAACCGTCAGATAAATGGGCAGTCTCTCCAGAGTAAACAATATTTATTAATCTTTGAAGAGAAAATACAGTGAAGCAAGTAAAAATGATAAAAACTATAAATACAGTTCTTGCCGCCTTCTTGTGTAAATTAAACATGTTTAGTGACATTGCGGGCGGGACTGAAGCCATGAAAATATTTTAGTAAACTTCACCTAAGAGAGTATATAAGAATAAATTTATCTATGTCAACGATTTGCCCATATTAATGTCTTTTTCTACCTGTGGTTCTAGATAAATAAACGATCTTTTTGAGTGCCCGAGAGGGGTTGAACCTCCAACCTTTCCCTTCGGAGGGGAACGCTCTATCCAATTGAGCTACGGGCACATTATCTTCTATTTTACCTGATATTTAATTCATCAAAGTTGCCGTCAGTTTTTCACCCTTTTCATCTACTACCACACCTGTTATTTCACCGTCTTCTTTATCCAAAATCAGCATGGCAATTTTGTCCAAAATTTCGCTTTGAATAATCCGCTTTAATGGCCTGGCCCCAAATACCGGATCGTGGCCTTTTTCGGCTAAATACCTCTTAGCCTTGTCACTTACCGTCATGATAATCCCTTGCTCTTTTAATCGGTCGCTTAGTTGGTTAATCTGCACCTCTACAATCTTGGCCAGTTCTCTTTCACCCAGTTTTTTAAACACGATTATTTGATCTATCCGGTTCAAAAATTCTGGTTTAAAGCTGGACCGAACCAGGCTGATGACTTCCGCCTCCATTGTTTCTTCTTTCTTTCCCTCAAACGCCTGGATGACTTCCGCCCCAATATTGGAAGTCATTATAATCACCGTATTAGTAAAGTCCACCGTCCTGCCCTTACCGTCGGTTAATCTTCCTTCATCAAATACCTGCAAAAATACGTTAAAAATTTGTGGATGAGCTTTCTCAATTTCATCCAGCAGTAATACTGAATAGGGCTTTCTTCGAACTGCCTCAGTTAATTGTCCACCCTCTTCAAACCCGACATATCCGGGAGGGGATCCAATTAATCTGGCCACCGTATGGGCCTCGCTGTATTCTGACATATCGATCCTAATCAACGATTTTTCATCATTGAACAATTGTTCTGCCAGAGCTTTGGCCGTTTCCGTTTTTCCTACTCCTGTTGGTCCCAAAAATAGAAATGTGGCTACCGGCCGCTCTTCTTCACCAATATGTAGTCTTGACCTCCTCACCGCCGCCGCCACCGCCCTTACCGCTTCGGTCTGTCCCACCACCCGAAGCTCCATAATGTTTTCCAGATTCTTCAATTTTTCACTTTCAGCCCGTAGCATTTTGCTGGCTGGAATTCCGGTCCATCGGGATACTACCACAGCCACATCATCTTCATCTACCTCTTCCTTAATCAGTCTCTCCTCATCATCCAACTTTCTCCATTTTTCTTCGGCAGACTCCAGTTTTTTCATCGTTTCTGGAATTTGGCCATATTTTATTTGAGCTGCCTTGTCCAATTCTAAGTTCCTTTCAGATGTTTCCAGATCATACCTTAATCTGTCCAGTTCTTCCTTCAACTCCTGTATTTCTGACAGCATTTCTTTTTGCTGTTTCCATCTCAGTTGCAGTGCTACCGCTTTCTCCTTCTCTCCGGATAATTCTTTCCTGACTTCTTGCAGTCTTTCTTTAGTTTCTTTATTCTTTTCTTTAGACAAAGCTTTTTCCTCAATTTCAAACTGTCTTACTCTTCTTACCAGATTGTCAATAACGGCCGGCGCCGACTCCATGTCTATTCTCAAACTCGATGCTGCCTCATCGATCAAGTCGATTGCTTTGTCAGGCAAAAACCGGTCTCTGATATATCTATGAGATAAATTAGCCGCCGCTACTAAAGCAGCATCAGTGATTTTTATCCCGTGATGAATTTCATATTTTTCTTTAAGGCCCCTTAGTATCGAAATTGTATCTTCGACCGTCGGCTCATTTACCATTACCGGCTGAAATCTTCTCTCCAGTGCCGAATCCTTTTCAATATACTTACGGTATTCTGTCAATGTTGTTGCTCCGATTACCCTCAAAACTCCTCTGGCCAATCCTGGCTTTAGCATGTTACTGGCATCTACTGCCCCTTCGGCTCCTCCGGCACCTACAATAGTGTGTAATTCGTCAATAAACAAAATCACTTGTCCTTCACTTTTGGTGACTTCATCAATTACACTTTTGAGTCTTTCTTCAAATTCGCCCCTGAATTTGGCCCCGGCCAGTAGGGTAGAGATTTCCAGTGATAACAGTTTTTTGTTTTTAATTGATTCGGGTACGTCTCCCCCCACAATTCTATTGGCCAGACCTTCAACAATAGCAGTTTTACCCACTCCAGGATCTCCCACCAGTACCGGATTGTTCTTGGTTCTTCGGGTCAGCACCTGCATCACTCTCCTGATTTCTTCCTCCCTACCGATAACCGGATCCAGCTTCCCGCTTCTGGCCAAGGCCGTCAAATCAGTCGTATACTTTTGCAGTGCTTTATAAGTTGCTTCTTTGGTTTCTGAATCCACCTCTCTGTCTCCTCTGATCTTATTAATTTCTTCTTTAATTTTATTATCACTGGCTCCATTTCTTTTCAACAGGTTCTTAATCTCTTGTCCACCACTGTCTACCAGTCCCCACAGCAACATTTCTTGTGATACATAGGCATCACCTTGTTTTTGACTTTGGTTGATGGCCGACTGAAGAATTCTTTGAGCTGCTGACGACATTTGGGGTTCGCCAATGCTCATCTCCATTATTGGCATATTGTCAACCCAGCTGTTCAGTTCTCTAATAAACTCAGAAAAATCGTCTACTTCTTGTCTCAATATTTCCCGGGACACCCCGTCGCCATCGGCCATCGATTTAAGTAAATGGATATCTTCTACAAGGGGATTTTTTCTGTTCCTGGCCTCCCCAATAGCTCTCTGTATTGTTTCTAGCGTTAGTTGTGTAAATTGAGGTATTGCCATACCCCTTATTCTAAAATATTTAGCACTTAAATTCAATGACTGCTAAATATTTGCGTTTCGGCCTCAATTAGCCTCATCAATAAAGTAAAAACTTTAGACGCTAAGCAGGACCGACCATTTCACCATTGTTATGGTTACTTTGATCGGTCCTGCCCGAATTGCCCTTTTTCTGGACTCGAACCAGTAACAGAGTTCCGCTTTTGGAACACTGCTGCCACCAATGGCTAAGGGCGAAGAGAAACTACGCGGTTTCTGTCGTTCGCATCCTTTTCAGGACATCGACAGAGAACCAGATAACAGCAAATACAAAGGCCAATCCAATGATTACAAAATACTCGGACAAGGTTAGGAACAACACCTGCAACGACACGGCTATTCCGTTTGGGTTCTGCAAGAAGCTGCCCCAGACGTTCGTGACCAAATCGTAGACCAACATGGTAGCAAAGAATATTCTAGCCCCAACCAATGTTTTCTCGTTGAGTATTGGCAGAACAATCCGATAATTCGGATCGTTTCGGATTTTTTTCTCAACCTCCTTCAGGTCAAGAAACATTAATCCAGCCATGACTTCGGCAACGGAGGACATGATCGATAGTCCCAGAGCAGTGTTTTCGTCCAATCCGATCGTCCTCATTGGCAGGATGGATAAATTAACATCGTCCAGCACCCACTGGATGCCGGCCGATACCATGATTACTCCCGCCAAAGCCGAAGCAAAGAAGAATACCAACGCCAGACAGTACAGAAACCGCTTCCCAAACGAGTTCTCGTCCACTTTGTTCTCCTTTTTCTTTGTGAATGTACCTTCTCGCGCTGTTGCGAAAATTAGCCCATATTATATCTTATAAAAACAAAAATATCAACAAAACAATACACATTTAATACACCCTAAATCACAACTTCATATTTTTCCATCAATACAGCTGTTTCTCTATCAAAATTCTCTCTCCTTTGCCTAAATTCTTCCTTACTCCATTCAAAATATAGCTTCTTTTTCCTCTCTCTTTTCATGACTCTTTTATAATAAAACATACCTATTTTAAGTAATTTTTTATTGTTTGACATGATAGCTTTTACTAAATAATCATTATCCAATAAATCCGTCAGTCGCTTAATATTCCAGCCCTCTAAAGTGTCCAAGTCCCACAACAGTTTTGACTCTATACTTTTGTGCTTCAAGAATTGTTGCCCGGGATGTTTTCTTATGGCATAGCCAACCTCTCTGGCAATATTCTCTAACAGCTCAACATCTTTAACTGCTTTCAGAAAAATACCTCTTGATCCCCAGCCCTCCCCAAAGTAATGATAAATAAGTTTAAAAATATTTGACGGAAATCGCTTTGACTTCCACACATCATGCCAGCAAATAGCCAAAAGTAATACTGAAAAATCAATTTTATCCCGATCTATTTCTTTTTCTTCTCTCAATAACTCCGACAAATTATCCAAAATACTTTCCACATGTTTGTTATCGTGCAAAGGATCCTTGCTTTCCGTCGTTATTTCAATCCCTTTAGCGCACCAATCTTTTACCTCACCCGGAATTATTATCCGCTCATTTTTTAAAAACTGTCCTAGTTTACTCACTCTCCCTCTCCACCCGAATAGTACACTCCGCCAGCAATGCTGCTATTGCTCCTACAGCGGCCAACGGGGGAGCCAGCACTGCCCCAACCACCCCAACAGTCACCGGTAGTACTATTATAGTTCTACCCCTTTTGTCGATTATTGAGATTTTTCTGACATTGCCTTCTTTAATTAAGTCTTTTACTTTTTTAAGGAGTTCTTCACCTCTCACCTCATAGGTATCTTTTGTTTTTTTCATGCTTCTAATTTACCACTTTTACAAACCCTGCAAAGTAGTCATAATGTCCAGCAGCATCATATAAGACAATGATGCCAGTCCTGCCATCACTACTTTCAACCAGTGTTTGCCAAATATTGCTCTCATTAAATATTTATAACCCGAAACAAACCCGAATGTCAATACTATTTTTTAGTGAACCTAAAATGAGTTATGGTTTTTACAATTGCTCCTGCCGCTAACGCCCCCGCTGCCGTCCAGTCAATATTTACTTGGTTTTCAGTGATATTCGAAAACATCCGGTAAAGCATAAATCCCAAAAGCACTACCACCATTGCCCAGGCTGCATTCCGTTCTGCCACCGCCTCTTCTATTTTCTCTCTTTCGTCTTTTCTCAGGCGTATCATTATATCGGTTACATCCGCCAAAATAAAAATCATCCATCCGATAGTCACCACCCTTCTTATTCCATCACTCCAATAGGATAGCGATTGAAATATGGAAAAAGGTAAAATAATCAAAGCTAAATAAACCCAACCCTGCCAGGAATCAGGCGTAATGCCCCAGCCTCCGAAACGTCTAATTCTAAACCATTCAGGTCTGCCTATCATTTTCCTCCTCCTCTTCAAAAACAAATAATTCGTCAATTTTTGTTTCCAACTTTTTAGCCACATCATGGGCTAATTTCAACGACGGATTATATTTACCTTGCTCCAGAAATATTACTGTTTCTCTTCTGACTCCGACTTTTTTGGCCAATTCCTCTTGCGTCAGACCCCTCTTCACCCTAAACTCCCTAATCTTATTTAACATGTTAGATAATTATAACAAATAGTTAGAAATATACAACATATCTGTCAAAAAACCGTAATCAAATCCTAAACTTTGACTATTTTGTTTCTACCACCGCCACTACATAATTGTGACCATAAATTTTGGCACACTTAGGGCAGGTGGTGTAATAAAAATAGTACTTATTGGCAACTTTATTTCTAGATTTCAAAAATTCTTCCATCTGCTTTATCCATTTGGGAACATCAGAATAAGGCCCTTCAAACACCTTAGCCGTGAAATTACCGCTCAGCTTGACATTATCCGCACCAGGAACTTCTTTGGTCACCGCCATGTAATAATCACACTTAAAAAGCGTTGGATCATTGGCCAGCAGCAACCAGTCATTCAGTTCTGGAGAGGCTTTGGCGTCTTCTGATTGTTTCCACAGTTTAGTAATTAATTTCCCCACCGATGGAGGCAAAGGTATGTGGAAAAAAGTCCACATCGAACCTTTGATAAAAAGCTTATTGTTCCAAGTAAAAGATTTTTCATCCCAAATTTTGGGATCAAACTTAGGGCAACAGGTCTGATCATCGCGATTTTTGTTTGGCATATAAATTTATCATAACACTACTACACTGCGGAGCATTGGGGTCTGGAACCCTTCTGTCCCTATAACACTGTCCCCAACCCCTGTCTTATTCTATCAGTCTTTTGTGCCTAAATGAGACAAATGAGACAGTATAAAAAAGAATATTAAAAGATGATGTGGTTTAACATACAAACTATTGACTTGTTAACCATATGATTATTGGTTTAACAAAATCAGGTACATTATATTCTTGGTCTTGAGCGATTAGTCTTGCCTTGACGGCTTTAGAAGAATTTGGATATTTTTCGCATGCTTTGCAATATACAGCATCGGTTAGAAATGATTTTAATTCTTCCTCATAGTTTTTATTTAATTTCCAAACCTTTGTTTTGTCATTTTCATATCCATCAAGTAGTTCATTAAATTTTAATTCTTCCGCCTTATCTCGAATATCACTAGAATCAATGTCGTATACAATACCAAATGGAATTCCAAAAGATGAAGCAAGATCCGCAAAAGCTAATAAGTTTCGTTTACCACCAACCTCAATGATCGTTGCACCATTGTTATCAATATCGAGTACTTCTCTTTTTGCGTATTCTGGAAGTGCCAATTTTTCCGTGTCACCCTCAACTAATAGGATTTTTTTAGCGAAAAACATCTCATTTCTTTCTGGATCAAGCTCTTTTCTAAACTTTTCTTCCAATTCCTTTGTTTTTATAAGAGTCGACTTTGCTTTATTTGTTTGTCCATCTACTTTTTTAATCAAGGTAATTTCATCATATTCTGGTATTGTTACGAAATGGGGAGAATGGGTGGTGTATATTATTTGATTTGTTTCGCCAATTTTTCTTAGTGTGCTGTACAAAGATCGTTGCATCTGTGGATGGAGGAACATTTCTGGTTCCTCGATTAAAAAGATTGCACCAGACTTTTTTCTTTCCTCAAATGCCTTCAATATCGCTATTACTAAGGCGTTTTGGAACCCGCCACCTAGCTCTGTGGCGTTTATTTTGAAATTATTTTCTTCAACATATAAATTTAATGACTTATAAAAGTCTAACGAAGTTAGAGGGTCAAAATATATATTACAGTCCTGATCGGTGCCTGGATTATGAATTCCTAGCTGAGCTAAAACATTATCTTTTATAGTTTTTTCTAAACCTAGAAAGTCATCTGTCCTTAAGACACTAATGGCAGATTTTATTAGTTTATTAAATTGCTCCATCCTAGGAACTACAACCGTGGCTCCACTTCTATCTTTTACTGATATTGTATTTTGAGGATCTTGAAAGTTTTTATCAATATTTTCAAGTAAGATTCCAAGAAGTGAGTTTCTGTAGGAAGGTAGCTGGTATTTAAGTTCTCTTTCTGTGCCTATATAAATTACTGGAATATTTTCTTGAACTTCTTGAGGAATTGTTGTTAGGGGTTGAAATTGCCTTTGTTCACCTATTTGGGGTCGCTTTGCGAGTATTTGTACTGGACCATTTTTACTATTTAAACACTTCTTTTCCAATCTCCTCATTCCTTTATTTGGACCAATTATGTATCTCGTATACAAAAAAGAAATCTTAGGAATATCTATTGGATCAATACCAGCAAATTGTTGATATTTATATGGTTGATCAAATTCAATTAAAATTTCTATATCCTGGTCAGTTTCGCGACCAAAAACATCGTTTTCATCAAAATTGTTGACAGTTACCCAGTCCTTACCCAAAACAGAATATATAGCTTTCAAGATGTTTGATTTTCCAACATTGTTAGCACCAATTAGAGCATTTATGTTACCAAACTCAAAAGCTATCGGTTCTTTTATTGACCTATAGCCAGATATCGTGATGTTTTTTATCTTCATTATGTTTTTGTTTATCGTTTATTTCATTAATTAATTTATTTTTTACCAACAACGACATATCTTACATCTTGTTCATAAAGAGGGATAAATTTACCGTTATCGAGTACAAATCTTGTTTTAATATAGCCTCTTGGACAACATCTGGCAGAATCATCATCTGGACTTCTCCACTTAACATAAAACCCGTTTGATGTATCAGCGGGGACGATAAATGACTCATCTTCCTCTACATAGAAAATTACTTTATCATCTTTAACAATAGCGGCATTATAAGACCCACCGTCAGCCCGACCAACAAAATTCAGTCCAAGTATTTTTTCTTTAACCCCATCACCATCAACATCAAAACTATCAAACATCTCTATGTCTTGAAAGACATCCAAGAAATGAACAGCCATCTGTCCATAATTTTTGTAATTTTTATCCACTTCCTCCAACCAAAGGCTATTATTCTCTGTCTCTTGAATTTTCTTTCTAACATCCGTCCATGTTTTAGTGGTCAGAGGAATAATGTCTGCTGAGTATTTTTTTATTGTGGTAGTTGTTGTTGGATATGATTGGTATACAGCGTTGCTATCTAAAGCCGCTTGAGTGTATTCGTCCATTGTGCCTTCTTTACCAGCGCCACCTACCGACCCCCATTCGACGTCTTTTACAGAAAAGTACTTCAATGGTAAATCAAGCCATGGAAATTCATTACACTCCCGATAATCAGTGCTAATGCATTTTTCATTTTCTTGAATTTTTTGTTCGCTTTTTGGCTGATTTATTAATGTTGGGGTTTCAGTTTTTCGGTTTTTCCAAAACCACAAAGTAACACTAACGACCACAAACCCAAAAATTATTTTTTTTATGTTTTTCATATTTTTAGCTCTCTCTAAACCAAAATATTCCTTTTTGTATTTTTTTAAATTCAGGTCGACTATGAAGAACCGCCAAAATATTTGCTGGTTTAGTATCTTTATACTTGCCGACATAGTTATATATTTGTTTCCAGTGAAGAGGAAATCCTGCTTTTGTCATACATTCCCTAACAAGTTCAACGGTTGACAGTTTACTAATACCCCATTCAGTTAATCCCCAGGTTCCTTTAACTCCACTATGAGCAAAAGTTGGAGTGGTTATGAGTATGTTGTGAGTTCTCCTCACATTAATTTTCTTATCATTACTAAATAGACGATCGTTAACAGTGTCAGTTATCTCCGTGAAATGTAATGGTTCTCCTGCTTCCTCTAAAACTTGTGTTATAACAGAAACCCACCTTTTTGTAATCTTTGAGTGCTCAAATCTTTTAAAACGAAGATTTTCAAGTTCGGCTGAAAGCATGTTTTCAGATATTACGAGATCAGGATTTGACTCTTCTATTCTCGGATCAATCCGACAGTATTTTAAAATAAAAAAAATCTTATTAAATCTTTCATCGCTAATTGAATTTAGTATCGAGATGTCTTTACTCAACTCTATTAAACTAACCCCCATTTCATTTTTCCCTACTGCTTCAAGGATTTGATCCATAATTTTTTCTAATTTTACCCCGTTAAATAGCGGGGAATAAAATTTTATGTCCCCAACCATATGTGATTGAAACCATCCAAGTTCACACATTAAATCGAAAACTGAGCTACCGTCGTAATCTGTTGTTTTTAAAATATTGGGAATGATATGATCTGCGTCATCATCAGATATTAAACCGTTATTTTTATAGAGAACATCTTCAACCAAATTACATAATTGTTTTTTAACTAAAACTGAGCGATATTTCATAAATTTCAACGACTTTACCTGTATTTGACGTATACGTTCCCGGGTGATTTTATAATCTTCCCCAATTTCTTCTAATGTCTGTTTTTCTCCTGAAAAAAGTCCGTATCTTCGCACAATAATATCCATAGCTCTACCATCACCACATTTTTGTATTAATGTATCAATTAATTTATCAGGCGGAAAACAGATATTCTCCTGAGGTTTTAATTTCAAATAGTTTGTTGTAGTTGTTTTTTGGTTTGGTCCGTCATTTTTTTGGCCATTATTAATTGATCTTTTAAAATCTTCAATAAGTTTTATTGTTTTTATACCGATATTACTTTGTTTTAATAAAAATATTTCTGAGGTCCTCATTATCTGCCCTACAGTCAAAATACCTGCTTTTTTAATTGCGTTTGTAGCTTTGGTAGATAAACCTATTGAATCGATCTCTATATTTTCATAATATTTAGGTTGTTCAATAACGACTTCTAAATTATTTGAGCTAGGCTTTTCTATAACACAGTTTTTTGCAATTTTTTCTTTTATCAAAACTACCGCATTTAATGTTTTTATTCCAATCATTGGAATTTTTACTAATTTTGACTCTGGAAAATTTATCAATTGATTCACTGATACTATTCCATGTTTTTTTAATGCATTTGCTGTTCGTATGGGAAAATTAAAGATATCTATTGGATCATCCTCGACAATTGAATCTGGTATCTCAAAACCAATCACATTTTCTTTATCAGGTTTATTTCTATAGTCCGATGAAGGGAAAAGTTCTAAAAAAATATTATTCAATTTCTGTGTTTTCATCAGAACTATTATTGTATTTTTCACCTAATAAAAAATCTTCAAGATCAATAGTTGCCTTATCGTAAACTAAAGATGCAACGCGCATTATTTCGTAATCGACCTGTTCCGCGGTTAATGTACCACCTTCTTTTTTCGCGAGGCGATAAATTGTCTCTTTAGTAAAGATATCAACATATCTCTGAAAGAGGTAGTTTCTCCATCTTGGGGAATCAACTCCGTATTTATCTATCAACTTTTTTGCCATTGGTTTTTCAAGATTGATCCAATACAACCCTCTTTCCACATCCTGTTGTCGCTGTTCGACAGCGAAATGACGATCAGAAAAAATAACAGGGGAACCTGGATATTCTGGATCTTCCTGTCCAGATAGTAATACCATTGGTGCTCTCAATCCCTTTTTCTTTTCTTCACCATCACCGCCACCCTTGCCTTGTCCAGAACCCAAACCTCCTTTTTCTTCTGATTCATGATTTGTCCCACCACCAGAACCTTCTTCTCCCTCACCCCCAGTTGAGGACCCTTTTCCAGGACCACCAAGAACTTCGGCGAATAATTTTGACATAAACTGATTCTTCCACTTATTGAGAATCTGATTAAACTCATCTGTTGCTCTGATATTTTTTTCTTCTTCCTGTTTTGCGTCTCTTTCGGCAATTTTTTCAGCAACTTCATCAATTTTTTCGGAAATCCACTTTAGAAGAGAATCTGTTCTCTCGTTAGTAACCAGTTTTTCTCGGTCATTTTGAACACAATCATAATCAACGTCTTCTAATATTGGACACTTACATTCTCCATAAATATATTGAGCCTGAGGATAATACTTTAAAAAACCTATTTGTTGCATATTGTAAGATGCTATTACTCCTATCTCTCCAACTATATCAACGCAGTTTAACTCAGGTTTTTTACCACCACGACCAAAGGGTTGAGCAGAAGTTTTAAGAACGAGCGACCCTTCTTCATATTTATCGTTAGACATTTTAATTTTTTTTCCATTTTCACCAGTTGATGAATCAATCAGTTCTGGAATATCGAAGAGATACGGACCCTCAAATCCTTCCATCGGCTCGATATCTTCCATCCGAAGACTGTTCGTTAATATTTTTCCGTTATATAAAACTGAGACATTACAATATTTTAAAGGGCTACGAGCTTGCGGGTGGTATTTTAACTTTTCACAAATTCTAAAAACAGGTAACTTATTACCTACAATTTTTTTAGGTCTTATTCCCTTAACAACTGTAAACCCAGTTTCTCCATGTTCGAGTTTTCTTAAAATTGAATTAGGTATTAACAATTTATTGATCCCCGCCATTTTTAAAGCTTCGTCGATAGATACTTTTTTATCCTTTATCCCATTTGCAAAACCATATTTTCGATTTTCATTGAAACCAAAAATATTTATTTTGCCTGTTTTATATGTAATAAAATACGATTGCTGAAACATCTGTCTCATATAAAACTTTCCTCCATTCCCGTGACCACCATAGACCCTAATTTTTTTCCCTCTTTTTGCTGCGTCAGGATCTCCCCACCACTTAAAAGCTTTTTCGATATCGACAAGATCCATCCCAACAAAATCGGTACATTCAATTACTGGTGGATTATCACTAGTACCATCAGTGAAACCAAAAATTATATATTGATCCTTATCGGACTCCCCAGCTCTGCGGTAAGCATCAACTGAGTTTTTTAACCATTCAGCAAGCCCTTTTTCATGACTAAAATTGAAAGCACCTCCTAAAATATCAAGAGTATTGTCATGGTAAAGATTCTGTTCTTCTTTAAAATTTAATAAAACTGATTGTGTCATCTGTGACCCCCTTTACTTTTTTGGACAAATTCAATATTTTCTTTGAATCTTTCCATTAAAAATTTATGACATTCTCTGAGTTTAATATAAAGCTCGTCACTTTTTTCTTTTATTGCTTTTATTGCTTCTTCTACTGTGGTCAATCTTCCTAAAAAATCAAATTTATTTGTTCTTACTGTTACTCCTAAATATGAATAAAAATCTATATCTAAAATTTCTTCCTTTTTTCCATTTAAATACAGATCTACTGCTGTTGAATTTTTAATTCTTTCCAATTCTTTTTGTTGATCGGCGGTTAGTTTTACAAAAGTTTTAATATTTTTCGAATCTTCTATACTGTTTGCAGCTGGTTTAATCAATCTCTTTGTATATTCAACTCCTTTTGGTGTTAAGGAAAAATATTTATTGCCAGAAAGAACATAACCACCTTTTTTTAATTCACTATATAGTGGTTTGTGTACAATATCTCCAGTATCTGGATATTCAGGGTATCCTTTTAATTGAAAATCGGCTTTGAAATTCAAAAACACATTGACGGCAATATCTTCAAACCTAATTTGTTTATTAGTACCCTCAGACAGTTCATACAAGGTAACTAATATTTTTTGTGAACGTGTTAGCTTAAGCGATGAATAATTTATTCTACTTTTCATTAATATATTTGTTTTTGTATTTAATAAATTAATAATTTAAAGCTTAAACTTTCTTTTTTTTCTCAAACCAACTAAAAACCTGGATTTTGTAAGTTTAAGTTCCTCTTCAATAATTTCAAAAATACTCTTAAACTCTTCTTCTGTATAAAAATAATTGTGTCTATTTGATAGATTTCCCAACAATCTTATGTTTCTGATAGCTCCGTTTGTCCTGTTGGCAGCCAGTCTTTTAAATGCCGATGATTTTGATTCTCCTGTTTTCATAACATATTAATGGATATGATGGGTATCATACTATATTTTTAATTTGTAGTCAATATATTTAATTTGTGATATGTAAATTTAAAATGCAAGGAATTATAATCAAGATTTATCTTTATTCTCAGTCTAAAATGCGGTATATTAATAATGTGAACAATAATTTTGGAGTCATAGATTTATTTTCTGGATGTGGCGGATCTGCTGTTGGTTTTGAAAAAGCAGGTTTACCAATTAAAGTGGCTGTAGACATTGATAAACATGCATCTGAGTCCTTTAAAATAAATTTTCCTAATGCCGAAGTATTTACTAATGATATTAGTTACATCTCAGGAAAAGAATTACTGAAAGCTGGAAAATTTAAAAATGGTAATGAAGTAATTCTAATTGCTTGTCCTCCATGTCAGGGGTTTTCAAATGCAAGACGAAATTCGGAAAGATTAACAGATCCTAGAAATAAACTTATTTATGAGTTTCTAAGAATCGTTGAAGAAATTAAACCATATGCATTTGTACTTGAAAACGTACCTGGGTTGGCAAAAAATGTCGGGAAACCAATATTTATTCAAATACTTCAAAGGTTACAAGAGCTTGGATACCAAACTGTTTATGACGTTATAGATACCGCAGACTATGGAGTACCACAAAGAAGAAAAAGGTTAGTTATGCTTGGCACAAAAGATCAAAAACTCAGACTTACTTTCCCTTCTAAAACAAATGCAGATCCAGCGATTAGTTCTGATTTACCTCCCTGGAAAACTGTTAGACAGGCAATAGATGACTTGCTTCCTATTAAAGCAGGACAAAAATTAGAAACAGATGCAATGCATATGTCTGCAAACTTATCAGAATTAAATATAAAAAGAATGAAGCAAACTCCACATGATGGTGGTGATAGGTTGTCATGGTCTGATGATTTGGTTTTAGAGTGTCACAAAAATTTCGAAGGTCATCGTGATGTCTACGGAAGAATGAGGTGGGACTCACCTTCGCCTACAATTACTGGTGGCTGTGCTATGGTTTCAAAGGGTAGATTTGGGCATCCTGAACAAAACAGAGCAATTTCATTAAGAGAGGCAGCCAGACTTCAGACATTTCCTGATAATTTTAAATTTATCGGAAATTTTGGTCAGATAGCAAAACAACTTGGAAATGCGGTGCCACCATTACTTGGAGAAATAGCTGCAAAAACACTTCTTAAATCAATATCTGATTTAAAGGCTGCAAAAAAATTAGTTCCAAAAAGAAAAATATCTAGAAATATTTATAGATCAAATCAACTGAACGGGCAAATAATTAGTGGTACCATTTAACGGTTTGATTAAAAAAAGAAAATTTGATATATTAATTTAATTCAGCATAAACTGAATTTAGGTGTTTAACCTGTAAACTCCGAAAGTAGATACACTCCAGGCACAGGGCCAGGAATATTACTACTTTAAGGAGTTTTTTTATGGTCAATACACCAAACATAAAAACCGTCCTCGTAAAAGTTACAGATTTAATCCCCTCGAATTACAATCCACGAAAGTGGAGCAAAGAGCAGGTTGAACAGTTAAAGGAGAGTATTCAGCGCTTCGGAATTGTCGACCCTATCATTGCTAATATTGCCGATAATCGGAAAAATATTGTCATAGGTGGACATTTTCGTCTCGCGTTAGCCAAACAACTCGGATATAAAGAAATCCCGGTTGTTTATGTAAACATTCCAGAAATTGAGCGTGAAAGAGAGCTAAACTTACGATTAAATAAAAATCAGGGCGAATTTGACTATAGTCTGTTGGCAAAATTCGACGAGAATATATTAAGTGGTATCGGTTTTAGTAGTGAAGAGATAGACAGTATTTTCGACATAGACGATACCAACACCGAAATTTTTGATCTGGAAAAAGAACTAAAAAAGTTGAAGATTGATGAGATCAAATTCCAAAAAGGTGATATATATGCGTTAGGAGACTCGCGTCTGATGTGCGGTGACTCAACCATCGAGGCTGACGTAATAAAATTAATGAATGGCGAAAAAGCCTCAATGTGCTTCACTGACCCACCCTATCTTTTATCCTATCTTTACGGCAAACAACGACATGGTAATCCGACAGTTGGTTTCGGAGCTAAAAAGAATCGTCGCTATTTAGAGACCGATGTGTTGCCGGACAATTTTACTGAGCTTTGGATGGCCAATATTGCCAAAATTCAAGACGAAAACTTTTCAATAATCGTTTATGAAAATTGGAAAAACATTAGAATTATTTGGGGAGAAATGGAGAAGTACTGGCGAGTAAAAAATATGCTCGTTTGGCATCTTCCTAACCGAAACCAAGGCTATTCGGCTAAATACAAATTTTTCTCAAAACATGACATTGCTATGGTAGGAGCATCGCTTAATAGTGATATTGAATTTAATAATGAGCTAGAAATTGATGGTCTTCAGGAGGAATACGAAACGGCTCTTTATGCCATTAGTGGTAAGCCCCAATGGGAGGGTTATAAAAAAGGAAAGAAGTACCAGCCGACAGATTTTATTGAATTTAATGCCTCAGATGAAAAAAGTTCTGGCCAGGGAATAATTTTTGGCACCAAACCAATTGAAATTCTTATCCCCTATATTAAAGCCCTCACCAGAAGAGGTGATCTGATTGTAGAACCCTTCTCTGGCAGTGGTAGTACCCTGATTGCGGCTACTAAAATGAAAAGACGGTGTTATGGTATGGAAAAGTCGCCCGTCTATGCAGAGGTCATTAAAAAACGTTGGGAGAACTTAACTGGACTAAAGGGGGTAAAAATATGAAAAATAAACAGCAGGTAATCGATCAGCTTAAATTCAACCCAATTATTCAAATCGCCTGTCAAAAATCCGGAGTCAGTCGGGCCACCTTTTATCGGTGGAGAAGCGAAGATGAAGAGTTTAAAAAACAGACTGAAACGGCAATTCAAGACGGTGTCCTATTGATAAATGATTTAGCCGAAAGTCAATTGTTGGCGGCCATTAAGGAACAAAACTTAACCGCCATAATATTTTGGTTAAAAAATCACCATGGAGACTACGCTGACAAGATTCAGGTCAACACTGACCGAGGATTGATAGATACCAACCTAACGCCAGAAGAAGAGAAGTTAGTTAAAAAGGCTTTAAAAATGGCCGGAATTATTAATTCACCCCTTAAACATGATCAATCAAAAGCTGGACATCAAAGAGATAATAAATAACCAAAAACTTAGAAAAGAATTGGCAGTAAATAGCCTTTATTGGTTTTTTCACATCTATCTTCACGATTATGTTCATTTTAAAACGGCTGATTTTCAAAAGGAAATCATTAGCATTGCCGAAAACCAAAACCTGAAAAATGCTTTTATTGTCGCTTTCCGTGGCTCGGCTAAATCAACCTTGGCCACTTTAGCCCTCCCTTTATGGTCAATAGTAGGTAAGTATAAAAAGAAATTTATCGTTATTATTTCTCAAACCCAATCTCAGGCTAAACTTATTTTATCCAACATTCGCGGAGAAATTGAACACAACGAATTATTTATTAAAGATTTTGGTCATTTGAGTACTAGTTCGACTAATAATGAGTGGAATTCGGGTACTATTGTTATTGGAAAATCAGGCAGCAGAATTAGTGTCTACTCAACAGGAGAAAGTATTCGGGGCATCCGAAATCTATCGGCCAGACCAGATTTAATCATCGGCGACGACCTTGAAGATCTGGCTTCGGTAAAAAGCAGAGACATAAGAGAACAGACTTTTAACTGGTTTACTGGGGAAATAATGCCACTGGGAGATCCAAAAACAAAGTTAATTGTCATTGGTAACTTACTCCATGAAGATTCTTTAATGATGAAAATTAAAAACGCAATTTGTAGTGATTCATTGAGCGGTAAATTTTACGAGTATCCATTGATTTCACCAGGTGGTGCAATTGCTTGGCCAGGAAAGTATCCAACTCAAAAGGAGATTACAGAAGAAAGGAGAAAAATTGGTAATAATATTGCTTGGCATCGAGAATATTTATTGCAGATTCTACCGCCAGAAGATCGAATAATTCATTATGAATGGATAAAATTTTATGATCAATTGCCCCTTAACATCCAAGCCAATCGGGTTGGTTATGTAATCTCTGTTGACCCAGCAATTTCTCAAAAACATACCGCTGATAAGACTGCTATTCTAGTGGGGGTGATATATAAATCAAAAGATTTTCACTATTTATACATTACCGATATCTACAACTCACAAATTAATTTCCCCACCACTAAAGAATTGATCGAAAAATTATCCAACACGGTGGATTCGAGACGGAAAACAACGATTTTAGTTGAACAAGTTGGTTATCAAGAAGCCCTCATACAAGCCCTTAAGACTGAAGGATACCCAGTTGAAGGAATTAATCCCCACGGGAGCGACAAGAGGGCTAGATTAAGTGTCGCCAGCAGTTATGTCAAAAACGGAAATGTATATTTTCCTAAACATAGATCTTCTGAATTAATTGATCAATTAACCAATTTTGGAGTCGAAAAGTATGACGATTTAGCCGATGCCTTTACGATGATGGTTAACGAGGTATTTGGAACTAATAATAGTCGACTAAATTCCCAAGGTCCAATAAGTGTTAATGTAATCGGACCTTCTATGTATGGAAGGAAGCCAGGTGAAGACTGGGCCGATGCTGAAGACAGACAAATGCTAGGAAGAATAAATCGAAGAGCAAAATGGAGAAGAATAATTGGATAACTAATTTATTGTCCAGGCAATAACGAGTCGGCCTTAATCTTCAACGCTTTACTGATTTTATATAGTACGTAAGCCGTTGGAGTATATTTCGCGTTTTCAAGATGACCTACATAGGTTCGATAAAGACCTGCTTGATGAGACAACTCTTCCTGAGACATCCCCGATTCCTCTCTGGCTGTTTTGATTCTTTCGGCTAATTTTTTGGTAAAAACATCTTTTGATAACACAAACTCATCATATTCAAGACTCAGAATACTGCCACGCAGTATACATAGACTAAACCGATAAAATATGTCATCATATACGTGAATTAGTGATTGAAAATAATTCACGAAAGTAAACAAATTTTATGGCGATAATAATTTCTAAAAATGGGAAAAACGCAATTAAGTTAGACAAGAGTAATTTCCGTTTAGAAGACAATCTCCAACAGTACATATACGATAATCCAGAAAGCATTCCTCTCTACGATATTAAAGAAGATATAAAACTCCTGATTTTGGCTCGGGAATTTTCCACTAAAAGTGGGCCGATAGATGCCCTGGGGGTGGATAAAGATGGTGAAATATATTTAATTGAAACCAAACTTTATAAAAACCCTGATAAAAGAACAGTTGTGGCTCAAGTCTTAGATTACGGAGCTTCACTTTGGTCAAACTTTAGAGACTTTAGAAATTTTATTGAACAAATAAACCTTCACACTAATAAGGATTTTGGTAAAACCCTAAAACAAAGATTGACAGATTTCTTTGAGATTTCTGATGATGAAATTAATTATCTACTGGAAAACACTAGAAGAAATTTAAACGATGGCAACTTTAAATTTGTTGTTCTAATGGATCATTTACACGATCAACTTAAAGACTTAATTATTTTCCTCAACAATAACAGTGAATTTACTGTTTATGCCGTTGAATTGGAATATTACAAACACCAGGATTTTGAAATATTAATTCCGAAACTGTATGGCTCTGAAGTGAAAAAAGATATTGGTAAATCTACGGTATCAAAAACTATTTTGACTGATGAAGAGTTTACAAACTACTACAAAGATAGATCAGAAGAACCTCTAGTCGAAGAACTTTTACATCTCAGTAACCGAATTAATGAGAATCAGAGCGACTACCCAAACATTATGTCTATCAAGACTCCAAAATTTTTAAACTTCTATTTGACAACCTCATTTGGGGACAAAGTCTCAATTAATTTACCAGTAAATCCTGATGCTGAAGGAGGAGGACTACAGATTTGGGGCTCCGACATAAATCGGCAAAAAGTAGAGAGTGTTTTAAATGATTCCAAACTCAAATACGAAAAAATAATATTTAAAGGGAATAAAAGCGGTAAAATTGCCAGAATTCAACTTAAAGACATCACCATTAATCAGTTTGATGATTTCTTAAAAAAATTAGCGGTAATCTAATCCATTCATCTCCTAGACTTCCCTAAAACCTGCGGTACAGTTGTGTCATGAAGAAGAAAGAAGATGGAAAGATACAAGAAAAAGAACAAATAAAATTTTGCCTCTACGCTAGAAAATCATCCGAATCCGATGAGCGACAGGCTATGTCGATCGAATCTCAAATCAATGAGATGAAGGAGCTGGCAAAAAGAGAAAATCTACTAATTAAAGAAGTCCGACAAGAAAGTCACTCGGCCAAATTATCATCTCAAAGACCAGTCTTTAACCAATTATTGATTGATATCAGGGCTGGAGAATTTACTGGGATACTAACTTGGGCTCCTGATAGATTGAGCCGAAATGCAGGGGATCTTGGAACACTGGTAGATTTAATGGATCAGGGGAAATTACAAACGATACGGACATATTCACAATCCTTTTCCGATAATCCAAATGAGAAATTCTTGCTAATGATTCTCTGCTCTCAGGCAAAACTGGAAAATGACAACAGAGGCATCAATGTTAGACGTGGGATGAAAGCCAAATGCGAAGCTGGATGGCGACCCAATATGGCCCCGCTTGGATATCGTAATGTAATGAATTACAACCGGATAAGTTACGTTGAAATTGACGAAGAAAGAGCGCCGATAATAAGGCAGATGTTTAACCGGGTGGGGAATGATGGCCATAGTGGTAAGACCATAAAAAAGTGGCTGGATAGAATCGAATTTACCACCCGAAGCGGAAAACCATTAGCATTAAGTAAGGTTTATACAACCTTAAAAAATCCATTTTATTATGGTGAATTTGAATTTAATGGCAAGATTTATAAAGGCAAACACGAGCCCTTAATAACTAAGGAATTATTTGAAAAAGTCCAGCTCCAATTGGTGGCTCCGGATAGAGAATGGAATAAAAAAGTCTTTCCTTTCAGAAGTCTTTGCTACTGTGGAACTTGTGGCGAAAGAGTGACAGCTGAGGAAAAATATAAAAAGAATAAATCTGGTGGAGTCAGAAAATATATCTACTATCACTGTGGTAAACATATAAATTATGACTGCGATGAACCCTATATTAGTGAGGAAGACCTGATCCAACAACTGGTCATCCACATTGATGAAATAAAATTACACGAAAAAGAACTTACCCAATATTTAAAACAGGACATTGATAAATTCCACAGATTAAGAGATGAAGTCCTTAATCAGGAAATTATAAGCGGAAAATTAATCGAACTCGATTATGATGCCTTTAACCATATTGGCAAAGATAAAATCAAGGAATATTTAATCTATGTTCTAAAATTTGGAACGGCAGAAGAAAGACTTAAAGTAATGTCAGCCATAAAAACCCGATTTATCCTACACAATAAAGAGTTAACCATTAAACAATAAAGGTATTAGGTTAAAATCTATTATGATAAAAATCCAAAAAATATTTTTAGTTATTGTCCTATTTATTTGTACTCTCATTATTTTTCCTGTTTCCATAAAAGCAATTGGTGATGGTTCTTCAGTTGAGGCGACCATCACTCAAATAATTGAAGAAAAAGAAATAGAAATAATGGAATCGAATCAACTTTATCAAAAACTCGAACTAGAATTGTCTACTCCTGATCATAAAAAAGTGATTATTGAAAATGGCAACCAACCCATGGCCAACATTATTAAATACGCGGTTAATGATCGAGTATTAGTTAATGTTATGGAGGGAGTGGGAGGAGAAGAATATGTGGTTACTGACTTTGTCCGTAAAGACAGTTTAGTGCTTCTGTCAATAATTTTTGTGATCCTCTTGGTACTCATTGCTAAATGGAAAGGACTTTCTTCCCTGCTGGGAATGATATTTACTTTCTTTGTTGTCTTTATTTTTATTCTTCCCGGGCTTTTAGCTGGTAACAATCCTATTTTAATTGCTGTCGGAGCGTCTTTGGTGATAATTCCTGTTTCTTTCTATCTAGCTCACGGATTTAATAAAAAAACTACTATTGCCATCGTTAGTTCTATTATCAGTTTAATAATTACTGCCGCCCTAGCTTCAATCTTCACTCAAATTGGTCATTTAACTGGATTATCTTCAGAGGAGGCGGGGATGCTATCAATTGGTCAGAGTAATTTAAACATGAAAGGAATACTCCTTGCTGGAATTGTCATCGGCGCTTTGGGTGTACTTGATGACATTACTATTTCTCAAGCGGCCATTGTTGACGAACTAGCCAAAACCGCTAATTTAACTAAAGCCAAAGATCTCTACACTCGGTCAATGGTCATTGGTAAAGACCATATTACTTCCATGGTAAATACTTTGGTTTTGGCTTATACAGGTGCGTCTTTACCTTTACTTTTAATTTTTACCAACAACCCCCATCCATTTATGGAAATTATTAATTATGAATTAATCGCCGAAGAAATAATCAGAACCCTAGTTGGTAGTATTGGTCTAATTTTAGCAGTACCAATTACTACCATGATTGCGGCTAACTCTTATAAAAAATAAAGTTAATTTATTTTTATTGACACATCATTTGGTCATCCGTTGGTATCGGTAAGTTGTCATCTTCTATTCCTGGGATTGGTTCATAGTCTTCCATCGGTTTGGCTGGTTTTGGTTGGACGTATTTTACTTCTTTATTAAGTGGAATTTCGGTGTTTGTCAGAGTAATAATTTTCTGGTTTTTGAGCCAATTGTTAAATCCATTCCAAGTAATTTTGTCAGAGGCTAAAGCTTTTTCATATTCTTTCCACCACTCAAGTCGAGTACCGCCTAAATAGGCGTGGGAGACCAAAATCATATTGGTTGGTTTTTTGGCCACACTTTGATCAAATATTTTTCCAAATTCTTTGGCATCAGCGCCTCTGGCCCACAAACTGTAATCACAAAGTGAACCTCTACCCATTGGCTCACCGACATCAACGTTGGTGACAGAAATAATTTTGACTTTATACTCCTTTGGTTGATAGACCACTGCCTCAACATCCTGAGTCCCTCTTCCCAAGATATATTCAACTCCTAGGGCATCGGCGACTTTAAGAGTAGTTTCGTCATAAGCAAAATAACGACTGCCAAAAACTCTCATGGGTTTACCAGTAATACTTTCCAATGAATCTTTGGCCTCTTTCATCAGTTGATATTGTTTTTCATAGGACATATCCCAAAAGGGTTCACCATCATAACCCCCAGCAATTTCGTATCCTTTATTAGCTAATCTCTTAAACACTTCCGGATATTCTTTCGGTATATTTCCTTGGGCCTTAACTAAAGCGGTTAGACCTCTTTTGTCTAATTCTTTTTCCCACTGCTCAATACCCTCAATCCTTTCAAATTCAATCAGCATTAACATGGTATTAATTTTTGAATTGGCTGTTGGATTTAGTTTTTGAGATTTAGAAATAAAAAACATTACGGAAATAGCTAGGATGAGAAATGATCCCAAAACTAGCCAGGATATATTATTTGTTTGTTTATTTTTTATTTTCATTTTTGCTAATTTTTATAGCCTTGCCCTTGATTATGGCAATAGCAATTTTTTTGTAGGCTTTATCTAGAATCCGCCCAAAAGTGGGTTGTGACACATTCATTTTTTTAGCCGCTTCAATTTGATCTAATTCATCAACATCGTGCAACTTTAAAGCCTCCAGTTCATCTGGTAATAATTCAATTTCTTCTAAAACTGATAAAGGCACACCCCGGGGTTTGAAGTAAACCACCTCGGGGTTAAACCTTAAACATCTAGGATTCTTTGGTCTGACCATATCTTATTTTAATTCTTCTTCCAGTCTCTTGGTATCCTCAAGCTCTTCTTCCAGAGCTTTGCGATAGTCCGTTAAAGCTTGAGCTTGTTCTTCTTTGGTTTGGGGTTGATTCCAACCAAAAAATCGACCAAGTCCACGGCCAAAACCTCGGCCACAACCGAATCCGAAACCTCTACCTAAACCTTTGCCTCCACCGCAAGGACCAAAACCATGTCCGGTTAAGGGACCTTGACCAGCAGGGCCTGTTTTATCTCTATTTGGCATATTGCCTCCTATTTAGATAAATTAATAATAATGAATATATATTCATTATATTCTTTATTAAAGCCTAGTCAAGTACCTGTCGTAAAAAGCCATTAAAAAACCAACAATTTATTTAACTTGTTTTAAACTATTACCGTCCCATTCAATCACTGGCTCATCGCCATAATTTGCATTTATTTCTACCGAGTGGTTTTGCCAAGTACCATATTCGATCGTTTTGTTTTTTGGACCTTCAAAAGGGGCTATCGCAAAATAAACAGTTATTCTATAACTATCAGCTAACACCTCCACCCTTTCGTTATTTTTTATTACATCTGATGGTCTAAAACCATGCTTAAAACTTTCTCCAGGGCCATAAACTTTTCCCATTGTGTAGATACCACCCACATCTCTATCTTCTGCCTCGTTAGCCGCTAAATCATCCCAACAAGTTGGGTTATGGCAGACATCCATCATATAAGATTCATTACTGACATTAACTATTTTATAAACCTGAGCAGAATTATTGTCAGAGTTGGTTTTTGGAGTTTCTTCTTTGGTTTCTTCTTTGGATACTTCTGTTGGCTTTTCTTCTTCTTTGATTTCTTTTTTGGTTTCTTCTTCAATTTGTTTCATTATTTCCTCAACCCCTTCTCCACTTTTAACGATATTATTTTCTTTCATCCACTCAGGTACTTCCTCCTCGGTCAATCCAGCCACACTCGCTTTAGTTTCGCCCTCTTCGTTAATTTTGATGTTTATCCCTAGAATTTTTTTATCTTGAACGGCTGATCTAATTTGATCGGCGGCAAAATAGCCAGCACTAACTTTTTCCATCGCTTTTGACACATTTCCTGGTAGATTGGCGATGGTTAGAATACTAGCCGCAGGCTCAGTTACTGCCCTCACCTTATTTACCATTTCTGAAACTTTATTTTTATCTCCGAGGGCTATTCTGGCTTCATCATCTGTTACCTCCAAAACCAAATCCGCTCCGCCTACTATTGTTGTTGTCGTTGCCAAAGCTCCAGAAGCTCCTCCCGTCAACACCACTCCTCCCACAAACACCGTTACCTTAGCTCCATTTTTAATTCTCATCGAATTTTGTTCACAAGTTTCAAACACATCTCCCTCTTCCCCATAAGCCTCTCGAGTAATTTGATCTTGAGTTTGATTCAAAATCAACTGAGCCATTTTGACATCAACTCCGAGGTGTTTAGCCAGGGTTCTCACCGTTTTTCCCGCCGGAGCGCTCTCTATTACCTTTTGAATTTCAACCGTAGTATAGGCAGAAACATCTTTTACTAAATTAAATGCTGTTTTTTCACTCGCCATTTTGTCAGCTTCTTTTTCAAGTTCCGTTACTTTGCCTTCCAGTGCTTTCCATCCATCAATAACAGCGCCCATCTCTATGTTCCACTTATCATAGTCTCCATATTCTTTTGCCTTTTCCAATACATTTTCCGTTTGGTATCGCAGCAGGATATATTCTTTTGAAACGGATAAAGTTTTTTCGTAAACTATTTGACCTTTACTCGTATTCTTATTCTTTGTTGAAAAGAAAAGCACCAGTCCCAAAACTATAATTCCTATCCCAATTAGAATTGTATTTTTCTTTAACATGTCTAATTATATCAATTCTATTGACTTTAACTCTTATTTATTCCCGTTTTATCCTTTTAATTTCCGTAAAATGCTATCATTAATATACTTATTGATTAACTTTTTATCATGAAAAAATATTTAATCTTGTCTTTCCTATTTCTATTAGCTATTACTCCAGTTTTAGCTAAGAGTACAACTGAAACCGGAGGACAACAATCAAATACCACTAGTGGTAGCGAAAACACAGTAACTGCATCTCCCACCAGAAAACCAGTTATTTCACCTACTGGCAATCAGGTTAAAAATGAAAATGTGGTTCAAACTCAAAATCAAGGAGAGGACTCACAATTGAGTGTTAAAACTCAAGAAGCTGAACAATTAAATCAAGCTGTTGACGATAGTTTAACCAAGGTTTCTGATCAAGTTTTGGAATTAATTGACAGTGTCGGTGCCAAGGGTGGTATCGGTCAACAGGTTAAAGTAATTGCCCAAGATCAAACCAAGCTTCAACAAGAAATTAAATCAGATGTTACCCAATTAAATTCCCGTGGGACAATGGCTAAATTTTTTATCGGTTCTGATAAAAAATTAATCAAGTCCATGGAACAAAAAATGGAACAAAACCGTTTGATGATCCAACAACTTGAAGAACTTAAGATTCAGACACAAAACCAAGGTGACCTTGAACAATTACAATTAACCATTGATTTGATGACTTATCAAAACACTTCTTTACAAAGCAAGGTTGAAAAAGAAAGTAAATCAAATGGTATGTTTGGCTGGTTGGTTAATTTGTTTAATAAATAACTATTATGATGAAATTGAAAAATAGAAAAAATAACAAATTAATTTATTTATCATTAGTTTTGATAGTGTTGGCCATATTATTGATTACTATAAAACCAATTAATAATAGACAAACCTCAAATCAAAACCAAAATACTGTCAATCGTCAAAATTGTCTGGCTGATGATTGTTTATTGGTCGATAATTTTGATTATCCAGCTGGTGAATTATCCCAATCTGTCAAAGATGCTTTAGACGAAGCAATTAACGATGAATATAAAGCTTTGGCCATCTACGAAGCGGTTATTTCTAAACTTGGTAGTGTTAGACCATTTTCCATGATCAAAGGAGCCGAAGAACAACACATTGCTTCTTTAAAAGCTGTTTATGATAAGTATGGAATAATTCCTCCAGCCAATACCTTGTCTGGAACATTAACTGCTCCCGAAACCCTTAAAGAAGCTTGTCAAATTGGAGTTGAGGCGGAAATTGCCAATGCCGCCCTCTATCGTGAAGAGCTTATCCCAGCCGTCAAAGATTATGAGGACATTACCAATGTCTTTACCAATCTAATGAATGCTTCACAGGAAAAACACCTAAGCTCCTTTGAGAGGTGTAATTAAATAGACTGTTTTTTTTGGTGGGCTTTCATTAGACAGACCCCACTAATTATTTGCAAGCCACTTTCTTGGGCTAATTTTTCAGCCTTTAAGTTTTGAGTTCCATCTTGAAACCAAATCACTGGATTTTGATTAGATTTAACTATTTCTTCAACAATCGGTAGGACTTGGTCTGATTTACGAAAAATATCAACAATGTCAATCTTAATATTTGAAGGAATATCACTAAAATTTTGATAGGAATTAAGACCAAAAACAGAGTCGATGGTTGGGTTTACAGGAATAACAGTGAAGCCTTGAGAAATGAGGTATTTGGCTACCTGAAAACTAGGACGATCAGGTTTATCAGAAAGTCCGATAATAGCGATGGTTTTTGACTTTTTTAAGATTTTTTCAAGAGAAATCACGATAATTCATTATATATCATAATCCACTATTACAGGCATATTTTAAGCATAATACCGAAACTCAAAAAAATATAAGGGAAGATTAGGGATTCCTAGCTATACCATTAAAATTACATGGAAAGATAGGTTAAAAGCGGAGAGAGAGGGAGTCGAACCCCCAAGCCCTTGCGGGCGGCGACTTTCGAGGTCGCTGCCTTACCATTCGGCGCATCTCTCCAGTTGGTACGCTCGAGAGGGGTCGAACCTCCAACCGCTGGTTCCGCAAACCAGTGCTCTATCCAATTGAGCTACGAGCGCATTAACAGTGAATTATACCCTAAACTAGCTTAATTTTCTCTGTTTTCCAAAGGAAGTCTTTCAATAAACCACTTACTGGCCTTATCCACAAAATTGGGTGAATTTTCTACTAGTGGAATTTTCTTAATTATAATCTCTTTTAGTTTCTCTTTGTCTTTTTCTTCTACTACCAAAGACACCTGTGGCGGAAACCTTAAATTAGTTTCAAGCAGCATTGTCTCAGTTCCCAAACTTTTCTTAAACCAAAACCTTACCAACTGTTCCCACGGATACATTAATTCACCAAAATATATTCCTCTGTTGGTAATTTTATTTTTGATTTTTTCCGGAGGCACCGTCGACAAGACATAATACAAAAACAATACCGACCCCAACGCCATAATCAAGAAAAACTCCTTCAACAAAAAAAATATCACCGACACTATAACCAAAATTGCCACTGAAGTAATCCAAAAATCCTTGTCTCTGACTTTATACACTCTTTCATGGGCTTCCCACTCATACAAAACCACTTCTTCATTCAAATCCTTAAAGGACGCATCAACCGCATCAAGATCTTTTTCTACTTTATTTGCCATTAATAACACTATAAATCATTTTGCCTGAATTTGGTATACTTAAACGCATCTTGAAAGGAAGGTTGCGGCGAATGGTAAGCCACAGGTTTGCTAAACCTGCGTCCGAAAGGGCATGTGGGTTCGACTCCCACACCTTCCGCCAAAGGGTCAAAGTTCTATGCGACCCTGTTGGTAGTCAAGTTTTGCCCCAACTTGTTGACGTATATTCTTCAAATTCAACATTTTTCGATTTAATGGCCTGTAATAGGGTAAATCGTGTAAACCTAATTTTTAGGTAAATGAGTTCTCCATCCCCACTCTCCATTCACATTTTTAGCGATAACCATGTCATTAATCAAATTGGACAATAAAGTAATTATGAATAACTGTACGAATTCGGAAATATATTTCAATACTTCGTCCATATATTCATGCACATAAGCTGTCTCATTTTCACTTACTAAAATAATCGGTGGGTACACCTCTTTTTTGCTTACTGAATACCTAAACCCTTGAACATTTTTCAATTTCCCATAGTGAACAGTACTGTCTCTATGGGCGACGATTTTAGTGATTGCCTCCGCATTATCTTTAATTAAATTTGATATCGCTTCGGCGTGTGGCTTAATATCATTGTTTAAGTTTCTCGAAAGCACATCTACAATTTTCATGCCACTAATGTCGTTTTTTCTTTCCCATGTATGAAATTCTTGACCGTATATTGGCTTTAAACTTTGAGCTAACAAATCAAGAGATGTCTTAATTTGACCAAAGAATGCCTCGATTAAAATAAAAGCATCCACCTTATTGAAAAGCATGTCTATACGAGTATCTTGGATAGTAGAGTCTTTTTTAACATCTTCGATCAAAATGTCTTTAACTTTATGATAATTTCTCCTTAATGCATTGGCTTTTACAAGTGCATTAACTGAAAGCATTACTTTTTTAAGAAAAAGCTCATCGGTCTTGTCAATCTTTAGCTGGTTGTGACCCCAAAACTTTACCACTTCAAGTATGTTGGTGTTTTGAACTATGAGCAAAATTTCTTCCAGTAAAATTTTATCGATATCATCAACTATCTCAATCTCCTGGGTTAAAGTCAGTTGGTCTTCCATAACTGAAGTATACCCCGCACTTGGTTTAATTGATTTTTATGGTGATCTGTTTGTTATGAAGTATGAACTTTGTCTTAATTGCTGACAATATTTGAATCCTATCTTCTGCCGATCCGGCTTTTAGGACATGGAGTAAGTATTCCTTTGCAGTGTCACGGTCTAGAGGTACTTTTTGCGGGTAATCAAATTGGTTTAGATTTCCGGCAAGGAATTCTTGGTGTAACACCTCACCTCTCAGCGAGTGGAATCTCTCTATTTCTTCTTTTAGTTGTTCGGTTAGTAATTTCTCATCCAATTTTATTTCATCAATATGGGCTATTAGTTGTTGGATTAAATCCTCCTCGCTGATGTAGGGTTCGTCGCAGTCATAATCCACATGTCTACCACAATGGTAGTAAACGTATTTTTTGAATCTTCCATATTTATACCTTTTGTACTTTTCCTCCGCTGTTATCCACTCCCCACAACTACCGCACTTACATAATCCCCGGAACGGGAATAGTTTTTTATGCCATTCTTTTTCCGGGACATACAATTGCTTTTGTACCTTGTCATAAAGTTCTTTTGTTATTAATGGCTCATGATTACCTTTGTAGGTTACCCCTCCGAATTCAAACTCTCCGTAGTAATAAGTATTCTTTAATGTTGCGTAGACTTTACTCAATGCCAGAGGCTTTCCGCTTCGAGTAGTGAATCCGATTTTGTCCAGCCACATTTTTATGACTCTACCACTTTGGCCTTTTTCTCCAACCCGGTGAAACATCTGTTTTATTGTTGGTGCCCGATCTTTATCAACTTCGACATAGCTTATTCGGTTGTAACTCATGACATTGAGATACCCCAGTGGAGCAATGTTTGGTCTCCATCCAGCCTCACATTTGGCTTTCATTCCCCGTTTTACATTTATTCCCCGATTATCATTTTCAAGTTTTGCCTGAGAGCAGAGGATCATCAGCAGGAATTTTTCATTGGGGTTATTTGAGAATGATTGAGAAAATGTCCGGATAGTTTGCAGCTTTCCCTGATCCATCAAATCAACCAGCGTTCCCAAGTCTCCTGCATTTCTGCTTAATCTGTCCGGTGCCCAAGTAAGTATTCCGTCAAATTCTTTCGCTCTGATATCGATTAGTAGTTGATTAAAGACGGGTCTGAGCCTCGATGATTTAGCCGAGTGACTTTCTTGCCTGATTTCTTTAATAAATAGTTTTTCCCTTTCGGCCAGTGTTTTCATCTCGTTGATTTGAGACTCAATCGACATGGCTTGGCGTTCGTCTGATTCCGATGATTTTCGGGCATATAGGCAGTACCTTATTTGTTTTATTTCCTCTATCTTTCCATCTTCTTTTCTCTTCATAACACAACTGTACCGCAGGGTTTAAGGAAGTCTAGGAGATGTAATCAGCCCCAAATTCTTCGCCAGTTACCGCTAGGATTGAGATTATCAAAAATACTTCTGTCATCAGCATCAGCCCAGTCCTCACCTCTATTGCCACAGTATGCCCTGATATTTGCTTTAATTACTACCGGGCCCTGATTGAATAGGTGAGTATTGTTTGTCCCAAATACTTCGTTAACCATCATAGTAAATGCATCAACTAGATCGTCGTATCTTTCAACTCCAAAATTGACCAATTGGTTTACCAGCTCGGCCGATCCATATCGGGGGAAAAATATACTCCCATTTTTGACATAACTACTGGAAATATTAAGTCTGGCTCTTTTATCGCCTCCATGTGGATTGATTCCTACAGCCGGGTATCCTTCCTTTTGCAATGCCTGAATCAAGGCTTCCTGATAACCAACTTGTTCAACTAAAATCGTAGTCCTATATTTTGGGTTAACCGTATTTGACAAATTTTCAACTAAATCCTTGGTGGTTGGAAAATCGGCCTGCAGGTTATAAATATCCGTAATGTAAAGGTAATGGAAATTGGCTGATTTATAGATTACTCCTACTAAAATGGCCGTTTTATCAGCGGTGTGCTTTTGAGAGATTGCCGGATCAAGTGAAATTATAAAACCAACACAATTGGCGGCAATATGGCTCGGTAAGGCATCGTAATACCTTATCCATTCGCTTTTAATAATCCTGTCCTCAGGTGGCAGAATTTGTAGTAGATACTCCCGATACCAAGCAATATCATTTCCAATCTTTCTTCTTTCCTGACTGATTTCCTTTTGGGTTAGGTATTTACCAGGCCAAGCAATTTTATTATCCAATGACACTAACGGGTACTCAAAAAACTTGCCATCTAATGTATTGTTGATGATTCCATTTTTGATTTTCATCATCAAAGAGTCCTCATGAAGTAAATTACCGATCACGATTAATTTTGTCTCTCTATCGCCCAACGGCATAACATCTCCGGTGAACCAGTCGAAGTTTTGATTTCTTATTTCTTTGTTTTTAACCGAAGCTAAATCTTCCAAATCATCACCGATAATTAAATCAGGTCTAGTAGCTAGGTGACGGATACCCCGAATACTTTCCCCGGTTGAATAAACACTTATCCTTATACCTGACTTTCCTAAAACAATTGTGCTTGAATTCCATTCGCTGTTAGTCGGATCGGTACTTAAATGACCAAAATCTTTGATAAATAATTGGTTTGTCTCCAACTCCCGTCGGATATTTGATAGGATTAGCCTTGCCTGTGACTGGGTTTGGCTAATGATAATAATAAAATTCTTTTTATGTTTGCCAATAATTGACCATAAGGGCAGGGCAAGGGTGGCTAGGGTTGATTTAGCTGATCCCCGGAAGGCAACGATAAAAGCGTTTTTAAGTGTTTGATCTTCGGCAATGCTAATAATTTCCTTTTGGAAGTCAGCCGTCTTAAATTTTACATAATCATATAGATAAATATGGAAAAACCAATAAAAACTATTTATCGCCAACTCTTTTCTCAGTTTTTGGTTTTTTATTATCTGTCCGATGTCCATTTCTTGATTGATCATGTTTTGATGTTAAATTAATAACTCCAGCCATTTGTAAGGCCTTTTTTACCAAACTCTCTTCTTCCGGCGTTAGGTTACTATCAATCGGCTTTTGATCGGTACTGACCTGAATCTTGTCGGCATAGTCAGCATGGTGATTTTTGAGCCAAAATATTATGGCGGTTAAATTTTGATCCTTAATTGCCGCCAGCAGTTGGCTCTCGGCTAAGTCATTGATTAACAAAACACCATCCCTGATTGCGTCTTCAGTCTGTTTCTTAAAATCTTCATCTTCGCTACGCCAGCGATAGAATGTAGCCCGACTAACTCCGGATTTTTGACAGGCGATTTGAATAATCGGATTTATTTTTAATTGTTCCAATACTTGGGACTTATTTTTCATAGTTTTACTCCTTTTTGCCCGGTCAGATTTTCCCAGCGTTTTTTAATGACTTCGGCGTAGACTGGCGATTTTTCCATACCATAGCATCGGCGTTTCATTTTGGTTGAGGCAATTAATGTGCTACCACTTCCCGAAAATGGTTCAATAATCAGGTCGCCCCGTCGGGTAAGGACTTTAATATAAGGAATTAAAATTTCTATTGGCTTGGTACCAAAAATAATTCCTTGCCCGGAGCTTTTTTCATCCGAAGCATTGTATTCAATAAAATCAGTCGGCTGGTACTTCTTACCTTTTTTATATCCCTCCCACTGCGGGTCACCTGAGATTGCGTAGAGGGCAGTTTCGTATTCTTCCTGCAAGCCATCCGTTTCCGGTTCCATATTAAATTCAACATTAGTATTTGGAGATGCCCCTACCATGGCAATGTCGTGTTTGGAGAAGAATTTATGTTTAGCGGAATAGCCTTGATTTCGGTTAGGAAGATGCCAAACGAGCATATTTTTTACCCGCCAGTACTTTTCCATTTCACCCCATATGGTTCTAATATTCTTCCAGTTCTCATAAACGATAATTGAAAAATTTTCCTTTTGAATTTTAGAGATATTGGCCATCCATAACTCCGTAAAATTGTCGGGCAACACATCCGTCTCCAAATATCGGCGATTCTTTTTAGCGCCAAAACCGACCGTTGGATTCCCATGCCGTTGCTTGCCATTTAGATAATCCAAAATATAAGGCGGGTCAGTAAAACACATATCCGCTTTCTCGCCACTCATCAGCTTTAATACATCAGCTTCAATAGTCGAATCACCACACATCAGACGGGAATCACCAAGGGCGTAGACATCACCTTTTTGGAAATTAATTTGGTCAATTTTCAGCTTTTTTAATTCTTTCTCCAGATCAAAAATTTCAGTATTAGTGTCGTCAACGTCAAAAATATTATCGATTTCTTCACTACCAAAACCAATGTCTTTTAATAGATTTTCATCAAACTTTGCCAGAAGGCTATAATCAAACTCACCTTGGTTTTTGTTCAACCGTAAGTTTAATTCTTTTTCTCTTTCAACTTCAGGAATGTTTACATATACTACGGGAATTTCCGCGTATCCTAACTGTTTTGCCACCTCGAGTCGAAAGTGTCCACCTATTACAATGTTGCGCCTATTGTCAGCAGAATTAGCTATAATAGGGTCGACAATTCCAAACCTAACTATACTTTCTTTTAGCTGCTCAATCTGCTCTTTGCTCCATTTACGAGGGTTGTAATCTGAGGGAATTAAATCAGTAACTTTGACCAGGACCGTTTCTATTTTGGTGGTGTTGACCATAAAAAAACTCCTTAAAGTAGTAATATTCCCGGCCCTGTGCCTGGAACGGATCTACTTTCGGAGTTTACAGGTTAAACACCTAAGCTTAATTGAGCTGATTAATTAAAGCACAAACCATAGCTCCCGTCAAATTACGCTTTAATCTGCCACCCAAGAAGCAATTCCAATCTTTCCTTTATCTTCTCCCAATCAGATAACTTGGATTTCAGTAGCGTAAAAAAGGCTTCGGAATGATTTTTATGTTTCATATGGCAAAGTTCGTGGGTAATCACATAATCAATACAGACAATGGGAGCTTTTATTAGTTCCGGATTTAGGTAGATTTTTTTGGTACCCAAAAAACTTCCCCATCTTTTAGCCATCTTTCTAATTTCTAATTCAGGGACAAAGTTGTAATTAAAGTTTTTCTGTACTTCTACATATCTTTTTCTAAATACTTCTGAATTCTTTTGCAGGTACCATTCCTCTAATATTTTTCTGTTATGAAATCCATTTGATACTTTACTTTGAGTTTTTAATAGCATTACGCCTTTAGCTATAGACACTCCTTCGTCCTTGGACCGTATGACCTTAAGTTTATATTGTTTGCCTAAATAAAGGAAACTTTCACCAGAGATATATTCTTTTTCATAAATTTTTGTCTGGTATTTTTTAAAATACTTAAGCTGTTTTTCCAACCACAACCACTTTTTACGAAGGAAAGTTTGCAACCTCTCTTGATTGGCTGATTCAGGTGCTTTTAATATAATGCTTAAATCCGGTCGTACGGTTAGACTTAACGATTTTCTGTCTTCCCGGATAAGTGCGTAACTATATTCATATTTACCAAATACGAACTTCTTGATTTTCATTAATTGAATACTTCAAAATTATTTTTGGCTAACTCAATTATTAAATCTTCGAGTTTATTTCTATCCTCGTTGTTAATTTTAACTTCGTAATCTTTTTCGATTACGTCATAAAGATAGTCATCGACCGCATTTTTCATAATTCTGATTTGCTCTCTGTTTAAGTGCCAATCGACAATGCTATGTTCTCGGACAACCTCCAATAGTTCAAGCACTATCTTTATAAATTGAGATCCATTGATTCCATATCCGGCAAACTGAGTCTGCAAATTACGATAAAAGATATCCGCCCCTTTATTTGACAGAATTGGTGAGGGCAGACTATCGTCCTGTTTATTTAATACATGGTCTTTAATAAGTTTTGCTTGTTTTAAGGCTTCGATATCAGCAATTTTCTTAAGCCTCATTTCCTCCAAAAGCTTATTAATTTTCAGTGAAAACCGATGATAAAACTCTGGATCTTTCTGTAATTTCTCGTTTATTGTTCGGCTCGTTTGGGCGGCGATAGCTTCAGCCTTAGATTTATCTGATCCTAATTCAGAAATAGCTTGCTCAAACACTTTCTTGTCGTTGATCGAAATTTGGCGTGTCAAAAGCTCTGCCTCTTCCGCCTTGATATTGGTATCCATTATTTTAATCAAGGATTGTTTGTATTTATTGAAATCGACATCCTCGGCATATCTTAGACTGGCAGTCTTTCGGATGTTTAAGAATTTTTTTAGCTCAAGCCTATAAGTATCGATATGATCAAATTCATGGACGAAATCTTGGAGTACCATACACTCACCAAAGATTTTTAGGAAGTGAGCCAACTGTTCATAGAACTTTTTTCGTGTTGGTTCGTCATTTAGAAACTGCAAATAAGCCTCATCGTCTTCTTTGACACCATTAAAAATATCGTGAAGACTACCATAGGAGCTTTCTAATTCTTGGATTTTTTCATCAACATCAATCAATGCCCCTTTGACATCTTCCTCGTCGTAGTTACCAAATAATTGCATGGCGGTTTTGAGGTTAAGAGCATTCTCAGAATAGTCGATAATATAACCTGCTGTCTTGGGTAAAACCTTATTATCGTACAACCGATTTACCCGGGCAATTGCCTGAAGCAAATTGTGGTCTTTAAGTTCTTTGGCAAGGTATAAAACGGTATTTCTTGGAGCGTCAAAACCTGTCAATAATTTATCCACTACGATCAGTATTTCAATCCCATCCTCGCTGTACTTAAAGTTTTCAATTACTTCTTTCTCGTACGAAAGCAAGCTCTGATAATTGGCTTTTATATCTTTTAAATACTCGTCAACTTCTTTTTTATGTTGATCGTCATCTTCAATTAGTCCATTTTCATCTGAGATGACTAAAGCGGTATTAATCTTGCCACTTTCTGCAAAATATTTTTGAAATAATGTGGCCGAATATTTTGACGGGGCTACTATCTGGGCTTTCAGACCAGTACCTTGAAACTGTTCAAGGTAATGGTTCTCAATATCATATGCAATTTCTTTGATCCTTTGTGGATTATCTTGGATAATTTGGCTCTTAATTAGGTATTGGAGTTTTTTCTTTTCAGCATCATTTAAATCAGAAGTAAGACGGTCCACTTGCTTATCAATTTCTTTCCTGTCTTGGCGAAGGTCAACATATCGTCCTTCATAAATTAGGGGTAGGATAATTTCATCTTCAAGAGCATCATCAATAGTGTATTTGTCGATAAATGACCCAAATTTAAGCCGTGACTTTTCCTTTTTTAAAAGAGGAGTACCTGTAAAAGCAATGTAACATGCATTAGGGATGACTCGATTCATCTCCAGATTGGCATCTCCACCCTGAGACCGGTGGGCTTCGTCAATTAAAACAAAAATATTTTGGTCATGGTCAACAAAATCTGATCTCTTTTTACTAGCAGCTTGGAACTTGTGTATTAAGGTGGTGATGACTCTCAAATCTTTCTGTTGAATTAATTTGAGTAAATGTCCGCCGCTACTGGCTTGGATGACATCTTTTTTTAGACCAGCATTTATGAAAGTTCCTTTGATTTGGCGATCTAAATCTTTTCTGTCAGTAACTATCAAGATTCTTGGGTTAACAATATCCGGGTTTTCGATCAAAGCTTTTACAAACATTACCATCGTTAACGATTTACCTGACCCCTGAGTATGCCAAAGAATACCACCTTTTCTTTTTGGTCCATACTCCATGGTTTCAATTTGATCAGTCCTTAGGAGAAGTTTTTTGATAGCAAAATATTGCTGGTAGCGCATCACCTTTTTGATCCCAGCATCATAGAGAACATAGTTTTTTGAGACATCAAGTAATCTTTCCTTGGTTAATAGTCCCAATACTGCCAAATCTTGATTGGTGGGTAATCGGTCAAGATTCTGTTGGTGATCAACTGTATTTCCATTTAGGTCAAAAAGAATTTGGTTATACAGGACCGTATCAATTGGTTTACTAATAATCTCTTTTACTCTCTCTTTAAATTGTTTTTTAAATTCATCTCTGTTTTTCCATTCTTCATCGACAACATTTCTTTCTTTCCATTTGGCAAAAAACTTATTAGGGGTACCAACTGTCCCGTAACGGAGATCTTCTTTATTGGCACCAATTAACAGTTGGGGATAGATAAATAATTTTGGACAAAATGATGGGGATTGATTTCGATTCAACTGGGACAAAGCTTCTTCAATTTCAACTGATGATTTCTTGTTTTCGATGATGACAAAAGGGATTCCGTTTACAAATATAACAATGTCTACCCGAATATCACATTTACCCGTAGCTTGAAACTCGACCGTAACCGCAAAATCATTATTCTCGATATTTTGGAAATCTATGTACTTAAAACTTTTTGATATTACCGTTCCTTCGTTAAAAACCTTGATTGTCTTGCCTCCAGTCGTGGGCATGATCATACCGTAAACTTTTCTTGAAGTATCAATAAGTCCTTCAACTGGAGTATTTTCCAATTCGTCAATAACTTGAGCGATATCCGCTTCAGAGAACTTGTACGTTTGTCCTTTGTGTTCGTAGCTGTTAATTTCGGAAAATTTCCTTAATGCTGTTTCCCGTAAAATGAATTTTGAAGTGTCGCCTCCACGTTCTCGCATCACTTCAGAAGCTGGTATGTAGCGATATCCAAGATTAATCAACATTTCCACTAATGGGAGTTGAGACTGTTTTGCTTCGTCTAAATTGATTTTATCCATCATATTATTTTTTATTAGTAAATTCCGGTACCCTAATCTGCCCGGTGATTAAATTGTTAAGAAGATAATTTTTTTGTTTAACAACTAGATTTTTTTGTTTTTTAAGAAAAGATATTTCTTCATCTGATGTTAACAATAGCTTTGCGATATGTTTCTGTTCTTCAAGATCAGGAAAATTGATAGTTATCTCTGCTACTATCTCCTTCTTTAGGTTACGTACGCCGGACCCAGCAGCCAGCGATTTAAAAGTATTTTGCATCTTATCTGAAGTTAAAAGATAAAACAGAAAAAATTTATCCACGTTAGTTTTTATGTTTCTAAGGGCTAACCATCCGTCATGGATACAGGCGGATATTTTCATGATATACGGTCTACCAAAGCTCATGGAATTGGAAAGTATAAAATCTCCCGGGTTAACAAGCGTAGTTTTTTTAAGTCCTTCCGGGATTATTTTTTCGGATGTTGATTGGATATACATGGCATCGTTTTCTATATCACCTATTCTTAGCCAATTGTAGCCGTCAGAGTCCTTTGTAATAAATTGTTCTATTGGTCTAGGTGAACCGCCACGGCTTATATCGCAAATATCTTTAATCTTGACCTTAGTAACTTTTTTAAACAAATCACCCGAAGTAAGTTTTTGTAATAGGGAATATCTAGTATATTTCTTTATTTTTATCTTTTGATTTAATAGGCTAATATATTTGTCCCATGTTTCGAGAATTTGGACTATTTGACGTTGTTGTGCAAGTTTTGGAACTAAAAATTTAACCATTGAAAGTGATTTTTGATTAACACCTTTTGCAGTAGACCCAGTAGATAATAAATCTAATAGCCCTTGAAAAACATCTGATAAGAGATAATGGAATAAAAATATATTATCGACACCTTCTGAAGGTCTTAATGCAACTACTCTCTGGCTAAGAATATATTTATTATTGTCGGGGACTATTGCAACGTTACCGAGTGGCGCCTCCATTGTAAATATGATATCTCCTTGTTTAAGATCACCTTTGTTCATCCATTTTTTATATAACTCTTCGGACGCGAGATGGCACTCGGAACCAAAGTCGATATAACCTTTTTTTACATTATTGGCTGACAATGCAGGAATTGACCCGCCACCCCAATCCATACCAAGTTTTTTTGGTGTTTTGCCCCTGAAGTCAATGACTTCGGAAACTACCTGATTAAAACTTAATTCTTTCCATCCTTCTGGTATTTTTTGTTGATTGTTCATTTTGATGCAACCTTTGTATCTCTCTTTTTAACGGCCTCTTTGGCACTGTCAGGTAAAGCTTCGTAGAAACCACCAACTTCTTTTGGTTCAGTGATCATTTTGTCCGCAACAAAATTTAGTAACTCAAACAGTTTAATTACTCTTTCTGGTTCTTCTTTCAAATTGATTTCCCCAGGATGAACACCGCTATTCCCAGTTATTCTTAAAGCATCTAAGGATTTTTGGACTAATGGGTTAAGTCCTTTTTTTACCAGGTTACCGATATCATCGTTGATGTTTTCTCCCTTTTCACCCAATTCTTTACACAGCTTTTGGAGTGCTAATCTTAATATTGCTGCAGCGGCTCTTGGAGATTCACTAAGAATATTTGCCGCTTCCAAATAATCTGATTTTATATCTTCACTTAAGTCATCGTTCGGCTGTTGAACAATGATTTTTTTTGGATAAATCATCTGAGTATCTATCCAAATAGAAAAATTATTACAGTGGCCACAAAAAGAAACAGTCCAGAGCTCACCTAACTTTGCCGAATGTTGTGCTAATCCGCAAATATTTGATTTTTTTACATATGAGTTATATTGTCCTCGAACTGAATAGTTATCTCCGACGGCTTCAATGTGTGACCAACTTTGATGAGCAAATACACCACAATGAGGACAATGAAATTGACCTGTGGCGTGCTGTGGAGGATAGTATTTTTCTGCCATATTTTTGATCATATTGAGCCGAAGCTCATAATGTTATTTAACGTTAAATTACGGTGTTTTGTAAGTTGACTACTTGACATATGTTTTACTTAGTCATATAATCATAACTGATACTAACTGTATCATAAATCGATGGCTTAGGGGCTCCTCAGTGAGTCCCTTTTGCGTTTTTAAGGGCATTTTTTGCCTTGTCAGAGATCTCTCTCTGCCAACAAATAAAGTCTTTAATTTTCCAAATTTCGAACACAAAAACACCAGTAGCATTAAGTTCTGGAGCAATCCTTCCGGAAGTGGCAAAGATTACCACTTGTTTTCCGTCTTGGATAAGTTGCTCAATTGGGTCAGCAAAGTCACTATCACCACTCCAAAGAATGAAATTTTGGACTCCATTTCTTTCAAAATCCAAATACATATCACGACCCATTTCAACGTCAAAATTACATTTCCATTGTTCAACATATTTTGTCCCTGCTTTGTTTAACTCAAGCAGTTTATTGTTGAGAAACTTGATCGTTTCAACGTCTAATTTATTTAGTAGAGGTTTCTTAATAAAGTTTTGAAGCACTGCAGGGGAGCCGTCAGGAGTACCGGATACGTCAATTGAAAGACGCATTCTTTTAATTGGTTTGGTTTTTACAACATAACCGTGCTTTTGGGCTTGATTAATTATTGCTTCTGAAAATTGATCTCCGGGAACAGTACCATTGTAAAACCGTACGTTTTTAATTGTGTCAAAAGAGTCGAGGAATTGTTTCAGTCGTTCTAGATCAATATGCCAGCCTAATTTTTCCGACCAGTGGAACACATTGGCAAAATCAATATAAACGTTTGATGGTTTATCAAAAATACTTTCTAACTGAGTAATTGCTTCTGGGTAAAGTTTAGAAAATGCATTTATTTTGTCAGTTTTTGGTTTAAACATAATTTATTTAATTCCTAAATCTTTTAAATACCCGTCCATTTCTTTCTCCAGTTTTTCTAGCTCTGGCTTGAGGGCCTCTAACTCCCGGAGGTTGGCAGCGATATCAATCGGGGCTTCTTCCTCGAAGGTGTCCACGTATCGGGTGATGTTTAAATTGAAGTCATTTTCTTCAATCTCGGCAAAATCTACCTTACGGGAGAATTTATCTACTTCTTGGCGATTAGCATAGGTGTTATAAATTTTTTCAATATTTTCATCTGATAGAGTGTTTTGAGCCTTACCTGGTTTAAATTCTTTTGAAGCCTCTACAAAGAGAATATCCTTTTTAGATTGATTGGCACCGCCACTTTCCCGAGATCTATCGATTATTAAAATGGCGACCGGAATGCCTGTGGTTTGGAAAAGGTTAGCAGGTAGACCAATGACAGCATCGATAATATTTTCTTTTAAAAGAGATTCACGAATTTTCCCTTCAGCTCCACCCCTAAATAAAACTCCATGGGGAACAATGACAGCCCCTCGGCCAGTTTTTGGTTTTAAAACCTCAACCATGTGGGTGATAAAGGCATAATCACCCTTATCCTTTGGAGGTACTCCCCGGAAAAAACGATTGTAAGCGTCTGACTCAGCGTTTTCTGCCCCCCATTTTTTAAGGGAAAACGGAGGGTTTTGGACGCAGGTGTCGAACTTCATCAGCCGATCGTTTTCGACTAAAAGCGGATTGTTTAAGGTGTCACCCCATTCAATTCTGGCCGAATCCTTGCCGTGTAAAAACATATTCATCCTAGCAAGTTGGTAAGTGCTTCCTTTAGATTCTTGACCATAAAGTACGTAATTATTTGACCCTTGAGCTTCAACTTCAGCACCGGCAAGTAAAAGTAGACCACCTGATCCGCAAGCGTTATCTACTATTCTGTCTCCCGGTTTTGGTTGAGCGAGTTTGGCTACCAATTTTGATACTTTACTTGGCGTGAAGAACTCTCCCGCTTTCTTTCCAGCATCGGCCCCAAACTTCTCGATCATGTACATATAGGCATTGCCCATAACGTCATCATCCACCTCACTCAAATCAATCTTGTGAAAGTCACTGATTAAATTCCGAATCATTTTGTTGCGATTTTCCAGCTTGCCTAAGACTGATTCAGAATTAAAATCGATATTAAAAATTCCTTCAAGTTTAGATCGGTTAGCTTCTTCAATTTTGTCCAGAACTTTATTTAATTCCTCACCAATATTGTCATGTTCGATTATCGAATAGATATATTCAAAGGAAGTGTTTTCGGGCAAATAAAAACGGTATAATTTCAGTTTTTCTTCAATCCGTTGAGTATCACTTCCAAATCTTTCTTTATATTCCTGTCTTTTTTTATTAGAAAGATCGCTTAAATATTTATAAAAAAGCATTGCCAAGGCATAGTCTTTGTAAACCCCAGCATCAACTGATGTCCGAGAGGAGTCAGCGGCCGACCAAAGCACTTTGTTCAATTCCTGTTGGTTGTATTTTTTTGGAGCCATTTTAGTTATTAGAATTTAAAACATGTAATAATGAACTTTCGGAAATAGTGGATAAAATTGAAATTTTTTTACTTAACAACTCTTGTTGTTTTACTATGCTCTTATAGAGTCGAGATACTTTCAACTGTTCGTCTTTGGATGGGGTTTCAACCACTAAACCCTCTAGGTTATATTTGGGAATTGATTTGATGTAATTGCCACTGCTTAGTCTTTCTAATTGAGATTGGCCTGATGGTGAATTTAAAAAGATTGATAAATATTCGGGACTAATCAAGTTTTTATTTACCCGGAGGACAAAAACAGAAGAGGATGCGATAGTTGGCACTTCTACTTTAACCACAGCCGCCCGATATCTTCCTCTAGAGGAGAGGACGACATCTCCACTTCTTACTATTGTGTTTTCCGGAAGCTTATCTGCCATTATTTTGGTTAAGTTTTCATCTTCAAAAACGAACCCGGCTCCAATATCTTTAGCCTGAATTACCTGGTAGTTACCATTAACATCTGGTACAAGGGCCGATCGAAAGGTGTACCCGGTGACGATATTTGCAATTTCACTTAATTTGTATGAGGTCATGCTCTTATCCTAGTCCTCAATTACCAAAATGTCAATACTTTAATTACACACGAGGCCCTACTGCGATTATTTATATTCAAAATGCTTTAAAATATGTTATTCTGTTTATGAAACCTATAATTATTATAGAGTATTAATAATGACTGACTGGCAGATCAAGATAATTCATCACCTTTATTTTGCCTATTGCCGAGCAAGACGGTTCTTTTGGGAAAGCAACTTTACTAAAAAACATTTGACCTTTGGGATAGTAGACGGCAAGTTGCAAATCACCAGCACTGAACATGAAGATTTTATCCAAGCTATACAGGAAAGAATTAATAAATTAACCCAAAAAGAACAAGGCAAATTTGTCAAGTTAGCCTTGCGAGAATCACTAGAAGGGTGCAACTTCATTATCTTTTCCCCCATCGGAGATGATAATAAGTTTATCCAATTTTGGACAGCAGAAAATAAGCTTAAATTTAATTTTTACGCCAACAAAACAAACGGATTAAAAAAATATTACTTACCAATAGTTGGATTATTAAGTGAGTCTGGTTTTGTAAATGATGAAATTGAAAACTATCGAGGATCAATGGTTTATAAGATAGACAAGGGAAAAGACTATATATCCGTAGACGCTAATTTTCGGAAAGACATAGAAAGTGCAAGCAGATTTATCGAATCGGTTTTTAAAGATATTTATAAAATCGGTTCTCATAAGTTAATAGCAAAAGTAGAATGACTAGTACTAAAAAATTTTGCTATTTAGAACCTGATTTTCCAAAGAATATTTTCATTGCCTTGGTATTTTTGAAACTTGACGACAACACTGTTTTGTATCCACTATTTGAGACTTTTTCGGATCTAAAGAAGTTAAGTGCTACTTTGAAAAAGTTAAAAAGACATATCGAAAAGAGAAATCCGGGTACGGATGCTTATGGAGGTTTAGTTGTGACTCTGGGATATGATCATATCTTTCCTCTAAAAAAAGAATATTGGGATCCGCCAGAAAATCTCAATTCCAACAAAGATATTAGGATGATGGCGTTTTTGGAAATGCTAAAAGGTCCACTCTCATTCTTCTGGACAATAATTACTCCTCAATCCTACGATACTGAAACAAAAACATGGAAGTTGACGAATTGGTTGCCAATTCGGATAACTACAACTGATAAACAAATTGAGGCATTGATAAAGTCTTCCGACCAATCAGTTGATGAAAAAGCTAAGAATGTCGGAGTGTATTCCATAATCAAGGTTCAAGGTTTTGATATTGAAGAAGGAAAGCTTGTTAAACCAAAGAGTGATTTTGAAACCCTGGTGGCAGACTGCTAAAAAAATTCTTTGATATACTTCTCTCGCCCCCACAAATATGACTTGGTATATACACACACTTACAAAATATAGGAAAGAAATAATATCTTCAGCGATAGTATCCGTATTATTCTCCGTCACCATATTGCTTTGGCATTTTGGGCTTGGAAAAAGCTTTGTCTGGAAAAATATTGAACCAATTTCTGCTCCCGGTTTATTGGAACGTGGGTTTTACAGTGCAATCACTTACCTAACAATTGGCGCATTTTTATATTGGGTAAGGTTTTACCAATTCCTTCACGGAATAGTTGTTGGAATATTTGACGACTGGAGACTTTACAAAGATATAAAAGGGTTTATCTGGGGAGGATTAATTTTGGTGTCCTATTTTTGGGTTATTCCAAGAATAGTTGATTTTCTTAATGCAATAATTTCATTTTTCTATAATGTCCTTGGTCTCATCCTATATTCTCTTCCTTCTTTAGGTATAGCTTTGGTTTTGAGTATCCCGATCCTGGTCTTTATCTGGAAAAGTACTAGGTAGAGAGTAGATGTAGGTAACTATGTAGATAAGTAGAGAACTGACTAGACCTTAAAACTGTGGATATATTCCAATAAAATGAGGATTCTTGGGTGATTTTTGTGGTATTATTCATCATAATGAAAGTTTCGAAAAAAGAATATTCTATAGTTAGAAAATTAAAAGAGAAACGGGAAAGACTGGGATTTCCTTCTCTAAAAACAACAGAATTGTTTTCTTCGAAAATAAAAAATGACCAAGATACACCTTCAATCAACATATTAGAACAGGTATCGGCCTACTCAGAAAATGAACTAAAAATTATATTGTCGAAACTTACGGGATTACAGCTTACAGATGGCTGTAATGGACGATGTCCGTTTTGTTTTTTGGGGACAAAAAAAGGAGTTACGTCAAAATACTCCTTTGAATCTATAAAGATGTTCTTGAATAAGTATTCAAAATACATGCCCGGAACGACTGCGTTATATTGGGATTCTGATCCTTTCGATTATGTTGATGGGAGTTTTACTTTTACAGATGTTTATACAGTCTGGGACACATTAAAACCGAACGATCGCAAATATGTGTCTACTGCTATTCCAAGAGGCGACGAAAATAGTTTTGTTAATTTTATTGAGTATCAATTTGTTGCTTACCTAAACAAGAAAGAACCGCTGCCATTGAGGATAAGATTGTCTTTATCTAAGTTTAATATTCAAAGAGTTGAACTAGTTTTTAAAGAGATTATTCGATTACTTGAGAAAAAGTATCCCAAACTTTTAATAAGTAAGTTTTTAAGAAAGCATATTGTCTTAGCCAATACTTTTGATGATGAGGTAGTCACAATCGGTGGATTAATTGATCAACACGATGACATCAAGGACATCTTTACACCTGCTTGTAAAGATGGCACGGTTATATCACCAAAGTCGATAAAAGCAGTAATGGTGACCATACCAACGAAATATGAACCGTCTGGTCAGAAACAAATAGAACTTATTCCTAAAAAAGTAGAAAATTTGGTACCACACTATCACCATATAATTGACCATTCTGGTTTTTTTACCAAGGACTCACTCGAGAAGAAATTGATAACTGGTCAAGTTATGTTGGATATTATTCGTAAGCACGATGGAAACTTTTTCAACTTGGAGGACAAGATTGACAATATCATATTAAAAATGGCTAGAGAAATTGCTTCAGTCGGAAGATTGATAATTGACCTTTCTTTCTTATATTCACATCCGAAAACAATTATGAAATCTGAAGAACTTAAAAATCGATATCTTAAAGTTGTTACTCACGTTTATTTAAAAAGAAGAAAAGATGTCGTAAAGTTAATTGAAACATCTAAAAAAATACTTGATACAAAAAAAGAACCAAAAAAAGAGGAACTCCAATATTATAAGTACCTAGCAACTATTTATCTAAAAAAAATAGACTATTTAATTGAATTGATCAAGTCAAAAACACCCATTGATAGACTCAGTGCAACAGCTGATTTACTTTCTCAAATAGAAGGAAAACATATGGATAAGATCGATGTGATCATTAAAGGACTTCGGGAAAGCAACTTTGGTGCTATCAGTAAGATTTTTTCCAAAAATTCTAAGTATAAAGGACAACCTGCGTGGTATGAAACTGCTGAATACTTATGTTCCCAAGCTAATTAGTTTTGTTATTTATTATCACTAATGGAGTCTCTGTTTCTTCTGGTGTTAATCCTCCATGATTACCAACACAATTCCTTTTACTTTCTCCAAGCTCTTTCCACCAGAATTGATATCCAGGCTCAGGTAATATTAATATTTCTCCTATACTATCAATGTATTGAGATGAAACATGTTTTTTGTCTATTGGATCTGTTTTTATAAAGTCACTAACTAAAACAACCTTTGCTTTATCAGCTAATGATTCTAATAGTATGTTTCTTACCTGTTCAACATAGGGTTGTTCTATATAGAGGGAGACGTCTCTTCCTGATCCGCCAGGAACTAATGGGTTATTATCAGACCCTTTTCTAAAGTATTTTCGTATTTGATAAATATAATCATCGAGATCTAAAGTGTTAGGACAATTTATCTGTCCGTGGTCTGAACATATAATTAGTTCAATCGGTTTTTGACTGGCATCAATTGGCTTAAGAACATAACTTTCGACTAATGAAAATAAATTATCTAAAGCAAGTCCAAACTCTGTCGAGTCGTAACCGAACTTATGAGAAATTTTATCTAATTTGTCATAATACATAAAATAATATCCTGGAGTAGTTTTATTAAGAACATCGGAAATTATGTCAGCCATTGCTGTTTCAGGTTTTGAATATCCGTTGATCTGCGAACCAACACACATGGATTTTGAGAATTCTGAATTAATCAAGTTTTCAGATAGATAAACTCTGCTTGGGACATTTATATTTTTTAATTCTAGATAAATTGTTTTTGTCGAAAAAATGTCTGAACTTTTAATACCTTTACGACTAAGCTGATTGTAAGTTGTGTCTCCGGCAAAGGAGAACATGAGCGGGGAAATGGTTCTTCCAACTAACCGGTTAAAATACAGCCACTCGGTTACCCCCGTTTGGTACACCGTCTTGCCTTGAATAGTCGATAAATGCGCTGGAGTTGATGAAGGAAGAAGCGAATGGTTTTTGTAGATTTGACTTCGGTTTACCAAGCTCTGAAGTGAAGGTATTTGGCTAACATGTTTATCTAAGCTGTTCCAGCCGAACCCATCAATAAATAAAAGTATGACCTTACTCTCTGTTGTAGAACTGAATATACCTTTAATATAATGGGGAAGATCACTAAAATTAAATTCAGAAATAGTGTCTGAAAGTTTACTATTTGCCATTTTTGATAGTCCTTAGTATTCCTTTTGCAGTTTCTATACACTTGATATAACCATCGTTATTGTAGGTCTCATTTGACTTTAATCTTTTTATAAAATCTTCAATTTCTCTTTTATAAAGTTCATTTGAATCATCACTATAACTTTTTAGAGTTTTATTTGAGTTAATGACTTCTAATAATACGGTCCCGTCAATCTTTGTAGACACACGGTATATATGTTTCTTTCCAACAAAACATATCTCCAACAAATCATTACCTTGGGAATAAGAAGCCGATGAAATTACGCCAATACAATTATCTAATTTAAATACCAAGGTTTCAGAGTCACGTAAACTGCAGTTTGGCTCAATTACTTTATTTATCAGAGAGTTACTAGAAACAAAAGAAAGAGGTTTGACAGATTTCTTCAAGATATATTCACAGTAGTCTATAAAGTGCATTGCTTTTTCATATGAATTTCCACCAGATAACTCATGATCCAATTTCCACTCCTGAAAAGGGGGTGAGGAATATCTAATTGCGTGAATGTATCCAATTTCATCATCGCTAATTAATTTAACCAAGCGGTCATTAAAGTTTAAAAAACGCCATTGATACCCTATTTTTACATGTATGTTTTTATTGTCTTTAAGACATTGAATCAATTTATCTTGGTTTGCGGTTAAAGGCGGTTTTTCAACGAAGTAGCTGATATCTTTTTTAATTAGTGCTTTTTCATATTCATATCTAGCGAAAGGTGGGGTGCAAATAAATACAATGTCCGGACTTTCAGAGTTCAGCCAATCTTGAAAATCAAAGTATAGTTTTCCAAAAATATTTTGACAATAACTTAATTGCTTATTAGAATAATCTTTAAATTTTGGATTAAAACAACTCGTAATTTCTAAGCTATCTAATATTTTTTTTAAAATTGCAGCATGGGCTCTGGCTATTAATCCACTTCCAATAAATGCAATTTTAAAGCGTTGTTTAGACATTATTGACTTAAAAATTCCTCATAAGCCCATTTTGCTAATTTTTCAAGTCTTTCTCTGGTAAGGCTGGTATTACCAGAAACATTCCGTTCGTTGTAGGATTTATTGCTGTACCACTGCCGATCGTCGATGACGATACCATATTTTTCCGGTTCATCCCCCAATGCAGTTCCCGGAAAAGGTGTTAGAAGATTAAATGAAACCATTTGGGGATTGATTTCCTTGGCGATTTTGACAGTGTTTCTAACTGTCTCTTCTGTGTCGCCTGGTAAGCCAAAAAGAAATGAAGCATGAAGAGCTATGTTATATTCTTTTAAAATTTTAGCAGAATCTTTGAGCATATTTGGGTTTACCATCTTGTGGATATTATTTAATATTTCAGGTGAAAAAGATTCAAAACCAACAAAAACTCGATAGCAACCAGAATCTCTCATAAGTCTTAACATCTCCCGAGTCTCTTTACTATCAATCAACCTGTCTGCTCTGATATTACATGACCATTTCAGTTTTATTCCCTGATCAATAACTTTTTTTGAAAATTCAGTAATTCTTTCTTTTTTAACCCCGAAGTCTAAATCAGAAAAAAATATTGAATCAAATCCAAGCGATAGAACTTCTTTTATTTCTTCAATAACTTTATCGATATTTCTAAATCTTAGGCACCTGTCCATTGAGCTACTTTGACAAAATAGGCATCGATTAGTGCATCCTCTTGCCGCCTGTACGATTGTTTCTTTATCCTTTTTAAGGTATTCCTTTATTGGGAATAAATGTCTTGCTGGAAAAGGCAAATTGTCTAAGTTAGTAATTGGTTTTTCATCAGGATTTTTAATAATTTTATTGTTTTCGCGATAAGTAATTCCTTTGACTTTTCGTAAATCACCATTACTGTTTAAAGTTTTTATGAGGTTAAGTAATACGATTTCTGGTTCATATCTAATAATAAGATCAATTTCCGGATTATTTTCCATCGTCTCAAGGTCCCGAAATGTAACATGAGCTCCAGTCATTACTATCATGAGATTTGGAAATTTTATTTTTAAATCTTTGGCAAGTTGGAGGGCAAAATAAAAGTCGCGTGTTTGAAGGACGGTATTTTCTGAATTTATTACAATAAAGTTATACTGGTTTTTCTCAATCAGTTTGAACAGCTTGGTATTAGATATATCTTTAACTGCTAAGTCAACAATGCCATGATTTATAGAGTTACTCTCTAATATTGCTGCGGCGTATGCCAAACCTAAAGGCAAGTGAGTTATTCCGAACTTTACTGGAAATCTGGAATTGATTAAAATTGGCTTTACTGTCATTTTTCCAGCACTCCCAGTTTGTCTAATTTACTTATAAAATTTTGAAGTTCTTTCTCGACAGTTGAAGAATCAACGTCATACTTACTTACCAATACCGTCACTATTTCTTCACTTGTCTTTCCTTCTTTTAACAAAAGAAACATTTCACTGGCAGTTCCATTAAATTCATGAAAAAAATCCCTATCAGGATCAAAAATTAAAATTGTGTCATTTTGATTTGTTCTAACCTTAACTGAATTTGATATTTTTACCATATTATTTTTGATTTAATAAATAATTACATCGAAAGTCTAATCTGTTTTTATCAGCAAATGAAAACCCTTTACACCCGCCTTGACACAGCTCAACATATTTACATGATCGGCATCGAGTAGAAACAGGGAATTCTTTTTTCATAAAGTTTTTAACTTTTTTTAAAATTGAATCAAAATCTTCTTGATAAGCATTCCCGAGACTTTTCGGTAAAAAATTACATGGCTGAACGTCCCCGTTCGGTAAAATTGAAACCCAAAGTTTTCCGGCCTGGCAGATATTCTCATCAATCATTTGGTGTCGCTCAATTTTATTTAAAAAACGATGATCCATTTGTGAGATTACTAATGGATCATGAAACCCAATAATTATCTTGTTTTGATATTTCTGTTTATAATCCCAGATCTTGTCAACAATGTCGTGATACTCAGTTGAAGTAAAGCTATATTCATCATGGATCCCGTCGGATGATGGTCTAATCATTAAAAAATCAATTTCTTCAAGTTTGTTTTCAACTGAAAATTTAATAAAATCTTCGAGATGGTTATAGTTATGTCGATTGATAGTTGTATTTACGCCAGTTTTAAGACCGTTTTTTTGACTGTTTTTTATTCCCTCTATAGCCTTTTCCCAAGCAAAAGGTCTTCTTCTTAGATTATTATGGTATTCACTATCCAGCGAATCTAAACTGATTTGCACCTTATTTAGACCTTTTGAAAAAAGTGATTTTGCCTTATCATCTGTTAAAAAGAATCCATTCGATAAAAGAGTTAAGTAAAAACCTTTTTCATGGGCATACTGAATTATCTCTTCAAAATCTTCTCTGATTAAACTTTCTCCATGAGTAAAAATTAGCTTAATAACTCCATGCAAAGCCAAATCGTTAATTAACTTTTTTATCTGGGATAAAGGTACGTCCGCGACAATCTTTTTGTGGACGTAACAGTGCTTACAATTAAGGTTGCATTTGTAGGTTACTCCAAAAAATATCTGGTACGGATATTTCATTTGTGGTGGTATTATACCAAAAAATATCCGCCATTTACGGCGGATATTTCGCTCTGTTACGCTATTTTAGCAATGCAAACGGAGACTTCTTGTTCGGATTACGGGTTTTACCCACTTGGATTTTTGCATATGACTCCTTTTAGATGCTAATAACAATTACATTATACACCTTATTTTTGCTAAAATACCATATTTAAAGGCGATATATGACACTAATCAATACCTTACCACCAAAAGGCATGCGGGACTTTTATCCTGAGGACTACAGAGTAAGAGAATGGCTGTTCAAAATCTGGAGAGATACGGGCATTAAATATGGGTTTGAAATGTATGATACTCCGGTAGTAGAGAGTCTATCACTATTAGTCAGGAAGGCTGGAGAAGAAATAACCGACCAGATTTACTATTTTAAAGATAAAAGTGACCGTGAATTGGCCTTGAGGCCTGAACAAACACCTAGTCTAGCGAGAATTGTTTTGTCCCGAGAAAATGAATGGGTATATCCACTTAAATTGTCCGCCACAGTTCAATGTTTCAGATATGAAAAAATGTCAACTGGTAGAAAAAGGGAGCATTTTCAATGGAACGTAGATATTATTGGTGATGCAACTCAATTAGCCGAGGCTGAAGTGCTATCGACTGCTGTGGAGTCTATTAAAGAAATGGGCTTAGATAGTACTGATGTGGGAATATCAGTTGGCTCCAGACAGCTAATAGCAGATTTATTAAGATCGAAGAATATCAATGAGTCTGATTATGTGAACATATTTTTAGTATTAGATAAGAAAGGTAAAGTATCAGATGAAGTACTTAAGGAAATGTTAATAGAAAAAGGTATATCAGAAGAAGATATTGGTAAAGTTTTTGAAATATTCGCTATTAAAAATTTTGAAGAGGCAAAAAAAATTGTTGGTAATAAATCACTTGGTGCCAACCAACTGGATAATTTATTTCAGTATGCAAAACTATATGGCATTAGTGAATTTCTGGAGTTTAATATTGGGATTGTAAGGGGACTAAACTATTACACGGGAATTGTTTTTGAAGCTTTTGACAGACAGAGGAAATTTAGAGCAATATTTGGAGGAGGTCGGTACGACAACCTACTCGAATCCTTCGGAGGTAAAAAAATTCCTGCTGTTGGGTTCGGATTCGGTGATGTAGTAATTCTGGAAGTGTTAAAAGAATTAAAGAAAAATCTACCGGAAAAAAGGAAGCTGGACTACGTTGTTACTTACTCTGATGGAAATCTCGAGAATAAGGCTATTAAATTATGTATAAGTTTGCGTAACAAGGGTAAGACTGTTTATATGATACCTGGCGAGACAAAGATGAAAAAATCATTAGCCATGGCAGATAAGATGAATGCGGATTATGTAGACATTTTAGACCCCATAGAAATGGATCAGGGGAAATTTATCGAAAAAAACCTAAAAGAAAGAACTCAGGAAGTGTTGGACTTCATGGTGTAATTATTTGAATGTTTTTCAATGGTATTGGCTGAATAACCCTTATATACGCCCTTTTGGAACCTTCCAAGTATGGAATATATTTATTTAAATCCTTTGAAATACTTGTAAAGTGCTCAAAGCTACCGAACGGGGATGGCCAATATATCTCCTTTAGGTTCCTACCTAAATGTTGAAACTTAGCTTTCTCAAGAAAAGGCGAGTCTCCATTTACGGAGATAATTTTATTTTCAAAACATAGTTTTTTATTTACCCAGCCTGATAAATATTTCAATAGATTCTTTTCTTCTTCTGGCAACTCACTTTCGACTGTTAAAAGGTGTGAACAAATCTCTCCAATATTATTAACTAAATATCCGCCTTTCCACCTGTTAACCATCTGAATAACTTCTTCATATGAAGTTGAAAAGTCAAGACTCTTTTCGTAAAAGTCATTTAATGTTATTCGAAGCACACGACTTAATTTTGGGGTACTCGACGTCCATTTTAATTTAAAAATTCTTCCAGTTTTTTCAAGTTTCAAGACTAAGGTAAAAAGATCAAGAAGCCGGCCATGAATTGATTTGTATGGGTTGTTTTTAGGATTGATTATTCCAGTTGTATTTAGTAGATATTCACTAGACATGGCACGATACAACCTTTTATTCTTAACCTTAGTTTCCCAATATTTATACAACTCGTCAGTATTCATACCTCACCTCAAGTTAAATGCTAACTTTTTTAACCAAGTCTTCAATCATTTTATATCCGTCAAGCCAGAATTCCTCTGAATTTATATTCATACCTAAATCAATTAATAGTTCTTGAGGATTTTTTGAATTACCAGATGATAATACTTTTTCAATTTGTGAAACGATATTTCCCCGTCTGTTTTTAAATTGAGAATAAATTGAATAAGAAAGTAGTTCGCCAAAGTTATATGCGTAACAATAGAAAGGAACTTCAAACAAATGTCTGATGCAAGCCCATTCGTATCGGAAAAGTGGGTCAATCTGAACTACTTTACTGTACTGTTCTTTTTGCAAGTCAAAATATATTTGACTTAGAATTTCTGGATCTGTACCATCCCTAAGATATTCAAATGCTCTTATTTCGAATTGAACTAAGAATATCTTCTTAATCGTCATAGAGTAGGTATCTGTTAGTTTCTGCGATATTATTGATGCTTTAATTACAGGATCTGCCTCCATACTTAAAAGGTGATCAAAGACTATCATCTCGGCTAAGTTGGAGGCTGTTTCAGAAAGTGGCAAACTAGATTCTTGAATAGACGGATACAAATTTCCAGAATACATTGAATGAATTGCGTGACCTACTTCGTGCGCCAGGGCAAACACATCAGAGACTTTATTGTAATAGTTTATAAATACATATGGAGTTACCTTAGGGCTGACAGTTTCGCAAAAGGCACCATATTGTTTATTTGCATGAGGAAGGTAATCTATGTGCTGAGATTCGAATACTAACTTTCCAAACTCATAAAACTTAGGGCTAAAGCACTGGAATGAGTCTAGAATTAACTCTTTGGCTTGTTTAAAACTAATGGTTGTTTCTTCTTTGTTTACCGAGGCATGGGTATCAAAACGACTTAATTTATTTAATCCCAACTGTTCTGCTTTATATTCAAAAAGAGGATTAAAAATCTCCTTCTTTTGATAAGCTAGTTTTAATAACAAATTCACAGTATCTCCAGAAATATCATTATCGAAATTGCGAACCGAAATAGGACTGTTATAACCCCTTAGTTCTGATTCTCTAGTCCAATCTTTTACTAGTGATTGATAAACGAGAAAATGTTTATTAATATCGTTTCTATATTTTGTCAACATATGTTTATAAGCCTGATCCCTTAATTGACGGTTGGAGTCATACGTATAAGACATCAAGTCTGACTGTGATAGGGTTTTTATAGTATTTTTATCAATCTTAAGTTTAAATCTATAATCATTAATCAACTGATTCCTTAGCTCAAGCAACGAGTTTAGTCCTATTTCATCTTTATGTTCGATAATACTTTCTTCTTTATTGCTAAGTCTATGTTCATAAGCTTCTTTCTTATGATTTATAAAATACTTACAAGTTGGGATTGATTTTAAAAGTCTATTGTAATTTTCTAGGTCTAGGGTAGGTTTGTTTTTTATGCTTATTCCAGTTAGCCATTTATCAATATCACCTATCTGTTCGTTTACATAAATGATCAACTCGTTTGCTTTATACCTTAGTTTTTTTAACGTTAGATCGTTCTGATCAACACAAATACCCAAATCTATTCTGCTAATTAATTTCTTTGAATCACTTGTTACTTCTTCTTTAGATTCAAAAAATTTAACAAAGTCTTCTGTCGACACTTCCGGAGTAATCTTTACCCATGTGGAAAGCAGGTTTTCAAGTTTGGTTTTTAATTCATGACACAAAGTGTCAAACTTATCCAATGGATAGATATCATCTAAGTTCCACTTACCAATTTTTATTCCCTGTTTCTTAGATATCTTGGGCATTTTGCTCAATAAATATTAATTCGGTAGTTTTAGTTAAATTCTTAAATCTTTTTTCAGCTATCGCTTTCACTTCTGGAAAATAGAATTTAGAGAAATTGGCTTCATATTTTGATTTTCCTTCTTCCCCTTCCCAGAATTCTTTTAGTCCTTCGACATTCTTCTTATGATAATTGGCGTGGGTAATAGAACACCACAGATGCAGAACTCCATAATGATCTAATCTATCAGCATCTTTAATTATTTTTGACTCGATTAGGGTAGGAGTAATCTTACTTTCCTGCTCAGATATTATTAAACAAATTAGGTCAATTAGTTCTTTATCTTTAATATATTTTTCTAAATATTTTGGTGCGATTTTGGCACCAAGTGCGTCGTGGCTAATGCCGCCATAATTGTCATAAACTAATTGTCCATTTTCATCAACTGCTTCTATTTTGCCAATATCATGAAACAAAGCGGCGATTAATAAGGCATCAATGTTCACATTTTCTTCTTTAAATCTTGGATACTTAGCAATCTTCTGACAGTAATTCATTACTCGTAATCCGTGATTTAATCGAAATCCATATCCACCGCCAAATTCCCAAACATTTTCAAAAATTTGTTTGTATTCAGCAATTAACAAGTTTAATAATTCCTTATTTTCCATATGTTAAGATCATATCATGAAAATCTATTTTGTCCGACACGGTTCTACCGATTCTTTGGAGAAAAAGATTAGCCAGCCAAACGATGAACCGCTTAATGAAAGAGGAATTGGCCAAGCTAAAGAATTAGGGACAAGGTTTACAAAAACACAGTTGGATTTAATTATTTCGAGTCCCCATCTTCGGGCCGTTCAAACAGCTAAAGTCATAAATGAGAAAATTCTAGTTAGTGAGTTATTCGCTGAAGTCAGAAAGCCTAAAGAGGCAATTGGCCAATCAAAAGAAACCGAAGAAATTAAAGCAATATTTAGAAAAATTGGTGAAATGTATACAATTGATCCAACTTGGCATTATTCGGATGAAGAGAACTTTGAAGATTTGAAAAGGCGTGGATTGCAGGCGTTAGAGTTTTTGAAGTCACAGGACAAGGAAAATATTCTAGTTGTTTCACATGCTAATTTTATTGCCTTATTAGCTGGGCTGATGTTGTTTGGAGAGAATTTTCCTGTTGAAGTATCGCTCAAATTAAAGAATTTTTTGAGATTAAGTAATACAGGTGTCTGTATTTTTACTTATGAGGATGAGAGATGGAAGCTACAGTGCTGGAACGACACTTCGCATTGTCTGGAATAATCAAGTTTTAGCGATCAAACTGTCAACATTGTTCAGTAATTGATCATCGGAAGTTAAAACAAAAACATTTTCATCTACAGATGGTTCCTCAATCTGACTTTTAAATTTGTCATAAGTTTCTGGAGAGCAGGAGTTTTGTCTTTTTGAAATCCTATCCAGTGCCGTTTTGTCGTCTGTTTTAAGGTAAATTAGAACCAATTTGTCACATTTTACTTCATCATAAATTTGTTGACGAAACATCTGTTTTAAATTAGTACCATCAATTACTACCGATTTCCCTTGTGATAATAACTCGGAGGCTTTTTGACGGATTATTTTATAAACCTGGACATACTCTTTACCAGAAACTTTTTCGGTCCCAAACAACTGGGTGGTTATTTCTTCGCCAGACAGAATCACGAAGCCATATTTTTGCCTAAGATACTCGGATACATATGATTTACCAGTCCCAGGCAAACCCATAAGAACAATCAAAGTCGGAGTACTCATTTAAAGAAGATTTAAATAATCTAATCCCAAAAAACCAACTTCAACATCCGTCATTTGGCCACTTCGTAATATCTTTTTGAATTCTTCAAGAGGAATCAAAACCAATTCAGTAAATTCATTCTTACCGTTCTCAATCTCTTTTACCTTTTTACAGTTTGTAGCCACAAAACAGTATCTTTCCATTGTGGAATAAGCATCGTCAAGGCAAGTAGTTATTAATTTGATGTCACCTTCATAACCAGTTTCTTCTAACAATTCTCTTTTCATTGTGACGTCGGGAGCTTCGTTTGGATCAACGAAACCTCCGGGTAATTCCATTAAGACTTTCTTGGGACCCGGTCGATATTGTTTGGCAATAACTACTTGATTGTCTGGTGTTAGAGCGAGAACGCTGGCTGCCGGACCTTCTTTTTTGATATAAAAATCAGTTTCTTCACCATTGGGTAACTTAAAAATAACTTTTTCAATTTTTCGAGAATATTTTCTAAAAGCCTCTTCTCGGGATAACTCTTGCCAGTCTTGGGGACTATTTGTCATATAAATTTTTTACAATATTAACCAATTGCTCAAAATCCTCATAATCATGGGTACTATTACCAGCGTTTTTAAATAGATGATAATCACTTGGACTATTGATGGCTAATACTTCTGATAATTCCTCAAAACCATAAACAGGATCGAACTCATTTTGAATAAATGTTGTTGGCACTTTAAGTGTTTTTAAACATTCGTCAATTTCCTTAAATTCTTCTTTTCCGGCTCGATAAGGTAAGCCACAAATCACCATTTTCTTTGGATTCAGAGTACCTTCGTAGATATTTTTCAACGCTAAAACTGAGCCAATTGATTTGGCGAACACAAAATAATCTTTTTTATCTTTTACCAATTCTGTCAATTTTTCTGATTCTTTTTCTAAATTTATCCATTTCTCTCCTGTTTGCCAGTGGTCGTAATACAGAATATCGCCAGTGGAAAATGAATCGAAATTGGATTTAACTTTTTCAATCCAAGTTTTATTGTTGAGACTATTGCCAGCTAAATAAATGATGTGCATATTAAAATTTACTTTTTGTTAAGTTCTCGGCCAATTCTCTTGTATATAGTTGATGAATATTCTGATTTTCCCAATCAATCGCTTGTCGATATTGTTCTTGAGTATATGGAGTTAATTCAAAATCTTTGGCTATAGCGTCAACATCAGAATTCTCCTTACCTTCTATTTCAAAAGTAAAATAGTCATCGGTATATTTTGATAATTTAATCTCAACACCTCGATAATTGAATTCCCAGCTTTCCCAACTGTAAATCATGCCACTTTGATACCCGAGTGCCTCCAAGAAATCGAGAGCGCTAAGGAATTGTCCCGTTTGGAGTTTGACTTCAACCTCTTTTCTTTCTTTTTCGTGAAAACTACCCATTTTTACCGACAACTTTTCTTTTTCATCACTTTTCTTTAGCCTGATGTCAGTGCCACTAATGTTTTTCCAAGTTTTAGTAGTTGGATCGAAGCCTGGAGACAAGTCGATTGACAGACGATGATAATGGTCAGCCAGTTCTCCACTGTCTTGGAGTATCTTAAACAATTCTTCAAATTTGCCTTTCGATAATTTACCTCGAATTTCAATTTCGGTCATATTTATAGGTCAATTATATACCAATGATTGGGTTATAATTGATTATGAAAGTTGAACTTGAATTAATAAATATAAAGGATAAAAACATTTTGAAAGAAATGTTGTGGGAATATGAAAGAGAAATGGTCGGCAACAAAGCTAAGGAATATAAATATTTAGATGCTTATTTTGAAAAATCAAACCGGTTCCCTTATTTTATAAAAGCAGATGATGAAATTGCCGGATTTGCCCTGGTAAACGAACATACTTTAGTTGAACCAGGAGCTAAAAATTTGTCAGAATTTTATATCAAACCTGAATTTCGTAGTTTTGGTATTGGTAAAAAAGCGGCTTTTTTGGTTTGGGATTTATTCCCCGGAAAATGGGAAGGTCGACAAATTAAAGAAAACCCCAAAGCTCATTCTTTTTGGCTAAAGGTTAAAGGGGAATATACTAAAAATAATTTTAAAGAAGTCGAAATGAATAACGAAAAATGGAATGGCTGGATACAGACTTTTGATAATAGTTTGGGCTTAAAATGAGTCGTGATAATTTGACTTACAGGCAAAGCACTAGCGCTGTAATTCTGGACAAGTCAGGGAGGATTTTGGTTGTTCAAAAAAGCAGCTATAAAGATAATGAATGGGATGTTCCGGGCGGAGGAATTGAAGAGGGAGAAAAGCCGGAAGTAGCTATAGTTAGAGAATTAAGTGAAGAATTAGGTAGCGATAAATTTGAAGTGATTAAAACCAGCAAGCAAACAGATCGTTATGAATGGCCGGATGATGTGATAAATAAAAGAATATTAGAAAAGAAGCAGTTTTTCAGGGGTCAAGAAAGAACTCAATTCCTAGTTAAATTTACAGGTGAAGAAAATGAGATAAAGACGCAAAAAGAAGAGATTAGAGAAGTTAAGTGGGTATTTCCCGATGAACTTCCAGCGTATTTTGTCTTTCCGCACCAAATGGAAAAAATGAAAGTATTATTAAAAGAATTTGGAATAGAATGAAACCAAAAGACGGGGCGAAAATCATTATCCTAAGTCCAGATAAGATTTTGTTGTTTCATCGGGACAACATTTCGACTATCCGTTCACCTGATTGCTGGCAATTAGTTGGAGGTGGAATTGAGGAGGGTGAGACTCCGGAACAGGGTTTGATTCGTGAAGTCAAAGAAGAAGTCGGTTACGATCTTAAGGAATTTAAATTAATAACTAAAACCAAAGGATCGCAGGGAGAAGACGTTTGGGTGTATGTTGCTTTTGTTGACAAAAATGAAGAATGTAAATTTATTCTTGGTCCAGATGAAGGTCAAGGAATTGGCTGGTTTACTATCGATGAAGCGTTAGCCATCAAACTTACTCCCGGAACCCGGATTTTATTGTCCAAATATCGAGATTTAATTGAAGAAATGATGAAGACAAAATCAGTCCCAAGTATTGAAAAACTTGATTTAATACCGAAGAAATTTGATGTAGTTAACTAGTCAAATCTGTTGAGTATCAGAATAGTACATACGGTATCACTATTTTTGAGACTCTCCTTTTTTATAGTGTCTTATTTGTCTCATTTAGCTTCGAAACTTTGGTAAAATGAGACAGTGGGGAAGAGGGTGTTATAGGGACAGAAAGGTTCCAGACCCTAATGCTCCGCCACCTCGCTCCCACTTTAGCTCTTTCCCTTGCTAAAATCTCTTATGGCAACCATCTACCTTTTTCGTCATGGTCAATCTGAATTTAACCTAAGCAAAACTTTTACCGGCTGGCTGGACGCCAAACTTACTCCTTTAGGCATTGATCAAGCTAAAGCCTTGGGTAAAATGCTTCGGGACAAACAAATCAATCTAGCCGTTCAAACTCGTCTTTCCCGTTCCTCCGATACCCTGAAATATGTCCTGGAATACCATCCCGAATGTCAACAAATCATTACCGACGATCGCATAATCGAACGGTCCTATGGTGATTTAGCCGGCCATGCCCATCAGGAGATTTTAGATAAATACGGCCCACAACAATTCGAAAAGTGGCACCGGGGCTGGGATGACCGGCCTCCCGGTGGCGAAAGTTTTGCCGATGTCGAAATTAGGGTAGGGGAATTTATAAACGATTTAAAATCAAAATATAATCAAAAAAATCTCGGCATCGCTATTTCTGCCCACGGCAACTCTATCAGATTATTCCGAAAAATCATGGAAAACGCCAGTGTTAAAGACACCTGTTCCTGGACCATTCCTTATGACCAATATTTCCAGTACACTATCTAAAATCTCCAATCTGATCAAAAAAAACATACTCTTGATCTTGATTATTTTAGCTTTCATACCGATTCACTCCTACCGCCTCCTGGAAATACCCATGGGTCTGACTGTCGACGAAGCCGCTTTTGGCTACAACGCCACCCTCCTTTCTCGTACTCTCCACGACGAAAACAATCGCTTTTTACCCTTTTTCGTTCTCTCTATTAACGGTCGCGATTGGCGTCAACCGGTCACTCAATATTATCTCACCGCTTTTTTTAAACTTTTTGGCGCTTCGGTTTACAACCTTAGGATCAGTAGTATTTTAGTGACCCTTGTTACAGCCGTCTTGCTTTACTTTCTGACTTATCATCTACTCAAATCCAAGGCCTTATCTATCTTTGCTGTTGTCTTGTTTTTAGTTACACCCATAGTTTTTATCCAGTCCCGCTTGGGTCTGGATAATCACATGACCGTTCCTTTCACCATAATCTGGTTGCTGTCTTTGTATAAGCATGCTCAGGCAAAAAATATCAAATGGTTGCTTCTTTCAGCCGTTTCTCTGGGTATTTCTTTTTATACCTACAAAGGTATGCGGGCTGTTGTTCCCGTTTGGTCACTTGCCAGTGTTTATTATCTCCTCAAAAAAACTAACCTCAAAAGTGTCGTCATATTTTCTTTAACCATTTTTCCCTTTTTTGCCATAATTCCTCTTCTGGAATTAAAATACGCCGGGGCTGTTTTCAACAACCATGGGGCCAAACCCATGGCTTATTATGATTTTTTGTACCCCTACCTCTCCTCGTTTGACCCTGGTTTTCTCTTCATAAAAGGCGATGCCACTCCCTACCATTCCACCGGCAAACACGGTATGGTTTTACTTCTGTCACTACCTCTCTTTTTAGCCGGTATTTACGCTGCTCTTAGAAAAAATTTCAACCTCAAATTTTTAATAATCGTCTTTTTCTCTGCTCCGCTACTTATGGGGATGGTCGACTCAGTCCATCGGGCCAGCCGGTTAATGTGCATCCTACCCGCCTTTGCTATCTTCGCCGCCTTGGGCTTACACCACTTAACAACCACATCTTCAGGTAAATACAAAAAATTGGTTTTACTCCTGCTCATTCTACTGATGGCCAACTTTTCCGATTTCTATCGCTACTACTTTAAAGATTACGGTCCAACAACTCAAAGTTTCGTCGGCCGGCTAGATTATTATTCCTCTTATCAGTCACTTAAAGATGAATCCGAACAAAGAAATTTAAAACCATTTCTGCCTCATACCCTGACTAATCAGCACGGCGAAACCGGAAAATTCTATGAGTCAATTTACTTTACCCACCAAATAGGCAGGATCGATAATGAAGAAAATTTAAGTCCTGGCTCTATTGTCCTTTCTCTTCGCCAAGATGTACCGGGTCTGACTAAGATCCTTTGTGACAATAATAATTATTGTCTCCATGCCAAATATTAGCCCGACATTCTTCTATTTATACAGACACAAAATCAATATTCGGATATCGCTCACCTAAAATTTCCAGTGTTTCATTCCTCACCCTTGGCAACAAATCTTCTTCAGGCATTTTAAAGGTGGTCGACTCTCCTCCAATCATACATTGACCATCGATCCTCATCACAAAACCCATGTCTGTTTCCTCAACTTGATTTTTCAATCTTTCTTTTATCTGTTCTTCCGTAAAATCATCTCCCAAAATATCCTCTATTAATTCTCTATGGCGTATATCTACATCCTCAGCCACCCTAACTTCATTCCCGATCCTTACAAAACGAAGACCCTGCATTTCTTTTTCACAAAAATTCGACATGACCCATATTTTACTATGGTTACTCTCCCATTTCCTCCTCAATTCTCATCAGCCTGTTATATTTGCATACTCTTTCACCCCTGGTTGGTCCGACTTTTATATACTCGCTTCCCACTGCTACCGCCAAATCTACCATAAATGTATCATTAGTTTCTCCTCCGCCTCGGTGTGATGGTACTGTCATCAAACCGTACTTCCGTGCTAGCAAACACGTATCCATCGTTTCGCTCAAACTTCCGGCTTGGTTTAACTTAATTAAAATTGCGTTAGCTGCTTTTAGATCTATAGCTTTTTGCCATAAATTTACATTTGTTACTGTCAAATCATCAGCAATAATGGCCGCCTTGTTTCCAAAATTAGATACTAATTTCGGCCAGTTATCCCAATCAAATTCTGACAACATATCTTCTAGTGTTATTATTGAGTATTGTTCCACCCATGGACGGTAATACTCAATCAACTCATCCGTGGACATATTTTTTCCTTCCAGCTTTAACTCGTATTTTTTTGTTTCTGGGTTATAAAATTCTGAGGCTGCTGCATCTATTGCAATCCCGGCATCTTTTCCTGGTAAATACCCGGCACTTTTAATTGCTTCCACCAAATAGTCCAAAGGTTTCCGGTTGGAAGTAATTCCATTTGGTGCAAACGCGCCCTCATTTCCTACGTTTGTTGACAAATTTTCTCTTTTTAATATCTTTTTTAACGCCTCATAAACCTCCATTTCCATTCTTACGTTCTCCGCAGCGCTTTTGTTCTTCTCCATAGCCCCCACCATAAACTCCTGCAAATCTGTCGTCTGATCGGCATGCTTCCCTCCCTCAATCATTACTATCATTGGCCGCGGCAATTTCCAGTCCCCGCCCTCAATTTCATAAATCCGTCTTAAGTATTTATAAAGTGGTAATTTCGCTTCTTCCGCCGCCGCTCTAGCTACCGCCAGAGACACCCCCAAAATTGCATTTCCGCCCAAACTGGCTTTGTTTTCGGTACCATCCAACTCATTCATTTTTCTGTCAATTTCTCTTTGTCGACTAACTTCCATCCCCACCAACCCATCATTTATTTTTGTTTTTATGTTTTCCACCGCCCGAAGCATCCCTTTGCCGTTATATCGGCTCGCGTCTCCGTCCACCAAAACAGTCGCTTCCTTACTTCCTGCCGACGCTCCATAAGAGACCGACGCTTCCCCCACCGCTCCTGACTCCAGAATTACCATTGCTTCTAATGACGGCGCTCCGCCAGACGCCAAAATTTCTCTTGCAGTGATTTTCTTTATTCTTGTCATAAGTCTATTATAACCAAGCTCTTATTTTCAGGTTAGGGGATAGAATCCCAACCCTCGCTTAATAAACTTTTTAGGCCAAAAATCGCTTACTTGTCGCCACCTGTCGAGCCATTTTATATCCTTTTTTACCCACAAATTACAGTGCTCATTTTCGCCCAACATTCTGTCGATCTTCTCCAAATTTCTTTTGTAATAAACCTGGATATACTCATCAATATAAAAAATATTCTCTCCATAAATTTGCTTTAACATTTTTTCCATTTTTTTATAATCCAAATCCGCTTTTTTATAGCCTCCCGGCCAGTATTCAAAAAACATAATCGGCCCATCTCTCTTTAAAGTTTTTAAGCCACCTCCCAAAACCGCTGGCTCATACCCTTGTGTGTCTGATTTTATTAAATTTACTTTCTTAATATCAAACTCCTTAATCATTGAATCCAGTGTTTTGACTTCTACCCATTCCGCCAGCCCATCGCTTCCATCCTCGTATAATTTGTGATCTCCATAATTTTCTTTTGATTTATAAATATTAAAAAAACCGGACCTACCTCCTATTGCTGCTTTTATCGCCATCACATTTTTCAGGTTATTGGCCCCAATATTCTTTTTTAAAATCTCAAAATTCTCATTCTCCGGTTCAATCGAATAAACCCTTCCTGACTTTCCAACTTTTTTGGCCATATTTATGGTGTCAAAACCAATATTGGCGCCGATATCTACTACTGTGTCTCCCGCTCTTATATTCTTCAGCAAAAGCCTGGTAAAGTAAGGTTCATAACTTCCCCTGGCTATACTTTGCCCAATATACACGTCATCACTCTTGTAATAAAAGGTCAAATTATTCCACTCCGTTTTCACCAGCTTCATTTATGTATCCATTATAACCTTTTACCCCCTTGACCATTTACCACCGCTTACTTACAATATTAGCAGTCTGCCCCGACGAGTGATAAAATAGTTAATAATTATTATTGTAATTTAATCTTATGGCCCAAAAACAAACTCATATCCAACCCGTCCCCGGTTACATTTTAGTCAAACCTCAAAAAAGGGACAAGACTACACAATCTGGCATCCTTCTTCCCGATACTGCCGAAGACAAACCTCAACAAGGTCAGGTTTTAGCTGTTGGCGAAGCTATTTTTGACGATGGTCAAAAAATCACCGCCCCCTGTACTAAAGGCGATACCGTCATCTACCGTGAATGGGGTGGCAAAGAATACAAAGACGGCCAAGATGAGCTTCTCATTTTGAAGTTCGAAGATATCATGGCCATTATTAAGTAAATTATTAATTATTAAAATATAAAAACTATGGCAAAACAACTTAAATTCGGTACCGACGCTCGACAATCACTTTTAGACGGCATCAATATTCTTTCCAAGGCCGTCATCACCACTCTCGGCCCCAAAGGTCGCAATGTGGCTATCGACAAAAAATGGGGTGCTCCCACTGTTATCCACGATGGCGTTTCCGTCGCCAAGGAAATTGAACTGGAAAACCCTTATGAAAATATGGGGGCCCAACTTCTCAAAGAAGCCGCCAGCAAGACCAACGATGTCGCTGGCGATGGCACTACTACCGCCACATTACTGGCCCAGGCCATTGCCAACAAAGGCATGGAAAATGTCACTGCTGGCAGTAATCCGATGATTATCAGAAAAGGTCTAGAAAAAGGTTTGTCCCACGTCATCAGTCAGCTCGATGCTGTCAAGACCGACATCAAAATTACCGATAAAGAATCTATTGAGCAGGTTGCTACCATATCAGCCGGCGACACCGAAATCGGCCAAAAAATTGCCGAAGCTGTCGTTAAAGTTGGTCGTGATGGTTTACTTACTGCCGAGGAAGGCAAAGGTTTGGAGATCGAAACCAAGGAAACTTCCGGAATGGAGTTTGATCAGGGCTTTCTCTCTCCCTACTTTGCCACTAATACCGAAACCATGGAGGCTGCTATTGACAATCCCTACATTGTCATTACCGACAAAAAAATCAGCTCCATCCAGGAGATGCTTCCCTTTTTAGAAAAACTGGTTAAGTTAACCAAGAACTTTGTCATTATTGCCGACGAAATTGACGGTGAAGCTTTGGCTACTTTAGTGGTCAATAAGCTTCGCGGTACTTTCAATGTTCTGGCTGTCAAAGCTCCCGGTTTTGGAGATAGAAGAAAAGCCATACTTGAAGATATTGCTGTCTTAACTGGCGGTCGGGTCATTTCCGAAGATATCGGTGCCAAATTCGACAATATCGAGCCTATGGAATACTGCGGTCAGGCCGATTCAGTCACTTCTGACAAGGACAAGACCCGGGTTCTGGGTGGTTCCGGTTCCAAAGCTGATGTTCAGGCCAGGGTGTCTCAACTTAGAATTCAGATGGACAAGTCCACCTCTGATTACGACAAGGAAAAACTTCAGGAAAGAATTGCTAAATTAGTCGGCGGCGCTATTGTTCTCGAAGTCGGCGGCGCTACTGAAGTCGAGATGAAAGAAAGACTCGAAAGAGTCAAAGATGCCATCGAAGCTACCACCGCCGCAGTCGAAGAGGGGATTCTGCCCGGCGGCGGAGTTTCTCTACTCAGGGCCTCTCTTTCACTTGATGAAGTCAAAGTCGATAGTCAAGAGGAAAAAGTGGGTATTAATATCCTTAAACATGCTCTGGAACAGCCCATTCGAATGTTAGCCCAAAACTCCGGCGAGGATGGTGGCTATGTTTTAAACAAAATCCGCGAAACAATCATTAAAGATCCCAAATCAGACTATGGCTACAACGCTGCTACCGGCAAGTTCGGTTCCATGACCAAATTTGGTGTTATTGACCCTGCCCAAGTCACCAAAGCGGCTCTTATTAATGCCGTTTCTGTCGGCACTATGATTTTGACCACCGACGCTCTTATTACCGATCTTCCTGAAAAAGATAAGACCCCACCCATGCCCGGCGGCGGTATGGAAGGCATGATGTAAAGGCTGTTAACACAAAAATTAAAGCCCCGATAAATATCGGGGCTTTTTGTTCCTATTAATCCCTTAATTTGTTAAAATAGACTGTCTTACCAAGACCCGGTAGTCAAGCGGTTAGACAGCGGTCTGCAAAACCGTATAGATGGGTTCGACTCCCATCCGGGTCTCACCGAATTTTATCGCCTCCTTCTTTTTCTCTTCTCTTTCCTGCCTCAATCGTATCGGCTAACTGCTCAAAAGGTATGAATGTTAACGCATTTATCCCGCAATCCGGACAAACAATTCTTGGCGGGAAGTGCAATATTTTACAGGCCGGACAATTACTACCCTCCATCCGAAGTCTTTGTCCCACCGTCCGCCGATACTCAGGTGGCCTCATTTATTTTTCATCACCTTCCAAAACCAATAACCCAAATAGCCAAAAACCGAACATTGCGCTATCAACATCACCAAAAATACCACTCCTACCGATGTCAAAACTCCTCCGTAACGATACGTATCCCAGACCACCCTGGCTAATATATAAATTGTTCCTGGCGATATTGCCAATAATAACAACAAAAACAGCTGTAATTTGTCCTTCTCCTCAATCAAATTTCTAATCGTCAAAAATGGTTGATATGAAAGCAGATATAAATTACACAAAAATTTCCATCCTTGCCTTGCTGCGATCAATCCACTCAAAGTTATTATCTTACTTATTTTTCTTATCATTATAGTTCCAGACTAGCCTGAAACTCTTTTTCGCCCTAATCAATTTCGACTCTACTGCTTTTGCGCTTAATTTCAGTAATTTTGAGATGTCTTTGATTTTCAAGCCGTCTATATACTTAAGTCGCAAGATTTTTCTATATCCTTCGCTCAAATCTCCCAAAGCTTCGTCGATTTCTTTTTTCAGTTCATTTTTTAAATAATCCCTCTCTGGCGACAAAGCTCCATCGGCAATTTCTTCAAATAGGGGATTGCTGGAAAACAATATCGTTTTTAACCTTTTTTTTCGGTAATAATCAACAATTTTATGCTTAGCGATCCCGCATAGCCAGCTAAACTCCGACCCTTTTCCGCTAAATGTTGGTAATGATTTGAAACCCGCCAGCAAAATATCATTGGTTAATTCTTCTGCCAAACCCTCATCATCAATTCTTTTCAAAACAAAACCGCGGATACTTTTATAATACTTTTTATAAAAATTATTCATTCGCCCCTTAATTTACCACAGTTTACTATTAAAGGCTTCCTCTTTATACTTAATTAACCATGCTGTTTTCTGCCCCAAAGCACCCATTGCAAAAAGTATCTGATCAATTGCGCCTTCAACTTTTAGATCTGATCCACCAGGCCGGAGGCGGACATATTGGCGGACCGCTATCCTCTATCGATATTATGGTCTCTCTTTACAATTCCGATCTATTTAACTTCAAAAATGATCATTTTATTCTTTCCGCCGGCCACCTGGCTCCAGCTCTTTATACCGTTTTAGCACATCAAAAATTTTTTCCCAAAGACAGCCTGTCCACCTATAGTCAATTTGGTTCTAAGTTACAGGGCCATGTCTCTACTCTGGTTCCAGGCGTTGAGTATTCATCCGGTTCTCTGGGTCAAGGCTTGTCTTTTGCTGCCGGACTTAGTCTCGGCGACCAGAAACATACTACTGTTTGCCTAACCACCGATGGCGAACATCAGCAAGGTCAAATTTGGGAAGCTGTTATGTTTGCCAAAAAATACAACCTGTCTAACCTCATCAACATTATTGACCAAAACGGTTTTCAGATTGATGGCTCTACTGATCAAATTATGCCTTTAGGCAATTTAGCCGCCAAATATATCAGCTTCGGCTGGACTGTCTATTCAGTCAATGGTCATGATTTTTCCGCCCTGACAAAAGTTTTCCAGAAATGCCTTCAGTCAGAATATCCTAACTGTATTATTGCCAAGACCACTTTCGGTAAGGGGATTTCTTTTATGGAAAAAAACTTTCGCTATCATGATGTCAAAAATCTGTCCCAAAAATTATATCTTCAGGCCAAAAAGGAGCTGGAATCCCATGTCTGACATCTCCATTCGTCAAGCCTTTGGCCAAACTCTTCATAAACTTGCCCGGACCAACAAAAATATTTACGTTGTCAACGCCGATCTCAAATCTTCACTTCACCTCGACACTTTTGCCAAAAATTACCCTTCCCGGTTTATCGAATGTGGTGTTGCCGAAAATAATGCCGCTGCGGTGGCCGCTGGCTTGGCCAAAACCGGCAAGACCGTCTTTTTGACCTCATTTTCCTGTTTTTCTCCGGCCATTAATTGGGCGGTTATCAAACAGTCCATCTGTTATAACCAAGCCAACGTCAAAATTGTTGGTTCTCATTCTGGTCTCCTGTCCGGTAGTCTAGGCGCTACCCACCAGATGCTTGAAGATATCGCCCTTATGCGCTCACTTCCCAACATGGAAGTCTTTGCTCCCCTCGATGCTCTTGAAACCGAAAAAATTACCAAAGCCATCACCTACAGTCAGGCTCCTTCCTATCTCCGCCTGGTTCGGCCTGCCACTCCAGCCATGTTCCCGCTCAAAGCCTCCTTCGTTATTGGTAAATCTCAAGTTCTAAAATCAGGCCGAGACGTCACTATTCTGGGTTACGGCCCCATCCTGTCCCAGGCTATTGAAGTCCAGTCTCAAATTAACGTTTCTTTGGAAATTATCAACTGCTCATCGATTAAACCGCTTGACACCAGTTTAATCTTAAGAAGTATCAAAAAAACCGGCCGGCTGATTATCCTTGAAGATCACCAGAAAAATGGTGGCCTAGGAGAAGTCGTTGCCAACTTGGTTTTATCCTCAGGCCTGAACCCCTCTTTTGTCCACCTGGCTGTTAATGATCAATTTGGCCAATCGGCCAAAGAACCCAGTGCCTTGTATGACCATTACGGCATTGGCATGTCCAATCTCCAAGAAAGTATTAATAAATTAATTAAAAAATGAAAACACTCAGACAAGTTTTTCGTGAATACCGTCAACTGGGCCAGGCCCTTCCCGCTTTTAATATCGATTCCTTCGAAATTTATCAGGCTGTTGAACAAGCGGTCACTGAAACAAACCTGCCCTGCATCGTTCAACTATCACCCAATGAAGACAAATTTATTCACGCCGAAAGACTGCTCATGCTGGTCAAAAAAGCTCAAATTGATGGCCTCCCCATCTTTTTGAACATTGATCACGGCAAAGATATTAATCGACTTGAAAAATTACTTAAATTAGGCTTCGACATGGTCCATTTTGATGGTTCATCTCTTCCCTTCGAAGAAAACCTTTCCCTTTCAAAAAATTTAGTTGGTACCATCCACCAACTCTATCCTGAAAAATTGATTGAGGTCGAGTTCAACCAGATTCATCTGGTCAGTAGTAGTCCGTCACCCGACAGTTTTACCAATCCATCTCAGGCCCAAACTTTTATCAGTCAAACGGAGGCTGATCTTCTAGCGGTATCCATCGGTAATCTTCACGGCGTCAATACTGATATTCCCGAAAACTTAGATTTAAATCTTTTCCAGGAAATTACCCAAAAGCTGCCCTCGACCCAACTTTACACCCTTCATGGTGGTTCTGGAGTCGATGAAGCTCAAGTTCACCAAGCAATCAGTCTGGGTGTTGTCAAAATTAATATTAATACCCAATTGCGTCTTCAATTTAGACAATCGCTTACCAGCCAGCTCCAATCCAACAACTCCGAAAAAATCTATGAATATCTTGATCCTGTAATTTCTGACCTCAAAACATTAATCATTAACAATCTTCAAAAATTTGCCATTAAACTTTGACGTCATTACCATCGGCGCTGCTACAGTTGACATTTTTGCCAAATCATTGGCCTACCAGGTTGACAATAACCTCATTTCTCTACCTCACTCATCTAAAAACGAAATTACCCACAGTCTCATTTGCTCCGGTGGGGGAGCCACCAACGCCGCCGTTTCTTTTTCCCGCCTCAAACTTAAGTCAGCCTGTTTATCCTTATTAGGCACCGATCCTCTTTCTGCCTATGTAATAGACGATCTGAAAAAAAACCAGGTCAATACCTCATTTCTGGTTCAATCCCCCAAAGAATCTACCGATTATTCGGTTATTCTCGTCAGTCAGGACGGAGGGCGGACCATTCTCACTAATCGCGGCAGCTCTTTTCTCCAAGAAAAACATATCCCCTGGTCTCGTATCAAAAGCACCAAGTGGTTTTATATTACCTCTCTTGAAGGCAATATGGATTTACTGGAGGAAATCATTGGCTTTTCATTGGAAAATAAAATCAAAGTATCTCTAAACCCCGGGCGGCGCGAACTTGACCAAAGAAAAAAACTGATTCCTCTTTTACAGCATGTCGATTTTCTTCTTTTAAACAAGGAAGAATCAGAAATATTGGCAAATACTTCTGTTGCCCAATCAAATTTCTGGAATAACTTATTGTCCTTCAAATCAAAGATAATTGCCGTTACCAACGGTCGTCATGGAGCCCACATCCTCACCCCCACTCAAAACCTGTACTCCCCGGTAATAAATACCCTGCCTGTCGACGAAACCGGTGCCGGCGACTCTTTCGGTTCTGGTTTTGTTGCCGCTCTAATTTACAGCCAGGGACTCGAAATATCACTTGTCTGGGCCCTGAAAAACTCTGCTTCAGTTGTTTCTCATTTGGGCTCCAAAACCGGCCTCCTTTCACTCAATAATATAAAATCATAGAGTATATGCTGCCCAAGCCGGAAAAAAATAAAAATTTAAAAAACGCGCAACAGCTGGACCTGGTTAACAGTATCAGTAGCGAAGAAAAACTTAGCCACAAACGCCATTTCGTTATCACCTTTTTAGTTTTGACCGTTGGAATCAGTTTCCTTTTTTGGGGTTATCGATCCATAAAAAATATCATTGTCAACCATGATTTTCCCAATCTTAACATCAGTCTTCCGCTTCCGTCTAAATCCTCCCAAACAGTAACCCTTCCCTCACTTGATTCCAAAATTAAAACTATTCTAGGAAATCAGGAAAATTGGGCCATATCCGTTAGCTTGGTTAACTCTCCCGAAGAGTTTTCATGGCAATACGACCCTCAAAATACGATTCAAAGCCTCAACCCCTCTTTAATTTTGGATAATTTATCCGACACCCCCGCCTCTTCCCAGGGTTTAATTGCCCAAGCGCTACCTCCTGGGGCCAGAGTTCAGGAAATAACCCAAAAAGAAGAAAACGCTTTTTCCTCTCAAGCCTTAATCACTGTTCCCAAAAAACAAATATTTTTATTTATAAAAACCACGAATCTAAGTGGTCAATCTAATTACGAAGATACTCTCAAACTAATTGCTGAAGAAATTTACTGGCATATTTTAAATCTACCTAATTGATTCTCGTTTCACCATTATTTACCAACTGCCTACACTCTACTGCCCCCTCACTTCCGTTCATGAAATAATCTTCCTTACCGCACGCTTTTGCCTTGTACACCCCCATCGGCGTATCCCAGTTTTCCTCCGCCTTATCGCTCAAAACTTCTTTCATAATTTTATTCCATATTGGAGTTGCCCCTGTTATACCCGAAGCCACCCAACTCATCGGTTGACCATTATTATTTCCCACCCAGGCTGCTACCAAATAACTAGGGGTCCATCCGATACACCAGTTATCCTTCAGATTATTTGTTGTTCCGGTTTTCACTGCTACTACTTTACTGTCAATTTTAAGCAACGAATTGGGTCCGAATATTGGTGTCCTTGCTTGATTATCACTCAAAGCATTGTTGATTAAAAAGGCATAACCTGATTCAACCAACTTCTCCTTGCTGGGAATTTTTTTATATACCACTTCCCCCAGATAATTCTCAATGCTCACAATTGGATTAATTTTTACTTTATCGCCCATATTGGCAAACACGCTATATGCTTGGGCTAATTCAGTCATCTTTACTTCACCGCTTCCCAGTGCCAAAGCCAGTCCATATCTTGATCTTTCATTCCAAGTACTAATCCCCATCGCCGATGCCAAGTCAATCATCTTATCAACACCATTCTCCGACAATAATTTTACCGAAGGCACATTCAAAGAAGAAGCCAGGGCCACTTTTAACGTTACCCTCCCCATGTATTTCCCGTTATAGTTTTGTGGCGAATAAGGCTTTTGCCCCGCCAAGTAATAAGAAACTGGGGTATCGTCTATAGACGACGACAGCGACCACCCATTTGTCAGTGCTAACAAATAATTTATTGGTTTTATCGCCGAACCGGGTTGTCTCAAAGCCGTAGTTACGTTGTATTTACCGTCAATATTGTCGGCATAGTAATCTTTTGAACCCACCATAGCCAAAATATCTCCTTTTTTCACATCTACCACCAAAGCAGCCCCGTTACTTATCCTCAAGTTCTTAACTTTTTCTACCTCTTCTTTAACAATCTTTTGAGCAATTTCTTGGGTCGCTATATCCAGGCTGGTGGTAATTTTAAGTCCTAATCTTTCAAAATTTTCAAATTTATATTCTTCTTCCAAAAGCTGTCTGATATAGAACACAAAATGAGGTGCCATCAGTCTTGTTTTTTCATCGCTTATTTTTAAATTTTCATTTAATAGTTCCTCTGCTTTTTCCAATCCGATAAAACCGGCCCTTACCATCTCGTGGATCACCTGTCTCTGCCTGACAAATGCAAATTCTGGATTATTCCCGAAAGGGGAGTAAGAGCTTGGAGCCGCCGGTAATCCGGCCAAAAAAGCTGCCTCCGCCGCCTCCAATTCCCAAACATTCTTATCAAAATATTTAAGAGCGGCTTCTTGGGCTCCATAAGTATCTCCTCCGTACGGCACTTGATTAAAGTATCTTTCCAAAATCTCATCTTTATTTAACTTTGTTTCCAGAATCAACGCCAGTATTGCCTCTTTCATTTTTCTTTCAATACTTTTTTCACCCGAGAAAAAAACATTTTTTACCAGTTGTTGCGTAATCGTTGATCCTCCTCTCAAATTTCCGTTTTCTCCTTTCCTGAAATTGTTATAAAAGATGGCGCCGATTATACCCTTTAACGAAATCCCTCTATGTCTATAAAAGTTTTTATCTTCAATTGCCAAAGTTGCCCACACTAAAGTTTGCGGTATTTTATTTAACGTTATCCAACTTCTATTTTCATTTTTATAAAACTTATATAGCAATCTTCCGTTCCGGTCATAAATTTTTGAAGACAATATTGGTGGATTATATATGTCATTAATATTAGGCAAATCTCTTATCACCTCTTGATAAAACCAATACAAAGCCGCACTCAATCCAAAAAATATCCAACTTAAAATTAAATATTTCCAACTAATGTCTATCTTAACTTTCTTTAAACTTTTAACTCCGGCAACAATTATTTTTGCACTATGTCGGCAGAAGTTAACTCCCAAATCAAAAAAAATCTTTATCAACCACCACCACGGTCTACCGATATAAATCAGATACTTTGATAGTTTATGCATCTATCAACTTATGTTCTTAATTTGTATCCTCCACCTTTTGCTCTTCTACAACCGGACAGTCGAGACATACTTTCTCCCCACTGACATCTTCAAAAATACTATGTTCTTGCCACTCTAAATTTGGGGAAGAATCTCCTTCTTTTACCATTTTGCCCGTGTCCTTGTTTATCAACACGACTGATTTACTAACGCTCTGCTTTTTTGGAGGATATTCTTTTCTGAAATATTCAAAGTATGAGTCACAACCCTCTTCTGTCATCGATCCGCCCGTCCCTCGACACACCCTCATACTAACCACGCCGTCTGGCTTAACCGGTTCTTTCACCGCCACATCTTTTAGTAAATAAGTCATTACTTTATTCCAGATAGGCGTTGCCCCTGTTATACCCGAAGCCACGTGGCTCATCTTTGAGTTATTGTTGTTACCCACCCATACCGTCACCACAAAATCTGAAGTATATCCTATCGTCCAATTATCTCTCAGTTCGTTCGTTGTCCCGGTTTTTACTGCTACTTCGGGATGGCCTTTAATATTTAAAAGCGACCCTCTACCAAAAACTGCACTTCGAGCTCCATCGTCTGACAGTATTTTTTGCATGATATAAGATGTTTCTCTCGATAACACCCGATCTCCTTGCATCGGCTGGTATTCAAATAATCTATCGCCATTTTTATCACTAACTTCCAAAATTGGGTTTAACTCTTGTCTGATTCCCATATTTGCTAGTACTCCAAAAGCCTTATTCATATCCGTCATCATTACTTCACCTCCTCCCAAGGTTAAGGATAATCCGTAATTGGCTGGATCATCAAATGTATTGATACCCATTGCTGATGCTGACGCAATAAATGTTTCTACTCCGTTAATTTTCAACATTTTTACTGCCGGAATATTAAGAGAGTTCGCCAATGAGTTCCTAAGCGTTTGTAAACCAAAGTATCGATAACCATAATTAGTCGGACAGTACGGCTTTTGATTTGTTACATTAAAACACGTTGGATTATCGCTAAATATTGAAGCAGCCGTTACTTGACCCGATTCTAGCCCGACCGCATAATTTAATGGTTTAATCGACGACCCCGGCTGTCTTAAAGCCGTCGCTACATTATATTTCCCGTCAATATCGGTCGCGAAATAATCCTTCGATCCAACCATGGCCAAAATTTGACCGCTTTCTGGTTCCGTTACCACTACGGCCCCGTTACTAACTTTTTGCCTTTCTAATTTGGCAATCTCGCTGGCAACTGATTCTTGTACATATTCCTGCAAGTCCAGATCCAAGCTGGTTTTAATCTTTAATCCTCCCTCGGTTACCCTTTGCATTCCGTATTCTTCAATTAATTTCTCTCTTATGTAAAACACAAAATGCGGGGCTCTAATCGAACTTCGCTGAACGTAGTAATCCAACTTTTCTTCTTCCGCCGCCTCTCTTTCTTCTTTACTAATAAACCCTTCTTCTTCCATTCTCTTTAAAACTATTATTTGTCTGCTTTTAGCCGCATCCGGATATGCAAAAGGGGAGTATTTCGTTGGGGAAGCCGGCAAACCTGCTAACAGTGCTGCTTCTGCCAAGCTCAAGTCTTTTACATCTTTGCCAAAAATTCCCTGAGCTGCGGCTTGTACTCCCCACACAGTTCCTCCATAAGGAGTTTGGTTAAAATACATTTCCAGGATCTGATCCTTGCTATAAATAATCTCTGTTGCCAAAGTCAAAAAAGCCTCCTTGATTTTCCTGATTACCGTTCTCTCTGGAGATAATAATGCATTTTTTACTAACTGCTGAGTCAGAGTCGATCCTCCTTGTAATCTTTTTTTAAATACCGTTCGATACAAACCTCTCACTATTCCTTTAAAATCCAAACCCCAATGTTTATAAAACCGGGCATCTTCTATCGCCAGGGTTGCTTTTCTCAGGTGTTCCGGCACTTCATCCAAGACCACTGGAGTTCTTCGAATATCGGCATAAATTTCAAACAAGAGTTGCCCGTTCCTATCAAATATTTGAGACGATTCTGGGTATTCTGTTGTACTTAACTTTCTTGGACTTGGAGCGTCTCTCAAAATAACTGCTCCCGCCAACACTAATACCAACAAAAACACTGAACCCACCTTCAAAATTGACCTCGAAACCTTGCTACTCGAATTTTTCCTCTTTTTGTTTTTCATTCCACGCCTTTATTTTATTTAACATGTCGTTATATTTATCCAAATCTTCAATAAAAGAACTATCAATTTTTGCCAAAATTTCCTCATAGGCCAACCCTGCAAAAAATATCTGATTTTCTACTGGATTGCACAGGTCCGGATTCTTTGCCTTTGCTCTATCCCATTCAGCTTTAGCCGTCACCAGAAAATCAAAAGCCTCACCCGTCTTGATTATAGCTGTTTTGTTTTTTTGTTCTTCAAATAATTTTCTACTAACCGACATTCTTTTATCAGCTATTATCAATGCAGTTTTTGCTCTATTTTCATAGTCTCCACTCAATTTCATCCAAAAAACATCCCTAACTTCCTTAAGTCCATACCAGGGATTGCCTGGCAAAATAGTTATACCCGGCAGATAATGGCTTCCTTTTTCAACCTGGCCATCTTTTTCGCTGACAACAAACTCAACCGGACAGCTTCTCGCCTTCTCAAAGTTATTTTCCGATGCCCAGATATCCAAAGACGCCTTGGCCAACGATATAAACAAAATCAATACAGACAATAAAATCACCACCGACACATATAGCACCCCCGCCACGTCACCCGGACTCGTGTTTCTTTTTCTTTCCACATTCTAATTATACTTTCAATCCCTTACCCCATCAATTACTTATTGGATATTTTTTGTTAATAATTTTTTTTATTTCCTAACCTAAATTATCAACCCTGTCTATTTTTATAGGATTTCATCCTTGTTCATTATGGTTGAAAAATGCCTGATATAAACCCACTTCCTCCCCATTTTTAATTTTTCCTCTCATATATATATATTGAGCCATAAAGACAAAGTAATTTAACAGTTCCGGTTTCAAAGTCCGACTTGACCCGTCATTTGTGGTCAGTATTTTTAAGCTCTTTTCGATATTTACATATGGTGTTTTTACGAAAGCTTTGGCCCAACTATTCTCCTTCACTAATTTTGAATAACAGCTTATTTTGTCAAAAAGAGGCATCATCATTACCAGATCTATTGAATTTTTCAGGCTTCTTCGATTCTTCGGAATAGCTAGGTGATTTTCATCTAACCACAAATTAAAACAAAACTCGTCCCTTTCTTCTTTTCTTCCATGTCTTCGGTGGGGGATATTCTTCATTACCAATAACAGCTTTAGTTGCAACCTACTTATCCACAAACAATTTCTCCTGGTAATAACTAGTAAGTCAATATCGTCACCCTTTTTGGGATGCTTAGTCGCCACTGATCCTGTTAACCCCAAAAATTCTATCGTTGGAATTTCTTTTTTAACCAAAGCTGCCAAGTCTCTAGCTTTTTTTAACTTTTCCCGCCAATACTTATTTTTGTTATTGCTGTCAACATCAATGTTCTTAATGTTTTTCTCAATATTCTCAACACTATAATATTCACCTCCTATTAGTCGGCTTTTAATCTCATCTTTACTGATGGCGCAGCCGAAACTTTTGGCATAATCCACCGTTTTTTTTATGGCCTTATTAATTGACATATCTCCTAATTTTAACTTAAAGCCCTTTACTACTTGATATAATAAGCCAATCTCCTTCATGAACAAAAATACAAGATCTTACCGACTACTAGAGATGATTCCCGGCTCATTCGCTTGGGCCGTCATATTGTTCCCGGTTTGGGGGGCTTTCTTGGTCCCACGCCTGGTTGCTTATTTTGTTATTGCCTTTTTAGTTTATTGGTTTTATCAATCCTTCAAAGCTGCCATTCTATCCTTAATTGGATATTCCAAAATTCAAATCGCCCAAAAAACTTCATGGAAACAATTATTTCAGGATAATTTTCGTGCCGACTGGCTCAAATATAAAGACATTAATCACGTTGTTATTATTTCTTCCTACAAAGAACCCATCGAAGTTATGGAAATGGCCGTCGGTTCCATTGCGGCCCAAGCCGATATAGACCTCAAAAAGATATTTGTGGTTATTGCCCAGGAAGCTCGTGCTGGCCAGGAAAATAATCAAAAAACCATCAACTATTTTTCCAAAAAATATCGCCACACCTTTGCTGATATTGTTTTTACCGAACATCCTCCCGATATTCCCGGTGAAACTGCTGGTAAGCACAGTAATGAAGCCTGGGCTGCCAAAGAATTCAAAAAGAAATATATCGACACCAACCGTCTCAAAATAGAAAATCTTACTCTCACCAGTTGTGACGTTGACACCATTTTTAATCCTAAATATTTCTCGGCTCTCCATTATAATTTTGCTTCTGACAATGATCGGTATCTTAGATTTTGGCAGTCTCCCATTTTTTGGCATCACAATATTAGCTCTGTCCCGGCCCCGATTAGAATAATTGGCACCATGGGTAATGTCATTCACATTGCCAATATCCAGGAACCCGACGGACTATTTTTTAACTATTCTTGCTACTCCTCCTCCTACCGCCTGATCGATTCCGCTGGATATTGGGACACTGACATGATTCCCGAAGATTGGCACATTTTTCTCCAGACTTTTTTTACCACTGGAGGCCGCACTTCAGTTACACCCATCTTCCTTCCCACAGTTGTCGACGCTCCTGATGGAGATGGCTATTTTAAGGCTCTAAAAAACCGCTACAATCAATGTCTCCGCCATGCCTGGGGTGCTATCGATATTCCCTATGCTATTGAGCAAGCCAAAATTCACACCGAAATACCAATTATTACCCGAGTTTTGCGAATCTACAAACTTATTAAAACTCATCTTATCTGGTCCAGTAATTGGTTTATTCTCACTCTTGGTACCTCACTTCCCGTCCTTCTCAATCCTAAGTTTTTTCAAACTGCCATTGGTTACAACCTCCCCCGCATATCCAACATCATCTTAACCATTTGTCTCGTCCCTCTGTTTGTTCTCATCATCCTCGATTGGAAACTTCGCCCTGATTATCAAAAAGGCTTTAAAAATTTTATCAAAAACATACTTCAGTGGCCTCTCATGCCCATTGCCACTCTTACCATGTCTGTCCTTCCCGGACTTCATTCGCATACTCGTCTTCTACTGGGCAAAAGGTTGGACTACAAAACAACTGTCAAAAAAGCAAAAAACTAATATAATAACTTATTGATGTTGACTATTCTTTCAAAATATCGCTTTTGGATCATCCTTTTTTTACTCTTCTTTTTCCTTCGCCTACCGTCTTTTTTTGAACCCTATTGGTATGGCGATGAAGGTATTTATCTGGTTTTGGGTCAGGCCGTTAGAAGGGGGCTGACACTTTATCAGCAAATTCATGACAATAAACCCCCAACTCTTTACTATCTGGCCGCCCTGTCTCACACGGTTTTTGGCTTTCGCCTTCTTTTGACTCTGATCATGATTCCGACAATCATTTTGTTTTATCGCTTATCCCAGAATTTTTTCACTCTTCGCCTTTCCCGCATCGCCACCTTTATTTTTACTCTAGTTTCCTCCATTCCTCTTATCGAAGGTACTATTGCCAATGCCGAAGTTTTTATGTTACTGCCGACCATACTGGCAATTATTCTTTTGCTCTCCCCCAGAAGAAAGCTTTCTTATCTGATTTCTGGACTCCTCCTAGGTGTTGCGTTTACCATTAAAGTCCCCGTTGCTATCGAACTTTTATTTTTAATCCTCTGGGTTAAACTCGAAGAATTGGATTTTTCTATAAAAAAGATAAAATCCAAAATTAAACCTATCTTTATTAAAGTTATTTTGCTTTCCCTTGGCTTTGCTTTACCTGTTATCGCCTTAAGTTTATACTATTTCATTCACCAGGCGGGCGATGATTTTCTTTTCGCCGCCTTTCTCCAAAACTTTGGTTATTTGTCTTCCTGGAGCACTGGCACCCACACTTCTTCCGTCGCCTCAGGTGGGTTAATAACCAGATTCATCGTCATGCTTTTTTCTTGGATCGTCCTCCTTGGCCTGTACTTTCTTCGCGCTCTAAACAAGAAGTTCCTATTTATTTTCCTTTGGCTGTCGGCCACCATTTTTGGCGCTCTTCTTCCTGCTCGTCCTTACCCCCACTATCTTATTCAGGTGCTTCCGCCTTTGGTTCTGGTAATCACCAGTCTTTTTCTTCACCATCAACGGTCAATTAAATCAATTTCTTTAATTGCTATTTTTATTTTGGTTACTCTGACAATAAAATATAAGTTTTACTATTTTCCCGTCCTTACTTACTATAAAAACTTTTACTCTTACGCTTTAGGCCAAAAAAGCATCCAGGACTATCGACAGTTTTTTGGGCCTCAGGTTAATCAAAATTACCAAATTTCCCAATATATCAAGAACCATACTTTTCCCGACGATCGGATTTACGTTTGGGGTGATGAACCCTATATTTACGCTCTTTCCGACCGAATACCATCAGGGAAATATACCGTCGCCTATCATGTTGTTGATTTCAAAGGCCATGAACCAACCATTGAATCATTCAAAGCCCACCCACCCAAATATATCATTTATTTTGTCATGCCCCATCGACCCTTTCCTCAACTTGATAAGTTTATTCTCAAGTATTATTCTCTCGACAACCTTATTGGTTCAGCCTATATTTTTAAGAAGCGTTGATCATTAATGGCCAACATCATTCACTCACTTTCTCTTAACTTATCTTATTTGGGTAAGTTTTGGCAGGAAAAAGCCAACCAGGTTGTCTTTCGCTGGAACATCTTTTTTATAATCTTTAGTATCGGTTTTCTGATTCTTAAATTTAGCAGTCTCCCCTCCCAGGTACCTTTCTATTTTTCCTTACCTTGGGGTGAATCCCAACTAACTTCTGCCTCAACGCTCTTCCTTCTTCCCACTTTTTCCATAATCATTGCCACCATCAACAATCTCTTGGCTGCCTATATTTCTCGCACTCAAACTCTTTTTTCCCGACTTCTTGTCATTTTTTCTCTTTTATTTTCTTTTCTTTCCACCGTTGCTTTGGTTAATATTATCTTTCTTGTTGCTTAATGATCTCTTGGTTTTTGTTAGCCATAGCTATCTCATTCTTAATTAGCCTTGTTCTGACTCCGATGGTCAGAAATTTTTTTGTGTCCCGCAATTGGATCGAAGACCCTCAACACAAACAAAAGAAAACTCAGAATGCTACCGCCCAAACTCCAGTACCCCGTGGTGGCGGCCTCCCAGTGTTTTTCAGTGTATTAATTACCTCTTTAATTTTGTTACCTGTAGATCGACATCTTTTGGCAATCCTCGTGGCTTCCTTTCTTACCTTGCTCATCGGTTTTTGGGATGATTTGCGAGACATTAGCCCTCATTTACGTTTATTAACCAACATTGCTGCTGCCGTTATCGTTGTTGCCTCAGGTATAGGAATTGCCTATGTTTCCAATCCTTTTGGTGGAATTATCCATTTTTCCCAGAATTTATGGCTCCTGCCTGCCCTGTTGGCCATTTTCTGGATTACCTGGTGTATGAACACTGTCGGCTGGGCTGCTGGCGTCGAAGGCCAGCTTCCTGGTTTCGTTTCTATTGCCGCCATCTTTATCGGTATTTTAGGATTACGTTATTCCTCCGATATCACTCAGTGGCCAGTCATTATTCTAGCCGGCGCTGTTGCTGGTTCCTACTTGGGCTTCCTTCCTTTCAACTTCTTTCCCCAAACGATTATGCCCGGTTACAGCGGCAAAAGTTTAGCTGGATTTTATCTTTCCGTCCTCTCTATTCTGTCCGGAGCCAAACTTGCCACCCTTGTCCTGCTGCTTGGCATTCCTATGCTTGATGCTTTTTGGGTTATCCTGAAAAGGCTCAAACAAGGTAAGTCACCTTTCCGCTCAGACGCCAATCATCTTCATCATCAACTATTAAAAATTGGCTGGAGCCGTCGGCAAATTGCTCTCTTATACTGGTCAATTACTCTTACACTAGGACTTATCTCGCTCTTCCTCAATAGTCAGCAGAAATTCTACGTTTTTCTTGGTCTGGCCATATTGTTTTTTCTGTCTGTTTTTAGAATTTCTCGGCGTATTTAGCCGAGATCCACCCTTCAGTTCCGTTTTTCAAAGAAATTTTATACCACTCTCCCTCTTCTTCAATCAGGTCATAGTCTTCTCCTGGATTAACCCTTGCTACTTCACTGGCATTATTCGAAGCAGCGCTCCGTACTCTCAACCAACCCGTCTCGGTTTCTTTAATTTTCACTTTTTCGCTACCAGCCTCAAGCTCACTCACAATTTTTTCGCTGTCTACTGGCACGTACTCGCCTGCAACTTCTTCCCTGGCCAACTTACTTTCTACAATTAACTGATACCCTTTTATGGCCTTTACATAAACATTAACACCCTTATATCCTGGATACGATATTGTTATTTGTCGATCTCCTTCTCCCACATCATCTAATTTAATAGGGGAGTATCCCTTGATTTCTCCGTCAACTGCTACAGCACACTTATTCGGTACTGCATTTATCAGTAACCCTGCTTTGTTTGTATCTCCTGTCTTTTCCAAAAACAAAATATATCCACCACTGGATTTTTCAGATTTACCGATTTCCCAGTCGATTACTGTATTGATATTGTTTCTTAATTCAACCGCCCTTGACCACTCCCTGTCTGCCCCTACCAACCTTACTTCTAATTTCCCGGGAGTTAAAGAGGTGTTTTTATAGGGAGTCATCCCCGCTTCTTTTCCGTTAATGTATACTTTGGCTGTTGGATAACTCATGATCTCAATACCCGATTTTTGGGGCACCAAGTTACACCCGCCCAACACCACCGCCGCCAACAATATTATCACTATCCTTTTTGCCATGCACCTATTTTATAATAAAGTAACTCCTCATGTCGAAATCATTTTGGAAAACTATTCTATTATTACTCCTAATTTGCGTCATTTATCTTGCCTTTCTTAGTTTTTACCCGCACCCCTCATCTCTCCAGCCAGGCTCAAATTCTTCAAATCAATCCCAACCCGAACCGACAACCCCAATCGCCACCCCCACTCCCGCCTTGGTTACCATTGGTTTAGTCGGAGATTTGGGCTTAGGTCGCCACATTACTTCCACCGCTAGATCCAAAAACGACTTTTCCTGGAGTTTTCAGGGGACTACCGGCTGGCTTATTCAAAACGATTTTAATTTAGCTAATTTGGAAAGCCCAATTATTGATAATTGTCCTCACGGACCAACCGGCACTTTCACCTTTTGCGGCGACACTCGCTTTCTTCCGTACTTGCAGCAAAATAAATTTTTCTTTAATCTTTCTAATAACCATATCCTCAACTATGGCCAAAGTGGCCTGACCCAGACGAAAAATTACCTCAATCAAATTCAGGTTCCCTTTGTCTATTCTCACTCACCTCAAAGCGAATTTACCCGTCATTCCGCCAACGGCATTACTCTTGGATTGCTGGGTTACGATTTCGTCACCTATCCCGATTTTGATCAAAAATCAGTTTTGGACAAGGTAGAACAATATAATTCACAAGTAGATTGGCTAATTGTATCTATCCACTGGGGCAATGAATACCTTCCTCAACCCGAAACCTGGCGGGTTAAGTTTGCTCATCAGTTAATTGATGCTGGCGCTGATATCATTCATGGCCACCATCCGCACGTTTGGCAGGAACCTGAAACCTACAACGGTAAACTAATTTACTACTCTTTCGGTAACTTTATCTTTGATCAAAGTTGGTCGTACGAAACTTCTCACACCAACATAGTTCGTTTAACATTAACTCAAAACGAAGTTGTCGATAATCAAACTTTTCCCGTAGAAATCAAATTTAATTCTCAGCCGGTACTCTTGCCCAGACCCACTTCTTCCTTACTGTAACTTGACATTTCTTTTAGCGCTTCTACAGCATCTTCCGGGGTCAACACTACCCTGACCACATCTTCTTCAATCTTTTCGAAATTCAAGTCTTTAACTATTGTCGGCACTATATTTTTCCAACATTCACCCACAAAAACCAAAGGTTCATGCTCTCCGTATTCAAACTTTGCCATTTGCCAGGTCATGCCCACCTCTGACAATGTTCCTGTCCCACCCTTGAAAATTAAAAAAGCGTCTGCTATTTCAATTAATTTATTTAATCTGTCCGAATAACAATCGGTAGTAATCACTACATCGGCCGCCGTCACATTTTCTTCACTTACTCCTTCATAATTAGCCGGTTGCTTGGCAGGGTCCAAGACAACCACTTCCACCCTTCCCTCCGCTTCTTTGGCCCCCAAGGTGGCTGCTTGCATTACTCCTGGCCCGCCTCCATTGACGACTATATAACCGGCCCGTGCCAACAATCTTCCGGTCTCCATTGCCTGTAAATAGTGAATATCACTCGAATTAGCTGCTCCATCCCCCAAAATTGCCACCCGCATAATTCTTTTAGTTGTCTTCATATCATTAATTTTAAACTAAAAAAATTTTTTTCCACATTTCCTCCAAAAATTGCCCCTCCCACATAAACTATATCTACTCCCGCCTCCTTGTAGCGGCCAATATTTTCACCGCTTACTCCTCCGTCGACGCCAATTACAAACTCCAACCCTCTTTCTTTTCTGATTCTATTTAACTTTTCTATTCTGTCAAAAATGTTTACCTCTGTTTCGGCTTCACCAAAACCCGCTTTTCTGGCCATCAATAACACCGCATCAATCTCATCTGGTATATCCTTAACTTCGCTTCCAACATCAAACGCTAACCCCGCTTCCATTCCACTATCTTTCACCTTTCCAATAAAGTTCCCTCTGTTCCTCATCATTTCCACCTGACCAATAACTCTCACTGCTCCCACATAAACACATTTTTCGATCCATTTTTCCGGCTCTTTTACCATCAAGTGAATATCCCACAATAGTTGTTGTTCTTCGGCCAATCGGCTCAAAAGTTCCAGTTCGAACGATTTTCCTGGTGTAAAAATCCCGTCAATTACGTCAACTTGTGCCCATTTAACCAAATCTTTAATCAAGTCAATTTTCGTTTCTGCACTGACAAACTCTTTGTCCAGGATCGTCGGAATTATATCCATTTTTTATTTATTTACATGGCATGCCATTTCAACCAACCGGCAGCTGTAACCATATTCATTATCATACCACGCACCAATTGAGACCATATCATCCGACACCACCTTTGTCATTCGTGCATCCACAATACACGATGCATTGTTTCCAATAATGTCGCTCGATACCAAAGGTTCATAGGACACTTTCAGCTTGCCCACCATCTGTGTTGAAAAGCTGGCTTCTTCGAATAGAGAATTAATTTCTTCCACTGTTACCCTCCGCACTAACTTAAATGTCAAATCGGAATACGACCCGCATACTACCGGCACCCTTATGGCCGTTCCCGTAAATCTGCCTCTAGCCTCGGGATAAGCCGCAATCACTGACTCGGCCGCCCCTGTAGAGGTTGGTACGATATTGATCGCTGCCGCCCTGGCTCTTCGCGGATCCTTGCTTACCCCATCTACAATATTTTGATTAGTTGTATAAGCATGAATTGTGGTCAGTACCCCCTCTTGAAATCCAATTTTCTCATCAATTAGTTTTACTATTCCGGCCACACAATTGGTGGTGCACGACCCGTTAGACACCAATTTCTCCTCTCTATATTCATTCTCGTTTACTCCTAATATAAATATTGGAATCGATGCATCCTTCGGCGGAGCCGAAATCACCACCTTTTTGGCTCCGGCCTTAATATGTGCCTCTGCCTTCTTGTCAACAAACGCTCCGGTACACTCCAAAACCACGTCCACCCCGTATCTTTTCCATGGAATTTTTAAAGGATTCATTTCTCCCAGTATTGGAATTTCAATATCTCCTGCCACCAACCTTCCAATCTCGGCTGCTTTTTTCGGATCAACACCTTCAACTTTAAGGGGGATTCTTCCATAAACGGAATCATATTTAAATTGAAAAGCCACGTCTTCAATTCCGTATTCTCCGGTCGTATTTATTGCCACCACCTCAACATCATATTTTTCCATCAAAATCGCTCTCAAAGCCACCGTCCCGATTCGTCCGAAACCATTTATAGCGATCCGAGTCTGCTTTTTATTTTTTTTCATAACAACATATTAAACTAAATAACGCTTATTCAAAAGTCGGTAGGCTGCCTTTTGTTAGCAATTCCAGCATCACCCCTCCTCCGGAGGCCACCAGGTCGATCTTGTTCGACAATCCCAATTTCAAGATTGACGCCCCCGTGTCTCCACCGGCAATTACCTTATAAGTTTCACTTTCTGCAATTGCTCTGGCAATTTCCTCAGTTCCTTTTCTATTGTCCTCCAACTCATAATAACCCATTGCTCCAGCCCAGATGATAGTCTTTGATTTCTTAATTATGTCTTTAAATTTTTCTATATCATTATCACTCAAATCCAAACCATCATCTTTCAACTCGGCTACTACGGCTTCACCCTTATCACCTTCTATAATTTTTGGCAATTTGCCCCCCACCAATACGTGATCAGCAATCTTGCTTAATTCCGGCAGATAATCCAGCTTGTCTTTCTTGGCTCCACCCAAAACCACAGTCAGCGGTCTTCGGGGTTCTTTAATAACCTTCAGAATTTTTTCTGCCTCTGCTACAAAACTTAAACCATAATATCCAGGTATTTTTTGCCACAGCATAGTCGAGGCATTCTTTCGGTGAGCTACAGCAAAAGCATCATTTACATAAGCTTGTGCCAGTTTAATTATCGGTTCCAAAAAACTAAAATCGCCCTCTTCCTCCTCCTTCCAAAATCTCATATTTTCCAAAAACACTATTTGATTTATCTCCAACCCTTTTTCAATTATCTTTTTATCAATTTCCTCCACAAATACGCTATCAATCGTATTTTCACCCTCTGGTTCTAACAAGCTCATCAGCTCAAGATAAACCGGCTTTAGGGAATATACGGCCTCTCTTTTTTGCGGTCTACCCATATGCCCCAAAATAATAATCCGACACCTTTTCTGCAATAACAACCTGATCGTTTCCACCGACTTTTTCAACCTGCTGTTATCCAAAATTATACCCTCACTTACCGGCAAATCGCTGTCAATTCTCAAAACCACCCTCAAACCCTCTTTTACTCCTTCCACCGATCTAAGTATTTTCATAAATTTTAATTTTATTAACTCTTCTCAGATGTCTTTCTTCCGAACTAAACTGCGTTTCCAAAAATACCCGAACTAACTCTACGTTTATGTCTTCGTCCACAAAATCAGCGCTCAGGCACAAAACGTTCATATCATCGTCTTCTTTTGCCAACCTGACTTGTTTTTCTGATATCCCCATGCCCGCCCTTACTCCTTTTACTTTATTGGCAGCCACACACATTCCTACTCCCGAACCGCAAATCAGGATACCCACATTTCTACCAATTACTACAGCTTCTCCCACTTTTATTGCAAAATCCGTATAATCGTCCTCGTTGTCATACTTTTGGTTACCCAGATCAACTACATCATAACCCCAAGTTCTTATCTCATCTTTTATCCGCTCTTTCAATTTAAAACCCCGATGGTCAGATCCCACTATCACCGTTTTCATAAGATAATAATAACCAATGCTTTACAATAATCAAAATGGACACTATTAAAATAGGGGACCAACTTTATAAATATTCCTTGAAAAGAAAGTCGATTCGCTCTCTTAGGCTCAAACTGAAATCCCGTAATTCTTTTGAAATCACTTGTCCTCTTCTTACTCCTAGTTTTACAATCACTCGCTTTCTTGCTCAAAATAGCAACTGGATAATAAAAAATAGCCAAAAGATACACAAGATATCTCCCGTAACTTCCCTCAGGCATATCTCTATCATTGGTGAAAAATATCAATTTCTTATCGCCAAAGCATCGAAACAATCGCTCATTATCAATCAAAAAGAACACAAAATTTATCTGTATACCAAACAAATAACCCAATCCCACGTTAAAAATTTATTTGAAAAAGAATTCAAAAAAGTATCCCTTTCTCTAATCAAGTACCATTTAAATCAACTCAAAATCCAATATGGCTTTACTTATAACCGGGTTTCAGTCAAAAATCAACGTTCTCGCTTCGCTTCCTGTTCATCACAAGGTAATTTAAATTTTAATTGGCAAATTATATTTTTCCCTGCCGATAAATTTCTTCACCTTCTTCTTCATGAGTTAACTCATCTTGACATCAAAAATCATTCCAAAAGTTTCTATGACCAACTGGGGAAATACGATCCAAATTATAAAGCCAACAACCGCTGGCTTTCCACCCAGGGCCGAAAACATTACCTTATCCAGCCCTAAAACTCAATTTCTATTCCCACCGGACTATGGTCTGAACCCATCACTTCATCCAAGATAAATGCCTCTTTTACTTTTGGCATTAAACTCTCATCCACGAACACATAATCAATTCTCCAGCCAACGTTTCGCAACCTTGCCCTGCTCCTCTGGCTCCACCAGGAATATTTAACCTTATTTGGTTGTAAAGCCCGGAAAGTGTCCACATATCCGTTTTCAACCACCTTGTCAATCCATCTTCTTTCCTCTTTCAGAAATCCCGATATTAGTTCATTTTCCTTCGGCCTGGCCAGATCCATCTCTCGGTGAGCTGTATTCACATCCCCCAGAAAGATTATTTTCTCTCCCTGGCTCCTTAGATTATTTATATACTTCAAAAAATACTCATAAAAATCCATCTTATAAAACAGTCTGGCCTTACTCATCTTACCGTTAGGAAAATATACATTAAGTAAAGTAAACTCGTTAAATTTTGTTATCAATACTCGTCCTTCTTTATCAAAATCTTCATTTTCCATTCCATTTATAATCATCTTTGGTTCAATTTTAGTGTAAGTTGCTATTCCCGAATAACCCGCCCTTTCCGCCGAATTCCAATAACTGTAATAATTATCGGGTAAGCTGGCTCCCTCAGGCACCTGTTCTGCCATCGCCTTCACTTCCTGGAAGCAAAAAATATCCGCCCTCTCACTTTTCATAAATCCACCTAATCCTTTTTTGGCAGCCGCCCTTATCCCGTTAATATTCCACGATATTATTTTCATCTTTATAAATTATTTTATCAGTAGTACACTTAAATTCATGGAAAACAACAAACCACTTGTCCCGTTTATAATCATTTCTCTAGCTATTTTTCTTTCGGCCCTCTTTGTCTCTCGAACGCCGATCTATATTAGAAACACCGGCGGGGTCGAGTCTAATGGCAAAGTTTCCAACACCATCTCCGTTACTGGTGACGGTCGAGTATCAGCCAAGCCCGATATGGTTCGTCTCAACCTTGGTTTTCAGGAAACTGCTTCTACTAGTCAGGTCGCTCTGGCCAGAGTTAATGAGAAAGTTACCTCTGCTATGTCAATCCTCAAAAACAACGGTATCTCTGATTCTGACATTACCACTAACAACCTCAATATCCACACTGAATATGATTATTCTGGATCTTCCCGTCGGGTAATCGGTCAAAGAGCTTCTCAATCCCTCGAAATTAAAATCAAAAAAATTGACGCCAAGGCAGAAAAAGCCAGCAAAATTATCGACGAATTATCTGCCATCGACAATGTCCAGATGCACGGTATTTATTTTGATATTGAAGACAAATCAAAGCTCTTCTCTCAGGCTAGAGAGCTGGCTTTCAACAAAGCTCAACAAAAAGCCGAAGAACTGGCTAAACTGTCAAAAGTTAAGCTAACCAAACCGATTTCTATCTCGGACAGCACCTTTGACATTACCCCCATACCCTATATGTCAAATGTGGCCGAACTCAAAGCTTTGGATTCCTCCGCTGCCGGTAACACTCAAATTTCCAGTGGCGAGATGGATATTTCCGCCAACCTCTCAATTCTTTGGGGTATTGAATAGTTATTGAGCCAAAACTCTTCTGGAGCTTTTGTAAGCCAAAGGCAATAACTCTCTCAAACTGGTCACCACCACTTTGTCCATTTTTGAGTTGACCAAAACCATCTCTGTATCTTCCTGCCCCAAATTATCAACCGCTTCAAATATCATCTGTCGACAAGCTCCGCAGGGTGCCACTACTTCTTCAAAAAGTTCCTCTTCATTTAGTCCAATCACAATTATCCTTTCAATTTTAACAATTCCGTCATTTAAGGCCCTGTCTAGCGCCATCCTTTCCGCACAGGTACTGTTGTTGTACCTTTCTCTGGCGATATTAGCTCCGACATATTTTTTGCCATTCTCCGCTACCAGTAGTGCCCCAACCCTGACGTCTCTTCCTTTGGGTACCACATCCTCTGCTGCCCGTCTGGCACTTTTAATTTCATCTTTAATCCTGTCATCTAGTTCGGTAAATCTTATTTGCTTCATAACTTATGATAACCGATAGCTGCTAATCAATCCAATTCTTTTAATCTCCCCTCAATTCTTATCAGGTCATTCAGCAGACACGCAAATGTTAACAAGTTACGTTTGGCTTGATTTAGCTTTCCCGCCTTATTCCATGTATGGTTGGTAACATCTATCAGGTGTAATTTTTCTCCATCCCAAATTAAATTTCTGGCCGCCAATAGCGATCTTGCTTTAAATTTTGTTCTCAAGCTACACTCTTTTTTTACACTAAAACCCATGTAATCAGCCCACCTTCCTGATTTTATGGCATTAATCATCAAGCCCGTTCCAAAAGTCCTTAACTCTTTCAGTAATTTTTTGTCCGACCAAATCTCCTCTTCACCTATTTCGCCCACCACTTTCCCTTCAACCCAGGGTTGTATTTGAATTTCTGCCAGATTTGTACTCTCAACCCTTCCGATTACAAACTGAGTTCTGGTCACAAACTGCGACAATGGCCCGTCTCTTAATTGTTCATATTCCATTCTGTCATTTCGGGTAATTTTATCGACATCAACTTCTGGACTATTCCCGTTAGGTTCATACTCATGAATTTTTACGGCAAAACTACCAGTTCTAAAACATCTGCAAAATGCCCCCTTGGCTACCTCTTCACTTCCGCTCAAAGCCAAAGGCAACTGATTATTTATCGGTATCACTCGAGGACAGGCCAGATCCAGATCTCTTACCAGGCCCGGCGATATTACCGGTCTGGCAACTGTTTCCTTGATCATTAGACCTATATTATAACTCTTTTTTGTTAATACCTTTCTTGGTATAATTTTGACTGCATTCCAGCGGTAGCCGAGCGGTTAGGCAACAGTCTGTAAAACTGTCTTAGGCAGGTTCGACTCCTGCCCGCTGGACTTATTACATTCTCATTCTGATAAACGTCAACAAAGTCATCACTCGCGCATAAGCTGGCTGGTATACCAACTGAGGCAAATTCCACGTTTTCTTTTCTTTTACCTTGTTATATCCAAATTCTTCCAAGCTCCATTCTTTTAGGTAGTTCACGATGTTCTTTGAGTCAAAATTATCCCCCAAAGTATCTTTTATCTCCTGAACACTAAATCCTCTCCTGCTTTCAACCGTTACCTCCATCTTGTCCAGACTTTTACCACTAGCCGCTCTCCAAAACCTTTTTGCCACTTCTTTCTGCTTGATTCCACTGAAATTAAACAAAGCCACCCTTATATTAGATCTCTTTCTTTTATCAATCCGACAAACTATCTCTCCCAGAGCCCTTCCCCATGAGGATTTGGCCACCTTTCCTCCCGCCGCAAACAATATCACATCTGTTCCTTTCTCTAAGTTATTTATCGCTTTTGCAAACGCCTTTTCATTCATCTCGTCGATTTCTGCCGCCTTTAACCCTTCAATTCCATAAAATCTTCCTCTGGGATGGACTTTGTTTACTACCCATCTGTTAAATCGTTTTTCATCTGCCGCGTATCTTCTTGGCATTACTGGCATGATAAATTGTCTATAACCCCTCCCCAAAAGTTGTAGCACTTTAAGTGAAATCAAAGAAGTTTTTCTTTCCCCCAAAATTGCTGCCAAGATAAAAGGTTCCAAAACTGCTTCATGGTTAACCCCGATCATCAAAGTTGTCTCTTTCCGCTCCTTTATCATCTCTAAATCACCCTTATTTGAAATTTCAATTTTCACTTTATTCAAAAGTGTCTTCGAAGCTTCTGCCCAGCCGTCTTTTACGGCTTTATTATCAATTTTTACCCACAAATTAAGCATATTTTCCCATCCCAATAAGTCGTTGCTAATTTTCAAAACCCCCTTCCACACCCGATTCTTCTTTTTATCATCAAGCTTTTTTTGTAGTCCCGACAGGCCCTCTTTATTCAAAAACCAATATAATTTTTTTATCAGATTCATTTTAATTAAAGTACTATTCTTGTCTGGTCGCAATTGCTTATTTTGTCATACTTGCCAAGTATTAACAACACCTCCTTTTGGTTATCGGTTGTCATTTATGTTATCTTTCAACATTAAGCTAATCTAACATCAAATCCATGTATATTAATAAATTATTGCTCAAAAATTTTCGATCTTATTCCGACAACCTTTTTGAGTTTAGCCCCAATATAAATTTAATTTTAGGTAAAAATGGCACCGGCAAAAGTAACTTGCTTGAAGCTATTCACTTTCTGTCAACCGGCAAGAGCTTCCGTTCCTCAACCCTTCCCCGGTTAATTAACTGGCAGCAGGAATACTCTATTGTTAAGTCAAAAATATTCAAAAACAACCGGGAAACCGAACTTGAGTTGCAACTCATCAAAGATAAGCTTAATAACGGTTCTGTCAAAAGAAAATTCTTAATCGATAAAGTCGAAAAACCCCGCAAAGCTTATCTGGGTAATCTCAAAACCGTTATTTTCCAGCCTGAAGACATCCGCCTGGTTACTGGCTCACCTTCCCGCCGCCGAGACTATCTTGATGACACTTTTTCAGCCATAGATTGGCGCTATGCTTCAGCTTTCAGCCAATACAACAAAGCCCTCAAGCACCGCAACGAACTTTTAGACCAGATCAGGCTAGGCACCAACTCCAAAAGCGAACTCTTTTACTGGGACCAGTCACTACTCAAAAACGACTACATTATTCACCACCATCGAATTTCATTCGTCCGGCACGTCAACACTTTCTACGCCAACCACTCTCACCCTGAGATCCGCACTTTTTCCATTAATTTCCAGCCCTCCATTCTGACTCAGGAAAAACTTGACTCAAACTATTCTCTCGATCTGATTCGCGGTTTCACCCAATCAGGCTGCCATCGGGATGATTTTTCTTTTGATAGTTCAACTTTCCCTTACGCCGACAAAAATTTGTCCAGTTGGGGTAGTCGGGGACAGCAACGTTTAGCCGTTCTCGCCCTCAGGTTAGCTCAAATTAATTACTTACAAAAAATATACCAGGAAAAACCCCTGCTTCTTCTTGATGACATATTTTCCGAACTAGACTCGGACCATCAGCATCTAGTTAGCCAGTTGTCCTCTGATTATCAAACCATCTTCACCTCATCCGAAGAAAATAGTCTTAAATCTCTCCCTCAGGCTCATCTCCTCCGCCTCTAACTTGATTTATCAGCCAAAATTTGCTATAATTAAGTGAATTACACCGAAAAGATCCGAGTAAAGTATCTTACAATTTGTTTTTAACTTGCCTGATGCAAATCAGCCCAAGGTGTAATATAATAACTCACTGTCTAACCAAAAGTTAGCCAAAAGTACTTTGACAATCGCAAGCGTTTTAAAGCCATATCGTTAGTACCGGTAAAGACGATTTAACTAAAAAATCTTTTATCCCGAATCTGTTCGGGATTTTTGTACTAAGAGTTTGATCGTGGCTCAGGGTGAACGCTGGCGGCGTGCTTAAGACATGCAAGTCGAGCGGGACTAGTAGTTTACACTCAGTTTATGTCCATATTGGACACCGATTGGGTGTAAGCTGCCGGTTCAGCGGCGAACGGGTGAGTAATGAGTACGGATGTACCTCTAAGCGGGGCATAGCCTGCCGAAAGGCAGGGTAATTCCCCATAGTCCCTCCGGGGTAAAGATGCAAATCACTTAGAGAGCAACGTACTTGCTACCAGCTTGTTGGTGAGGTAATGGCTCACCAAGGCTATGACGGCTACCGGCTCTTAGCGGAGAGTCCGGCACAATGGGACTGAGACACGGCCCATACACCTACGGGTGGCAGCAGTTAGGAATCTTGCGCAATGGACGAAAGTCTGACGCAGCGACGCCGCGTGTGGGATGACGGCCTTCGGGTTGTAAACCACTTTTGTTTTAGCATGAAGCTATTTCGAATAAGCAACTACTAACTACGTGCCAGCAGTCGCGGTAATACGTAGGTTGCAAGCGTTACCCGGTTTTACTGGGCGTAAAGCGTCTGTAGGTGGTTTTCTAAGTCTTGTTTCAAAGACTCCGACTCAATCGGAGGCAGGGGCAGGATACTGGGAAACTTGAGTCGTATCGGAGTTACTGGAATTTCTAGTGTAGGGGTAAAATCCGTGGATACTAGAAAGAACACCAAGCGCGAAGGCGGGTAACTAGGTACGTACTGACACTCAGAGACGAAAGCTAGGGTAGCCAATCAGATTAGAGACCTGAGTAGTCCTAGCCGTAAACAATGTCCGTTAATTCTCCGATTTATTTTGGGGGATGCAAGCTAACGCGTTAAACGGACCGCCTGGGGAGTATAGCCGCAAGGCCGAAACTCAAACGAATTGGCGGGGAGGCGCACAACCAGTGGAGCATGTGGTTCAATTCGATACGAAGCGATGAACCTTACCTGGGTTTGACATGTACCTGCAGGCTTCAGAGATGAAGCGGCCTTCGAGGGTGGTACACAGCTGTTGCATGGCTGTCGTCAGCTCGTGACGTGAGTTGTTCTCTTAAGTGAGGTAACGAGCGCAACCCCTATCCTGTGTTACTGTGTCACAGGAGACTGCCCAGCATTATTTTGTTGGGAGGAAGGAGGGGACGACGTCAAGTCATCATGATGCTTATATCCAGGGCTACACACATCCTACAATGGGTGGTACAACGGGTTGCAATACCGCAAGGTGGAGCTAATCCCTAAAACCTCCCTCAGTTGGGATTGCAGGCTGAAACTCGCCTGCATGAACCCGGAATTGGTAGTAATCGCAAATCAGCAGATTGCGGTGAATACGTTCTCGCCTCTTGCACACACTGCCCGTCAAATCAGCAAAGTTGGGGGCACCTGAAGTCTTACATTGTTGTAGGACCAAGGTGAATCCAGCGATGAGGGTTAAGTCGTAACAAGGTATCCGTACTGGAAGGTGCGGATGGATCACCTCCTTTGAGGAAATTAAGCCGATCTTGTATCGGACAGTTCTTCATCCGTCGTCTTTCTGGTACTAACAATGTCGCTTTAAACGTTTGCCGATTATTAAAACCCGCTCACTGGCGGGTTTTTCTTGCGAATGATTTTAAAAAAAATACTCGACTCAAACAATATGATCAATGCACCCGTAACTTTAAAAGCTAAAAAAAACCTTTTTCTTACTCATCTAAAAATTGACCCCAAAAATCTTCCCGCCCACATTGCTATTATCATGGACGGTAATCGCCGCTGGGCAGCTGCTCGAGGCTTAACCCCCAAAGACGGTCACAGAGCCGGTGCGGCCAACCTTGAAGCCATTGTCGATTATTGTCGCCGTATCGGGATCAAATACATTACTGTCTACGCTCTTTCTACCGAGAATTGGAAAAAACGCTCAGCCTCAGAGGTCAAAGGCATTTTCGATTTACTCATCGAAATTGTCAAAACTAAAAAAGATGAATACCAACGTTCCGGCATCAAATTTTTTGTTTTAGGTAATTTCCAGGCATTTCCTTTTAAAGTAAAAAATGCCATCAAAAATATTATGGATATAGTTCTTGATCATGAAAGGGTCAAATTTAACGTTGCTCTCAACTATGGCGGCCGCGATGAAATTGTCAATGCTATCAAAGAAATTATCAGGGATAAAATTCCGGCTCGAAAAATAAACGAAGAATTGGTTTCAAAATATCTTTACACCAAAGGTCAGCCCGATCCTGATTTGATCATTCGTCCCGGCGGAGAATTTCGTCTGTCCAACTTCCTTCTCTGGCAGATGTCTTATGCCGAACTCTACTTTACTGACATTCTCTGGCCCGACTTTACCCCCAAAAAGCTGGAACAGGCTATTTATTGGTACCAGCAGCGTGCCCGTCGGCTTGGTAAATAATTATTCCGCTTCTCTTTTAGTACCCTCTGTCACAAGAATCTCATTCCTAACATTGTCTGCACCAGTTGAGCGATAAAATAACTGGCAAATATTATCAAAAATCCGATAATACCCGAAATTATTTTACCGTATCCTTCCTTGGTTTTTGCCGGGTCCCCCCCCGATGTCATCAGGGTTATACCGCCCCAAATTATCACGAAAAGCAAAGCTATCCCCGCCAGAGTAAACACATAAGGTAGTGCTTGCGTTACTACATCACCCAAGTTGGAAAACCTGTTTTGCAGCGGATCAGTTGGCAATTGAACTGCTTGTGCCCTGGCAATTTTAATTATCATTTTAATATTCCTGGAATTCTTAAAATATCATAAGCGATTAATCTTAATAAGAACACGGCAAAAATTATTACCAAGAGCCCGGTAATTGCTGATGTCACCGTTTCTTTGCCCCCCTGTACTTTTTTGGGATCACCATTCGAAGTCATAATTACCACAAAACCAAAAACCATCAAAAGAAAAGCAATCCCTCCCCCCACACCAAACATTATTGATAATAACCACATGGTAAAAGCTCTTGTCTCCACTGGCACGCATCCCAAAGCCGTATTTATTCCATCCTTCCCTTCGTAATCACAAAACATGTCCATGGTATTAGTTCCCAGAGTTCCTTCGACATATGGATCTGGTGTTGGCGTCGCATTTATAAAAGTTGGAACTACAGTTGGTTCTACAGTACTGCAGGTGCAAGAAGTTCCCTCCACCTTGGGACCACCCTGGCCACTCCTACAGAAAAAAGTGTTTTGTTCATCTTGGCAACAAATTCCACCCATAAAACCACAACTTTGAGCAGGCGGAGTTGTTGGTGTCGGTTGGTTAATTTTATTGTAGCAGTTGACAAATATTTGACCTCCAGGGATATTAACAATCTCTGTACAGGCATTACCCCCATAAGTACCTTCACAATAATCTAAATAATCGTTTACCTGGCTTGCTCTAATATCCAAACTGGATAAGTGATCATTGCAGTCATACAAACTATTACAAGTGGTAGAATGCTCGTTGTATAACATTGAACTATCCGTACAGGCCGCCATAATATTGTTGGTGAAAGTAAAAAGTAAAACAGGAACCAAAAATAATACGAACATCCGCTTCATTTTAACAAAGTATATCAAATGCTAAAATTAAATAGTGAAGCTAAAAATTCCAGTTATTTTATCTTTAATTGTTTTTGGTTTGGTCTTGTTTTTTTTCCATAACTTTGCCACCGCTGCCAGTATTGACGAGGAAATTGCCCAAGTTAGCAAGCAAATCGAGGATCTGGAAAAGGCCATTGCTCCTCTCAAGACCGAATCCTCCTCCCTTCAAACCAAGATTACTCAAGCCAAAAGCCAAATATCCAAAACCGAAAAGCAGATTTCAGACCTAAGCGGCCGGCTCGTCGACAAAGAATCCAATCTGGAAGTCCAGAAAGTCCTTTTGTCCCAGCGCGTCCGCCGTTATTACATAAACTCCCAAAAATTTAGCCCATTATTAATCTTTTTTTCCAGTTCCGAAAGCTCCAGTTTGCTCCGTCAATACACCTGGTTCCAATCGGTTATTTCTCAGGACAAAAGCACCATTTCTCAATTTGTGGCCGATATTACCTCTCTTCAACAAAACAAGACCGCTCTGGAAAGCGAAAAAGTAAAACTGGCCGCCCTCAAAAAAACCCTGGAAGATCGATTTGGCTTCCTTTCTACCGAAATCAAAAAAGCCGAAGATTACAAAGCTGAACTTAGCAAAAAACAGCAGGATCTTATTGCCGCCAAAACCGCCATGTTCAATACTTCCGTTGGCGATGTCTCTTCTTCTGATGATCCGGCTTCCCGGTCAGATTTCAATCCCGGTTTTAGCCCTGCTTTCGCCGCTTTTTCTTTCGGCGCCCCTCATCGTAAAGGCATGAGCCAGTACGGAGCCTATGGCCGTGCCAAAGCCGGACAAAATTATGAAACCATCCTCAAAGCTTATTACGGTGATATCCGTCTTGAAAAAATAGACAGTCCTGGCTCCATCAGTACCAGCATCGGCTCGCTCCCGTTTGAAGATAATTATCTGCTGGGTATTGCCGAAATGCCCAGTTCCTGGGGAGACAATGGTGGCATGGAAGCTCTCAAGGCCCAGGCTATTGCCGCCCGCACCTACGCCCTGGCCTCTACTAATTGGCGTTTATCTAATCGCAATTCTACTGGTAGCATTTGTATTACTGAGGCCTGTCAGGTTTACAAAACGTCAAAATTTCAAAACCCCGGTGTTTGGAAACAAGCCGTTGAAGCCACCCGAGGCATTGTAACTGTCAGCAACAAAACCAACGATGTCTTTTCTACCATGTACGCCTCTACTGCTGGCGGGGCCATTTATAGTTACACCTCACTAGGTCACTCCACTCCTCAAATTTGGGATACCAGCTGTAGTTCCCAGTCCTGCTGGCCCAACGATTCCTTCGAAAGGGCCGCCGGTTCACCCTGGTATTACAAAGGCTGGTACAGGACTCGTAGCAACCAGGCTTGTGGTCGTTCTCATCCCTGGTTAACCAACGATGAGTTTGCCGATATTGTCAACTCGGTTTTGGTTTACTCCAAAGACAAAGGCACCATCGGCCATCTTTCCCAAATTGATTCCGGTGGCTGCTTTGGTGGTAACGATCCGGACGCCTGGTCCAAAGAAGAAGTTCGTAATCGAGCCGCTAACTTTGGCGGGCCAATTTCCAAAGTCAATTCTGTCTCAGTTGACTATTCTACTGGTGGCTACACCACCAACGTCCGGGTTTCTACCGACAAAGGCGACTTTACCTTTACTGGCGAAGACTTCAAAGAAATATTCGTTCTCCGTGCTCCCGGTGCCATCGCCATTAAATCAGGACTCTTTAACATAGAAAAGAAGTAACCCTTGATGTTACAATAAGCCATGGCTAGGTCAAAAGATTTGGATTCTATTGCTCCCGATGATCCGGTAAATAATTCACCACCCCCCAAACCGGAAACTAAAGCTGCCAACCCCTCTCTTTCTCGCGATCAGAAACACCGCCAAAAAGTTTATCAACTTCTCAAAAACCAGACCAAATCCCCACTTTCATCTTTTTTGGCCCGGCCCAAAGTATTTACCTTTGACAGTCGTGATGATGATGAGGAAATCATTCTTGTTTTGCGTCGACATTGGTTCACCAATCTTTCCTGGATTATTATTGCTCTGCTCATGATTTTTATCCCCTTCGTTACCTCATTACCGCCATTTTTTGCCCTGATTCCCCCCCGCCTGAATACCACCCTGGTGATATTTTGGTACCTCCTGACCTTTGCCATTGCTTTTGAACAATTTTTATCATGGTATTTTAATGTTTTCATCATTACCGAAGAAAGAGTCATCGATATCGATTTTTATAATTTAATCGACAAAAAAATTTCCGAAGCCAAAATCTCCATGATTCAGGACGTTACTTCAGTTGTTGGCGGCGTTTCCCAGACTCTGTTTAATTACGGCACCGTTCTGATTCAAACAGCCGCCGAAATTCCCGTTATCAAAGTTGAAAGGATTCCCAACCCCAACCTCGTCCTCAAGGTTCTCCAGCAAATGCGGGGAGAAGAAGAACAGGAAGCTCTGGAGGGGAGACTGAAATGAATCAAATAAGCGACTTTATCACCCTGTCCCAAAAAATTCTTTCCGTTATCGGGTCCATTCTTTATTTAGTATTTTCCCTGGTAATTGTCAAACAGACAACTTCTATGTCTCGTTATATTGTTGATAAGTTTAATTTTGCTCTCATTGTTTTTTCCTATGCTCATCTTATATTCTCCATTTTATTGGTAATCTTAACCTTGACGGTTTTGTAGTATATTTATACTAGATGCATTATACCTGCCGCTCCTTTATTGGCAGCTCCAACCAGCACAGTTGGTCCCAATATTGGGAAAACGAACCTGACGATCCGCAAATTGTCTCTCAACGGGGCCATCTTTTTGCTTTAATTAGTCTTGCCTCCGCCGATACTCAAAAAGAAATCAACATTATCGGCCACGATCTCATTACCGAAATTAGTCAGGCTTATTTTTCCTCTCTGGAAAATCCGCCTTCTGTCCATCTGAAAAATATTTTAGAAGACATTATCCAAAACCCCCTTTACCACCATCTCCAAATTAATCTGATCATAGCTGTAGCTCATCAGTCGCGTCTTCATCTGGCCGCTGTCAATTCTACTCTGGCCATATTCAACCGTGCCGATAAGCTCGGGGTTTTATTAACTGGTCAGGATGGCCAGATCAATACTATCTCCGGGCCGATATCTGATGGAGACAAATTCATGTTAGCCACCTCAGCTTTTTTGGACAATATTCCTCTTCAATATTTAAAATCCGTCATCCCTGGCCCTAGTGTTCAGGATATTGAAGAAAGCCTTTTATCTCGGCTCTATTCCGTCAACAACCAAGACAACCTGGCTGCTGTTTTAGTCCAAGTCCACACCCGCGAGATTGACTCTGACTTTATTCCTGATTTACCCCCTCCATCCGCTCTCCGCCAGGACCCTCAGCCCCCCAAAAAATCCATATTCATTTCTAATCACGACATTAGCCAAGTTACCCGCCGCAAGAAACTGAATTTCATTGTCGCTCTTATTTTACTGATGGCCTTATCAGCCAGTGCCCTTTTTGGTTATCGCAAAAATCAGTCTGACAAAATCCAAGCTCGTTACCAGGAACTCAAAACTCAGCTCGACCAAAAACTCGATAACGCCGATCAGGTAAAAAACTTAAATCTTGATTCAGCCCTCGAGTTGGCCCGCCAGTCTCAGGATATCTACAGCCAAATAGCCGCTCTTTCCCTCCACTCGAAGGATTTGGAGAAGTATCAACAACGTATCCAAAGCCTACTCTCGCAAACCGGTTCCGCCGATAATTTTGAACCTGAATTCTATTACGACACTTCCTTTATTCATGATAACCCTCACTACTCCCGTCTGATTTCTGCCGGTCCGACACTTTATTTGCTTGACCAACAATCCGGCCGGATTGACTCCGTTGGTGCTAGCCAAAGAAATACCGCCAATATTTCCCTGGCCGATAAACTTAAACAGGTCCATCTCCTTACCGAAATAAACGGCAAAATATACGCTTCTTCCGATGACGACATATTTTTGGTCAGCAAAAATAATCTGGAACCAAAAGCCAAAGTTTCCGACAACGATATTAAACCCATCGCCATGGCCTCATGGAACGGCGCCATCTACCTGCTCGATAGTAACCAAAACACGATTTGGAAATTTACTCCCAATTCATCCGGTTTCGGGTCTGCCCAAGCCTGGCTCAGCCCCAATCAAAAAATTTCTGGCACCGCCTCATCCATGGCCATTAATGGCAAAATCTGGATCGTTTCTGAATCGGGCCAGATCCAACCTTTCGATAGGGGATCCCGGGTCAATTTCTCTCCTCCTCAAGCCTCATTTACCCAAGTTTCCAGTCTTGCCACCACCCTCGAATCCGGTATCTTAGCTTTTGTCGATAACCGCAACCTGATCTACGTCTTTGACAAAAATGGCCAATCAAAGGCTAAATATAACTTGGGTGATCATCAAGTTTTGGATGTCGCCATCAACGAACCACTCAACACTATTTTCCTTTTGGCCAACGACCAAAAAATCTACAAAATTCCACTGTAAACTTGGGGTATAATTCAAAAATGAGGCATTTTAATCGGGAGTCTCGAGACTATCAATTTGTCGACAAGATCGAAGCCGGACTGGTGCTAACCGGGTCCGACGCCAAATCTTTGCGCACCCAAACCCCTCAATTTGCTAATTCCAAGGTTGAGATTCAAAACGGCCAACCGGTAATTTTCAACCTTCACATCCCCGTCTACAAATATTCCCAGGGCCAACCCATTGACACCACCCGCACTCGCTCCCTCCTTCTCTCCCAAAAACAAATCGCCAAACTCATCTCCTATCGTCACCAAAAATACATGATCATCCCTATCGCCATTTTTACCCGTGGTAAATGGTTCAAAGTCGAACTTGGCGTTGGCCGCAAACTCAAAAAATTCGAAAAAAGGCAAAAACTTAAAGCTAAGGAATTCAAAAAGAATGCTAACATGAATACATGAGTGGCTTGTTTGGTGTCACCTCCTCCATTGACTGTCCTCAAATTCTCTTCTACGGTACCGATTACCAGTCCCATCTTGGTACCCAAAAAGCCGGTTTAGCTGTTCTAAATCATCGTATCTATCGGAGTATTCACAATATTTCTACTTCTCAATTCAAGTCCCGTTTTGGCGATGAAATTAAAAAAATGAAAGGTAGCATGGGCATTGGCGTTATCTCCGACAACGAACCTCAGCCCATAATTATTTCTTCCTCTTTTGGTACTTTTGCTCTGGTCACTTCCGGCCTGCTGGTCAACAAAAATCAATTGGTTCGGCAAATTATGAAACAGGGCGGCAGCTTTTCTGAATTAAGCGGCGGCCAAATTAACCCCACCGAAGTCGTTGGCAAAATAATCGCCCAAAAAGAAAACGTTGTCGAGGGCATTCGTCATTTATTTTCTCAGACAAAGGGCTCTCTTTGTCTTCTGGTTTTAACCAAAAAAGGCATTTACGCCGCCCGTGATCCCATGGGTCGAAGCACCCTGGTTGTCGGTCAAAAAGGCTCCAGTCTGGCCGTATCTTCGGAAACTTGTGCTTTCCCAAACCTGGGCTATCGCGTTCACTCTGAATTATCTCCCGGTCAAATTGTTCTTCTTGCCCCAAACGGTCTGCTCCAATCCCAATATCCCGGACATAAGTCCAAAAAAGTTTGTTCATTTCTTTGGATCTATACTGGTTATCCGGCCTCTTCTTACGAAGGTATATCCGTCGAAGCTGTTCGTGAGCGCTCCGGTATCAATTTGGCCAAACACGATACCGTTTCAGCCGACTTCGTTACCGGCGTTCCCGATTCCGGTATTGCCCATGCTATCGGCTATACCATTCAGTCTGGTATCCCGTATCGCCGAGCTCTGGTCAAATACACTCCGGGTTATGGCCGCAGCTACACCCCGCCTTCGCAGAACACCCGCGACCAGGTCGCCCAGATGAAACTTATTCCGGTCCCCCAAATTATCAAAGGCCAAAAAATTGTTATTTGTGATGATTCCATTGTCCGTGGTACTCAACTCAAAAATCAGGCCATCAAAAAACTTTGGGATTGCGGTGCCAGGGAAATTCACGTTCGTATTGCCTGTCCTCCTCTCATGTTTCCCTGTCCCTACCTGCTTTCAACCCGAAAGATTTCGGAATTAGCCGCCCGCCGGGCCATCGATAAAACTTTTAAAAATCCTCCCTCCAGTCTGGAACCCTTTTTAGACCCTTCATCATTATCGTATCGGAAAATGAATGAATATCTTCGTCAGGAATTAGGCGTTACTTCACTTGTCTATCAAAGCGTCCCCTCTATGGTCCAGGCCATTGGTTTACCCCAAACCCAGCTTTGTCTTCACTGCTGGCAGGGCCAGAAGAAAAAGGAACCGATTCTTGCGGAGATGCCCGGGAATGACCCAGGGTCCGAATATCGACTCTAAAAAACTTACTACAAGCTTAATTTACTTTATCCTTCATTTCCAACAACTAAAGCAAATCAAAAGTATTGGAATGTCGATTGTCGGAGGCATTACCCTCCGCTTATTTACTTAAAAAATCGAGATTTTAAGTACAGCATTCTGGTTTAATTGACACCGTCTTACACCTCTCCAGAATAGGGGAGCAAGCGATGGTCGATTCCCACTCAGGCAAAAGCCAGAACAGGAGCCCTGGTCGAAGAGAATAAATTAATATTCTCAGCCACCTTGGCTAGATCAACACCAAAAGATTTTTTGGCATTTTTATTTTGACATTTGTTTAACGACTCTAAAGTCAAAGTCGGCTTGCAGTTTTTCAAAGTACAACTCCGTCGATGCAATACATCTCCATACCTTCATTATATCAAAATTATCCCAAAATTACCACTCTTTCATTCTATTGATTCTCATCTAATTTAGCCCACAATTAATCAATGTCACTCATCCTTGACTTGATCTTCCCCAAAAAGTGTTATATCTGCGGCCAATTCGGACACTACATCTGCCCCGGATGTTACCCGTCTTTAAATCCCAACAGTATCATCGACACTCCCGATTCCGTCTTTGAGGGCCGCCTCTCCCTCTTTCCCTACAAGGATGCCGTTCAATCTATTATTCACGATCTGAAATATAACTATGTTACTGATTTATTGCCTGACTTGGCCTGTTTAATTAACTACCACCTCCACGCCTCCTTCCCTCATCTTCTCTCCTATTGGTCGGACCATAAATTCAAAATTGTCCCCATCCCTCTCCACCCTCGTCGCCAAAACTGGCGCGGATTTAATCAATCGGAAGCTCTTGCTCGGCAGTTATTATTATTTACCAAAATTCCCGTTCTAACCGATTTAATCCAAAAAAAGGACAATACCTCACCCCAGGCACAGCTCAATCGTTCTACTCGTTCGACCAATCCTCACTCTTTCTCGTTAAGTCCAGGTAATTCAATCCGCCCCCAGAATATAATTCTTTTTGATGATGTTTACACTACCGGTAGTACCATTAAATCGGCCGCTGCCTGTTTACATCCCCACGTATCAAATATCTGGGTCTTCACTCTGGCCGGTTAGTTATCTCGGCGCGTCATATTACCCGAAATTAGCCGATTATTTCGAATATCATCGGGCGTTTTGGATGTTTGTCCATTGTTGTCGCTGACACTGGCTTCTTCTTCAATCAAAATTCCCTCAATCGGCGTCAAAGAGCTCAGATAAAAATTATCTACCTGAAGACCGTGCCCTTCCAGCGATTCTTTCAACTCTGATCTTATCTCATCCTCAATCATACTCCTGTTGGTTGATAACGCCTGAGACAATGAATGATTAGTCAATACTTTTCTGATTCTGCTTCGCGTCACTGGCCTGACCACTTTGGATACGAAATTCTCACCAATATTCTGCCAAATTTCGGGCAATCTTTCTGTATCTAATTTTATCAGCACGGTTGCTTCCACCGCCACAAACTTATTGTCGGCCGTAACCGCATTGATGATTTCATCTCCCATCATTTCTTTGTTCTCTTTTAGTACCACATCCTTGGCGACGGTATATTCAATCAGTTGGGCATTAAATAGTTTAACCCTATGGATCAATGGAATTTTAAAGTGCATTCCCGGGTGCCAGACATTTTTTAAAACTCCCCGGAAAACAGAATATATGCACCCCACATGTCCCGGCGGGACTGTAACAATAAACCCTCCGACTACTTCATCTACAAAAAGGGATACTAATAAATTATCTATAGATGCCATTTAATTGTCACCAATTATAACATCAAACCCCGAAGCCAGTTCAGTCAGCTCTTTCTCCGGATTCTTTGCCTTTACCACATCTGAAGCTACCAGGATACCTTTAGCCCCACAGTCCAAAGATATTCTCACATCTTCTACCGAATGGATTCCCGCCCCCACCAGGACCGGAATTTTAGAATATTTTTTGACTATCTTCTTTATTACTTCCGCCTTTTCCGTCGCCACCGATTTGGTTTTGCTACCGATAAGCTCTCTGGGTTCATAAGCGATATAATCAGGCTTAATATTTTTTGCCCAGCCTTCACATTGTCCCAAAGTTTGCAGACACACCACTGATACAAAATTTTTCGGCCAGCTTTTCAGTATCGACCTTATTGTCCCCGGTGGCATTCTTCTTTCCGAGTGGTTCAACAAACTTCCCCACACTCCCAAGGCTTGAGCTTGAACTGTCGAAATTGATCCGGTAAAAGCCCCTTTTCTACTTCCTTCCACCGTTTGAATCAAAACTTCTGTTCCCGCTTCTTTTTTTATTCTGTCCGCATCAAAAGGTGTTACTACCGGTAATATCATGACCCCACTTTTTTCCGCCACCTTCCGACATATTTTAGCCAGTTTCATGGCTCCGTCACCAAAACTTTCCTCATATACCTTAAAATTTACTAGAATCATTTCTTCTTTATTTGATATTTTAAGACTAGCTGATTAATTCCGCTTCTCAAATCGTCCACCACATTTTGCGGCAGTTGGTTATTTTTGGTAATTTTGTTAATTGCATCTTTAAAATAGGCCATCATTTCTTCATTGACCCCGTCGCCCTCATGGGTTCGGGAGCAAAGGTACCAGGAAGTAGCGTCATTGGCTCCGGTTATAAATGGCTTTACCTTTGGGTTGGTGGCAATGCTATTTGCCATACTGATCCGGGGATAAATTTCTCCAAACGCTCTGATGTCGGAAGCTGCCTTATACATTTTTTCCAGAGTTTCTTTGCTGGCCAAAAACTCCATAAAATTCCAGGCTTCTTTCTGATATCGGCTGCGAGCGCTCACTCCTTCTACCCAATATGACGCCCAATGAATGTTTGTAATATTATCCGGAGAATCACTGCTTTCTATTTGGTCCATCAGAGCATCTTTCAGTGTTGGCAACTGGGGAACGGTCATTATTTCGTATTTTAAATTCGGATTTTTATCTCCAAAATTAAATACCCTCCATGACGGTCCAAAATAAAACGCCAATTTTCCGTTAGCAAAAAAATCTGTCGATGATGGCAAGGTCTCGTCCCACACCCGATGCTTAGTCTGAAATAATGTGTAATAAGTCAGCACGTCAGCCAATTTGTTGTTATTAATTTCATCATTTTTTGTCAAGTCCACCCCATTTTGTTTTGCCATCAATCCCACAATATCGCTCCAATGGTCCACATTTTCCGCCGACCCCATCGCTACCCCCGACACTTTAATCTTTCCTTCTTCATCTCTTACCGTCAGTCTGTTAGCCGCCGCTTCCAGTCCCCACCAGGTTCGGGGTAATTTCACCTGTGCTGATTCAATCAGTTCCTTGTTGTAGAATAGGGACAAGCCATCATACATGATCGGAACCGCCTTATAACTGCCTCCCACCAGTAAGTCTTCTTTATAAACATCAAAAAAATCAGTCTCCAGCTCTAATGCATTGGCCGTTGTTATCGGCACCGCTGCCAAATCTTCATTAAAACCGGGAACCCAGGTATTGTGAATTCTAAAAATATCCGGCACTTCCACCTCATCCGGGTCCCTCGTTAATCTGCTTTTTAATCTGCTTCTGTAATCTGTTTGTTCATGTTTTATATAAGCAATTTCTATGTTTGGGTGTATGGCCGTATAGTCGTCGATAGCTCCCTGTATCACCGACTCTTCTTCCCACAAGCCCCAATAAACCAATCTGATCTTTTCCTCTTCTTCAGTCAGAAACATTGGCAGCAGAAACTTATATCCAACAAAACCCAGCAAGACAACCAGTACTCCAATTCCGCCCCAAATTACTCCTTTACTCACTTTTTTCTTTTCTTCCGTCACCCCTTCAGATTCACTCGTTCCGCCATTACTCGGATTATCAATGTTTCCCACTCTTTCAGTCGGCGCTACCACCACTTCAGCCCTTGCTTCCTCAGGCGCCGGCGCAACTTCTCTCGAAGGTAACGGTGACTGGATTTCATCTTGGTTCACACTAATATCATATCAAAATTAGTACCGATAGATTGTCTGTTATTAATTTGTTAAACTAAAACTTATGTCACCTCTGTTAATGTCCCTTGTTTCCGCACTAATCATCAGCTCTATCTCTCTTTTTACCCTGTTTTTATTTTTTACCAGAACCTCTCTAATCAAAAAAACTACTATTTACCTGGTTGCCTTCGCTGTCGGCAGTCTGTTGGGGGATGCTCTGATTCATCTTTTACCTGAATCTTTTGAACAAATCGAACCAGCCCTTTTGGTTTCTTTGCTCACTATTGCGGGCATGCTTATCTTTTTTATCATCGAAAAATTCCTCCGCTGGCGTCACTGTCATGATCCTGACTGCCAGGAAGACCAGCACGGCCCCATTATTGCTCTAAATTTAATTGGGGATTCCGTTCACAATTTAATCGATGGCATGCTTATTGCCGCTAGCTTTTTGGTTAGTCCGGCCCTGGGTATCAGCACCTCGCTGGCGGTTGCCTTTCACGAACTTCCGCAGGAAATAGGGGATTTCAGCATCCTCATCCATAGTGGTTTAAGTCTGAAGAAAACCGTCAAGTTCAATTTTGCTTCCGCCCTTTTCAGTCTTTTAGGGGTACTTTTTACCTTTCTTCTGGGCACCAAAATCAACAATTTTTCTCTTTATCTTCTTCCGGTCACCGCCGGTGGTTTTATCTATCTGGCCGCTTCAGACCTGATTCCCGAACTCCATCGTCAGTCCAACCGCACCCGTTCGTCCGTTTTTCAGCTCTTACTCTTGAGTTTGGGTGTTGGTTTTATGGTCTTACTCTCATTCTTGGAGTAATCTTTTATTCAAAAACACCCATTATTCAGTTATCATTAAGTATGAATCTGAACGTCTACACCGATGGTGGTTCCCGGGGTAATCCCGGTATTTCCGGCTATGGTATGGCCATTTATGACCAATCCGGCCAACTTGTTTATCAGGCGGCAAAATTTTTGGGAATCAAAACCAATAACGAAGCCGAATATTTAGGATTGATCGCCGCCCTAAATTGGGTCAGGGATAATCAGGACAAACTAAATCCCACCTTAGTCAATTTTTATTCAGATTCTCAACTCCTGATTCGTCAGGTCCAAGGTTTATACAAAGTAAAATCTTCCAATCTTATTCATCTTCACCAGACCGTCAGGGATTTGATTAACCAAGTTGATGCCAAATGTCACTTTAATAATATCCGAAGAGAGTCCAACAAAATTGCCGACAATTTAGCCAATCAGGCCATGGATCAACGATTATGAAACCAATCAAAAAACCACTCTTTATCGCCAGCATAGTTCTGGTTGTTCTCCTGCCGCTAGTTCTGCTTTTGTCCACTATTGTCTACAGTGCCGACAAAACCCTTCCCAACACTTACGTTCTTGACCGGAATTACTCTAACCTTACTCACCAGCAGATAATTGACCGACTGGATATCGATTTTCCTCTCCCTCCAAAAATAAGTCTCTCTTTCGAAAACCAGGAGTTTTCAATTAATCTTTCATCAATTTCTGCCTCTATCGACAAGCAGGTTCTGGCCGACAATCTTTTGCGCCGTAATTTAAATTACGGCCTGGAACCCGTTATCAAAAGCTTTTTTAGTAACTACTCTTTCCCTGTCGTTTTTATTTTTGATCCGGATTTAATGGAAAACGAAATCAGCAGTATTTCAGCCCAAATCGATAAACCCTTTGTACCCACCGAATTACATATTGATCCAAAGTCCAAAACTATTACTGCCAAAATAGGCGAACTCGGTCGCCGGGTGGACACTGACGCCCTCCTTCTTTCTTTTGAGAACCACCTGATTAACTGGCAGCACCAAAACTCCATCGACATCCCGGTCGCTATCATCGGGTCGACTCCTACTCCGGATCAAATTGACAGCACCAAAGCCAAAGCTGCCAATCTTCTCAACAAATCACTCTCTCTCCGGGCTCCAACCCCGGAGTTGCCCGATATTGTCATTGACGATCTTACCCTGATTTCCTGGCTCAATTTTGAGGGTAATTACCACCAGGACAAAGTTAACGATTATGTCGACAATATTTCTCAAAGCCTCCAAAAAGATCCTGTCGATGCCATCTTTAAGTTTGAAGAAGGTCGGGTCACTGAATTCCGCCCCGCTGCCGATGGCCATTCAGTCAAAAAAGAAGAGTTGCCAGCCCTAATCATCAATAATCTGAACGCTCTTTTGTCTTCCCCGGACAGTTCGCTTACTCTTGATATTCCTACCCAAACCACCCCTCCTTCTATAAATACTCAAGATGCTAATAATCTGGGTATCAAAGAACTATTGGGCAGGGGAGTCTCGACTTTCAAGCACTCCAGCACCGTCAGAAATTTCAACATCGAAAAAGGCGCCTCTATTGTCAATCGTGTTCTCGTGCCGCCGGGAGAAACTTTTTCCTTTCTCAAGCATCTGGGCGAAGTTACCCGTGAAGCCGGTTACAAGGAAGCCTATATTATCCGTCAGGGCAGGACTGAATTGGATGTCGGCGGCGGTATTTGCCAGGTTTCTACCACCCTTTTTCGGGCTATGCTCAATGCCGGGGTCAACATTACCCAGCGCCGCCCTCACGCCTTTCGGGTTAGTTACTACGAAGAAGATTCTCCCCCCGGGTATGATGCCACCGTTTTTATTCCCAGCCCGGATCTCGCCTTTGTCAATGATACCAACCATCATCTTTTGGTCCAAAACACTTACGACTCAGTCAATAAACGTCTAACCTACGAAATTTATGGCACCTCAGATGGTCGTCAGGTAGAAATCAACAACTATCGTAAATGGGGTCATGCTCCGCCCCCTCCCACCCGTTACATTGACGATCCTACCTTGGAACCGGGCAAGCTCATCCAGGAGGAAACAGCCGTTCCCGGGCTCAATGTCGCTTTCGATTGGAAAGTCACCCGCGGCCAGGAAGTCTTGCACCAGAAAACTTTCCAAAGCAACTATGTCCCTTGGGCTGCCGTCTACCGTCGTGGAATTTAGTCTACAACTCCGCCCGGGCATCTCTGTCCAAAGCCTTAATATCAGCCACAAATTCACCCCGCAAGGCCTTGAAATATCCAGCCACCCCGATCATAGCCGCATTATCCGTGTTTAATTCTTTTTTTGGTGGCATATAGATTGTCAAATTCTTTAATCTGGCCAATCCTCTCAGCCTTTTTCTTAAATTCTCGTTTGCCAACACTCCACCCGAAGCCAATAAGGTTTTTGGTTCACAAAAATCAATCGCCCTATCAAATTTCATTAATAATGTATCAAACACCGCCTTTTGAAAAGAAGCTGATAAATTGGCCAGATTATCACTGATTTTTTCTTTTGGCCAATCTCTGATTTGATAATAAAACGCCGTTTTTAGCCCCGAAAAACTATAATCAAAATTTTTCTGCCTCGCCAAAGGTCGGGGGAGTTCCATCCAGTTTTCGTCTCCACCCTCAGCTAGTCGCTCAATTACCGCTCCGCCCGGGTACCCTAACCCCATTAGTTTAGCCGCCTTATCCAATGCCTCTCCCGCCGCATCGTCCAGCGTTTCTCCTACTACCTCATATTTACCCACTTCTTTTATCAATACTATCTTTGAATGTCCGCCTGATGCAGTTAGACTCAAAGCTGGAAACCGAATTTGTCTCACCGGTTTCTCCTGACTATTTTTTACCCAATTAGATAATAAATGCCCTTCGATATGGTTAACTGCCACTAACCTTTTTTTATATTTTAATGCTAGTTCCTTAGCTTTTTCTATTCCCACTCCCAGAGCTATCGCTAATCCCGGTCCATAAGTTACTGCCACCACCTCTACTTGTTTCATACCCTCGTCGATATAACTTCTCGCGTCAGTTTGTTTTTTTATTTTAAACGCCCGCCTTAAACTTTCCGCCACTACCATATCTATCATTTCACCATGGGCCCTTTTGGCAATATCGGGTACCACTCCTCCCCATTGAGCGTGTAAGTTCACCTGCGAAGATATTATGTTTGACAGCACCCTTTGCCCATCCAACACCGCGCCACAGGTATCATCACAACTGGTTTCAATCGCCAAAATTTTCATAATAATGTATTATAAATTTATGTCTTCATCGACTGGTAGAGTTTATATTTTACTAACAATTATCCTATTTGTCCTGTCTTTAGCTGGTGTCTACCTCTATATCCAAAATATTAAAGTTGTTACTCAACTATCTTCATCATCCCCATCAGTTACCCCATCGCCTCTTCCTACTCTTTCACCGTCTCCTCTGGAACCCACATCAGAGCCCACCCCCGCTTCCCCATCCGCCGCCACACTCGAAATTCCTGAAACAGAAAAGGAATTCAGCCATAGCCAGGATAATTTTTCAGTTCTTTATCGAAGTGATCGTCAGGTATATCAGGACAAGCAATCTTATGGCAATCGTTACACTTTTTACCACACTGATGGTAACTTTGCCATTCATGTTGGTCGTGATTGGTCCTGGGTTTATCCAAATCGCCAATTCAGCCCTGACTTAATTATCTCCGGACAGCCGGCATTCCGCTACGACATCGAAGCCCAGACTATAGTTGACACCAAGTTAAATGACGTTTTCTACACTATCCAGTGTATCCATTCGGGCAATTCTGTTTTAAAATTAGAATGTGAAGACTTTTTAAAAAATTTTAAATTTTTATAGGTTATCAAACAAAAATGAAAAAAATCTGGCTTGGTGTTTTAGGTTTGTTCATTATCTTAGCTATTTATCTGGTCGGATCCTACAACCAGCTTCTCACCCTCAGAGAACAGACCAACAGACAATGGGCTCAGGTTGAAACCTCCTATCAACGGCGCTTTGATTTAATACCCAACCTTGTCGAGTCCACTAGAGGTGTTATGAGGCAGGAACAAGCCGTCTTCGAAGCTATTGCCGACGCCCGAACACGCTATGCCGACGCCCAAACTCTTGACGACAAAACGCAGGCTGCCGCCGAGCTGGACTCATCCCTTGGCCGTCTTTAATCATTGTCGAAAACTATCCAGTCCTCAGGTCCAGCGAGACCGTTTCTCGTCTCATGGATGAATTAGCTGGCACTGAAAACAGAATTTCTGTCGAAAGGCAACGCTATAACGATCAGGTTACTTCCTATAATCTCGGAGTTATGCGCTTCCCCAACAATATTCTTGCCAACGCTTATGGTTTTCAACCCCTACCCCTGTTCGAATCAGTACCAGCCGCTGATGTTGCCCCTTCAGTCGATCTTGACATTGAATAATGAAAATTATTAAAGCAACCATTGCTTTTATTGCTTTCTTACTATTAAGTTCTGCCAATCTGATACAGGCCATTAACTATCCTCAACCTCTTGGTTATGTCAACGATTTGGCCCAAATTCTTACCCCCGAGTTCCGAAATCAACTCGAAAATCAACTCACCCGTTTCGAGACCGACACCCAAAGCGAAATCGCTGTTCTGACCATTCCCAGCCTTGAGGGTCAAACAATTGAGCAGTATGCCGTCGCTATTTTCGATCAATGGCAAATTGGCAAGAAAAATCAAGACAACGGCCTGTTACTACTGATAGCTCCCAACGAACGTGAAGTTCGCCTCGAAGTTGGCTATGGCTTAGAACCTATCATCAATGATGGTCGTGCCGGCGAAATCATTCGAAATCAAATTACACCAGCTTTCAGGGAGCAAGATTATCAAAAAGGCATCCAGGACGCTGTCAATCAGATTCAAAATTATCTCCAGTCATCACCGGATCAGCCTTCGGATAGTCAGATCGATTTTTCTCCAGTCACGTCGCTTATCAAATTAATTTTTGGCGTCGGAGCCTTTATTTTTCTAATCGCCCTGATTCCTGGACCCCGTTTTTGGTACTTGGCCGGGTTTATTGGTCTGCTCACTGGCAACTACGCCTTTAGCAGTATTTGGGGTGGCGTAATTTTTGCCTTGATTGGTATTCTGGCTTTATATGCTAGATCCAAAAAACCCAAAGGTCCCAAGCGCGGCGGCTCCGGCCCTTTTAATAGCTACCGACCGCACCACAATTTTGGTGGTTTTGGTCGCTCCGGAAGTGGTTTTGGCGGCTTTGGCGGCGGTCGTTCCGGTGGCGGCGGCGCCTCCGGTAAGTGGTAACTTAGTAACTAATTTCTCGGGTACTTTCATTCACATAAGCAAAATTGACCGGTAGATACCGCACCCCTTTTTTTAACTTTAGATACGCTTCTTTCCCCATCTTTTCTGGCCATTCAATGCAAGCAATAACCTGGTCATCGAATAATTCAAAAAAACTAATTTCTTCAAACTCGTATTCCTGACTGATCCGGTATAAGTCAAAATGCAAAAATTTTCTGAACTTGTCGTAATTTATTTTATATTCATTATAAATCACAAAAGTTGGCGAAGTAATTTTGCCCTTTACTCCCAAGTACCTTCCCAAACTTCGGGCAAATACAGTTTTTCCGCATCCCAAATCACCGCTAAGTCCCAAAACAATCGGCCCTCTGTCATTTTTTGTAATCCATTTTTCCAACAAAAATACAGCAATTTTAGCCGTTTCTTCCTCTGATTTGGAAATCAGCGTTTCTCTTTTCCCGGTAACTAAATCTCCCCGCCTCAATATTTTTAGTTCACTCTCAGTCGCGTCAATTACTGTTGACGGCTTGTTTTTACGTAATTTCCCTCCGTCTACCACCAAGTCAACCATCTTTTTCTTTTTTCGCGACAGTGTTTTCCAAAAACTTTCAACCGAATAATGGGGACTTCTTCCTGAAAGATTTGCCGAAGTTACCGTAATTGGTTTGCCTAACAACTCCACCAAATCTTTTATTGCCCTATACTTTGGAATTCGGACCCCCAGCGTTCCGTTTTCCGCTTCAACTCCAAAAGCTAATTTTTTCTTTCCTTTACTGATTATTGTAAACGGACCGGGCAACAATTTATCGTAAATATTCTCCGTATTTTCATTAAATTCCACATATTTTTTCGCCATTTCCTTGTCGCTTACCGCCACTGATATGGCTTTTCCCGGCCACCTGTCTTTAAAGGCTAGTAACTTGTCTACCGCCTTCTGATTAGTTGCATCCACCAGTAGTCCATAAACAGTATCGGACGGGAACACTACTAATCCTCCTGTCCTTAAAACATCCGCAGCTTTCCTCAGATTTTCTTCGTAATTATCATTAATTTTAACTCTTTCCATTGTTTGCAATTTTATCATTTTACATTGCTTCTCGTGTTAAAATAGACGCATGGAAAAAAGCTACAGTCCTGCCGGAGAATCTGCTGTTTATCAGCTCTGGTTGGGACATAACGCTTTTACTCCCGTCACTCCCAAAAATCCCAAAGAATCCCGTCAAAAAAAAGAACCCTTTACTGTCATTCTCCCCCCTCCCAACGCCAATAATCCTCTTCACGCTGGTCACGCTCTCTACACTGTCGAAGACATCATGGTCCGGTTTCACCGCATGTTGGGCGATCCCACTCTCTGGCTTCCCGGTACTGATCACGCTGGCATCGAGACTCAGTTTGTTTTTGAAAAACATTTAAGGACCCAAGGAAAATCCCGCTTCGACTATGATCGTCAAACTCTTTTTAAGCTAATTTCTGAGTTTGTTGACGCCAATCGTGACATTGCCATCAACCAAATGAAACGCTTGGGTTTTTCTCTTGATTGGTCTCGGCTCAAATTTACCCTGGATGAGGACCACGTTAAGCGAGTCTTTTCTGTTTTTAACCGAATGGTCAAAGATGGCCTGATTTATCGTGATGAAAAAATTGTCAACTACTGCACTTTTTGCGGTACTGCCTTTTCCAACCTTGAAGTTGAGCACCAGACTGTCAAATCTCATCTTTGGTATATTGATTACGGGCCTCTTTCAGTTGCCACTACCCGTCCCGAGACTATGCTGGGCGACACCGCCGTTGCCGTCAATCCCAAGGATAAGCGCTACCAAAACTTAATCGGTCAAAAGATCACTCTCCCGCTTACCGACCGCCAAATCCCAATCATTGCCGACGAATCGATTGATCCCAAATTTGGCACCGGTGCTGTCAAAGTCACCCCCTCTCACTCACCTCAGGATTACGATTTGGCCAAAAAACACCATCTTGAGTTCATCAGGATTTTTGATTACGACGGTCGTGCCAATCATAATGTTGATCAAAAATATTTTGGCCTCTACCCTTCTCAGGTCCGCCAGACAGTTTTGGATGAATTAAGTCAAAAAGGCTTGTTGCTCAAGACCGAAAAATATACTCATGAAATTGGCCATTGCTACAAGTGTGGTCGGCCTATCGAGCCCATCACCGCGCCTCAATGGTTTATCAAGATTGACTCGCTTGCCCAGCCTGCCATCAAAGCAGTCAAAGAAGATCAGATAAAGATATTCCCTCACCGCTTCAAAAAAACTTTTCTTCAATGGATGGCTGACATTCGGGATTGGCCCATTTCCCGCCAAATAATCTGGGGTCATCGTATCCCCGTCTGGTACAATTTGGAGGAAAGTTCGGCTATTATAATCACCTTTATTGACCAAAAGGGAAATACCGTTACTGGCAGTTGGCAGACTATTTCATCTACCTTTTCATACCAGGATGTCAAAAAGGGTCTCCAGTCCCTGATTGCCCCGATCGGTTCCAAGTTTTATTTGTCAGAGTCCGAAGCCCGAAAACCCGGCCCAAAAGTAGTTCAGGAAACCGACACTTTCGATACATGGTTTTCTTCCGGCCAATGGCCCTACTCCACCTTAGGCTGGGATCCCGATGGCCGACACTCGCCCGATTTTGACTATTTTTACCCCACCACCGTTCTGGATACCATGTGGGACATTCTTTTCTTCTGGGTTGCCAGGATGATCATGATGGGTCTTTACGCTACCGGCGATATTCCTTTCAAAGTTGCCCACATGCATTCTCGGGTTCTCGACGCCAAGGGCCAAAAAATGAGTAAATCAAAAGGCAACGCCATCGATCCAATTGCTATCGCCGACCAATATGGTGCCGACGCCCTTCGCATGGCTTTAATCTATGGTGTTGCCCCTGCCTCCGATGTGGCTCTTTCGGAAGACAAAATCCGCTCTCAACGTAATTTTGTCAACAAAATCTGGAACGCCTCCCGTTTTATTCTCATGCTTGCCGATCGTAGCCGTCACCAAAACTCCAAGTTTATTCCTTCTTTAGACATCGACCTATCCAGTCTCACCTCTGAGGATAAAAAAATAATTCACAGTTTAAATAAAACCATCACTTCCACCACCAAAAACCTCGAAAACTACCGCTTTGGCCAGGCCAGCGAGGACCTCTATCAATTTTTTTGGCATGAATTTTGCGACATTTATATTGAATCCGCCAAAAATAGGGGAGAATCAACCACCCCCATTCTCCTTACGGTCTTGCTTACTTCTCTCAAACTTCTTCACCCTTTTATGCCTTTTATCACCGAAACTCTCTATCAAACTCTGAAAAACGAGTTTAACCTGACACCTCCACTTCTAGCCACCAGTTCTTGGCCTCAAACTTATGAACTCTAAACCCGCCAAAATACTAATTCTGTTTTTTTTGCTATCAGTCGTCGGTTTGAATGTCTATTTCGTCAACCATTTTCCTGATCCTCATACCCGCCACAAGATATCAACCTCATCCTTGTCTGCCGGGGAATCATATTTTGGCCGTTTTAACTTGTGGCAATCTTTTGCCCAAAAAGGTAATTGGCTTCAGGCTTCTCAATTTGAAAATCAGCTCGATACTGCCGACACTATCCGGTTTCAAACCTCAAATCAACCCGAATATCTCCAAAAAACCCATCAGGAACTAATCACCAAGGATATCAAAGATCAGGAAGACTGGCTCGAATTAGCCAAAATCCAAATTAAACTAGGCAAAACTCAGGATGCCCGTATTTCTATCTCGCAGGCATACTACCTCGATCCTGTCAGGGATGATATCTATCGCCTCTATCTTCAACTCGTAAATTAACTCTGCTCTTCTTCTTTTTCCTTATTCTCTTCGCCCTCTTCGCCTGTCTCATCCTCAGGTTTTTGTTCAGTTGCCGGCACTTCTCCCGGAGCCACTTCCGGTTCTTCGATCTCTTCTTCCATCTTTGGCTCCTCGATCTTAACGATTAGCTGGTCTGCCGCGGTCTGAATCTCAACTTTATCTCCTGCTTTCAAGTCAGCTACCGTAATTGCATCGTCCACATTCACCAATCCCGAAATATCCACTTCAAATTTATCCGGCAGATCAGCCGGCAGCGCTTCCACCTCTACCTCGTTGGTTACTTCAATCAAAACCATCCCTTCTTTGACAGCCGTCGACTCCCCTATAATTTCGATCGGAACTGTAGCGGTAATCTTTTCTTTTAAATTTACTTTGTAAAAATCAACATGAAGCAACCCTTCTTCAACTGGATGATATTGGGGGTTTTTAAATAAAACCGGATAACTGTCTTTATCCACCACCAAATCAATCAAAGTTGACTCTCCTGCGTCTTCATACAACTTGTTAACCTCCAGACTATTTACCTGCACCGAGATCGGCTCAAAACCTTTTCCATAAATCGAAGCTGGCAGCCAACCCTCAGACCGTAAGCTCTTTACTTTTTTACCAAAAGTGGTCCTAACCTGTGCTTTTAATTGTGGGTTTGTTTTTGCCATTTTAATTTTTTGCCTCAATGCCTTTGCTCTTAAAGCTACCTCATTTCGGCTCTAATAAACTAGAGGCTATTATAACATTAAATGTTAAAATTTAACCATGAATAAAACCAAACCTCGCATTCTAACCGGGGATCGGCCTACCGGTCCGCTTCACTTGGGACACTATGTTGGCAGTCTCAGGAATCGGGTCGAACTTCAAAACTCTTATGATTGCTTTTTTATCATTGCCGATCTGCACACCCTCACCACCAGCCCTACCAAGGACAAAACTTCAACCATCAATGATCGTGTCAGGGGATTGGTCTTAGACTATCTTTCGGTTGGTATTGACCCGGAAAAATGCGTCATCTACCAACAAAGTCAGGTTCCTGAAGTCACCTATCTATCCCTCTTGTTTTCCATGCTTGTCACCGTCCCTCGTGCCCAGCGGGTCCCCACCCTCAAAGATGTTCTCAAAGACCTCCATATCGAAAAACCGTCTTTAGGACTGCTCAATTATCCCGTGCTTCAGGCCGCTGATATTCTCATGGTCAAAGGTAACCTTGTTCCGGTGGGTCGGGATCAGGAAAGTCACGTTGAAGTTACTCGCGAGATAGCCACAGAATTTAATCGTCTTTATGGGCCAGTCTTTCCCATCCCCAAAGCCTTAATTGGTGAAGTTGGCACCCTGGTTGGTACCGATGGTCAATCAAAAATGAGCAAATCCATTGGCAATTGTATTTATCTTTCCGACGATGAGGCCACTGTTGCCGCCAAAGTTAAAACCATGTACACCGACCCCAACCGTATCCGGGCCACTGATCCGGGCAAGGTTGAAGGTAATCCGGTTTTTATTTACCACCATGCTTTTAATGACAACCGGGAAGAAGTTGAAAATTTAAAGTCCCGTTATCGCCAGGGCCAGGTTGGCGATGTCGAAGTCAAGCAAAAATTATCCCTTGCCATTAATAGATTTCTTGAACCCATCCGTCAAAAACGCTTGTTTTATAAATCCAAACCCGACCTGATTACTCAAATAATTGAAGAGGGTTCAAAAATCGCCCAAAAAGAAGCCCAAAAGACTCTTTCTCAAGCTCTACAGGCTATGGGGATTAGATAAAAAATCTTCCATCATTAATATCATCAATATCTCCGCCCTCTTCACTTAAACCAGTCGTGTCTAATTTTTCCTTAATATTTAGGTGGGTATGCCTGGACTTGAACCAGGGACCGCCGACTTATAAGATCGGTGCTCTAACCAGCTGAGCTACATACCCATTTGTAGCAGGGGCGGGACTTGAACCCGCGACCTCAGCGTTATGAATGCTGTGCTCTAACCAGCTGAGCTACCCTGCCTCTTAAGCACTGCCAATTATATCAGTTTTCCTCACTAGTTCGCACCTATAAAAACAAAAAAGCCCCCAACTTAATGGAAGCCTTCTTGTTTGTTGCGGGGCCAGGAGTTGAACCTGGCCTGTGAGATTATGAGCCTCACGTGCAGCCGTACACTACCCCGCATGTCTTATCAAAGCCTAAGGATTTTAGCACAACTTAACTATCGAGTAAATAGTTCTAGCCACATTTTCCAATTAGATTTATTGTCATCAATCGTTTTTGTCGGATAAAATGATTCTTCGCCACTCTTTTCTGTCATTTCGATCCAATGATCATTTTCACTCCCCAATCCGAATTTATCTCTGGCTTGTTGTTGGATATAAGCACTACTGGTAGCGTATTCAATTTTTCTTTCCAGTATTCTGTTCTCACCTTCAACTTTTCTTACTAGATGTACCAAATTAATATTTTCTACTCGAGCATTTTTTAGTATCCTGAATTGACTCAAAATATTAAAAAGTATAGACAAAAATATCAATATAAATCCAAATAATAAGATATAGTCCTTAATCTTTCTCATTTACGTTTAACTTGTAAATTGTCCTTATTCATGTTATTATAAGACGATTATGGCAGACCTATCATTCGATAGTGCCCTTGGTCTTTTTATTTCCGCTTTATCCAAAAAAGGGAAATCTACAAATACTATTGTAGCCTACAAGGGCGATATCAACCAATTACTAAACTTTTTGAAGGCGCAGCACAATATTGTTGCTGTCGACTCTGTCAATCCTTCTCATATCGAGAATTTCAAAAAAGATTTAATAAAAAATAACTACACTGCCAAATCGGTCAGCCGCAAGCTAAATTCCATCAAAAACTTTTTTTCCTTCCTCAAAAATGAGAACGTTATTGACCAGGATCCCTCCATCGAAGTCAAGCATCCCAAATACGAAAACGAACTGCCTCGAATTTTAAAACCCATTGAGTACCGTTCACTTCGCGACGCCTGCCGCAACGATACTCGGGCGACTGCCATTGTTGAACTAATGCTCCAGGCTGGCCTCAGAATCAAAGAAATTGAAAATCTGAAGCTAGAAAATGTTCACGACAATGAAATTATGGTTGAAGCCAACGAAAGCCACTCCGAAAGGGTTGTCCCTCTCAATAACTCAGCCAAAATTGCTCTCAAAAGATATATGGAAGAAAACCGCTACCCCAGCAAGTCCAGAAATGTATTTGTTACCAAAACCGGCAGAAAACTTCTTGCCAGAAATGTCAGAAGCTTACTCAACCGCTATTTTGTCAAAGCCGACATCAAAGGCGTCAAAGTCAACGATCTTCGCAATACTTTTATTGTCTTTCAGCTCAAATCCGGTGTCCCTATTGATGTCGTTTCTCAGGTTTCCGGTCACAAAAGAATCTCCACCACCGAAAAATACTTAGAATTAATTGACTCCAAAGAAGAATCCAAAGGTATCAAACTCAAAGAATTATAATCTTGCCCTCTTGGAAATTTCCGCTTCCACAATCTCTCTTGGTCGTCCATACTTTAGGGCCGACAACCGTTTGATCATCTCTGCCATTTTTGGATTGCCCGGCTTTTTCTTTTCTGCTGCCGCCACCTTCAGCGAAAAAGGTGTTTTTGGGGTTCCGTTAACCATGGTTTTAATATATATCTCTCCTGTCCCCAAGTTAAGCAAATCATGCTCGTTGAATGTTGGCCTAAACTGATTAACCAGAAAGTTAGCGTCCGATATCCCCACTCTGAAGCTGGAGATTGTACCTACATTTCCAAATACGGCATTTTTGACCTCATCGTCCATCTGGGAAATAAACTGATTGGCCACGGTTAGGTTGAGCCGATATTTTCTGGCCTCCGACATAATAACTGCAAAATCCTGGGTCGCGAAATTTTGAAATTCATCAACATAAAGATAAAAATCCCGTCTCTGATCCTCTGGTGTATCCTGTCGGCTCATAGCGGCAATCAAAATTTTTGGAATCAAAACCAATCCCAAAAACGCTGAATTTTCTTCCCCGATTGTACCCTTGGCCAAATTTATAATCAAAATTTTACCCTCATCCATAGCTTTTCGAAAACTAAACGACGAGGTGGACTGGCCGATGATATTCCTCATCATGGTGTTGGTGATAAACCGGCCAAACTTGGATACTATATAGTCCAATACTTCTGATTTGTGAAAATCCGATGTCTGGGCAATTTGGTCAGTCCAATACCTTTTCACCATTGGATCTTTAACTTTTGGCAGTAAATACTGAACATAAGACTGGTCGGTCAAACATCTCACGATTTCAATAAAAGTTGCTCCTGGCTCTATCATTACGGTCAACATGATATTTCTGATCGCATGCTCAAATCTCGGACCGACGATACCGGTTTTGTATGGGTCGTACAGCTTATACATCAAATTAATGATCGACGATGTCACAAAATCTTTTTGGTCCTCGTTATCGCACTCCATTACATTAAAACCCATTGGCCTGTCGGTCATCGATGGATCAAAATAAATTACATCATCAACCCTTTCCGGCGGTATTCTTTCCAGAATACTCTCATAAGTGTCATGCGGATCAATAAAACAGACCCCCTTTCCGGCCTTGATGTCCTGCAGGGCCATATCAGCCAAAAGCCACGATTTACCCACACCCGTTTGTCCCACAATATAAAAATGCCTCTGTCTATCTGACTCGGTTATACAAAACTTTTTATTAACCCCCCGGTACAGATTATCGCCAATATACATTCCCTCTTGGGGTGAGTCCACCGGTTCGGGTGCTTTTTTGGCCTTAAGCCAATATATATTAGGAGTTTCTACTGTTTTATTGGGTAAATGAAAAACCGAAGCTATTTCCTCTGGTGACAAAATTGTTCTTTGCCCCGACCAAAAAACTACCGGATATTTATAAATAAAATCTTCCATAAACAATCGCTTTATTCTTATTTTTCTACTCGACAGTTTATTCCAGGGTGATTCAAATTGCCCGAAACAGGCTTTAATATTTGAAATATTCATTTTAGCAATTTCTTTTGTCGGTGCCACCGACACAATTCTAATCGCCGTCTCAAAACCGCTCTTGTTGCACTTATTTTGAATTGCTTCCAGTTGTTTAGCTTCTACCTTATATGACGCCTTTTCTGGATTGGATTCGCTCTTCTTAGTCCCACTTATAAAACTGTTACCTGCCTTGGCCCACTTCCCGTCAGTCGGTGAAATTACCAGCTGTATTGACACCGCTTCCTCTGGATTAAGCTTAGACAGGGCCGAACTTAACGAAGATAGGGGATCGGTTGCAATCTCCTTGTAAGTCTTTAATGGATAATAAGCACCCTTTTTCAGGCCCAACCAGGCATATTCGATTTTTCCGTCCTCAGTATAAATATTTGGTTCGTCCACCACCTGTATATCAGCCCCAGCATATACACTGTATATCTGTTTTTCCACCAAGTCCTGATAATCCTTGGGCAGCGAAACATAAAACTTTATTTCATCACTGGTTCCGATAATCTCCAAGGAAATACTTTCCTGTGCCTGAATTGGCTGAAGGAATTTAAACTTAGCCGACTTGTAAATGCTTGATAATGAACTAATAATTTGTTCCATGGCGTCTATTTTCACCTCATTATCTTCCGGTACCGCCACTAGCAAAGTGATCATCTTTAACGACTTCTCTTCTCTATCCTTCCATCTGTACCACAAAACCAGCACATAACCCAAAAAAACCAGCAGCAGCAGTACCAGTCCGCCCGCCACCAACATCAATACCAGACTTATTAATTGATTAGTTAAGCTTTCTATTGTCATCGTCTTTAAATCTTACTTGGCCTTTGTTCTTCTTAATTATCCTCTCGACAAATACCGATAACCACCTGCCTGCCTCTGACATGGTTTTTTTCAGTCCCGTAGCAAATGTGGCCTTTGTAATTGGCAATACGATCACCGGATTATTGGAATTGGCTGATGTCAATATTGTTTGGCCGGAATTATCAGTCACCGTTTTCTGGTCATCTCCCTCGCCTTCTTCCAGTTTTTCCATCCAGTTTTCCACTCCACCCGACAACGCCCCATCTGCTTCCTTTCTCAAATCCCTCATTTCGACGCTGCCTGCTTGTTCGTTACCGCTGACTGAATTTTGAATTTCCTTACTGTTTACCATAACTATGACAAGTATAGGATAAATTTGCTCTCAAAACTACGTTATAATTAGGCACCATGACTACTATCAAGCCCAAGATTTCTGAAGTGATTGGCATTGATAACAGTCGCCACCTTTTACCCCTACTTACCTCAATGATGATGATTTTTCTTGCCATCATCTTTGTTTGGTTTTTCAGAGGTGGTAGTTTTCGGCTTTACGCCAGCGCCTTTTTTGGCCTCTATTCCCTGACAAAACAGATTTGGATATCGGTTATATTAATCGGTATTTCCCAAAATATTATCTTCCTTCCTCTTCGATTTTTAAGTCTGAAACTCTCAACCTCCCTCCGTGAATTTGAAGATACCCTTGAGGAGGTGGAAAATGAGGGTGAACAGTACATTTTGTTTACCAAAAAAGTCAAAGAAGGCAATCCCGCCATCATTTTTTTCATTATAAATTTTGTCCTCAATACAGTCGCCTTCTTTTCCGCCGGAAGAATTTTTTTGATCGATTTTTACAATAAACCTCTCGACCCGGGTCTTATTTACAGCTTTATTCCTTATCCTCAATATCCACTTCAGGGAACCAATTTTAATTTTCCATTTTTCAAAATTACCCAAACTACCGCTCTGAATTGGAGTACCATCTTCTTGATCTGGCTGTCATTTCTTGTTGTTTTGGTCGCTTCCCGTTTCCTTTGGCGCCTGGTCCGCTTTATTTTCTGGAAAAACAAACAAATATTATCAGTCAGAATTAGTTACAACAAATTTCTTATCAAGGCCGCCGGATTCACTGGTACCCTGTTTATTCTGTCTCTGATTGTCCTTCGCCGCATCCCTACCGCGTTTCAGGGTACTTGGCTGGTTGCCGACTTAACCATACCCAACCCTCCCCTTAACGCTATCACCGCCGTTGGTACTTTTATTACTGCCTTTCATGCTGGCTATATCCGCAACTCCATTGCCTCCAAACGGGCCCGCGCCGCTTCTATCCCCGAAGATATTATCAGCCGGGTCACCCGGGAAAACCTGCGCCAAAGTCTCAAAAATGCCACCTTTTTAGGTCTTGGAGCTTTTCTTATTACCAATCAAATTCCCTGTGCTTTCGAGTTGTCCATCGCCACTTTTGAAGTCCTCTACATTCTGTCTCCTTACACCTTTGATCTTCTTTTAAATTTTGCCGATAATAAGAGCCAAAAAACATGAGTTCCTCCGATTTCATTTCCGTTCTTAATCAATACAAAAAAATCGTTTGGCCCCACATCGAGTCTAACCTGAAAAGCCAAGTTGATTTCCCCGGCTTTTGCCGGGTAGACCCAAAATACTCCGACCTGGTTGACTATTACAGCCAAATTATTTCCGAATATCCCCGCCGTCAGGGTAAATATTTTCGTCCCACCCTACTCCTTTTGACCGCCCAGGCCCTGGGCGTCTCGGTAGATATCGCTCTTAACACCGCCGCCGCTATGCAAATTTCCGAAGATTGGATCCTGAATCACGATGATATCGAAGACGATTCACTCGAACGCCGCGGTCAGCCTGCCCTCCATCGACTTATTGGCAAAGAACTGGCCATCAATGCCGGCGATTCTCTTCATCTTCTTATGTGGAAACTCCTTGCTGACAATATCAGCAAGTTAGATATTTCCACCAGTCAAAGAATTCTCTACGAGTTCTTCAATATGATCAACCGGACGACTTTCGGCCAGACAGTTGAACTTAAATGGACCATTGATAATCGTCACGACTTAACTGACGAAGACATTTTTTTGATTCTTGAGAGTAAAACCGGTTATTACACTATCTCTGGCCCTATGAGACTGGGAGCCATCCTTGCCGGTGCCACCGATAGCCAACTGAATTCGATCTACGAATTTGGTCTAATCTTGGGCCGGTCATTCCAAATAATTGATGACCTGCTTGATTTAACCTCTGATTTTGCCGGTCAAAAGAAACAGCGGGGGAATGACATTTATGAAGGCAAGAAAACCATCATGCTCATGCACCTTTATCGTCAGGCAAACAATCAGGACAAAAAACGGCTTGACGCTATCATGTCCCGACCTCGCACCCAAAAGACCCCTTCCGATATCGCTTGGGTCATCCAAAAAATGCACCACTATGGTTCCCTCAATTATGCCAGAAATTTAGCAGCTCAATTTGCCGCTCAGTCCAAACAAATATTCAATGCCCAACTCAAGTTTATTAGCCTAAAACCCTACCGCTCTCAGCTTTTATCGGCCATTGACTTTATTATTAATCGCGATCACTGATGGATAGACAAGTCCTCAAAGCCACCTTTTTGCAATTTTCCGGTATCCTTGGCGCCGGCATCTTTATTCTGCCCCACCTCTACGCCCCAGCCAATCCTTTTCAGGCTTATCCTTTGCTGATAATACTCACCCTTATTGTTGCTCTGGCCAACATTCTCTATATTGACGTCATTTTAGCCACCAAAGGTGACCACCAGCTATCCGGCTATGCCCAAATTCATCTTGGGCCAAAATTCAAAAACCTGGCCACCGCCAACCTCATCCTTTTAGCTATCGGTGTAGTTTCTGCCTATATAAAAATTGCCAGCGGTTTTATCTCGCTCCTATTGCCCGCTAGCACCAATCTTTCCGCCCTTATATTCATTGCTCTTCTTTTGCTTTTCCATTTATCAAAACTCAATCCTTCCCATCGCCTTTCCCAAATATTTCCCTTAATTAGCCTTTTTATTGTTTTTCTTCTCTTTGTCCTCTCATTTAATTTCACTCCTGTTTCTCTTCCCCCCGCTCCGCTTTCTCCCCTGATTTTCGGTTCCACCATTTTTGCTTTAAGCGGTTTTACCATTATTCCTGAAGTGGAGGAACTTTTGCGCGGCAGCGGCAACATCAAGGCCAAGCTAAAATTTTCATCCCTTGCCGGGTTATTTTTAGTGGTCTTTGTCTATTTAATTTACATTTTCGCCGTTAGTAGAATCAGTGGCCCCAACTTATCTCCCGACAGCGTCACCGGCCTGTTTCTAACCAGCAATTTCCTTGGCCGCCTTCTGTCATTTTTTGGAGCAGTAACTCTCCTCAAAGCCTCTCTCAATTTTTTGTTTATCCAAAAAGAATTATTTTTCCGTGATTTAAACCTCTCCCAAGGCAAATCTTACCTCCTTTCCTCTCTTTTGCCCCTCTTCACCCTTGTTTTTGCCAACACTTCTTTTGTTAATCTGATTTCCCTCACCGGATCGGTTACCGTTTTCATTTCCGTTCTGATAATCTGTCTGATTCGTCTCAGGCTCAAACCATCACCTGCCATCCGATTTTCAGTTTTCCTCATCCTTTCCGTTTTGTTCATTGGCCTTGTCTCCGAAATATTATAAAAATAGCCAAAGGATAGACATAAATTTATTAAAATGCTAAAATTGATCAGTGGACAACCAGGTCGAAGAAATCAAAAAAAAACTTGACATTGTCGAATATATTCAAAAATTCGTTCCCTTACGCAAACGCGGTCGCCACTTTGTTGCCTGTTGCCCTTTTCACACCGAAAAAACTCCCTCTTTTATAGTTTCCCCCGAACTTCAAATCTTTAAATGTTTCGGTTGCGGCAAATCCGGCGATATTTTCTCTTTTGTTGAGGAATACGACCGGGTCGAATTCAAAGAAGCCCTGGAAGAATTAGCCAAAATTGCCGGTATAACTCTCAAAAGAACATCTGGTAACAGTAAACAGGAATCCGAAACCAAACGCCTTTTGGCTATAAACGAGGAAATCTCCAAGTTTTATCACTACATTCTTGTCACCCACCCTTTGGGTAAACCAGCTCTGGATTATCTTGCTAATCGGGGTATCAATAAATCTTCCGTTAAGTTGTTCAAAATTGGTTTTTCTCCCGAAGACTCCAATCTTTTAGTTAACTATCTTAGGAAGAAAAATTTTCCCCAAAACGAGCTTATCGCCTCCGGTACTATCGGCCAAAGTAATTACGGCTCCCGGCTTTATGACCGTTTTCAGGGTCGTCTGACTTTTCCTTTGACTGATTACCGTGGCCGTATTCTGGGTTTTTCCGGTCGGATCCTGCCTTTTACCCGAAACCAAAACTCAGCCAAATACATCAATTCTCCCGAAACCATTCTCTATCACAAGAGCCAAATGGTTTTTGGCCTTAACTTAGCCAAAGATACTATCCGTGAAACCGATTCTGTTTTAGTCGTCGAAGGCGAATTTGACATGATTTCGCCCTTCCAGGCTGGTATCAAAAATGTCATTGCCATCAAAGGTACCGCCTTTACCGAAGATCAACTTCGCCTTCTTCACCGCTATACCGAAAATATCGTACTTGGGCTTGATTCTGATTTCGCCGGTAACAACGCCGCCGTCAAAAGTATCGAACTGGCTGAAAACCTGGATTTTGACGTTCGGGTCTTGGTTTTGGATGATAAATACAAAGATCCCGACGAGGCCGTCAAAGATGATTTAAATGATTTTAAAAACAGGCTCGAAAACGCCGTTCCGGTTGGCGACTTTCTTATCACTTCAGCTGTCAAAAATTTTGGCATCGAAACTCCATCAGCCAAAAAAAAAGTTATGGAAATGGTTTTGCCTTTTTTAGTCAAAATCAAAAGCCCGGTTATCAAATCGGATTATTTGCGTCAATTAGCTACCGCCCTGGGTTCTGATTATCAATCAATTGTCCAGGAGTCCCAGAAATACCAATCAAACTCCACCAAACCCGCCGCCACTATTCCGGTGGCACCCGCAACAACGCCTGTCGTCACCAGTACTTTAAACAATTTACAACAGCGCCTGTTACATTTAGTTTTCGGTTCCAAAAACCCACTCAAACTAGCCCAAAAAATTGAAAAACACCTCCGGCTAATCATCGACCCCAAATACAAGGCGATTATTGATCAGTTGTTGATATCCTCCGAGTTTGACCCAAACAGTTTCCAGTCAACTCTGCCTGCCGAAAACCAGCAGATCTTTCAAAACTTATTTCTTGAATCCACTCGGGAAAAGATCGATTCCCTCCTGCGCCAAAAACAAATCAAAAAGACCGCCAACATGATCTCAATCATTCTGATTAGAGAAAAAATGAAATTAATAAGTACAAAAATTGCTCAAACTGAAACCAGTCACCAGGAAGATGAACTAAAAATGCTCGAATTGGAGTATAATAAGCTCTTGGAGCGTTTGTCGGGTCTCCAAAATCAAAAAACCTAGCAAATTACCTTAAAATTTAATATAATACCAAGATGGCAGTAGCTCCTGATTTTTCCAGAGTAAAACAACACCTGGTCACCCAGGCCAAAAAACTTCATTATCTGACCAACGATGAGATTCTAGCTCAGATTCCCGAACCCGAAAAGAATATTGATCAAGTTGACGAACTTTTTGATTACCTCTTTAGCAAAGGTATTGACGTTTTCGACAAAGTTGAATCCCGCGAAATTGTCGAAGCCGACAAAGAAAAAGTCACCAGTGCCGACCTCCTGTCCCTTCTTTCCTCCAAAACCGGAGTCGATTCCGTTCGCATGTACCTCAAGGAAATAGGCAAGATTGACCTTCTTACTTTTGATCAGGAAGTTTCCCTGGCTCAGGCCATCGAAAAAGGTTCCCAGGCCGCCCGCGAACAATTGATTAATGCTAATTTACGCCTGGTCGTCTCTATCGCCAAAAAATACATTGGTCGGGGACTTACTTTTCTTGACTTAGTTCAGGAAGGGAATCAGGGCTTGATGCGGGCTGTCGAAAAATTTGACTGGAAACGTGGTTTCAAATTTTCTACCTACGCTACCTGGTGGATTCGTCAGGCCATTACCCGGGCTATCGCTGATCAGGCCAAAACCATCCGCATTCCTGTTCACATGGTCGAGACCATCAACAAAGTCTACAAAGCCACTCGTGCCCTCACCCAAAAATTAGGCCATGAACCTGCCATCGAACAAATTGCCCAGGAAGTCGGTATTACCGTCGAAAAAGTCGAAGAAATCTATCGTATTTCCCAGGATACCACCTCTCTGGCCACCCCGGTTGGTGATGACGAAGATTCATTTTTAGGGGATTTTATCGAAGATACCACTCAGCCGTCTCCCTATGAGGAAACCAGCAAAGAACTATTGCGTGAATCTATCGAAGAAGTTTTGGACTCTCTCGATGAACGCGAAGCCAAGGTACTAAGCCTGCGCTTTGGTCTGATGGGGGAGACACCCAAAACTCTCGAAGAAGTTGGCAAAATCTTTAATGTCACCCGCGAACGTATCCGCCAAATTGAAGCCAAGGCTCTCCGCAAATTACGCCATCCCTCCCGCCGTAAGAAACTTCAGGATTATTTAGAGTAACTTTTGATATAATGCTGCCATGCCTCTAGTCGAATTAGGTTCACCCGAACCCATCAATATGATTGTTGACCGTCTCACTCTTGATGCCATCAATCAGCTGGCTCCCCAGTTCCCACTTAGTGTTCAAGTACTTACTCCTGCCGGCGAATTTTGCCGCTTCGCCCCGATTAATTTAGCCAAAGACGAGTCTTATATTAGAATTTACCGTCAGCGCCACGATCTTAGTCAATTTTGGAATCAGGTAAACGCCTCTGTTGATAAGTTACGTCAGCGTTAAAATGTTATAATCTTCCTGCTCTTTAAATAAAATTTGTCCTACCATCCCCTGTAGCTCAGTTGGTAGAGCGCGCGACTGTTAATCGCTAGGTCCGTGGTTCGAGTCCACGCGGGGGAGCAAAACGGAACACTCAGGGTGTGAAGAAGCATAATAATCGGAAACTTTCGTTAAATCATACTGTTCGAAAATCTTATCACCAGAATCTATCAAATTACCTAAATTCGAACTATTGGTTTGTTTTGCCAAACTTTTAACCAATTTATATTCATCATCTAATTTAAAAATAACTTTCTCCCCATCAAGCTCCAATTCCTTAAAAGCCATTCTCATTAATTCTCGTCTTTTACTTGGTTCTTTATTATTTTTATATTTTTCTTCTCCACTTTGAGCCATTTCGTATAATGTCGCTCTTTTATTTTGTCCTTCGGTTGTTGCTTTTGTGTGTTTGGCAATATCTTTATCTAAACTAGACAATTCATCAGAAAATTCTTTAAATTTTTGATTATAGTAAGCCTCAGTAATTTTTCCATCAATTTTATCTACATAAATCACATCTAATCTCTTCTTTAATATCTGTCTTTGTTTTTCTAGTTTTTCTATACTCTCCAAATAAAAATCGCTTTCCATTTTATGGCTCTCTTTTAATGCTTTACCTAGCCAAACCATCAATCTTGGATTATCTATTCTGAAAGTAGCTAATTCTTTAATTAACTGATCATTAACCTTTTCTTCTTTTGTCCATTTTTTAAAATTACAGTCATTTCTTTGGTTACAATGTCCATAAACAAATCCCTTATGTTGTTCCCAAGTAATCATTTTTTTACAATGAGAACAAACAAACATACTTCTAAAAGTGTAATCATGATGAGTATAGTAAGGAGTAGTTTTTGATTTTAATATTCTTCCAACTTTATAAAAAGTTTCTTCATCAATTAAAGGTTCCTGTTTTCCAACATATTCCACCTTATTCCAAGTCAATTTTCCAATATAAAAAGGATCAGTCAATAAAGTATGGATTCGACTTTTATGAACCTTTCCACCTTGGCTACTTTTCAACCCAAATCTTTTCATTCGATCAACTAATTTTTCCAAAGAGTAATCGCCAGTCGCATAAAGCTCAAACATTTTTTTAATCAATGGAGCCATTTGTTCGTCTAATACATGAATTTTGTGTCCTTTATCTCCAATGGTTTTATATCCATAGGGTGGGGTAGTTGGGAGCCAACCTTGTTTAATTTTTTCCTTTTGTCCTTTTTTAACTTCTTCGCTTAAATTATCTAAATAATATTGAGCCGTTGTTACTTTAATTCCCCAAATAAATTTATCATTTGATCGGGAGTTTTTATGTAAAACAAAATTCTCCTTTACAAAATGAACCTGTTTTTCTTCATCATCTTCAATCCAATTATTAATCGCCACCGCATCTCTCATATTTCTAGTTAAACGATCAGTTTTCTCAACCACCAAAATTTTTATTTTACTTTTATTCAAATAATCCAACATCTCCAAAAACATTTTTCTCTGTTTATGACCACCAGCCGATTCTGATAATGAAAATATTTTCTCTGATTCAAATCCCTTATTCTGACAATATTCATTCAAAAGTTTTTCCTGAGAGGGAAGAGAGTAACCAGTTTCTTCCTGTTCTTTACTCGATACTCTACAAAATAAAACTGCTTTCATATTCATTTAAGTAAGTTTAATTTATTTAATTATAATGTCAAGTAATGTTAAGTTAGTAAAGCTAAACTTTATACAACAATTCTTCTAAAATATAATCTTCAACATAGGGATTCAACATTCTTTTTTCAATACGGCGAATCCTCATATGTTTTTTAGTTAGTTTCCCTTTATATGTTCTTTTTCTCATTGTTTTTTCTATCTCATCAACTTTATTTCTTAGCAAAATTTCATTATAGGGATAACCTCTATAAGTCGGATTTTCATTTCTTGATTCATAAGTTAGGTTATAACAATGACGACAAGCAAAATAATCAGCTCCCTGATAAAGTTTTGCCACTCTATGACCGCAATAAACCCCATTTTTAGACAGGCTACATCTGAACCAATATCTTTTCCCTCCAAAGTGGCAATCAGTCGTCTCAATCGGTATCTTATATTCAAAATTATCTTTTTTACCAGAATCTCTCCTAGTGATTATATAGTCGAACTCGATATATTTTTCCTCTTCGGTTATATAAGTTCGAAAACTAATACTTCCTGTTTTTTCACCTCTACAACTCCATGTCAAAGTTCCCCAATGATTTCCTTCAGTTAAATAACCATGTTTTCTCAAATAATAAATACTGACCGTTTTAAGAGAATCAGCTACTAGTCGATCTGAATAACTATATCTACCCATATTTTTCTACATAACCGAAATAATTAAAGATAGAGCGATTTAATTCCTCTTTTAAACCTGAATTAAGACAGTCTAATATAGTAACTTTTATAAATACTTTACTTAAAGGAACAATAAAGTAACTATATAGAGTTACTATATAAAGATACTTTAAAAGTAACTGTTCACATTTTATCAATTGCTTCATAATCCTCCTCAGTTAAATCGGTCTTAGGTGATAAAGAATCCTCTTTGTCTTTTAAATATTTATAAGCTCGATAAATTTTTTCTTGAACGGAATTATATAAATCGAGGTCATCGATAAAAACCAATTCTCTCCATTTTCCATAAGCATTATATGAAGGGGATTGAATCCAAACCTTATCTTGAAAAATCTCGTGGATTTTATTTGAATTGAGAATCTTCCAGCCATGTTCTTCCCAAGTGTCAAAAAGAATTACAGTTGCTTGAGCCAATATCGTCGCAGAGGAATTTAATTTGATTTTTATTTTTATGTCAGACGGATCAATTTTCATTTTCATAATTATTTTTTTAAAGATTAATTTTCTAGGTTCATAAACTTAATAAAACTTGATTTTTTACCTCTTTGACCAAGGTCTAAATTTATAAAGTGAGCAACCATTTAATTCGCAATCGATTTTCTTTTGACCACCCATACAATCAAAGCATTTTGACTTGATAGATTTTTCCATTTCTCTATGGCTTTTAATTATTGAGTATTTTGATGATGATTTAAGTTTTTTCATTTTTGATTATTAATTTGTAAAAGTAATTGAAAATAGTTCACTAAAAAATTAGCTAATTTGTTCAAACGATTTTGATCAAGTTCCAAATTGAACTCTTGTTTCAAAATCATTCCAAGCTCATCAACTAATTCTTTAGAAACCACATTCCTCCCCATTCCCTAATCGGGATAAAAGTATTTTTCTTTGTTCGGAAAGTTGAATCGGTTCAACCCTCAATTCTCTTCTCCAAAAAGATTCTATTAACTGATCTAAACCCTCTTCTCTTTTAAAGACAAATGCGGATTTTCTATCCGACAATTTCTCTATACAGTCGAGAGGATAAGAAAGGGAAATCACCACCGCCAAATTTAGGTCTGGGGTAGAAAAATATTCATTTAATTCCATATTAATTTAACTAATAATTAATATGGAGTTTATGGCTTACATACTGGTAAATATATTACAAATGGCTTATTAAACAATTGTTTACTACATTAAGTGTTTGCCAATTTTTTCCGAGTTTTCCCATTTTTCCCAATTTTTGGAGGTCAATTTGATTAGTTTTTTTACTTCTTCTTTTCTTTCTTCTGATTTTTTTGTTAGATCAATTTTCTTTTTCTTAAATCGACTTAATTCAGCTCCAACTATATTATAGTCATCTGTATCAAAGGGTATTTTGTTTCCAAATTCTTGGAATAATTTATTTCCAATATCTGATAATTTAAAACCGTTATTTTTTAGTTCTAACATTCTATTTTTTATTTCAATATCACTAATTTTTGTTGTTGGGACTGATGGTAATTTTTTTAAATAACCATTAACGATTTTTTTGTTATTTTTAATATTATTTATGATTTTTTTTACTGGTAAATTTTCATATATTTTTATAGTTAAACAATTCTCCTCTTTAGTGTATTCAATCATTTCTCTCCTAGGTTCAATAAAGAAATTGAATAAAATTATAGTCCAAAAAGTTGGTTGCCAAGAAACTGGGACATTATATAAACGAGTTAATAATAGGGAATGAATCCAAACTAACCTCATCGCATCCTTTCCTTTGTAATGTAATGGTTCAAGTTCAAAGTCATCATCGCCTATACTAAAACCATCTTCAGGTATCCCACATTCTTTTCTTACATCTTTTACAAATTCCCCAAGATCATCGTCTAATTCAAGTATCTTTAAAAAAGAGAGACTGTCTTTATTTACTTTAATTGGGAATAGGTCTCGAAAGTCTTTTGGAATATTTTCATAATCAGTTCTTATTTTCATATTTCATTTTGTTATATGAGATAATGTTATCAAATAGTAAGTTAGATAACAATGCCAAGAAATAAAAAAAATCCCGAACTTATCACTTTAAGTGAAGCATGTGAAATTCTTCATGTCCATCCAAATACACTCCGACAATGGGATAAAAAAGGAATATTAAAAGCAGTCAGAATTGGAGTTAGAAAAGACAGAAGATATTTTTTTGAAGATATAAATAAGTTGTTCAAAAAATGAAACTATTTTTTATTGATGAAAGTGGTGTCTCTCAAAATTCACCTTTTTTTATTTTAGGTGCGGTATGTATTGAAGAAAATATTCTAAAGGAGATTAATAACAAAATTAGTCTAATTAAAGTCAAAAACAATATACCTCCAGATATAGAGATTAAGTGGTCACTTAGTGACACTAATAAACAAATGACCAAGGCAGGTTTAAATTTATTAGATTCAAAGCAACATGGAATCATAAAAGGAGAATTGCTAAATATAATTTGTCAATACACAGTAGATCAACTATCAATTATTTGGTATTTATCGCCAAGAGAATTTTTTATTCAAGAAAAATGGAGATCTTACGATCATGCCTTAAATATTCTCTTAAAGAAGTGTAATGATTGTCTAATTAATAATGAAACGGGGATAGTTTTAATTGACGAATTAACAGGCTTAGGATCAACACTACCTAGTGGTCAAGTACGTCAATTTCTTAAAACTTATGTATTAAATTATCAGTCTCAACACGTAAATGATTCTTTGTCTTTGATAGTTCCTAATGTAGATTCTGGCATAAGTTATGGGCATCAGTTAAATGACATTTTGGTTGGAATACTTTGCTATTATCTAGGTTCAATTCATGGATATAATAAAGGAGATGTAAGACAGCACATAAAGAATATTTGTGGTAATTTAAGAGCCAATTTTTACAGTCCAATGATAGGTGCTTATAACACTGGTATCAATATATATCCAAAAACACTACATAAAATCGAATTAGAAAAATTAATTGAAAAGACGTATACTTGTTTAACAAGAGATTTTAATTTTAAATGATTAACCATAACGATAAAGATTTGTTTTTTTTAGCTATATTTGCCTTGTATAAGGAATTTAATAAAAAAGATATTTTTAATAAATTTTTAAATAACACAAAGCGATATTATTCTCATGATGGTGAAAAGATATTTGATTTTAGTCGATCAGGGTACGCAAATTTAATTAAAAAGGATAACTCTTCATTAGAGTTGTTTGATTTTCCTAGTAGTAACTACATCACAATTATTAAAAAATCTGAAAACAAATTTTTAATAACTAACAATAGTACAAATTCATCAAGACTAATTTGTGTTTAATCTCTTTAGGGATAATTAAATCCATTCTAAAGGATCGACAAAAGAGTTTTTTATCTAAAATAGTGATAAAATCCACTTAATGAAACTTTGGATAAAAATATTATCCGTTTTCTTATTTTTCTCTCTTATCTTCCTGCCAAAAAACATAGAAGCTCGTTCTGGCTGTTGCTCTCATCATGGCGGAGTTTGTGGGTGTCGTTGTTGTGATGGTTCATCTCTTTCTTCTACTTGTGCCCCATATTATCCAAGTTGTGGAAGTGCTACTACTGTCAAAAAAGTTCAACCAACCTCTACACCTAGACCAACATCAGCCCCCACAAAAACACCAACCAAAGCCCCGACAATAATTCCTACAATTATTCCAACCAAGACTTTAACTCCTACTTCAGATTTAACTAGGGTTCTAGGGACGAACGATAATCAAAATAATAATTCATCAGATTCTTCAAACGGATCATTTGGGGGTTTAGTCGTTTTAGGATTATTGGGTTTTAGTGGATATAAATTAGTCAAAAAGTTCAAGAATAAGGCATAAACAGGTATATAATCTAATTAGATGAAACATGAAAAGAAACTGAAAGAATATGAAACAGTTTGGACTTGTGATTTTTGTGGAAAAGAATTTAAAACAAAAAAAGAATCAGATAAACACGAATTAGTTTGTGATAAAAATCCTGATAGCATTATTTTTCCCTTGAATAAAAATATTAAAAAGTCTTGGCTTGTTTTATGGATAACGACGATGGTAGTTTTTGGTATTACTGTTTTTATAAACTCAAATTTATTTTCTCAGGGATTAAATTTATTTGATAAAAAATGGTTTCTAAATTTATTTTTTGTAAATATAATTTTTGGAATAATCGCTTTTTTGGGTATGGTTTTTACAGAAAATAAAAATAAAAAAAAGATAATCCCTATTGTTAAATACTCTTTTGTAATTTGTCTTTTTTATTGTTTATTTAATGTTGGTGCTGTTTTATCGGTAAAAAATACCTTTCAAGAACAAAAACAAAAATCAGATTATTTAAAATATCAACCCCAAACAAATTTAACACCTACCACAACACCTAAAACGGTAATTCAACCAACCAAAAAACCTATAGATACTGATCCAATAATAGATTGTAAATTTGATGCTGGACAATGTAAAGGAGCTTCAATTAAAGTTCGAAACAGTCAATGTTTAAACACTACTTGTTGTCAAATTGGTAATAATTGGATCCCTTATATTACCGTTCAAAAATGTAAAGAAGCTCAAAACACTTATACCAATAATAATCAAATAATTGCTCCAACTTATAAACCAAACAATCCATCATACACATCAGGAGAAGTTAAAATTTCATGTAGTTATCATAGTGGTGATTATAATTTTGATTATGGAATGCTTACTTATGACGAATGTAAAATAAAATCAGATGCTTATTGGAATAGTAAAAAAGCATCTCTTTATACACCAACTCCTTCATACAATGTTCCGACAGTCGCACCTACACCAAATATCTCAAATCTATGTAATCAAGCCGTCTCTGATTGGAACTCATATGTAACAGAATTTTACGCAACACAATATAATAATTACTCTAGTAGTGCCGAAGCCATTAGGGCTCTTGAAAACGAAAGACAAGAATTTCAGAATCTATTAAATTCATATGGTTGTAATATTACTCTTCGTTTAATGTAATTTAAAACAAATTAGTTCCAAATCTGTTCCACTGAGCGAGCCAGTTACTTCTTATTATAATGTGATGCTGCCTACGCAAGGTTGAAAATATCGGTGTTTCAACAACCTTAACAATCTTTTTTCCGTCTATATAAATTGCCTCGAAGAAGAATTTTAAATAATGTCTCTTTAAGTTCGGCGATGCATCCATATATGTCTGATAGATGTTTCTCGTCAAAGCCAGGACTTCATCGATTAGTTTAATGTCAACATTTCTTTTATTTTCTAATTCAGACATTTCACCGTCTAATATATCAATTTCACTCTGAAGCTTTAAATGTTGTCTTTGGTAGGAGTCTCTGTCCAAAGCTCCATCAACCAACAAATCTTCAACATTGTCCCTCTTAGCCTCTATTACTTTTTTCCTATTAATAATTCCTTGTTTTTCGGATTCAATCGTTTTTCGGCCCTTAGACAACTGATCTCTAACCTTTTGTTTTACCAATTCAATAAATTCTTCATCAAATTGATAATTTTTAAACAGATTAGCTACTCTTTTCTCCAATTCTTCCGTGTTAATATACGAACCCGGGCATCCGCCCACATGATAGCAGTGATAAAAACCAATTTTGACTTTTCTATAATGATCATGGTGGTAATAATGCCATTCTGCGGTCAATCTAGATTTGTGCTTCTGACAAAAAACCACTCCTCTTAATAGAAAATTATGTTTTCTTTCCCGTATTAAAAACTGTCGGTGTTTAGCTGCAACCAGCTGACACTGGTCAAAAAGAGTTTTACTAATTAAAGGCTTATGGATTCCGTATTTTTCCATCCCGCTCCACTTCATCCAGCCGTAGTAAAAGGTGTTTG
>CAZIZX010000004.1:0-87292 GCA_964544275.1 uncultured Gammaproteobacteria bacterium
AAATTCACCCGGCTGAAAGCAAAATATATCAAAATGACCGAAAACACCAAACGAAAATACTTTGAAGTTACGATTTTTTTTACCGCCTCCATAAACTATATACTATCATTATGAAGATTCTAATTCTTAGCCATATTTTCCATCCGGCTACTGATGGTGGTTCCAAAATACTTTATCAACTAAGCCAAAAACTCAAAACTAACCACCAAATCCTGGTCGTTACCTCAAATTGTAAAAGTACCGACGATTTTATTAATCCCAAATCTGCAACTCTTGAAACATCAAGCCGTAACATAATCCGTCTGCCTGTCTACAAACGGTTAAGACGCCCTCTTAAACTTATCAATCTAATTCTTAAATCCAGCCATCTATCTATATTACAAAAAGGCCCGGTCTTCAAAATTATTCCTTCACTAAAAACTCTTTTTATAATCAAAAATTTTAAGCCTGATCTAATCATCTCCGGCCCATTTCCCACAGCCATAAATCTCTACGCTCTTCTCCTAAAAAACATTTTTCACACTAAACTACTCACCGCTCCCTGTTTTCACCACCAGGATCCTCTCTTCCAAAACAACTCCCTGACTCGTGTTCTCCAAAAGTCTGACCTTATCTGGGCCCTGACTAACTTCGAAAAAAAATACTTTAAAACCAAACTATCAATCCACTCCCAAAAAATACTCCCAATTGGAGCCGGAATAAATACTCCCTTTCTAGTCAACCCCAAAAATATTTCTTTTCCTCTCATTCCCAATATCCTTTTTATTGGTAGCTTTTCTGCCCACAAAAACATTATCCTGCTGATCGACGCTTTTACCCTGCTCTTCCAAAATAGTCCAAGTCCAAAGAACTGTCACCTTACCCTTGCCGGCCAAAAAACTCTATATTACCCCACCATAAAAAAGCATCTAAAAAATATCCCTCAAAAAGTTCGTCAGCGCATTCATTTTGTTATTAATTTCAAAAGTCATCAGCTAAAACAACTTATTGATCAATCAACTGTTTTAGTCCTGCCCTCACGAGAAGAAAGTTTTGGCCTGGTGCTTGTAGAAACCTGGGCCAGAGGCAAACCAGTCATTGTTAACCACATTCCCACCCTGAAAGAATTAGTGAACAAAACCAACGGTGGCTTGACCTTCCGACATAATTCATCAAAAAATCTCTATTTTATACTCCAAAAATTACTCGATAATCACCAGCTCCAAAAGGATTTGGGCCTTAATGGTTTTAATTATGTCTCTAATCACTTAACTTGGGATAAAATAAGTAAACGCTTATGGTCAGAAATATCTTCGTAATTATTATCATCCTTATACTTCTCTCCCTTGCTGCCTACCTCCTGTTTTTTAATAAAACCGGCCCCACCGATCAAATTAATCTCCAAATTAAAAATAAAACCTATAATCTGGAGATCGCCCGCAGTTTAAACCAGAAAAGCCAAGGCTTGTCCAACCGCACCTCACTTTGTAGTAACTGTGGCATGATTTTTGTCTACCAATCCGAGTCATACTATCCTTTTTGGATGAAGGATACTCTCATCCCACTGGACATGATCTGGCTTGACAAAGAGGGTAGGGTAGTCACCATTCACACTGCCACCCCTCAACCCGATACCTCCCTTCCCGATCTCAAGTTATACCAAAACTCAAAACCTGCCCGGTATATTATCGAACTCAATGCTGGCGAATCAGATAATATTGGTTTAAGGGTAGGGGACAGGGTTAATCTGCCTAATTTAGATGAAACATAAATTAGCATTTTCGCTGATCATTCCCAACTTAAATGGCCAGAAATACTTAGTTAACTGCCTCGATTCCCTCACAAAATCAATATCTCCACTCAAAAAATACTCCTTCGAGTTTATCCTGGTCGACAACGCTTCCACCGATAACAGCGTCAACATATTTTGCCGTAATATTCCCAAAAAATATTCATCCAAGGTAATTCTAAACTCCAAAAATCTCGGTTTTGCCGCCGCTATCAACCAAGGGGTAAAATCAGCCAAACACCCTTATGTCGTCCTAATCAACAACGACCTGACTGTCGAAAAAAATTGGTTTTCTTTGGTCATAAAAGAAATTGAAAACAATCAAAACCCAAAAGTAGCCACTTACTGTGGAACGGTCTTGAACATTGACGGCACCAAATTTGAATCTCAAGGTTTACGTTTTTTTGTAAAAGGTAAGTGCCAAAACATCAGCAACGGCAAAATCTTCAAAAAATCATTGGTTACCAATAAAAAACCCAGATATATTTGGGGTTCGTCCGCCGCCCTGGTCGTCTACCACAAAAAAATTATTACTCAAATCGGCCTGTTTGATGAACACTTCTTCGCTTACGAAGAAGATGTTGATTTGGCCTATCGTCTGAATAAATTGAAGTACAAAACACTCTACATTCCTCCCGCCATTTCTTATCACCTTGGAGGTGGAACCAGTGGAAACATGGGCACTTTTAGATACCGCATGGATGCCAAAAACTGGTTTTTTATTATCCTCAAAAATTACCCGCTGAAGGTTATCCTTCTAAACCTTCCCCAAATATTCGAAGAAAGATTACGCAACCTCTCCGGTCTCATAAAATCTCATTTTCGTCAAAAAAATTTAACATCAATTTTATTGCTGCCAATCACTTTAATCCAAACTTATTTTGAGGTACTGACCAAAACACCCACCATGCTATCCAAACGTCTTCTTTATCAAAAACTAACCGACAAAGGTTAAAATACATACACAATGATTATTGGTATCGACATCTCTTCTGTTGCTTACGGCACCGGGGTCAGCAACTACACTCTAAACCTGGTCCGCAACTTAATCAAAATCGACAAAACCAACACCTACAAGCTTTTCTTCTCATCCCTGCGCCTGCCTCTGCCTTCAGAAATAAAAATTATTGCCAAAGCCAAAAATGTCAAAATCTACCATTACCGGCTTCCACCCACCGCTCTCCAAATTTTGTGGAACCAGCTTCATGTCCTGCCGATTGAATTATTTATCGGAACCTGCGATATATTTCATACCTCTGATTGGACCCAACCTCCTACCATCAAAGCCAAAACCCTTACTACCGTCCACGACTTAACCCCCTTCCTCTATCCTCAATGGCTTCACCCCACCATTATCCAAGCACATCACAATAAATTCAAGCAAGCTCTCAAGCATTGCCGCCTTTTTATCTGTGTTTCCCAAAGTACCCAAAAAGACCTGTTAAAAATCTTTCCTACCATTGACTCCCAAAAAACCTCAGTCGTCTACGAAGCCGCTGAAGCCAAATACGACCAATTCCTCAAACTCAAACCGGACCAACAAGCCAAAAAAACATCCACCATTAACAAACAATATGGACTCGATCGCTATATCTTAGCCCAAGGCACCCGAGAACCTCGAAAAAACCTGACCCGACTGATAGAGGCCTTTTGTCAGGTTAAACAAAAATATCCCAAATGCACTACCCAACTGGCCATCGCCGGCAAATACGGTTGGGGTGACGACATTGTCAACCACCACCACAGTGTTAAAATTTTAGGCTATATTCCCGAAAAAGATATGGTTGCCCTCCACGCCAGCGCCCTTTGTCTGGCCTACCCGTCTCTCTATGAAGGTTTTGGTCTGCCCATCCTCAAATCAATGAAAGTTGGTGTACCCGTCATCACCAGCAACACTTCTTCCATGCCGGAAATATCCGGTAATGCCGCCCTCATCGTCAACCCCACCTCCACTATCGAACTCGCCAAAGCTCTCGAAAAAATTATTCGATACCCTTCGGTCAGAAAATCCCTTTCCCAAAAATCCCTAGTTCAATCCCGCCAGTTTTCTTGGGAAAAAACTGCCCAGCAAACTTTAACTCTGTACCACTCCCTCATTACTCATTAAAATCCACCACCGGAAAATCTTTGGCTATAATCAAATTATGCTAATTGGAATTGATGGTAACGAAGCCAATACTCAGTCCCGCGTTGGCGTCGGCCAATTTGCTTTTCACATAATTAATTGGCTCCACCGAATAGACACTACCAACCAATACATTATTTACCTCAAACAACCTCCACTATCCGACTTTCCACCCTCGTCTCTCCGCTGGCAATACCGTGTTTTTGGCCCTTCCAAATTATGGACCAAAATTGCTCTGCCACTCCACCTTTATACCCAAAAAGAAAAGTTAAATCTTTTTTATTCTCCCAGCCACTACACTCCGTCATTTTCTCCTTTTCCCCTAATTCCCACCATTCACGATCTTGGCTACCTTCAGTTTCGTGACCAATTCACCTCAAAAGACCTCTATCAACTTGTTAATTGGACTAAATCTTCAATCAAAAGATCAAAACACATTATCACCGTTTCCCAATTTTCCAAAGATGAACTTCAAAGAATCTACCAGGTTCCCGAAAACAAAATCACCATTGCTCACAACGGGGTCGGGGAACCACCATCGACTACCTCAGAAGACACTTCTCAAACTCTTTCAAAATTTAAAATCAAAAAACCCTACTTTCTCTATCTTGGTACCCTCAAGCCCAACAAAAATATCCCTCTTTTAATTGAAGCCTTTTCCCTGTTTCTCAAAAACCAAAAGAAACCTTCCAAACACCAATTAGTTATCGCCGGTAAAAAAGGCTGGCTTTACAACGACATTTTCACCACTGTCACCAAGCTAGGCTTGAAAAAACATATAATTTTTACCGACTTTATTACCGAGGCAGAAAAATGGGCCCTCTACCGCCAGGCTTTGTGTTTTGTCATCCCCAGCACCTACGAAGGTTTTGGTATCCCGGCCCTTGAAGCCATGAAGGTCGGTACTCCGGTCATCGCCAGCTCCATTCCACCGCTGATTGAAGTCGTCGCCGATTCCGGTTTACTATTCGACCCGTCAAGTTCAAAAGATTTAGCCGATAAAATGACCCAAATTTCCACCGGAAACATCGCCCAAAAATTTTCAAAACAAGGCCCGGGTCAAGCAGCTAAATTCACCTGGGAAAATTCTGCCAAAAGTATAATTTCCGTTTTTCAGTCTTTTGGCTGAGTACTGCTCAATAAAGAAATCACTTCAAAATACAGTATAATTAGCTCATGAAAGACCGAACCGGACGACAACTCTCTTTCTCACAAATCATTGCCAAAGCAAATACCCGAGTTCAAACCATTCTGTTGGAATTTTGGCTGATGATCCTCCGCTGGATTGGCCATATTCCCATTCATACAGTTAGGAAACTGTTTTATATTGCCTCCGGTGTCAATATGCCCCTATTTTCCTCAACCATTCATATGTGGGCCAATTTTTTTAATCCCCAAAACATCTCCATCGGCCATGACACCATCATCGGCGATCACTGCTTCCTCGATGGCCGGGCCCCACTAACCATCGGCAACCACGTTGGTATTGCCAGCCAAGTTCTTATTTACAACGACGAACACGACATTCACTCTCCCGACTATGGCAACTCCTTCGGACCAGTCACTATTGGTGACTATGTCTTTATCGGTCCTCGGGCCATCATTCTTCCCAACACCAAAATTGGCCAAGGTGCCGTTATCGCTGCCGGAGCGGTGGTCACCAAAGACATTCCTGATTTTGAAATATGGGGAGGTGTTCCCGCCAAAAAAATCGGTGACAGAAAAAGCCAAAACCTATCTTACAAGCTTGGTCGAGCCATGCTTTTCCAATAATGATTTCAAAAAAGAAAGTCTTACTACCACTGCTGGTTTTCAACCTTTCGGCTATTTTTTATCTTGTTTTCCCTACACCCAATTTACCTGACTTAATCAACAGCACCAAGTCAGACCTGCCCGGAGACACCTATCAAATGGAAAACGTCTCTGGTTACTTTACCGACATGGCCAGGGCACAAGTTATGGATTTCTACCAAACCCAATATTCCTCACCCTTTATAATTCGACTAAATCATCCTCCCGAAAAAGCCAAGACCATTTTCCGCGACACCATGCAAAGTTATTATCTGGAAGAACTTGTTATTCCTTTTAAGGAATCACTTTTTATCAATGGTTATGAATGGGAAAACGATGTTTTTACCCGCCCTGACAAAAGAGAGCAATTTCGATTGATCTATGAAGGCGAATCCTATAAAAGCAAGGTTAACACCAAAATATTCCCCACTTCCATACCCCAGAGATTGGCCACTTTCGCCCTACTTGAATTATCCCTAGTTTCAATCTTTTTTCTTTATCGTTCTTTTCTTAAAAATAAATCATGATCCCGCCAACTCTCTCAATTATCATTGTTTCTTACAATACCAAAGACCTCACCCTAAAGTGTCTGGAGTCAATTTTTCGAGATAAAAAGCTCCAGTTTGATTTGTCCAAAAATGACAACAGCGATTCTATCCCCACCGAAATAGTTGTCATCGACAATAATTCCTCCGACCTCTCTGTTCCCGGCCTCAGAAAAATCAAAAACATTAAGTTAATTGAAAACAAAGACAATTTAGGCTTTGGCAAAGCCAATAATCAGGGCCTCAAAATCGCTCGCGGCAACTACATTCTCTTTCTCAACTCCGATACTATAATCCTCCACTCAGCCATTAGTCAAAGTTTAATCTGGCTTTCCAGTCATCCGGAAGCTTCCACTTGTACCGCCCAATTACTCAACTCCGACAAAAGCATTCAAGCTTCCGGAGGTTACTTCCCCAATCTTTTAAATGTACTCACTTGGTCTTTTGGCCTAGACGATCTACCCCTCATAAATTCTATTATCAAACCCCTCCACCCCCATACACCCTCATTTTATACCCGCGATAAATTCTTTCTCAAAGACCACCGGCAGGATTGGGTCACCGGAGCTTTCATGATGGTCAGAAAATCGCTTCTTCAACAGGTTGGCGGCTTCGACGAAACATATTTTATGTATGCCGAAGAACTGGAACTATCTTATCGGTTACACCTCAAGTTTCCCCAATATATCGTCCAGTATCTGGTTGGACCTCAAATAATTCACCTGGGCGGTGCTTCTGCCATCAGCAAGGCCCATCCTATCATCAATGAGTACCTCGGCATACTTTCCTTTTTCCAAAAACACAAGACCAAGCTCGAATATCAAATTGCTAAAATATTCCTAAAAACCAATGCCTTTCTTCGAAGTATTATTTATCAATTAAAAGGTAATCTCTCCACCTCCATCTTTTACAAAGAAGCATGTTCAAAAATCTAAAAATTCTTCGTCCCGTACTGGCCGTCCTGATTCTTTTTATCCCTCTCTATCCTAAATTTCCCTTAGCCAATGTCAAGGGTACTTATGTTGCCATCAGGCTTGATGATATGGTAGTCGCTATTGCTATTTTAATCTGGATAATTTACCAGATAAAAAATAACTTTCCTGTCTTCAAACAAAACATTACCAAATTATTTTTAGCCTACTTTATCGCCATCACCCTATCTACGGTGAATGCCATTCTCATATATCAAACAGATCCTGCCAATATTTTAATCCTTCACCTCCTTCGCCGCTTTGAATACATGTCCCTTTTCTTTATAACTATTGACGCTGTCAAAAGCAGGCTCGATCTCAAATTTCCCTACATTGCCCTGATTATCACCACCCTTGGGGTCAATATTTTTGGTTACGGCCAAAAATATCTCAACTTCCCCGTAATATCAACCATGAACGCAGAATTTTCCAAAGGCACACTGCTGCAAATGAATGTCTGGACCAGAATTAGCTCCACTTTTGCCGGACACTATGACTTGGCTGCCTACTTAAGCCTTGTTTTACTTATCACCCTGGCTGTCACCACGCTGATAAAAAATAAACCCATAAAATTTTTAAGTCTTTTGTTCTGGCTTATCTCTTTTCAAATATTCACCTTTACCGCCTCCCGCGTTTCTACCTTTGCCTTTTGGGGCGGCATGACATTAACTCTATTACTTCTCAAAAAATTTCTTTGGATTGTCCCTTTTTCATTAATCATGATTGTCACCATTTTCTTTTCAGCCGACTTAAATCAACGCCTTTTGGCCACACTTCCAGCCATAAAACAAATTATTCCCGATCTCAGTTTCAAAAAACCCGAATCTTCAAAACCAACTCCAACGCCAACATTAGCACCCATAGCTATCGTCGATACAACCCCGGAACCGATCAAGCCCGAAGCTCCAAAACCAACCTCAACACCCCTACCCACCATCGTCCGAAATCGTCCCGAAGACGAGAACCAGCAGGTTGATACCGACGCCGGTGTGGCCCGGTCCGGCGAGATTCGCTTTAATGCCGAATGGCCACGAGCTATTACTGCCTTTAGAAAAAACCCCCTCATTGGCAACGGCTTGGGATCAATCACCCTGGCTACCGACAATGACTACCTTCGTCTTTTGGGCGAAAGCGGCATTTTGGGCTTTTTAACTTTCCTGGCCATACCTCTGTATTTTGTTTTCCAAACATTTCCCGTCATCTTCAAGAAGAAACGCACCCTTGAAAACAATTTAGCTATAGTCCTCTTCGGTTCAGTCCTAGTTATGCTTGCCAACGCCACCCTGATTGATGTCTTTGAGTCCTCCAAACCGGCTTATTTATTCTGGATAATGATGGGCGTTTATTATCGGGTTTTAACAATCTCCAAAAACAAAAGTTAACAATTTAATCAACCTAATGACCAAAACAAAAAATAAAAGAAAAATATTAATGATCACTCCTTACCTACCCCGGCGCTCCCAGTCCGGAGGTCAAAACAGCTCCTATTATTCAATTAAATACCTTTACCCCAACAATGATATTACCCTTATCTGCTATACCCGAGACGAAGAAGGAATCGAGGATATTAAACAATACTGTCAAAAGGTAGTCTTGGTAAAAAGAGGTAAAACTTGGGATCTGAGAAAAGTCCTGTCAACCCTCGTCAGTCCTTACCCCTTTTTGGTCAACAATTATATCTCCAAAGATCTAAAGAAAGCCATTCAACACGAACTTAACACTCAAAAGTTTGATCTGATTCACTGCGATTGCTTTTACCCCATGCCCAACATTCCCAAAACTGACATCCCCATAGTTTTGGTTGATTTAACCATCGAATACGCCGTCTATCAACACTTTGTTGAATCCTTAAGCGGCATCAAAACCCTTATCAAACCCTTCCTCTGGCTGGATGTTCTCAAGCTCAAATACTGGGAAACACATTACTGGAAGTCAACTCACACCGTCACCGCTTTCGCTTCCGAAGATAGGGAATTAATATCCAAAGTTACCGGCCGTAAAGACATTCAACTTTTCCAAAACGGTGTCGACAAAAAATTTTTTGACTCCAAGCCCAAGGTCAAAAAAAGCAAATACCCGTCCATCCTCTTTGGCGTCTCCAATATGAAATGGATCCAAAACCGTGAATCCGTCGAAATGATCCTAAACGATTGCTGGCCCACCATCAAAAAAGAGATCCCCAACTGCAAACTCTATATTATCGGCCGAAACGCTCACGAGTTTTATGGCTCCCGCGCCAGCAAGGATATTATCATTCAGGAAGCCGATTTTGACGGACAAGAAAAGGACCCCCAATATTTTTATAATTTATCCTGGTTGTTACTAGCCCCCATGGGCAGCGGCGGCGGCACTCGAAACAAATTCCTGGAAGCCATGGCCTGTGGTTTACCCATTGTCACCACTCCGGAAGGCATGGGCGGCATCAGTATCAAAAACTTTAAGCAAGCCATAGTCAGTCCCATGGACAAAATTGTTGAGCACACTATTGACCTGATCAAAAATAAGAAAAAAAGAGACGAAATAGGCAAACAAGCCAATCTTCTCATAAAAAACTCTTATTCGTACGAAAAAAGCGTCGAGGGCTTAAATAAAATTTATGAAAGCATCACCCAAAAATAACCCTGTCGACTTATCAATAGTTATTCTCAACTATAACTCCGGCACTTACCTCCAAAAATGCCTCCAAAGTTTAAAGCGATCCCATCTCAAAAAATACCAGGCAGAAATAATCGTAGTTGATAATCAATCTACCGACAACAGTTATAAACTAGCCAAGGCAAACTTTAAATCCGTCAAGTTTACCTCCACCTTTCTCTCCCTTCAAAAAAACTTAGGTTTTGCCGCCGGCAACAACCAAGGCGTCAAGATAATCCACCCCAAAACCAAATATGTTCTCTTCCTCAACCCCGACACATTAGTAGAGAAAAATACTCTGTCTCATATGATTAATTTGTTCGATAGCAACCAAAAAGTTGATGCCGCCACTTGTGCCGTTATTCTGGCCCTAAATGGCAAACTGCAACCCGAATGCCACCGGGGTTTTCCGACTCCTTGGCGTTCTTTTTGTTATTTTACCGGTCTTAGCAGAATATTCCCCAAATCTAAATTTTTTAACGGCTATTTCTTGGGCCATTTAGATGTTAGAACACTACATCCCATAGAAGCCTGTGTTGGAGCCTTTTTTATGATCAGAAAAAAAGTAGGGGACACCATCGGCTGGTGGAATGAAGAATACTTCTTTTATGGCGAAGATCTGGATTTATCCTACAAATTACACCAAAACGGTTTTCGCTTATATTTCGATCCAAATTGTCAAATAATCCACTTTCAAGGAGTCTCCTCTGGCATCAAAAAACAATCCCAAAAAATCACCCAGGCCAGTCGCGAGACCAAAATTAGATCAGCCCTGGCCAGTACCAATGCTATGCGTATTTTTTATCAGGAAAATTTACTTGACAATTACCCCAAAACCATTAGGCTTTTTGTCCTATCGGGGATAAAAATACTGGAAATTATGAGGGTTTTAAAAGCCAAATATCTATGAAACACATAGTTATCGATGCCCGGTTATACGGGCCAAAACACACCGGCATTGGTCGCTATACCAAAAATCTCTTGGCAGCCATGCTTACCCTACCTGAGTTTACTAAATACAAATTCACTATCCTGATTTATCCAGATCAAAAAACAGAGGTCTTAAACGACCTTGGCCACAACTTCGATATTGTCACCACCACCATCAAACATTATTCTCTTGGCGAACAACTTTTTCTTCCCTTTTTACTTTACCAACTCAAACCCAACCTGGTCCATTTTACCCATTTCAACAAGCCACTCCTTTATTTTGGTAAGTCAGTTGTCACTATCCACGATTTAATCAAACATTTCTTCACCGGCAAAGATACTACCACCAGGACTGCCTGGAGCTATTGGCCCAAATACTTGATCTATCGTCTCTCAACTTATATAACCATCAAGACCAATACCATCATCGTTCCTAGCAATTTCTGGAAAAACTATCTTTTGTCAAATTTCAATGTTCCAGCGAGAAAAATTACCACCACTCATGAAGCCGTGGATCCCAAATTTTTATCATATTCCCAAAAACCAAAGAGCCCCCACACCAAAACACCATATATTATTTACACCGGCAACCTTTACCCACACAAAAACGTAACTGTCATACTCAAGGCCTTGACCAATCTCCCCGAAATCAAGCTAAAAATCATTTCCGGCAGGAACGTCTTTGTTGACAAATTCAAAAAATCTATTAATCCTAAATTAAAAAATCAAGTTGAGTTCTTAGGTTATATAGACGACAATCAATTTGAAAATATTTACTCTCAAGCTTTGGCCCTGGTTCACCCATCCTTCATGGAAGGTTTCAGCCTCACCGGATTGGAAGCCATGGCTTTTAATTGCCCAGTGATATCTTCCAACACCAGTTGTCTCCCCGAAATTTACGGTGACTCCGTTCTTTATTTTGATCCTCATAATGCCGACCAGCTAAGTCAACAAATCACCACTCTTCAAAATAACAATCAACTAAGATTATCTTTAATTAATAAAGGCAGAGAGCAACTAAGCAAATATTCATGGCTAAAAACAGCAAGGACAACCCTAAAAGTCTACCAACGATCCCTCTAGTCAACCAGCCAAAAGTTGCCATTTTCTACGACTGGCTCAACCAGTGGGGCGGCGCCGAAAAGGTTCTTCTTGATATCCTTGCTATATTTCCCCATGCAACTCTTTATACTCTGGTTCACGATCCCCAAAAAACTCCCTGGCTACCCCAAAATCAAAAAATCATAACCTCTTTTATAAACAACCTCCCTGGAGCAAAAAGAAATCCCATCTTCTACACTCCCTTTTATATAATCGCTCTCGAACAGTTCAACTTTTCCGACTTTGACATCATAATTTCCACCACCTCAACTATTGGTCACGCCCTCTTAACCCCACCCTCAAGTCTCTTCATTTGCTATTTCCACAATATTAACCGTTATTTATACAACACTCCCAAAAAATATTCCTTATTAAAACCACTCCTTAATATCTATAAAAAGGCTGATCAAATATTTAAACACCGACCCGACTTTCTATTTTGCAATTCCAAAACGGTTCAAGCCAGAATAAAAAAATATTATCAACTCCAGGCCCAAATTATTAATCCGGGTGTCGATTTAACCCTGTTTACTCCCTTACCCAAAACCCAAAAACCACTTTCTTATTTTCTAGTTGTCTCCCGCCTTGTTCCTCACAAAAAGATTGATTTAGCCATCAAAGCCTGTGCTCAACTCAAACTCAACCTAAAAATTGTCGGCATTGGCCGCCAAAAAAGACAACTTCAAAATCTAATCAAAAAACTTGGCGCTAAAAATATCACTCTGCTGGGAACTGTTTCCCAAAAAAAACTAATCCGCCTCTACCAACATTGCCAATGTCTCATCTGTCCTCAATTCGAAGACTACGGCATTACTCCCATCGAAGCCCAAGCTTGTGGCCGACCGGTAATTGCTTACAACCAAGGCGGCATCACCGAAACCGTCATACCAAACAAAACCGGACTTTTTTTTGATAAGCAAACAACATCATCGCTTATTAATACACTCAAAACTTTTAATCTCAACGACTTTAATCAGACCGATTGTATTAACAATTCCAAACGATTTTCTGACAAAAACTTTATGCTAAACTTTAACAAATCCGTACTAAAGTTATGGCTAGAAAAAACAAAAACCACTACATCGTAATTCTTTGTGGTGGTACCGGACCTAGGCTTTGGCCCCTCTCTCGAGTCACTCATCCCAAACAATTCCTTAATATATTAAGCAACGACTCCTTGCTGGTTCAAACCATCAAACGGTGCCAAAATCTTGTTCCCAAAGAAAATATCTACCTAATCACCAACAGTCGATACTCGGAAAAAATTCAAATTCACACCAAAAATTTTATTAAGCCGGGTAACATCATCTCAGAACCCTCAAAAAAGAACACTATGTTGGCAATTCTTTTGGCCTGTGCTGTCATAAAAAACAAAAACTCGCAAGCCATCGTCACTTCCATACCTTCCGACCAATATATAGAAAAAATCCAGTTTTTTGAAAAAGATCTTCAGCTGACAACCGCTATAGCCACCAACCACCCTCTTGTCGTCACCATCGGCTATAAACCGGATCACCCCAACCCCTCCTATGGTTATATTCTTGTCTCCCAAAAAATCAATAATTATTATCCGGTTTTAAACTTTGTTGAAAAACCCAAAGGCCAAGAGCTTCAAAGCATCCTTAACCAGAATTCCTATTGGAACACCGGTGTCTATACCTTTCAACTCGACACTCTCATTAACGAAACCGCCAGGCTTAATCCTGAATATTTCAAACTTTACCTAAAGCTAGAAGAATATCCAGACAACCAAAAAGTAATCAAAAAAATATATTCAATTTCACCCTCCCTACCCATTGATCAGGTCATTTCCGAAAAAAGTAAAAACTTGGTCATGATCAAAGCCAGATTCTTTTGGAACGATATTGGCGAATGGAAATCGATTTTTCAAAATAGCCCCAAAAACAAGGATAATATTGCCATTTTAAACAAAACTACCCAATCGGCCACTATCAGCTCAAACAATTGCCTACTCTCAACTGATAACAAAGACAAGATTATCGGACTTGTCGGGGTTAGCGATCTTGCTATTATTGATACAGATGACGCCCTGTTAATTTGTAAGTTAGAAGACAGCTTTTATGTTCGGGAATTAATTGGCAAAATTGTTTCCCACAAAAAAACGGAAAAATATTTTTTAAAATCAAAAAATGATTAACCAAAATTCAACCAAATTTTTGTTAAAACAAAGAATTTTCGCCTTCAATGTTTTCAAAAGAATCCTCGATATTTTCGGTTCTTTATTTTTATTAATAATCTTCTCGCCCATTTTCTTAATTACTGCTCTCGTCATTAAATTTACCTCTCCTGGTTCAGTTATCTTCAAACAAAAAAGAGTAGGGAAGGATAGCTCCGAATTTTGGATGTATAAATTTAGGTCCATGTTCATCGGCGACAACGACAAAAGATTAAAAGACAACTATCCACAGCTATGGAAAAAATACAAAGAATCTGGTTGGAAATTGCCCATGAAAGAAGACCCCAGAATTACCCCTGTAGGAAAACTCATTAGAACCTTGACTATTGACGAGTTTCCCCAACTAATCAATGTCCTAAAAGGAGAAATGAGCCTTGTCGGACCTCGAGCCTACCGGGAAGAAGAACTCCGCGAATATGAGTCCAAATATCCTCACACCAAACCATACATTGACGATATCCGCTCAGTCAAACCCGGTATTACCGGTAAATGGCAAACCTCAGGCAGAAACGATCTTTCTTTTGAGCAAAGGGCTAGTCTTGATTCCCACTATATCCGCAACCGATCTTTCAGGCAGGAAATAATTATCCTTCTTAAGACCCCGCTTGCCATGATCTCCCGCTGGTAAAATGTTAAAATATTAATTACCAGTCACTTAATTTCTTATGGAAACCCCCCAGTCCAACCATTCATCGTCTACTAAAAACAAAATACTCAGACTGAAAGTCAAACTAGCTTCTTTGCTTAACTTGACACCTGAAAAGAAAAAGAAATTAATTTCTGTCCTCTCCGTTTTGTTGATAATCTTCTCCGTTACCGCCATCCTTTTATTCTTTTTTGTAGTAATTCCAGGAAAAAAACTCTATGACTCCGTCCTACGAGCTAAACAAGAAGTCGGCGAACTGCAACAAGCCATCAACTCCAAAGATTTAGCTCTCGCCAAGGTAAAATTAGCCAACCTCAAAACCCATACTCATTCAATCGAATCATCTTACGCCAAACTAGCCATCTTAAACATCACCCCCATTGTTCGTAATTATTATCAAGACGGGCAACAGCTTATTAACATCACCAAAGAGGGAATTGCCGCCAGTGAAATAGTCATTAAAAGTATTGAACCCTACACTGATTTTCTTGGTCTAAAAGGCGGAGAAGATACCGATTCACCCGAACAAACCACGGAAGATAGGATTGCTTTCTTGACGGAATCCATCGAAAGCATTGTCCCTCACCTTGATTCTATTGACGAAAAAATTGTTAGTATCAATCAATCCTTGGAGAAAATTGACCCCAACCGTTACCCGGAAGACTTTCGTGGAATCCAAATTCGTTCCCTGATTATCAAAGCTCGCCAAACATCAGATGAGGTTCATAACTTAGTCAAAAACGGCAAACCCATCCTTAGCAAAACTTCGTGGCTTCTTGGCAAAGACGCTCCCCGAACTTATTTGATGATTTTTCAAAATGATGCCGAACTCAGACCCACTGGTGGTTTTTGGACCGCCTATGGTCTCATGAAAGTCGATAACGGCAAAATTACCCCCCTGGCTTCAGATGACATTTACGCTCTGGATGCCAGATTTAATAGCCGGATTCCTGCCCCCAGACCCATCAAAGACTACCACATTAACGTTCCTTACTGGAACCTGCGAGACATGAATATTTCTCCTGATTTCCCCACCAGCATTGAGCTGTTTTTGCAACATTACAATAAAATTACCAACAACAAAGATCAAATTGACGCCGTCATTGCCCTAGACACCAAAGTTCTCACCGATCTTGTCGAAGTTTTGGGTCAAGTTGGCGTTACCGGTTTTGGTAATTTTTCCTCGGAACCCGACCCTCGTTGTGATGGTTGTCCCCAAATTATCTATCAACTAGAGTGGCTCGCCGGACGGCCTCGAGACTACATCGAAACCGACCGTAAAGGCTTTTTAAGTCCCTTAATGCATTCTCTTTTGTCAAACGCCATGGGTTCCGAAAAAAGTAAAATTACTCCCTTAGCCCAATCCGTCCTCGACAATCTCAACCAAAAACACATCCTCTTCTATTTTCTTGATGATGAGACCCAAAAGGCTGCCAAACTTGCCAACATCGATGGTTCCATCACCCAAACAGAAACCGATATTGACTATTTTCACCTCAACGATGCTAATATGTCTAGTGCCAAAACTAATCTCTTCCTGACCCAAAAAATCAAGCACGAAATTAGCAGCCAGAACGGCAAAGTCGAGCATAAAGTTACCGTTACTTATACTAATCCCAGCAAAGCTTCTAACTGTAACTTAGAAAAAGGTGATCTCTGTCTCAATGCCCCCATGTACCGCAACTGGTTTAGATTTTACGTTCCGCTTGGCTCCACCCTGGAAAAAATGACCGGCACCGAAGTCAAAGCCCTCGAATATGAAGAACTGAACAAGCAAGTTTTTGAGGGGTTTTATGGCAACAAAGCTCCACTCTATGCCGAAAGCAGCAGTTCCACCTCAGTCCAATATACAAGCAGTGTCCCCGCCAGTCAAAATTACACTTTATTGCTCCAAAAACAACCCGGTACCAAACCAATAGCTTATGAAATGATTGTTAATGGTAAAAGTCACTCTGTCTTTGATTGGGTCTCTGACAAAACGATAAAACTGGCTCTATAATGGAAAAATACCAAACAGTCCAAGGGATTGTTATCAACAAAAAAACCTACAAAGAAAAGGACCTTTTGATCACCCTTCTGACTCAGTCAAACGGCAAAATAGTAGCCCTGGCCAAAGGAGCCACCAGTATCAAAAGTAGCCGCCTCAGTAGTCTCCAACTAGGTAATATCATCAAGGCCCAAATATATACCACCAACGATTTTTCCTGGATATCCGAAGCTCAGACAATCACCCCCTTTCTTCAGCATCGTGTCAGTCTGGTACAGTTAAACCTGCTCTTCTATTTTTTGGAACTGATCAACGCTCTCATTGCCGATAACCAACAAATCCCCAATGTTTTTCAAATTTCTAAAAATATTGTTAAATCAATCAATCAAAACCAACTTCAAAATTATATTAGAAACGAAATCAAATTACTCGAAGTTCTTGGTTTTGGAGTTCCTTCCGAAATCAACACTACTTTCAAATCACATGAATATAAAATCTGTCAAAAACTAATCAAACGACACTTTGAATCGATCATCGAAAAACCGCTGGAAAGTAACAAATTATTCAAATAATTTAGGTTATAATAAAACCATGCCGCAAGATAAATCAACCGAACTTGTTTCAAAGATCGTATCTTTGTGTAAACGCCGCGGAATAATATTCCAAAACTCAGAAATTTATGGCGGAATTCAAGGTTTCTACGACTATGGACCGGTTGGTTCCCAAATGAAAATCAACTGGAAAAATCTTTGGTGGAAAGAAAACGTTATCCAACGGCCTGATGTCGTTGGTATTGATGGCGCTATTATCACTCACCCTCAAGTCTGGCATGCTTCCGGTCATGTCAAAAATTTTGCTGATATTATGGTCGAGTGCAAATCATGCCATAAACGTTTCCGCCCTGATCTCTTGGCAGATCCCAAGCAATGTCCCGAATGCGGTGGCGAATTTACCCAAGGGCGAAAATACAACATTCTTTTCGAGACCGACGTTGGCGTCATCGAAGGAGAAAAACTTCACACCTACCTCAAAGGCGAGGCCTGTCAAACAATTTACCTCAATTTTCTAAATGTAGTCAATTCCACTCGTGTCAAAATACCCTTCGGCATCGCCCAAATCGGAAAAGCCTTCAGAAACGAAATTACTCCCAAAAATTTCCTCTACCGCGCCCGCGAGTTTGAACAATGGGACATCCAATATTTCGTCCACCCCTCCCAAATGGACCAGTGGTACGAATACTGGAAGGAACAACGCCTAAGTTGGTATCAAAAATATTTTAACCACCCCGAAAGCTTACGCTTTCGTCAACACACCAAAGATGAATTGGCTTTTTATGCCAAAAAAGCTTTTGACATTGAATATAGCGCTCCTTGGGAGTGGGCGGAGATGGAGGGTATTCATTGGCGCTCAGACTACGACCTCAAACAACACAGCCAATTCAGCGGCCAAGACCTTTCTTATAATGACCCTGTTACTCAAGAAAAATATCTGCCTTGGATTGTAGAAACGTCCGGCGGTGTTGATCGCAGCTTCTTCTTCTTACTTCTCGATGCCTATCAGGAACAAAAGCTGGACAATGGTGAAACCAGAATTTATTTAAAAATTAATCCCAAAGTTTCAGCTTACCAACTAGCAATATTTCCACTAGCTTCCAACAAACCTGAACTACTAAAAAAGGCTAAATTTCTCTACGACAATTTAAAAACTAAATATTCGGTTGACTACGACGATAGCAGCAATATTGGCAAAAAATACCGCCGGGCTGACGAAATTGGTACCCCTTGGACCCTGGTTGTTGACTACCAAAGTTTAGAGGATGATACCGTTACCATTCGCGACCGGGATACCATGGCCCAAGTTCGCATCAAATCCGATCAAGTTGACACCTGGATCCAAAACAAGTTAAATTAGTTGATAAAATTTTTTCCAAAATGAATACTACCAAACTTAAATTTGTTCTTACTGCCATCATGGTTATTCTCACCGGCATTTTGTTTTCAGCTTGTACCAAAAAAAATAAAACACCCGACGCTCCTCAACCCACCCCCACCCCTCAAATGCTCGAACTGGAAGCCAGGGACAAGCCTTACATAAACTTGATTCCTCGATCGGACGGGCATGAATTAAAGCTAAGAATTGTCAATATCCCTTCATTTATTGAGCAACTTGACTACGAACTTGTTTACCTGACCCAAGATGACGGCCTTGAAATGGAAAAAGGGGTGGGGGATACGGTCAAACTCAATTCCACCACCTTCGAAAGAGACTTGCTTCTAGGCACCGCCAGTTGCACCAATGGATGTAAGTACAAATATGACAGCGGTGTCACCGGGGGAACCCTTTCAATCTCTTTCATAACCAAAGATAACCAAGTAGCCAACTTCAAAACACCATTTACTCTAATAAGCTCTTCTAACCTAAAAACACTTTCACTTAGCGACAACAGCTTCTCCGTCTCGCTTACCCCAAAATCCAAAGAATTTTTCGTCCTTTTGAAAAACTTTGGCACCAAAGACAAATCTCCAGCCAGCTCCATCTTTAGCGTTTTTTCCAGTGGCAAGGGTGAAGGCAAAATCATCTCCACCACTCCCTCAAACGCCACCAAAAACGATATGAACATTATCGTCGGGGATTATTTAATTAACTAATGGTCTTCCACCAGCCGGTATTAGTCAAAGAAACTCTCGACATATTGTCACCCCAACCCGGCTACACCTTCATTGACGCCACCTTGGGTCACGCCGGACATACACTGGAAATTCTAAAAACAGGAGCTTTCGTTTATGGCATCGATCAGGATAAATCTAACCTTCAAATAGCCAACCAACGTATTAGAAAAAATAATTACAACCAAAAATTTCAGGCTATATACGGTAACTTCAGCCAAATTAAAAGGCTTTTTAACCAACACATCAACCAACCAATTAATGGAATCCTGTTCGACTTAGGCTTAAGCCAAAACCAAATAACCGGCCAAAACCGCGGTTTTTCATTTAACGACGACAAATCCCTCGATATGCGACTTGACCCGGACACACAGGAAGTATCCGCCGAATTCCTTGTCAATATCGCCTCTTTCGATGAACTTTATGAAATATTTACCAAATATGGCCAAGAAAAACATAGCAAACCCCTCATTCTTCGAATCATCCGGGAGAGACAAAAATCTCCCATAAAAACAGCCAAAAGACTAGCCGATATTATTCGTGACTATTACCAAAAAAAACATATCAAAACTGACATCGACCCAGCCACCAAGATCTTCATGAGCCTCCGGATTGTCGTTAATCAGGAATATTCCAATATAAAATCAGCCCTATCCCAAACCCTGGAAATTCTCAAACCTGAAGCCGTCGTTGCTGTAATCACATTTCATTCCGGAGAAGATCGCCTTGTTAAGCAATTCATCCAAACCAATTCCGCCCATATCACCAATCTCACCCCCAAAGCTATTCGTCCCACATTTTTGGAAACCAAAAATAACCCATTGTCCCGCTCGGCCACTTTAAGATCGTATAGAATTAAATAATGACATATCGATTCTTTGTTATAGTCCTTGTTTTGTCCGTAATATTTCAGCTCACCTTTTCTATTTATTACAGTAGCGAAATCATTAATCAAAATAACAACTACTATCAAAATCAAATTAAACTTGAGGAACTCAAAGAACAGCACCAAATTCTGGAAAATCGGCTTTCCCAAATTACTTCAATCAATCATCTCCAGCAGCAAGTCCTCAAACTTAATCTCGTTCCCATTTCCCAACACATCAACCTAAACATCTCACCATGAATCAGCAACGCTCCAAAATACTTCTAATCACCCTTCTTCTAATCTTCTTATCAGTCTTAGCCCGCTTGTTTTACTGGCAAGTAATTATGGGTCCGCAACTCAAGGAAAAAGCTCTCTCCCAAACCTACAAACTCCAAAAAAAATTGCCCCAAAGAGGCAAAATATTATCCAGCGATAAATATCCGCTTGTTTTAAACCAAAAAAATTATCAACTGTCAATTTACAAACCCAACTTAACCATAGACCCAGATCTGGCCATCTCCAAAGTAGAAGCGGTCAAGCCGGAATTTTCTCAAACCGACAATAGTACCTCAAAGTTTTTTTTGTCTACCGAAAATCAAAAATGGCAAACATTTCTTACTCTTTTTAACAAGGAAGACCTCGAGTCACTAAACAACCCTGGCTTTAGCTTTCAGGAAATAAACAAGCGACTTTATCCAGAAAATAACCTAGCTAAAGATATTTTAGGTATTGTTGGCAAAAACTCCCAGGGTAATGACATTGGTTACGGCGGCTTGGAGGGTTACTATAATAAACAACTCAAAGGTAAAACTGGCTTTTCCTGGATCACCACCGATGCCACCGGCAAAACCATACTCACCAAAAAAAGTTGGCAATCTGAAAATTATGACGGGTTAGACCTCCACACCCACATAGACCGTCGTGTTCAATATCAAATTGAAAATATTTTAACCCAAGGAATCGACAAGTACTCAGCTGACTCCGGTTCTATCACGGTCATGGATAGCAAGACCGGGGCTATTATCGGCATGTCCAGCCTTACTGCCACTAGTTCGGCTACCCCCAGCGCCACCAAAAATCCGGCCATCGCCGATCTCTTTGAACCAGGATCAATTTTTAAACCTCTGATAATGGCTATGGCCCTTGATAGTAAAAGTATTGACCCGGATTTTATTTGTAACCAGTGCGACCGACCCCGAACTATCGGCCAATACACTATAAATAATTGGAACTTAGAAACGTATCCCAATTCCACCATCTTCGACATTATCAGAAACTCAGACAATATTGGTATGAGCTCAATAATCAATCGCTTGGGCCTGGAAAAATTTCTGTCTTATTACAAAACATTGGGACTTAACCAAAAAACAGGGATTGACCTTCAGGGTGAAGCCAAGCCTCCCATGAAAACCCACTGGCCTGAAATCGACCTGGCTACAGCTTCTTTTGGCCAAGGTTTTGCCACCACCCAAATTAATATGCTTCAATCATTCAACGTCTTGGCTAACAATGGTGTTCTGGTTCGTCCCCACGTCTTAGATTTTCTTGACGATAACGGCAAAAAAATTACCACTCCCCACAATCAAGTCGAAACTGTCTTTGATACGAAAACTACCGATCTTATCAAAGAAATACTAAAATTCTCTGTTGAGAACAGCGCCGTGTCCAAGCTAAAACCAGCTCATCTAGAAGCTTGCGCCAAAAGCGGCACGGCTCAAGTATCAATCCAAGGAGAATACGTCGACTCATCTACTATTGCCTCATATATCGGTTTCTCTCCCTGCGACAATCCCAAATTTACCATGATCGTTACTATCAACAACCCCAAAACATCTCCTTACGGGTCCAGTACCGCCGCCCCCATCTGGTTCGACTTGGCTTCGATCATTACCAATCTGTTATAATTTGTTGCTTTACATGTCAACAACCAAGCTGGGCATTTTTATCCAAAAGTTCAAAAATATTTTTTGGCACCTCCCCAAAAGTATATTTTTTAGTTACCTATATTCTTTCCCTTCCAAAAGATTTATTCTTATCGGTGTCACCGGCACCGACGGCAAAACAACTACCAGTACTCTCATTTATCACACTCTCCAAAAAGCCGGCTATAACACCGGCCTGATAACCACCATTGGCGCCAAAATCGGAGATAAAGAAATCAGCACCGGCCTCCACACCACCAGTCCCGACCCTTCAATCATTCAAAAACTCTTCCAGGATATGGCCAAAACCGGAATTACTCACGTTGTCTGTGAGGTTACTTCTCATGCTCTTGACCAGTACCGTTTTTGGGGCTGTGATTTTGATGTTTCCCTTCTCACCAATATTTCCCACGAACATCTAGATTACCACCAAAATATAGATAACTACATCGCTTCCAAATCACGATTGTTCCGTCAATCCCGACATTCCATTCTCAACAAAGACGACCTATCCTATCAACCCATAAAAAACTCTGTCAAATCTACCGTTTCCACCTATAGCATTACCAGTAAATCTGATTTTCAAGCCAAAAATATCAAATTAGGCCAAAAATTAACATTCCAGGTAAACAATATCAAACTCTCTACCGACAGCAATTATTACTATCAAGTCTACAACATTACCTCTGTTCTGGCACTGATGTCTCACTTAAAAATTGATATAAATTATCTGCTCAATACCATTAAAACGTTTCCGGAAACCAAAGGCAGAAGAGAAAGAGTGGTAAACGACTCAAGCATAAACACTATTATCGATTTTGCCCACACTCCGGCAGCTTTGAAATCGACGCTCACTTCTCTAAAAAAGACTAACAAAGGCAAACTTTTAGTCATATTCGGCGCCACTGGAGGTCGCGATCCATCCAAAAGACCACTTATGGGTCAAGTAGTCTCACAAAATTCTGACATCGCCTTTATAACCGCCGACGATACTAGGGATGAAAATATCTTCGACATAAACAAACAAATTATTTCCGGTATCGACCCACAAAAATCAATACTAATCGACAGCAACTCTACCACTCTCAACAAAATCAAAAAAATCATCTCTGCCAACAGCAAAAAATTTATTTATTTTAGTGTTCCCAACCGCCAGGACGCTTTTGACCTAGCCGTTAAACTGGCTCAAAATAATGATACTATCGTCGCCTGCGGCAAAGGTCATGAAACCACCATACTCCACGGTCAAACTGAATATCCCTGGTCGGAACAGGAAGCCTTTAGAACCGCTTTTAGATCAAAATAAATGATTACCTCCTTCAATATCACCACTTCTACCGACATCGAAAAAAACTACAACCTTGGATTGCTTCCTCAAAGAAACAACAAAAACCTTTTTTATCAGGAAAGTTCTGCTCGCTCAAACCTAGCCCGTTTTTCCATTAGTTCAGAAAACAGAAGGATTATTCGCAAAACTGAAAGCTATTCTTTCCAAAAAATTCCACTAAATCAATTTTCCTATACACCCCAAATCCAAAAAACAATTAAAAGTTGGATCAAAGATTTAAGCTGGGATTTTCCTGTTGCCTCGGTCAAAAACATTTTTACCAACCATATTTTTAACTATCTCTATATCTGGTCAGATTCGTCCGGAAAAACAATTGCCTACGCCATCTGTTTTTTTTCTGATACTATTTCCCACATTGCTTATGTTTTTTATGATCCCAAAGTATCTCACCACGACCTTCCCATCCGCCTGGTGATTCAATTTATCCAAGATAGCTTTAATTTAAAATTAAAATATTCTTATCTTGGCAGATTTTCTAAAAATACGGGCTATTACAAAAGGAACATGCCAGGTCTGGAATTCTTTGTAAATGGTAATTGGATTGAATATAATAAAGAAAACCAACAATTACTTGCCTAAAAATCATGCATATTCACATCGTCGGTATAGCCGGCACCATGACAGCACCCTTAGCTGTTGCCCTAAAAAACCAAGGTCACCATATCACCGGTTCTGACCAACAACAAATTTTTCCTCCAGTTAGCCATATTCTCAAAAAAGCCCAAATAAAGATCAATACTCAAAACATTATCAATAGTCAAATTGATCTGTGCATTATCGGCTCGTCTTACCTCTCATTTGCCAACACCCGACAAGAATTTGATACCATCAAAAAACTAAAACTCCCCTACATATCAGCCACCGAATATATTGCCCAAAACGTTTGTAAAAATAATTCTATACTCGTTGCCGGAACATACGGTAAAACTACCATAACCAGCCTGATTTCTTGGATACTCATTCGCGCTCAATACCAACCCAGCTTCATGTTTGGCGGTGAACCCAAAAACAATATCCCCTCGCTTCAAATTCAAAATTCTGACTGGTCAATAACAGAAGCCGATGAATCCATAAATGGCCTTGACCTCCAAGGGAAATTTCTTTACTACCCCCTAAAATATCTCCTGCTTACCAGTGCTGACTGGGAGCACAAAGAATCCTACCTCAAAGAAAGTGATAATTTTTCAGCTTTTTCCCGATTAATAAAAAAAGTTCCTAAAGCTGGTTTTCTGGTTCTCAACTCTCAGGGCACAAACATTCTTAAACTCTCAAAACTCACTCCGGCCAAAGCAATCTTCTATAATTCTAATTCCTCATCCTATTTCATCAAAAATACCACCAAATCTAACCACCGCACCCTAATTACAATAGCCACCCCAAAAGGGGATTTAACCGTAATTAGCCGGCTCTGGGGTCAATTTAATTATGAAAATATTTTGGCGGCCGTTACCCTGACCAGCGAACTCGGGATCGACCCTTTAATTATTAAAAAAGCCATAGCCAGTTATAAAGGCATCAAAAGAAGACTTGAACTTTTAAATTTCTCCAATAACATCCATTTTTTTGATGATTTTGCTCAATCGGCTTCCCGGATTCAATCCGTCATCGACAGCCTCAAACAAGAGTTTCCCCAATCAAACATAAAAGTATTTTACGAACCTCACGCCTCATATATGAAAAATAAAAACAGCCTACCTCAACTCAAGCCAGCTTTCAAAAATGCGTCCGAAATAATCATCGGAAAAATTAATTACACCTCAACTAGTGATAAAATTAATCGGGTTACGGCAACGGACCTCAAAAAATCAATTGGCAACAATTCAACATATCTGCCTCTTTATGATCAGGTCTTTCGTCATTACACCCAAAACCTCAAACCCAATGACATTCTGATTCACATGAGTTCTGGCGGTATCTTAGGACTAAATACCTACAAAAAAATTATAAATTATTTCAATAATGTCAAGATACATCGTTAATGGTGGCCACCCTCTAAAAGGTGAAGTTTCAATCAGAGGCGCCAAAAACGCCAGTTTTAAGCAAATAATCGCTTCCATGCTCTCCGATCAAAATACTCAACTTACTAATATTCCTCAAATTTCAGACGTTAGAATAACCCAAAGCATTGCCAGTAAACTCGGTGCCCAAATTACCCAAACTGGAGAACATAGTATAGAAATCGTCACTCCCAAATTTATTTCAGACACCGTACCTCATGGTACTGGTCAAAAATCCCGAACCTCTTTTATGTTTGCTGCACCTCTTCTTGCCAGAAACGGCAGCGCCGTTGTTCCCTTTCCCGGAGGCGACAAATTAGGTGACAGGCCTCTGGACCGCCTGTTTGATTGTCTCGAGCAAATGAATATCAATATAGAAATAAAAGACGATTTAATTTTTTTCAAAACAGATCGTATCAAACCAACCCATTATCGCTTTCCCAAACCGTCTCACACTGTCACCGAAACAATTCTTATGCTCGCCGCCACCGCCAACGGTGAAACTATTTTAGATAATGCCGCTCTCGAACCTGAAATTGATGACTTAATCGACATGCTCAATTCTATGGGAGCCAAAATTAACCGCGATAATTCAAATCCGAGCAAAATAATTATCCAAGGAGTACCTTGGCTCAATGGAACTAAACACCAGGTAATTTGTGATCGAAATGAATCGGTCACCTTCGCCTGTGCCGCTCTCGCCACCAAAGGTTCGATCAATATTCTTAAAATAGATCCTGATACTATCAAGACCTTCCTGGAAATTATCGACCAAATGGGCGCCAAAATTAACACCGGCAAAGACGAAGTTTCCGTTAGTTGGGATCAACCATTAAAATCTATATCTATCGAAACATCTCCAGAACCCGGATTTATGACCGACTGGCAGGCAGTTTTTTCTGTTCTTCTAACTCAAGCCGTCGGCTGTAGTTCTATCATCGAAAGAGTCTTCCCCAACCGCTTCCAACACATTGAATACTTAAAACAAATGGGGGGCAAAATTAAACCGTTTAATCCCGAAAACACCCATCCTGATTTTTACTTTTTTAATCAGGAAAGTGATCGACCAGAATTTCAGCATGGTATCAAAATTTATGGACCAACCAAACTTATGCCCGACAATCTAGTGGTCAATGACCTTCGGGCCGGTGCTTCTGTAACACTTGCAGCCCTAGTAGCCTCCGGTCAATCGATAATTGATGGCGTCGAATATATTGAGAGGGGATACGAAAAACTGGCCGAAAGACTCAGCTCTCTTGGCGCCAGCATAGAATATATCAAAACCTCTTTAGTTCGACCCATTTAACATCAATGCTATATACTCTATCTTAAGACATGACCCACTTATACTTAGGACTCCTGCTTTTCTCCTTTTTTATTACCAGCATTTTAGTAGTTCCCTTCATCAACTTACTTTACAAACTAAAATTCCAACGGCAAAAACAAAAAACACTTGATTTCCAAAACGAACGCACTCCTACTTTCGACAAGTTTCACTCATCCAAATCCGGTACACCTATTGGCGGTGGCATTCTCATCATCTGCTCAGTTTCCCTGCTCTTCTTTTTCCTCCTGCCCATCCTCAAGTTTTCCAACATATTCATCTCCAGCAATTACCAAATCAACCGAGAAATCGAAATCTTATTTTTTACCTTTATCAGTTTTGGCTTGCTTGGTTTGTACGACGACGTTAAAAAATTCTTTGATTTCAAAATTAGCGGCTTTTTTGGCCTTCGCATGCGACAAAAATTTTTACTTCAGGTCTTTTTGGCCCTGATAATATCCTCACTCATCTACTTCAGACTCAACATAAACTTTATTTACATTCCTTTTCTTGGTCCGCTAACTTTGGGTATATTCTTCATCCCCATATCTGTTTTCTTTATTATTGCCTTTGCTAATTTTTTTAACATTACTGACGGCCTGGACGGACTTTCGTCAGGACTTCTGATGATAGCCCTGTTTGCCTTTTGGTTTATCTCCAATACCTCACTCGACACTCCCATTTCACTCTTTCTTGCCCTCTGGCTTGGAAGTTTAATCGCCTTTCTCTATTTCAATGTTTACCCCGCCAGAATTTGGTTAGGAGATGTTGGCTCGCTTTCCTTCGGAGCTACTTTTGCAGTTATTGCCATTCTTTTGGGAAGAATAGTGCCCCTATTAATTGTCGGTTTCCCCTTTATTGTTGAAGGCGTAAGCAGTGCTATTCAGATTGTCAGCAAAAAATATTTCAACAAAAGAATTATTCCGGCCGCACCACTTCATTTGACCCTTCAAAAAATGGGCTGGGAGGAACCAAAAATTGTTTCCCGTGCTTGGTTGGCCGGTATCATACTGGCAATATTTGGCTTATGGTTAGGTCTAAACTAAACACCAAACTATCAAATGAAGCCGAGCGTTATCTCGGGCTCCCTTATTGGCAAAACCGTCTAATCGACGGCAAAATTACCAAAGAAGGTTTTATGGGCGGCAAGGGCAACTGGCATCAAATCAACCAGGCCACAAAAGAACTGCTCTCCAAACTACCCCACAAACCACCTTCCTCTGAAATTTATAACCTTCAAAAAAAGAACCATATTGGCATCGACTGTTCTGGTCTAGCCTATAATTTACTCAACTTTCTCTCGCTTGAAACAAAACAAAAAAGCATTGAGGAAAAAGTTGTCGGAACAGGAGGTAAATTTGGCATCAGGCGCGTCTCCTCAAATCTATTAACTTCGCCAGCAAACTCCATCCCAGTAACTTCTTATCAAAACATTCAGCCGGGAGATTTAATCAGACTGGAAAAAGGTAGGCATGTAATTGTTATTTTAAAAAAAGTCGGCAACACCATAAATTATATTCACAGTAGCAACAAAACCCTGATCCGGGGAGTCCACCTTGGCACTATTAAAATAATCAACCCCAAAGCTACTCTGGAACACCAGCACTGGATCGAAACCACCAAAGACAACCAACCTTACTCTTCCTTGTTTAATTCCCAAAATGGCGACGGTATTTTCCGTCTCAAATGTCTAAGTTAAATTACTTTTCCTCAACTAATTCTTGGTACTTCAGTGGTTCTAGCAACAGAATCTCTACCTCAGTCCCACACTCATCACATTCCACAATATCTCCTACCGCCACATCAACCCCCAGTCTCTTCTCGTGCTTACAATCAGGGCAAACAACTATTTTACTGTCTTTATTCATCTTTTAATGTCAAAATATATTAAGTATCACAATTATAACCCATGACACCTCTAGACCACACTTCTAATCTCTACTTCAAAAGGGAAGATCTGAATCCAACCGGATCGGCCAAAGATCGGGCTATTAGTCAACAGATAGAAAACCTCGTCCGTAAAAACTTTCACTCCGCCGTCATATCCAGCTCAGGCAATGCCGCCATTTCTGCCATCCATTACTGCCAACAATCAAATATTCCATTGACCATATTTTTGTCACCCAAAATTGATCCCAACAAACTTAAACTTATTCAGCAAAGACACCCTAAAATTCACTTTTCTCCAAAACCTGTCAGCGACGCCTTTAAATTTTCCAAAGCTAATTCTTCCTATTATCTTCGTCAATCAACAGATCCAACCGCCCTCAAAGGTTACCAGCAAATATCCAAAGAACTAATCAGCCAATTACCCCAAATCACCAGTATCTTCATCCCGGTTGGTAGCGGCACCACCCTCCTCGGCCTAAGTCAAACTCTGCCTAACAACGTCAAAATATTTGCCGCCCAGCCAGCATCCTATTGTCCCATTAGCTCCCTTTTTGATCGCGATTACCAACCGGAGCAATCAACTATCACCGACGCCCTCTCCGTCAAATCCCTACCGCTTAAATCAAGCGTCATAACCGCCATCAGACAATCAAGAGGGCGGGGGATTGTGGTCCAAAATCAATCCGTTATGGACGCCCAAACCACTCTTCTTAATTTGGAAATAAACTGTTCTCCAGAAGGCGCGCTTGCTTATGCTGCTTTCCTTAAAACTCAAAAAATCAAATCAGACCCGGGTAATTACCCGGTTATTCTTATTACCGGCACCCAAAGATGACCCGACTGATAGATCAACTCAATAACAGTCACTTTATCTTCTACTTCCTGGTAGTCGATAATTTTTTGGATATCAGCTTGCCGGAACTAAAAAACTTTCACTTAATCTACGCTTCCAAAAATCAAAATCTAAAAAGTCTCAAAAAAAACAACTTACCCTATTTTTGCCTCGAAGAACAAGGTATAAAACTCGATACCAAAAATTCCGGCAAACTTTTATCCCACAAACTGGTCGCTGAATATATAAAAAAGACCAGCCATGCTTCCAAGCTAACCCCAGCTATCATTCCTTTCAAACCATCCGCCAAAATCGATCATCTTTGTCGACTACACAAATGGACCCTGGTCAGTAATCCCTCAAAAGTCAACCGCCAGTTAGAAGACAAAATTAAATTTCCCCAAATTTGTCAACAGTTCAACATACCCGTCCTCCCTTTTTCCATTGGCAAACTTACTCAAAAAAATTTTCAGAAACATCAGCAATTATTCGGTCCGGACCTGGTCGTCCAAACCCATTTTGGCTGGGCCGGGAATAGCACTCACTACGCCAATACCTTCAGCAAAATTTCGAAATTAATTCCAACCGATACGCTGGTCAAATTTTCTCCCCTCATGGAGGGTTACACCCTAATAAACAATTGCTGCCAGACACATCTCGGTCTAATTCAAAGCCCTCCCGGTTTTCAGTTAACCGGAATCAAATCCTTGACCCAAAACCCTTTTGCCACCGTTGGTCGGCAATGGCCCTCTACCGCCCCACCAAATATCCAAAAGCAAGTCAGAAAAATAACCAACCAATTTTCTACTCTTTTATCAAAATATAAATACCGCGGCTTTTTTGGACTGGACTTCTTTGTCTCCAAAGACCAAGTCTACCTCCTGGAGTGCAATCCTAGGTTAACCGCCTCTTTTTCCTTCTATACCCAATTAGAAAAAAACGCCAAAATTACACCTTTATTCTATTACCATCTAGCTGAGTTTATTAGCCAAAATTATAAATTTAATTATACTTTACAAAAATACCGTTTTAATAATACCTCTATCGTTGGGACCGAACTGACACCCAAAAACAAAAATAACGTTACTATCCAAAAAATTCATATACCATCAACTGTTCATTCGGTTCAGAATATTCCGAATCTCTCCATTAATCTCCCTTGAAAATGAACAAGTCTCAAAATAGATATATTCTTCCCCTGGTTACTTTTTCCTTGGTTTTAATTGGCTTAATTTTTATATCAGTTTCGTCTCTCTCCGAAGCCTCTTCCACTACCGGCAATAAATTTTTCTTTATCGAAAAGCAACTAATTTGGCTGGGATTAGGCCTAATCTGCTTTTATTTTTTCTCCAAAATCAAAATATCCACCATCCAAAAAATGTCTTTCCCTCTATACATTGTCTCGATAATAACCTTGGTTCTGGTTCTCATTCCTACTCTGGGAAATCAGGCATTAGGTGCCAGACGTTGGCTGGATTTAGGCATTATCGGCATTCAGCCCTCCGAAATTGTTAAATTCACCTCCATAATCTACTTCTCCTTCCTTTTCTCAAAAGAAAACAAAAGAAACATGAAAAACCTGATTATCTACTTGGCTATTCCTTTCATTCTAATTCTTCTTCAGCCCAATTTAAGCACAGCCATCCTGATTTCTACCATCGTCATTTCCGTCTATTATCTGGCCGGCGGCGAAATTATGTCCCTCTTTCTTCTCTGCATTTCCACCGCTTTTTTGAGCCTATTATTAATATTCACCTCCTCCTACCGGCTTGCCCGATTTAGAACTTTAATCAACCCCCAGGAAAACACCACTTCCGCCTCCTATCACAGCAATCAAATAATTTTAGCCCTCGCCTCAGGAGGCTTTTTTGGTAAAGGTGTTGCCAACTCAGATCAAAAATACCGCTATATTCCCAAAGTTTCTACCGACTCGATTCTGGCGGTTATCGGAGAAGAGACCGGCTTTATCGGCACCGGTTTAATCGTTCTAATTTACCTCTACCTGATCACCTACCTTTTTAAATTAGCCCAAAAAATCACCGACCCGTTCCAGTCTCTCTTCGTCAGTAGTACCGCCTGCTGGATCGGTTATCAATGTTTAATTAACATTTCAGCTATCGTCGCCATCATCCCTCTAACCGGCGTTCCTCTTCCTTTCATCTCCTATGGCGGATCTTCTCTCATCACTCTACTTTCAGCCATCGGTCTGGTTAGAAATATCGAAAAAAACAATGCCAAGCTGATATACTCAATTAGTGAACCAGAAAGTAAAGACCATCCTGATAACCGGCACCCACATTACCCCGGCCGTCGAGCTCATCAACCAACTCAAAAATGATCCTCTTGTCAAATGGAATATCGTTTATATTGGACGCAAACACAACTCCAGCACCTCAGACATTCCTTCGATAGAATCAAAACTAATACCATCTCTTGGTGTCAAATTCTTTGGTATCAACTGTGGCAAACTTGACCGAAGATGGTTTCCCAACACCATCAAAGGCATCCCTCAGACATGTCGCGCCTTAACTGCCTCGCTTGAAATTCTCAAAAAAACCCAGCCTGATATCGTAATTTCCTTCGGAGGATATGTTTCAGTTCCTGTAATCATCGCCTCCGAAATTAGCCACATCCCGTCCATCACCCATGAACAAACCCTCACCAACAGTCTATCCACTCGGATCAATAGCTACTTTACCGACAAGATAGCCTTGTCGTTTAACAATAAAAAACAGATCGGGTCGTTACCCGGAAACAAGGTCGTCGTCACCGGAAACCTTTTACGTTCTCAGATCTACACTACCAAGTCGAAACTTTTCTCCAAAATCAAGACCAAACTCCCAATTATTTATGTCACCGCCGGCAACCAGGGCTCTCAAACTATCAACCAGACTATTTCCCACCTCTTACCTCAACTCAAAAATTTTTTGATCATCCACCCCGTCGGTCAACAGGACTATTCCCAAATTAAAAAATTATCGTCAAAATATCCCAATTATCTGGTATATGAATACATTGGTACCGACGACATCGGTTGGGTACTCAATAAAGCCCAAATAATTATTAGTCGTTCCGGTGCCAACACCAGCCAGGAAATCGTCGCCTTAAACAAAAAATCTATCCTTATCCCTCTTCCTTTTAGTCAGCAGGACGAACAACTCAAAAACGCCCAATGGGTCCAAGATAAACTCCCTCACCACACCATTATTCTCGATCAATCGCAACTTAATCCGGAAAGTCTATTAACAGCCATCAATAACCTCTTAGAGAAACCGGAGCTCAAAAAGGATAAAATAAACCATGGCAACCAAAAATTGGTCCAAGTCATTCACGATCTTATATAAAAAAACCTTTCTCGCCCTTCTATTTTCGCTTTTAGCCTATTTGCTTTTTTTTCAGTTACACAACGACAATCTCCATATCCAGATAGACCCGTCTTCCAATAAAAATGAATACTTACATCGACTTAATTTAGTCCTGAACACAGCCAACATCAACCCAAGCCAACTAATATTGCGTGATTTTCAAAACGAAGTTGAGTTTCTTCTCGTAGACAATAATCATACTTCCAAAGTTATTCTATCTACCCAAAAAGACCCCTATCAACAAATTGCTTCTTTACAACAAATTTTAAAAATAGCTAAAATTAGTGACAAACATGTTAAGTTTATCGATTTAAGTATAGGCCGCCCATATGCAACACTCTAAAATAGTCAGTGGCATCGACATTGGTACCTCAAAAGTTACGACCATAATCGGCCAATACTTTGATACCGAAGACAGGTTCAATGTTATTGCCGTCTCCTCAATACCTTCCCTCGGTTTTAGAAAAGGCCAGATTATCAATCTGGAACAAGCCTCCAACACTATAACCCAAAGTATTGAATCAGCCGAAAGAATGGCTGGCTTTCAAATAAGTAATTCTATCGTCTCTTTCTCTGCCCCCCATATCGAATCTATAAATTCCCACGGCGTCGTCGCTATCAGTAACCCCAACGGCGAAATTGAACCCATCGATATTAACCGTGTTATTGAAGCCGCCAAAGCTATTCCTCTTCCTGCAGGCAAAGAAATACTTCATGTCCTTCCTCGAAAATATACTGTTGATGGTCAGGAGGGAGTAATCGATCCTGTTGGCATGAACGGCATCCGTCTTGAAATAGAAGCCAATATCATAGTTGCCTCCAGTCCAGCTATCAAAAATCTCAAAAAATGCCTTGAAGAAATTGGTATTCATATAACCACCTTAATTTATTCCGGTTTACCCACAGCCAAAGCAGCTCTTACCGAAACCGAAAAAGAACTCGGCGTTGCCCTAGTGGATATCGGTGGTAGCATCACCACTATAACCATCTATTCCGAAGGATCACCCTGCTATACTGCTGTCCTGCCGGTAGGAGCCAACAATGTCACCAATGACCTGGCTATCGGACTTCGATTTTCACTTGAAGATGCCGAAAAAATTAAACTCCGTCTCAACAAAGCAGTCGAAAACAAAAAATTTGACGATGAAATTGAACTATCACATTTCGGCGTCAGTTCCGAAGACAAAAGGAAAATTTCGCTCTCCACTGCCGTCAACGGTATAATCAAACCCAGGCTTGAGGAAATGTTCAGCCTGGTTTACACCCAAATTGAAAGTAGCGGTTTTCAAAATATCATCCCTGCCGGTATAGTTTTAACCGGTGGAGGGGCTCAAACAATTAATGCCAGAGAAATTTGTTCCAAAACCATACCCCTACCTTTCAGGATCGGCAATCCACCCAAAATTGGTGGAGTTGTTGACGATATTATCAACCCTAGTTTTACAAGTTCCATCGGTCTGCTGATGTACGCCCTAGACCAAAACGTCAAAGAAGACCCTTCCTCGGGCAAAAAAGGTAAAGTTTCTCTTAACGGTCTCTTTGGTCGTATCAAAAGCATGCTCGAACCTCTTCTTCCCTAAATATGGCACTAATAAAAACACTGGCCGGACAATTCGCCAAAATGAAAGTTATCGGAGTGGGTGGGGGTGGAAATAATGCCATTAACTCCATGATATCCGAAGAGGGAATAACCGGAGTCGACTTTATCTCCATCAATACCGACTCCCAAGCCCTCCTAAACTCTCTCGCTCCCATAAAAATACAATTAGGTGAAAAATTAACCAAAGGCTTAGGCGCTGGTGGTAACCCTCAAATAGGGGAGGAGGCCGCCGAAGAATCCCGGGAAAGAATCAAAGAAATTCTCGAAGGTACTGACATGGTCTTCATTACTGGCGGCATGGGCGGAGGCACCTGCACCGGAGCCGCTCCTATAATCGCCGAAATTGCCAAAAAAGAACTAGGGATTCTCACCATTGCCGTTGTCACCAAACCCTTTCTTTTTGAAGGTACCCGTCGCATGACCAATGCCGAAGAAGGTATTTCCCGTCTTCGTGAAAATGTTGACACTTTGATTGTCATCCCCAACCAAAAAGTCATGGATATAGTCAACGACAAAGCCACTCTCCTCGAAGCTTTCAAGATTGCCGACTCTGTTTTGAACAAAGGCACCAAAGCCATTGCCGAGCTGATTACCACTCCTGGCCTTATTAATCTCGATTTTGCCGATATCAAATCAATCATGAGCAACGCCGGATCGGCACTTATGGGAGTAGGGGAGGCCGAAGGCGACAATCGATCCAGGAATGCCGTTATTGCCGCCATTGATTCCCCGCTGGTCGAAGTCAATATCGAAGGCGCTCGCGGAGTTTTAATTAACATCAGTGGTGGACCTGATTTGACCATGGCCGAAATCGAAGAATCAGCCAAAACTATTACCGAACACACCGCCCCCGATGCCAATATTATTTTCGGTGCCACCATCGACAATAATCTCAAAAACAAAGTCAAAATTACTGTTATCGCCACCGGATTCGACCAACGGCCCAAACTTTTTCAGCCAACCTCAAAACCCCTTCAATCCCAAACACCCCCTCCCTCCAAACAGCCTGAACTTATTAAAACCGATCACGAAAATAAAACCGCGACTGACCCCAAAATAAAACAAATTATCAACGAAGATGATCTGCCTCAAGGAGTCGATATTGTTGATGAATTTGATATTCCCGCTTTCCTTCGGAAGAATAAATAATCAGTGCTATAATATTTCAAGCTTTCAGGCCCTATTCAAAAAGACAATTTTCACATGAAAAATAAAAAGTTTTTCAACGATATTCCAGACAATTTCAATTTTGCCGAAAATGAGAAATTTCTCCTTGATTGGTGGGATAAAAATGATCTCATCAGAAGTTACCTAAATAAGAATGCGAATTCCGACAAAAATTTCTCTTTTATCGACGGCCCCATTACAGCCAATGGTCCAATGGGAGTCCACCATGCCCGAGGTAGAACCCTGAAAGACGTTTTTCAAAGATACAAAAACTCCCAAGGATACAGGCAACGCTTCCAAAACGGCTTCGACTGCCAAGGCCTGTGGGTCGAGGTGGAGGTCGAAAAAGACGCTGGTTTTAACTCCAAAAAAGACATCCAAACTTTCGGACTGGATAACTTTACCCAAGCCTGTCTCGCCCGGGTAGAAAAATTCTCCAACCTTCAAACCAATCAATCAAAACGTCTCGGTATGTTTATGGACTGGGAAAACTCCTATTACACAAATTCAAGAACCAACAATCTCTACATCTGGCATTTTCTCAAAAAAGTCCACTCAAACGGCTGGCTGATCAAGAAAAAATCTGCCGCCACTTGGTGTCCCCGCTGTGAAACCGGCCTTTCCCAACACGAACAGGCCGACGGGTACCAGGAAATTAGCGATATTTCTGTTTACACCAAATTCAAACTAAAAGATTCCGCCAACGAATATGTCCTTGTTTGGACCACCACGCCCTGGACCCTTTCGGCTAATGTTTTATTGGCTATAAATACGAATTTTCAATACGTCAAAGTCCATCAAGATGATAACTACCTTTACTTAGCCAAGGAAGCCGCAGACAGGCTGGGCTTGACCGATTATGAAATAATCGATCCGTCAATATTAATTAATCGTTCTTATGAATCGCTCTTTGATATTCCCGCTCAAGAAGGCATCAGCCACTACATCACCCAATGGGATGCAGTTGACCCCATAGAAGGCACCGGCGTGGTCCACATCGCTCCCGGCTGTGGTCAGGAAGATTTCGAACTCGGCCAAAAACTTAACGCCGACATCATAGCTCCAATAAACGAAAGAGGCTATTTTATTGATGGTTTTGGTCAACTGACCGGCCAATACGCTCATGATGTTGCCCCACTCGTGTTTACCTATCTCAAACAATCGGACTCCTTTTTTAAAACAGAAAAAATTACTCACCGCTATCCTCACTGCTGGAGATGTAAAACTAAATGTCTTTTCCGGCTTGAAGATAGCTGGTTTATAAAATCAGACGAGATCCGGCCATTGCTAAAACAAGCTGCTAGCACCGTCAAGTGGCACCCAAAATATTCCGGCCGTCGTATGCAGAATTGGCTCGACACCATGGAAGATTGGATGATAAATCGGAAACGGTTTTATGGTTTAGCCTTGCCTTTCTACCAATGTACCCACTGTCACCAACTTACTGTAATCGGAAGTCTCGAGGAGCTGAAGTCCTTGAGTATCAACCCCCAACTCGTTGACCAACTTCAAAGCCTCCACCGGCCCTGGATTGACAAAATTGAAATCCGCTGTCCCCAATGTCAACAAACAGTCAGGCGTATTCCTGACGTCGGTGATGTCTGGTTGGATGCTGGCGTCGTCCCGTTCTCCACTTTAAAATATCTCGAGGACAAAGAGTATTGGCAGCAATGGTTTCCGGCAGAATTGGTCTTAGAAATGATTGAGCAAGTCAGATTGTGGTTCTATTCCATGCTGTTCTTCAGTGTTACTCTCGAGAACACCGCTCCATACCAAAACGTCGTCGCTCACGGAGAAGTCCGTGATGAACGCGGGGACAGAATGAGCAAAACCAAAAAAAACGGCATCCCTTACGACGAAGCCGTTGAAAAAATGACAGCCGACGCCATGCGTTGGTTATACTGTCAACAAAAACATTTCATTTCGGTAAATTTTGGTTACAACATCGCCGACAATGTCAAACGAAGCTTCATTCTAATCCTCTGGAATACCTATCGGTTTTTTATCCAACATGCCAACGCCATCAACTGGTCACCGTCCTCAGAAACTTTAGATATTACCCAAATCACCAATCCACTTGACCGTTGGATTCTTTCCCGGCTCCACACCGTTATCGCCGCCGCCACTAACCATCTGGATAAATTCGACACACCCAAAGCCACTACTAACATTGAAAAACTGGTTGAAGACCTGTCTACCTGGTATGTCAGGCGCTCCCGTGAGCGTGACGATAATTTGGGAGTTCTCCATGAAGTTTTAACCACAATTTCCAAGCTAATCGCTCCCTTTATGCCTTTCATGGCTGAGACCATGTATCAAAACCTTGTGGGTACTTCTGATTCAGCCAAAACCACCTCTGTCCACCTGCAAAATTGGCCAACAGCCCAAAATAATCTGGTGGACGAAAAGCTAAATCTCGAAATGGACCTGGTTCGGGATATCTCCCGCCAAATCCACGGTATTCGCCAGAAAGAAGCTATTAAAGTCCGCCAACCACTCAGCCAAGCCACAGTAAATATTAACCAATCTTCGATATCACCTTCCCTGATAAACATTCTCAAAGAAGAAACCAATGTCAAAAACATAATCTGGGAAAAAAGTACTTCACCTACCCCTCAAGTCAGTTTGGACACCAAACTCACTCCCGACTTAATCAGTGAAGGAGAGTACCGGGATTTTACCCGCTCAGTTCAAATATTGAGAAAAGAAATGGGACTCAATCTCCAAGATAAAATCAAAATATTTGCCCCTTCCTGGCCAAAAAATTTTGAGGAAAATATCAAGTTAAAAACCTTGGCCGTGTCGATCGAAACATCTGACAACCTCAAAATTGAAAAAGTCAGTTAATGCAAAAAAACTACGGTCTCCCCATAACCATCAGTCTATTCCTCCTCTTTTCCATCAATATTCTGATGGTCAGTTCTCTTGCTCCACACATCTTACTCAGGCAATTATTTGCCTGGTTTATCGGTTTTATGTTGTTTCTATTCGGTAGGCAGCTAATTCCTAAACAACTGGCACCCCAGAAAAATCTGATCCTAGCCTTCTCCTGTCTGCTTCTTCTGACTCCAATTGTTATGAACAATATAACCAGAGGTTCCAGGCGATGGATTGATATCGGTCCACTTTCAATTCAGCCCACCGAAGTCGTTAAGCCCTTACTTATGGTTTTCCTAGCCACTTCCTCAACACCCCTGCTTCACTTGATTCCAGTTTCGATAATCGCTATCCAACCGGACCTGGGAAGTGCCCTGTCCACGCTCTTTTTAATAACTCCCATAGTTTTGTACAGCAAAAAACTCCTGAAGCTGACTCTCGTAGGGTTGTTTGCCCTAATCGCCCTATCACCCATAATTTGGAGAAACGTACTCCATGACTACCAAAAAAACAGAATTATTTATTTCTTAGATCCGACCTCCGATCCACTTGGAAAAGGATACAACATAATTCAATCAAAAATTGCCATTGGTTCGGGTGGATTATTTGGCAAAGGTTATCGTAAGGGGAGCCAGGGCCAGCTACTTTTCCTTCCCGAAAAGCATACTGACTTTATGCTGGCCGCTACGGGTGAGGAGTTAGGTTTCTTCGGAATAACCTTAATAATATCATCCTACTTCCTGCTTATTAGTTCACTTTTCAAAAAAGCTTATTCTACCTCAGACCGACCTCTGTTTATTTTTACCCTAGGCATTGCTTTCCAGATTTGGATGCAGGCATTTGTTAATATCGGCATGAACATTGGCATCCTTCCGGTAACCGGAACCCCCCTGCCCTTTCTATCGGTTGGAGGATCTTCAATTATGTCGCTGTTATTCTCTCTGGGAATCGTCTTTTCTTCCTGAATTCTCATTAACTTACATATCTCTTGTGATATAATCAAACATTATGAAATACGCAGTTATAGCTATCTCTGGTACCCAGTACCAAGTTGAAGAAAATCAGACAATTACAATTGATAAGCTTGATCTCAAAGAAGGCGACACGGGCTCTACTGATCAGGTCTTGCTTCATGTTGACAATGATAAAGTTGAAGTCGGCAAACCCACCATCAAAGGTGCCTCTGTAAATTTTAAAATTCTAAAAAACTACCAGGGTAACAAACTTCGTGTTTTCAAATATAAAGCCAAATCTCGTTACCGCCGGACCCAGGGTTTTCGAGCCCAACTTTCCGATATCCAAATTACTCAAATCAACAAATAAACCATGGCACACACAAAAGCGCAAGGTAAAACTAACCAAAAAAGCAATCGACCCGGTCAAAGACGGGGAGTCAAGATTTTCGGCGATCAAAAAATTGCTGTTGGTCAAATAATTGTTCGCCAAGTTGGATCAAAATTCCACTCCGGCCAGGGTACCAAAGTTGGCAAAGATTTTACCATCTACGCCACCAGGCCCGGCAAAGTCAAATTCTCAAAAAAATTAGGCAAAAAAGTCATTTCCGTCATCAGCGCCTAAGTTTGACCTAGTCTGCACCATTTTTTCTTACTTTTTTCACGGGTATTTTCATAGTAATCTATTACTATGAAAGGCGCTGCCCAACTTGCTACCAACCAACTCGAACCCAACCCCTTGCAACCTCGTGGAGTTATTAGTCCGGAATCTCTGTCTGAACTCATCGAATCTATTAGGGAACATGGAATTTTAGAACCCTTAATCGTTGCCAAAACTCCCGCTGGATACCAAATAATCGCTGGCGAACGTCGTTGGCGCGCAGCCAGATTCCTGAAGCTTGAATATGTCCCCGCCATTGTCAAAGAAACCTCTCCTCAGCAAATGCTGGAGATGGCCATTGTCGAAAACGTTCAAAGAAAAGACTTGAATCCAATAGAAAGAGCCAAGGCTTTTCTCCGCCTCAAAGATGAATTTGGCCTAGATAATCCCCAGATAGCCAAAAAGATCAGCAAAAGCACCCCTTATGTTATCAATGTACTCAAGCTATTATCCCTCCCTGACGCTCTAAAAGACGGACTTTTGTCTGGTTTGATCACCGAAGGTCACGCCCGAGCTCTTTCAGGAATAGGGGACACTCGGCTCACCATCGAAGCTTACAAGATCGTCCTCAGAGAAAAAGCATCAGTCAGAAGAGCAGAAGAAATCGCCCGACGCATGAAGAAAAAAATTGAAGAAGGCACTGTTCCTATTACCAAAGAAAACCTTCCTCAATTCCTCAGATCCAAACTCGACAATCTCAGCACTGATCTTCAGTCAGTTTTTAAAGATAACACTACTGCGGTAAAAATTACTCAAACTAATGTTTTTACCCGAATTACCTTCCAATTCAAAGGACCCGTAGATCAAAGGTATCAGAACATCAATACTCTGTACAAACAACTTTGCCAAAAAGAACTCAAATCGGAAGTGGAAAGTTAAACCTACTTAATAACTTACTTTGGGCACCATCCCCACTCGACTGACTGGCCAATATTTAAAAAAAGCTTTACCCACTATTAATTCCTTCTTAATTGGACCAAACTCCCTTCCATCTCTCGAGTGGGATCTGTTGTCCCCCAAACAAAGATAATATCCGGACGGAACTTCCTTCTCAACCCCCTCCACGGCAAACGCACCGGATTCAGTATAAAACTCACTCGGCAAATAGGTTTCTTCCAGTATCTTTCCATTCAGATATACACTTCCTTCCTTCACCATTACTCTGTCTCCAGGAATTGCAATAATTCTTTTTATGTACTCACATTCATCTTCGGCACAAGGTTCGCTTGGAGGGGCTTTAAACACTACCACGTCACCCTTTTGAGGCTCGCCAAAACGATAAGACAATTTATCCGTAAGCAGGTATTCCCCATCCTGAAAATTAGGCAGCATTGAACTACCCTTCACTTCATTTGGTTGAACTATAAATAAATATAACAACACAAAGACCGATAAGGCTAGCACTATTGATTGGGCAAACTCTAGTATCAACCCGCCAAAAGAAGCACCTTTTTGCAATTCAAATTTTATTTTCATAACCTCTAGTTTATTACTTCCGAAAGCCAACTACAACCGCTAAAATTCTCACTTATATTGATATAATTGCCTTAAAGGTTGTTTAGCTCAGTTGGTTAGAGCGCATCGTTCACATCGATGAGGTCATAGGTTCGAATCCTATAACAACCACTACACATTACAATAAATGTCTGCCGGTTCGATCCACTCTCTCCCATCCTGCTTAATTAGTTTATCGGCTTCTTTGGGACCCCAGCTACCACTTTTATAAGAATTTACTGCCACTTTTTCCGACTCCAATGCGTCAATAAATTTCCACTGCGCCTCTACTTCGGCCGCATCGTTAAAAAACGTTTGGTCTTCATTTAACGCGTCAAATATTAGTTTCTCGTATGGGTTTATCAAATTATTAGATAAACTTTTATAACAAAATTGCATCAGACCTTCATCCAAAGCCAGCCCCATTCCCGGTTTCTTTACTAGCAACTTCAACACTATTCCTTCGTTCGGCTGGATCCGAAAAACCAACACATTTTTCTTTTTACCTTCATTTTTGAACACGATATTAATCTCAGCCGCGTTTTTAGCTAATTTTTTTCCAGCCCTTATATAAACAGGAACCTCCTTAAACCGCCCATGCGACAAAATTGTTTTTAGAGCAAAAAAGGTGTTCGTCTTTTTATCTCCCTCGTCAGTATAACCTTCATATTGTCCCAAGACCAACTTATCGGCCAAAGGCACCAAAGATTTCAACACCTCAAGCCGACGCAAAGTTATTCTCTGATTGTCAAAACTCCCAGGCTCACCCATGGTAGCAAACACCAGCATCTGCAACAAATGATTTTGGCCAACATCTTTCAACGCTCCAACTTTATCATAATAACTGTTTCTGGCCTCTGCTCCAAAAGTTTCCGAAGCCATTATCTGGATATGATCAATATACTCACTACTCATAACCGGCTCAAATATTTTATTACCAAAACGAAACGCCATAATGTTCTGAATAGTTTCCTTAGCCAAATAATGATCAATCCGAAATATTTGATCTTCTGAATAATACCTAGCCATCAATTCATTTAATTTTCTGGCTGTTTTCAAATCCTCACCAATCGGCTTCTCCACCATTAATTTGATTTTGTTGCCATCTTTATTATCCAATCCCGACTCGTGTATATTCCCCAAAATCGCTTCATACAGATTCGGATGTGTCGCCAGATAAAATATTTTGTTTTTACAAGGACCCTTTTTATCAACAATCTCCTTCAACTCACCATAAAGACTCCTCTCTGACACATCACCACTGGCAAATTCAAACTTGTCAATAAATCCTTTAGTCAACTCACCGGAAACGTCCTTATATTTTCCCCTAATTGCTTCTCTTATAAACTGCTTATATTCACCAAGGCTTCTTTCTCTGTGCGACAATCCAATCACCTCAACGTCTTTTACTAATCCCTTACTGTATAACCCAAACAACGCTGGAATCAATTTTATCTTCGCCAAATTGCTGGTAATTCCAAACACCACTATCAAAAAGTTTTTCATTACAGATTATTTATAAGCCTCAACCCTTCCGATTACAACCGCTTTTGTTTTTGTCACCCCATCTTCAACGTCCACTATCTGCCGCCGCCTAAATCTACCCCATAGATCAGACAAACCATCTTCATGAACACAATCTAATTTCATTACTAAAAAAAGTTTTTCCCCAAGCCTTCTTTCTTGACCAAACACACTAATTTCAATAGCTCCATCTCCCTTTTCTTTCAAATCTGCTTCTCCGGGTAAATACTCCGGATGCCTTTCCAAAATCGCCCCAAAAGACAACTGGTCCAAATTATCTCTGCTTCTTTCCAATATCATTGCCGGAGTCGAACTAGTCGCTGCATCAAACTTTCCATATACTTCCCAAAGTCCTCTCATTAATGACTTTTCCATTTCTACAGTTATTCTAATCACAATAAAACTTTTATTACAGGACTAGATTAAACTTGACCATAATTGAACATTAAAGTTATTAATTGTTATATTTTATTAACTATAAGATTCATCTTACAAAGTAACATTTATGCCAAATTTTATGTAAAATTTAAATATGAAATCGGTTGTCTATTTCTTTTTTACCTTATTCTTGTTTGTAACCACCAGCCTCCTTTTAACCCAAAATTATTGGCCTCAAATGTTTTCTGTCCAAGACCCAATCGATCCCGACAATTTAATCGAAAAGTTCAGTACTTCCACCACTGGAATATTTGACAACAAACAGGTACCTGTTCCTAAGTATTCATACAGCAACCCACTCATCCTGGGTGATCAATCCGATGACCATGTCCAAAAAAGAATTGAGGTCGACCTGACTACTCAACGTTTATACGCCTACGAAAACGACGCCTTGATATTTAACTTCATTGTTTCTACTGGCAAATGGGACCGAACTCCTACCGGCACATACAAAATATGGACCAAAATACGATCCCAAAAAATGTCCGGTGGCTCAAAAGAATTAGGAACCTATTATTATTTACCCAACGTTCCTTTTATTCTATTTTTTTATAACGAAAAAGTTCCCAAATCTGTAGGTTATAGCATTCACGGTACTTATTGGCACAATAATTTTGGTGTTCCCATGTCCCACGGCTGTGTCAACATGAAAACAACCGAAGTTGAACAAATTTTCAACTGGGCTGACCATAATACGCCCATTACAATTTACGGTAAATACGAAACCAAACTTCCCGACGCCAACCTCAACCCTAAATATTCTACTCTAATTTCTAAAATCTAACTTCATCAAGCAACTTATCCATCACCAAAGATGTCGCATATAACTTCGCCCAATCGCCCTTTTTCTGCTCAGCTTTGGCCAACTCTTTAAGCTCTTGATAATATTGATAACTCAAAGACTGAAACTTATTTGGCGATGTACATTTCTTCTTTTTTAATAATGGCAACCTATCTATCACTTCTTCCCTGATTGTAACTTTGCGATACAAAACCTTGGCTTTATTGCCATTCACCTTTTTCTGTTGCGTCTCAATTAGTTGCACCAAGTTGTTAATTATTCTACCACTCACCAAAGTTTCGTTTTTACTTTTTCTAAAGTTAAATACTCCTGTCAACACCTTTTCCCAGTCCTTTTTGTTCAATCCTGATACAGCCAGCTTCAATCCCGAATTACCCTTAAAACGATCTTCCAGCAAACGTAAATCCCTCAAAATCAAGCCGTACAAAAAAGAGCCACCTTTTTGGTCAGCTCGGACCACCCCACTCTCTGAATCAATTTCGAATTTGACCTCTCTTCCACTTACGATCTCATCTTCATAATAACTCCATTTACCCTTATCAAACGTACTACCAACCACCAAATGATAAGTTCCACTTCCTGTTCCTTGCAAATTTACGCTACAATTTTTGGCTGGATTTTTAAAAAACACAAACCCATCTTGATCTTCTTTTACCTCACCGCCACAAGTAACCTTCATTCGAGCAGGGGAACCCAAGTAAAATAACAATCCATTGTCATATCCGCCTTTTTCATAAACACCACCTCCAGAATATTCACCCAAACCCAACAAATCAAAGACCTTCCCGATAGATTCATTCACCATATCTCCATGGTTTGAAACAACCTCAACATATTCATCGGACCCGAATATTGCACTCTTTTTTAACACCGTCCCGTCACCTTGCTTAGTAGTAACGTAAGACACTGGCTTCCCGTCTTCCCAATATCCCAATACTTCATCAAAAACCGACCTTTTTTTTACATTTATCCACTCCAAAGTCGGAACTCCGATTGCAGTTACTGCTTCAAACTTCGGAAATATTGAATCTACTACTGAGTTTTTAACCATCAAATAATCATTTTTATGCTTCATGTCACCATATTTACGCACCACTCCATTATTTTTTAAATAATTAAAAACCGGCAATAGGTCTTTAACCACCGAAGCATAAACTCTAACAGTGGCAACATTACTCTCAAAATTTTTCTTTTGTAATTGAAGCAATATATTCATGGCAATAGAAGAAACATCTGTTTTATCCGATACCCTGCCTCCATACCAAGATTCATAAGCCTTAACTGCTCCAAAATGCGGACTGCCTATACTAACAACCTTTCCAATGTTCTTGTCCAAATTTTCCTGATACCATGTCCGCGCGACAAGTCCGCCCAAACTATGACCAACCAAATCCAGTTTACTACCCGAATCTACATTTTGACCAACAAACTCATCAAAATTATCCACAATTTCCGAAACCGGTTTTCTCCAATCATAATTCCACACAAAAAAATCTTCACCCTTCACCAATCCTTTCTGCTCAAAAGCACTAATTAATTCAGAATAATTATTGACAAATGGAGTCATTCGCCAATCCTCGTTCGATACTACCTCATTAAAAACCATCGCCCTTTCGTTCCAACTTGCCCCCAATCCTGGGAGAACAATAATTTTTTGGTCAATCTCAGGCGTTACAGAATTTACATCTGACACTTTATAGTAAAGAAATCTATTCGTCGATATGTGATTACCACCCCAACTTCTTAGTCCATAACCCCCACAGTCCATAAAAGATTCACTATCGTCTACATAATCAAATACCAAAACACCATCGTGGTAAATCTTAAAAGAATTGCCGACAGCTTCGATTCTAACATTTATTTCCTGACCCAAAACCAGATCACTTGAACCTATTTCAACGGGCGACGTCTCCCCTAACTTGTGGTAATCATCTATGCTGTGATTAGCAGAAGTTGATATATATTTCCACAACCGATAGTTGTTACCATATTCTGCAGTATAACTTGGGTCATGGAAGCGAAAATCAACCATATAGTATTTACTAAAATCATCAGAAATACGAAATATATATGACTGATCCAACCCTACAATCGCCTCAGCATTCGATTCAATTACATAATTACAGCTATCAAAACTATCTTTTACATACAAATGAGCAGAGGCATTAGAACCCACATTACTATAAAGACTACCGTCTTGTAAATACCAATAGTTTTCATCATTTCCCATTACTACTCTACTAATCCAATTGTCTTCGTAGGTATTATCGTCAAAGTCATCATAGAACAACACTGCCGCACGAGATTTTACAGGAAAAAATAATAAAAATGATAAAATAATAAAACAATAAACAACAAAATTAGACGTACGTTTAGTATTTTTCATCACAATAATAATGGTAGATATTTCACATCATGTCAATAAGCATGTTGGAGTAATTATCGTAAACTTTAACTCGACTACATTTCTAAATAAATTAATCCAATCACTTAGTCACATATCACAAGTCATCAACGAAATAATTATTGTTGATAATAATTCGCAAGACATTAACAAACTAAAAACAGATAAAAACATCACTTTAATCAAAAAAACAAAAAATGTCGGGTTTGCAAAAGCGGTAAATCAAGGCATAAAAAAATCTAAAAGCAAATTTATCCTATTAGTTAATCCAGACTGCCTCATTATTGACGATTCGATAATTGGCCTTATTAAAAAAATAAGCTCCGATAACAACATAGGAGTAATAGGTGGCAAAATACAGAACTATCACAATTCGGAATACCAACCAACGGCTAATACAAAACCAACATTTCTTACAGCTTTGTTTGAATTTACTAATCTGAAAAAAATATTTCCAAATAATACATATACAAAAAGGTTTTGGGTTAATGATAAGCAAATCACTAACGATACGGAAGTTGATAGTCTATGCGGAGCATTTCTAATATTTAGAAAAATAATCAATAAAAGATTAAACCTTTTTGATGAAAACTACTTTCTTTACCTCGAAGATGTAGATTTTGGCTTAAAAAATAAAAAGGAGGGCTACAAGGTTGTTTACTCTCCTGACGCCACAATAAAACACCTGGGCGGCGCGAGTAATAATAGCAAATACAACACAGCGCTAAAGTATTGGTATAAATCAAGAAAGTACTTCTATACAAAACATAGCAATAAAATCGTAGCTATAATTTTATTGCTTTTATTCTCTACAGAAGAAAACTTATTAAAAATCTACCACTTTCTTAAAAATGAACCAATTTATTAACCTTACTCTCCTCCTCATCACCAAGAATGAATCAGAAAACCTAAAGAATTATTTTAGCTGGCTAGATCAGTGCCCCAGAATTAACGAAATTATCGCCGTCGACGACAATTCGGAGGACAACACTAAACAAATTCTAAAATCTTTAGGAAGCAAAAGTCGTCAAGTAAAAATTTTCAACAGAAAACTGAATGGTAATTTTTCTGCCCAACGACAATTTGCCACCTCAAAGTCCTCCAACAATTGGATCCTCTGGCTCGACGCTGACGAAAACCCAGACGATAAATTAATTACAATTCTAAATCATATTGATCTACATCAATATTTTAATTTTTCTTTCAAAAGATCGGATGTATTTCTTGGACATCTGTTAAAACACGGCGAAACATCCTCTCAAACTTTTTTAAGATTATTCAACAAAAAATATGGTCAATTCAAAGGTAAAGTCCACGAAGTGTGGTCAAGTACCAAACCAACACAAATCAGAAACGATCTGACAATTCTCCATTACTCTCATCTCAACCTAAGCGCATTTCTCCAAAAAATAAATTTCTATACCGACATCCGAGCTCAGGAATTATTTGATAGGGGAGTACGATCAAGCCTTTTTCAAATAATTTTTTATCCTTCCGCCAAATTCATTCAAAACTATTTCTTTCGTCTCGGATTCCTTGATTCCACTCCAGGAATAATTCTAGCTCTCGGCATGAGTTTTCATTCGTTTCTAGTACGATCTAAACTATGGCACTTACAGCAAAAATAACTCTCTATTTAACTCTACTCGTCTTCTCTTTTGGTCAATTGTTCCGACTTCACATTTTCTCAACTTCCTTTCCACTCCTCGATATCACCATACTCTCCCTCTTTATAACCAATATTATTTATCTCGAAAAATCAAATCAACTGAAGATAAAAAATAAACCAATTTTCTTTTTTCTAATATTTTCCTGGATTACCTATTTAATAAATTGTCTAAGCAATTCATTCTTTTATTTATCCTCACTTTTTTATCTTATCCGACTTAATGTTCTGCTATCATTCTTTGTTTTTCCGATTAGCCCCAAACTTCTTGACCGTAGCTTCAACCGGTATTTCTCATTATTTTTACTTTCCTGTGTCATCTTTGGCCTCATACAATACCTTCTCTGGCCCGACTTCACCTATTTTGATTCTCTAAACTGGGATCCACACTTATATCGTCTAGTTGGCACCTTTTTTGATCCCACCTTTACTGCTCAAATATTTCTGTCATTCCTCATTTTTTTATTTGTTAACAATAACTATAAAATAAATTTTTCCATCGTTATAACATATCTCGCCCTAGCTCTTACCTACAGTCGCTCTGCTCTCTTAGGATTCGTCATCGCATTCTCATTCATATCTTTTAAAACTAAAAATCCCAAAACTTTCTTCGTCAGCCTAATAATCTTCTTGCTAACTCTATTGGCACTTCCCAGAATGCCGGGAGAAGGAACTAAGCTGGAAAGAACCTCGTCCATCAAAGCCAAAATTGAGAATTATCAGGAAGCCATCAAGCTAATCCCTACGTCTCCAGTAATTGGTATCGGCTACAATAATATCGCTCATTATCGTACCATTACCGATCCTAATTCACATGCTAATTCCGCCTTTGACTCCTCCTTGATCAACATTCTCATCACCACCGGAATTATTGGACTGAGTCTATTTGTCATCGGTTTAACAACTTTTTTCAAGAAAGCCACTCTCGTCCAGCAAACAATCCTCGTCTCACTTTTATTCCACTCACTTTTTGCTAATTCTCTATTTTACCCCTGGACACTACTCATCCTGTTTCTTGTCTAAATGTCATACGTTATTGAAATCTGTTTCCTTGATTCGTTACCAGCCAAATCTCTTGCCACTATCTCCACATCATTCTTACCCGGATTTAACTGTAATTTAATCTTGAACTGCCCCTCATTATCTACCATTGCCACCCGAGCGTTTACCAGGACACTCACGTCCTTTTCACACCTACCAATAACATCAAAGTCAGCATATTCCACTATCACACTATCTTCCCCAGGATTGATCATCTCAATTGACGGGGACTCATTATCATATACAACACTAAAAACCGATGAAAGATCGCTGCTTAACCCATTTTCAGCAATAGCAATAGCATTAAAATAATTAACACCAAAATCAAGGTCAATATTTTCAAATTTAAAATCCCCCTCTCGACTAACTAATTCTTTTCCAATTGATACGTCATTTTTTAATAACTCAACACTGGTATTTGCCTCTGCTGTCCCGCTAATCACAATTCGGGCACTGTTAGTAGCTTCAAAAGGTAATATTATTCTCGGAGCCAATGGGGGTATTCCGGTACTTTCTTCCGTCTCGTTTTTACTTTTTGACTCACCTAAAAATATTGAAAACCTGACCAGAAACGGCAATCCAAACACAATTACCATTACTACTGTCAACAACGTTATCAAACCCAAAACAACCGTCTTTTTTGTAATTTGTTCCTCGGCTTTCCTCTCCAACCTGGAACGGTTAAATTGTGTCATATTACTTGTTTGTATATTCTATTCTACTACACCCTAAGAGCCGAAGAGGGGATTCGAACCCCTGACCCCAGCTTTACGAAAGCTATGCTCTACCAACTGAGCTACTTCGGCTAAGTTTACCACAAGTCCATTTGGGAGCGGCTAGAGGGAATTGAACCCTCGACCTATCCTTGGGAAGGACATATTTTACCACTAAACTATAGCCGCACTTTCGTCCTATTCTATCACAGACGAAGTTTCGATTCTGGGTATTTCCAATACCATTCCAATCTCAATCTCGGAGGGATTCACTACCTGACTTTTATTAGCCTCCCAAATATTCACCCAACGAAAACCATCGCCGTAGGCTGCTACCGCCAACTTCCACAAGTGATCACCCTTCACCACTGTATATTTTTCTCCTTCAGTAATCTTTGAAACTATTCTTTCGCTTTCTTGAACACCCTCCTGCTCCATTTTGGGCAGCAGTAACTTTTGACCAACTTCAATGAGTCCAACGTTCTCTATGTTATTCAAACTAGCAATATCCTTCCAAGCATAACCATTGTTTAATTTATTCTCCGCAATTCTCCACAAGCTATCACCGGCCACTACTTCATAAGTATTGCCATCCACAGTTACCCTATCTTCTCCCGATCCTTGGCCAGAATTATCACTTAAAGATAAATTTTCAAAACTGCTTATACCCGGGATATCAATACTCCCCCTCCTTTTTTGGACAAAATTTACCACCAACCCAATTACCACAACCACCACCAATAATCCCAAAAACATACTGACGATTTCCTCTGCCGAATTTACTCCCAATTTATCTTTTATCCCATTTATTTTCATTTACTTAAAATTAAATATTATTATCTATAACAAATTTACACCAAATCTATCCTATAGTCAATTACTAGCCTGTTTTTTTTCTGACCACAATATCTCTCTCAAAATTATTTCCCGATCCTGAGCCAAATTTATTTAATTTATTTATAAAATTATTGATTAATCTCATATTAATTTCATATATTCTTTGTTTTCCTTTTGTATTTACCTTCACTAAATTAGCTTTTCTCAATACCGCCAAATGACTGGACAAAGTAGCCTGTGTAATCTCAAAAAACTCCAGAATATAATTCACCGATAATCCTCCCTTCTTTTTTAACAAGGTCAAAATTTTCCTTCTGTTTCTATCTGCCAAAGCTTTAAATATCTTATCCACACCTTTATTATATAGATATTTATCTATATATCAATATTTGTAATTATATTCACCATCAGCAATAGGTTGGTCTTGATATTACCCCGGTAAAATGTAAAAATCAGAAACATTACTTATTCAACACGTATTTATGGATATTAAAAAAGAAAAAACCCTCGTTGTTATCAAACCCGATGGAATTCAAAGAACTTTAATTGGTGAGATTATCAGAAGATACGAAAGGTCCGGCTTAAAATTAATTGCCCTTAAGCTACTGGTTCCCAGCCCTGAACTGATCGACAAACACTACACGGTTGATCCTGAGTGGAAAGCTAAAACCGGCGCCAAAGCCATTGAATCATATAAGACTCAAAACAAAACCCCACCCTCTGAAAATCCAGTTGAGGTAGGGGATAAAGTATTGGCTAATTTAGTCAAATATATGTCATCAGGCCCTGTTGTAGCTATGGTCTGGCAGGGGATGCATGCAGTTAGCGTAGTTCGAAAAATTTGCGGTTCAACCGAACCTAGAACTTCAGATGTTGGCACCATCAGAGGTGACCTAACCATTGATTCTTACGAAATTGCCGATATTGACGGCCGATCGGTCCGAAATCTTGTCCACGCCTCCAGCTCAGTTGAAGAAGCCGAAAAAGAAATTAGTCTCTGGTTTATGCCCGAAGAACTAATCAACTATCGTCTCATCAGTGAAGAAATCCTCTACGACATCAACCTGGATGGAATTCTGGAATAAAAAAACGTGATATTATAAGGTTTAATATATGGGCCTAGAAACCGGACGAATATTCATAATCACCGGACCGTCTGGTACAGGTAAAGACGCCATCTTTAGTCATCTCCTTCATCAATATCCCCACATCCGAAGAATCGTCACTGATGCCGCCCGCCAACCTCGCAATGGAGAGATTAATGGTGTCGACTATAACTTTGTATCACCACGACAATTTCAACAAAACATTACTGACGGAATATATGCCGAGTACGTACCCTACGGCGGAGGCAAGGCCACCAAACGGACTGATCTACTTCAAGTCCTCAATGGACAAAGTGTCTTCTGGAGAATTGACCCCAGCCGCGCCACCGAAATTCAAGCCTTTTATCAAGATAAATTCTCTCCTATAGAAGCAGAAGTTCTGACCAACAATACCCAGGTTTTATATATCGGCACCGAACGATTGACAATTCTTAAAGATCGTTTTTTTGCCCGGGATCCAAAAGCATCCAGAACTGATTTCCTAAAAAGAATAAGAGAAGACTGGACTGAATGGCAAAAGTATGAGGTTAAGATGGAACACGGCACCAACATCCGATACAGCCTTTTGATAAACCTAAACGGTCAGCTAGACACCACCCTAACCCAAGCCACAGAAATTGTTGCCAGGTCTCTATCGTAACATCAACCGGCACCACCTCCGCCACCACCTCCGCCTCCTCCGCCACCTCCAGACGATCCTCCCGAGGAACCAACCCCCGAAGCTCCGTAACTAGAACTGGAAACACTAGAAATGCTTGATATGGCATTTGAAATCGAGGAAATACTTGACGAGAAGCTGGTCATATTCCCAGTCGTACTCAAACCCCAATACATCGCTCCCGCCCGCATATCCGTCTCTGGAAACTTCACTGGCAGCTGACTCAAAACTTTCTCCGACACCCCCAGCACCGTTCCATATACCAAATACTTTTCCCACAAAACAATCGAATCTATAGGGGATTCTTTAGTCTTACCATACTCTTTCAAATGCTTTTTAAAAGCCAACCAAGACGCCGCTTCAAAACTACCCTTCTCAGTTCTCTTTTCCCCGTATCTTCTAAACATCGATGAAAGCATCGCCAACAAAAACGTCATAACTGCCCCCAAGATGGGTATCCACCTAATTGAATCCACTACCATTTGCCTTACTATGTAAACCTGAACCCAAAGAATCAACCAAAATACCAGATAACCATAGTTTTTTTTCTCGCTGGAAAATTCATTCAGATAACCTTCTTTCAGATTCTTGACCAATACTGTTTTCGGCAAACTTTCTCTAAAAAATTTCTGACAATAAACCTGGTTACTTCGGCAATAGTTGACAATATCGTCCAGCGCCAGCGTGTCTTTTTCTACCCCACCAACCATCACCTTTCTTAAATTTATTCTTTTCAGAAAATTTATCACCCCCTCTTGTACAGATGTTGGACTTTTCTCCCCGAAAATATCTTCAAGATAATACTTGTAATTCTTAAAAATAATCCCTTCCTTCTGGTCACTTCTCACTAAACGATAATATCTATCCTGAATCAGCGACAAAACAGTAGCCGTAAAGGCTTTAGGAGTCAGATCTTCCCTTCCATTTATCAACTGCTCAATCTGAGCCGGGTCAATATCACTTGGCGGTTCCCACAATCTTCCTGATAAATTCACCTGTGGTAACGGTGCATCTTTTCCATGTCGCCAGAACTCACGCAACTTTACTACAAAATAACAGGCGGCAAACAAACTCAAACCCAGCGACACCCATACCCACCCCATTGCCCGATTGGTCCTACTCTCCAACTGCCTTCTTGTCTCATTGATGAATCCCTCTTCCTCCTGAATAATTTCCTGCCTAGTACCACTTTCCACCGCTCCGCCACTAAATATCTCTCGTGGTAACAAAATTCTGGCCTCAAAAAAATCTTTTTCCTTTAGACTTCCCAATTCATAGACCACCAAATCATTCTGTGGAATCGACACTCTACCTGACAATGGTCCGTGTGCATATGCTGTAACCTCATCATCACCCAGACCGGCCGGTAACATTATATTTGCCTTTATATTCTTTTGCGCCAACTCCCACTCATTCCCAATCAGTTTCCAATAAACTTCGGCCACATTGTCCCGCAAAGTAACCACATTTACCACATCATAACTTAATTTAAATGTCTTTCTTTGACCACTGGCTCTATAAAACCACTTAACATAATAAGTATCAAATCTCTCTTCCACATAAAAAAATCCTGGCGTCCTCATAGAATCCAAAGTAGCAGTTTGACTCCTTTCTACCTGTTCATAACAAGTTACCTCATCACACAACTCAAAACCACTCAAAATATAGGGTGTATTTCTTCCTCCCGATTTCTTTATCTCCTGGTAAGCAAAGGTATAATCACCATCAAAGTTGTAAACCCTTTCCTCAGTCACACTCATCGACCCATCATCCGTCACCCTTATTCCAATATTTACCTGATCAATAGAATAAGACCTGGCATGAATACTTCCTGGAAAAAATAAACCTATAGCGAAAACCACCCATAAAAGCCTTTTTACCATTACCCTAATTTATCATCTTCTCCAAAAAAAATCTGCCCAAACAAGCAGGGGTTTTCTGCGGAGCAGGTGGGTCTGGAACCTTTCTATCCCTATAACACCCTGTCTTATTCTACTCTCTCTTTGTGCCTAAATAAGACAAATAAGACACTATAAAAAAGGAGTGTCTCAAAACCAGTGATCTATTTTGAACTATATAGCTACTCAAGACAGTGTGAAGTGTCATTCCAGCATTGAAGTTTCCATCTTTCATCCTCATAAGTAAAAATACAGACCCCAGTATTGCTTAATCGTAAAAAACTTTTAAGTTTTAAAGATACTCCAACCGGAAAATTATCCCCCAACAGCATTAATCCAGCCATTAAAGCGATAAAGTTGGCGTGAGACACAACCAAGATATTTTCTTTGTTATGAGACTTTAAAAACTCTAATGCTGCCAACCCTCGCTTCTTTAAATCTTCAAAATTTTCCTCGTCTGAATAGTGCCAGCTAGGGTCAACTGTATACATTTCACCAATCTTTTTGAAAATGGCTTTAATTTCTTCATTCTCTTTCGACTTGCCAATCAATTCTTTTGGTTTTCTGGTTTCGGCAAACAGTTCACTAATCTGGACGTTCTCATTTATTGCTTTTGCAGTTTGGACCGCCCGGAGGTGCGGACTGGAAACAATTAAATCTAAGTGTGTTTTGGTAAATCTTTTACCAAGTTCTTTGGCTTGTTCCAAGCCTCGTTGGTTTAGAGGTTCTTCATTGGGCTGGCTGATTTTCTTTTCTAAAGAATCAGTGGAACCATGGCGGACGAAGTATACCTTCATGTTATGATCATAGCATATGGAAAATAAGGAGCTATGGGACTTATTAATGACTGAATACAAACTACTTTTCGAGAACGTGTGGGAGTTTGGGGGTGGTTATGGTTTTCGCTATCATCACGGAATTCGAGTCATGAAATATTGTCAAAAGATAGCTAAATTTCCTAGATTCAAAGATAAGAATCTAAATATCGACGCCTTATTAACTGCCGCTTTATTTCATGATATTGGCAAAATTGAAGCAGTTAATGAAAACGGACAATTAGTTTATGGAAATTATGGCGGCATCAGTCACGACGCATTAGGAGCGCAAGTGGCTCCAAAATATTTAGAAAAATATATTAATGATCAAGAACTTATCGACTTAATATGTTTAATAATTTCTGAGCAGGAAGGTAAAAATACTCCGACACGAGTTGAATCAAAAATAATCAAAGATGCCGACAGGTTAGACCACTACGGTGTCCTTCATCTGTGGTGTTCCATCACTCATGCCAATTATCACAAGAAGAATATTGAAGGCTTACAAGAATTTTGGGAAGGGGAAGAAGGAAGATCGTTATATGAGGCTAACTTCTCCAAATTCTTTTTTCCGGAAGTTAAAAGAATCGCCGAAAATCGATTTGCTAACTTAACAAAGACTACCGAATTAATGTCTAGTGAGGAAGAAGGTTTGGATATTCTTTTTTAATTGACTAAAAAGGAAAAGATAATGAAGAATATAGATATAAAAAGTCTTATTAAGGACAATGTAATGTCGGCCGACGAAATCCTGGAATATATTAATGGAAATATCCCCTATGTTGGAAAAGATTTATCCAATGTAGTTCTATACAAGAATTATAAAGAGTGGAAACAGATTTTAGAGAAATACCCAAAATCGCAAATTATTAATACAAGTAGAAGGAAAATATTATTTGATAAAGAAATGCGGAGCCTTGTTATACCAACTAATGAAGGAAATTTTAAAGGTTTCCAATATTCAATACAAGTAAAAGTGTTGAATTATTTACTGGGCACAAATATTACCTATCAAGAGATTGATCTTCATGATGAAAAAGAATTGTGGAATGAATGGACTTTACGGTTAATCAATAATTGTAAGAACTACTCAGTTTCAAACATAACAGGAACTATCGTCGGTAGTATCAATAATACTTATTTTAGATTCAGTAAGTATTTAAATCATCCCATCCTTTGCAATTTGGATGGATTCTATAAATCCATATTATCAACGGTGGAATTTAGGAAATATCTTGAGTACAGATTAGATTTAATTTTGGCCGAAGAAGATCTAGTGCTCGGTCGTCATCAATTTGATAAAACCTTGTTCATCGATTTTCAACACATTCCTCTTCCTTCAAAAATGGATTATCAAAAATGCGTTGTTGCCAAGGACTATATCTATGACCGACCAAATAGACTAGCCAAATTAAATTCAAACGAAAACTTAATTGATTACATTAAAGCTGATTATATTTATTCTCTTGATAGATTGAATCAAACAAACTCTATTGATCCTGTATTTCAATCGGAAAATCCTATCATTGTTCGGGATTCATTATTGAGTTATCAGTTAATAAATACCGGGAAGGAATGGCTTATTAATTTTGACTGGGTTTCATCGAGTCAAATAAATAAAGCCCTGGAAATAATTTCCGGAAACTTTAATATTACCCATTTCTACAATTTTGGAAAATGTGGTTATTTCGGTAAACGCCTAAAAATCGGCGATTTGGTCAAGCCGATATCTTGTAAAAAGTATCCTGGGACAGGAGGAGAGATTAATTTCATTAATAACATTAGAGTCGGAACAGAATGCAAGAATTTAACAGTGGACTCGCCCCTTCTCGAGACTCGACCAGGGTTGGTGAATGAAGCAAAAAGCTTCGGATATTCGTCAATAGAAATGGAGTTGTTTTATATGCTTAAGGCTCTTAAACCGCATTCCAAAAAATATATTTGTTACTATGTTTCCGATACGCCACTTTCAAATACCAAGTTATCTGTCAGACTCGACTCTTTAAAGCCTAGGCTGGAAGTTCTCGAAGAAATATTCAATGAAATAGTAAAAAATCATTTTATTGCTCAATAAATCTGCAAATGGTATACTACTTTCAAAGCGTTTGAGGTGAAATCCAATCACCAATGCAGATTGGGGTAAAAAACCAATCCGGGGATGCCCGTTATAGCAAATTAAGACTTGGTTGAGGTGGCACCTCCTGACACGGCCGCAACCCACGATTTGTGTGTCCATTAGTGGTTAATATATTCTATGCTAGATATTAAATTCATTAGGGATAATGTTGATATTGTTAAAGAAGGTGTCAGAAATAAAAATTATGACGACCAAATTGTTGATCAATTATTAGAAAAGGATTCGGAAAAAAGAAAAATTCAAACAAAAGTAGAAACGTTAAAAGGAGAAAAAAATAAACTTGGACCTGAACAGGCAGAACGAGGTAAAGAAATAAAATTAGAGCTAAAAGAATTAGAGGAAAAACTTAAGCAGGAAGAAGTTTCTTTAAATGATTTGCTAAATGAAATTCCAAATATTCCTTTAAAAGGGGTACCTGTAGGAAAAGGCGAGGAAGGAAACGTGGAGATCAAAAAATGGGGAGAGCCAAGAAAGTTCGACTTTGTGCCAAACAACCATTTGGATATAGGCAAAAAATTAGGAATATTAGACTTCGAGACAGGTTCTAAGGTTGCTGGATCACAGTTTTATTATCTTTATGGAGATGGGGCATTACTCGAGTTAGCTCTAGTTCAATATGCATTTAATTTATTATCAAAAGAAGGCTTTACTCCAGTTATTACTCCAGATGTAGCAAAATCTCGTTATTATCTTGGGACTGGTTATTCACCTCGCGGAAAAGAAGCTCAGACTTACAAAATTGAAGGTGAAGATTTAGGTCTAATTGCTACAGCAGAAGTTACTTTAGCTGGCAAACATGCTGACGAAATTCTGTCACAAAGCATTCTTCCAATTAAATATGTAGGGTATTCACATTGCTTTAGACGTGAGGCTGGATCCTACGGTAAATATTCAAAAGGTTTGTATAGAGTACATCAATTTACTAAAGTTGAAATGTTCATTTATAGTACCGCCGAAGACTCAAACAAATATCATGAACAGATTCTCAGCCTAGAAGAAAAAATATATCAAAATTTAGGATTGCCTTATAGAGTGCTTGAAATGTGCTCTGGGGATTTGGGAGCAATGGCAGCCAGAAAGTTTGATATTGAAGCCTGGATGCCTGGCAGGAATGAATATGGAGAGGTCACTTCTACCTCTAATTGCACGGATTACCAGGCTAGGAACTTGAATATTAAATATAAAGCCAAAGACGGATCCACAAAATATGTTCATATGTTAAATGGCACAGCCATAGCAACATCTAGAACACCATTGGCAATTTTGGAAAATTATCAAAATGAAGATGGCACTGTAACTATTCCTGAAGTGTTACGACCTATTATGGGTAAGGACAAGATCTTGTTGCCTAAATCAATTTAATAGCTAATTAGGCTTCTGGCTAATTCTAATGCCTTATCTGCCTTAACAATTCCGTCTTCAAAGTTCTTAGGAACTTCTTTAGTAAAGATTTCTTTTTGATGTTTTGGATTTACGAATAGAAGGTAGCAGGTATTAGCGTAGGCTCCATTTCTAAAAAACACACCTGGTTGAGTTCCCCATAAAGTGAAACCAATTTTCTCAGCAACTTTTATTGCCCCGACATTTGGTTCACGCACATAAGCTCTAATAGTTGATCTATTTATTTGATCGCATGCAAACCAAATGCTAGCCAAACTCACTAAACTAGCAACTCCTTTGCCCCACCATTCCTGATCCCAGATAGCCAATCCCTGAGTACACGATCCAATATCATCAACTTCATTTAAACTGACAATCCCTATTGGCTCGTTTGTATCAGTAGAAGCAATTATCCAAGCATAATCCCGATTTGATTTTGAAATTCTTTCATGCCACTCTTTTTCCATCTCTATTGTTGGTGCCCCGATCAAAGTTGTCCATAGATTAGTTTTAAAGTTGGACAAGCCAGTCGAGATCTTCGGTATATCATCCGGAACTGCCGGTCTCAAACAAATACTTAGCTTCTCATTTTTAATGGAAAAATTCATACCAAACATAAAAAGTATTATACTACGCTTATTATTTTCAATAAATGTTACATATGATAAAAGCTGTTATTTTTGATTTAGACGGGACAATTATCACTGAGGACCATATTCAAGAAGGTTTAAAGTATGTCTACCGCAGAAATTCAAAATTTCTTAAAGATATCAGCCTTTCTGCTTTTTTGTCAGCAAACGAAAAGGCTGTCCAGCATATAATTGAACTCCGTAAAAAAGGCTCAATACTGCTTCATCAAACCGGAATACGGATATGGTATGAAGTTTTATCTGACCTAAATATACCGTTGAGTGCTGAACTAGTTTATTCCATGTACAAAGATTTACAGAAGTTTATTTTAGAAAACATTAAGCTAGATCCTGAATTCATTCCGTTGGTAGAAGAGATAAAAGCAAAGGGGATTAAAATTGGAATACTGTCAAATGGCCTGTTTATTGAGAGATTTGAGCGTGTAGCCAAAGTAAAAATTATTAATTACATTAATGTGTTGGTTTCTTCTGATATGTTGGGGGTTGAGAAGCCCAATATAAAAATATTTAAGTATATCTGCGATTTATTAGAAGTCGATCCCAAGGAAACAGTCTATGTTGGCAATGATTCTTATCAGGACATAAGAGGTGCTCAAAACACTGGAATGATCCCAATATTACTTGCCAAGAAAGGAGTTGAAGAACAAAAAACACTGGGATCGGTTACGATAGCCAGAAGTTTTGGAGAAATCCAAAAAATTTTAAACAATTTAATACCTTAATTCATCATCGCAAATACTTATTTTTCCTTTTTCAAAAAAGTCATTAAATTCAATATATAAATTTGATACCACATTCCTCAGTTCATTAACTGAATATGATTCCCCTTTGACAAATTTTTTACCCCAGGCTTGAAACGAAGGAAAATTTTGTTTTAGCTCAATCGAATCCTGAACTCGAGTCAAAGTTGTTTTATATTGATGCTTATTTATTAAACCTACATAGCTCACTACTTTCCAAAATAAATAATCAGCCAAAGCATACATTCGGACTGTGTCTTCCCGGTCAGATGAATTGAAAAATTTGCAAAACGTTTCGTATATATGATTAACGAACTCTTTTTTAAGATAAATACCAAAATCTTGTTTTATTACCTCTTTAAAATGGTTTTTGAATTCACTAATTATTAATTCGTTGCCATAAATTACTTTTCCGTCCAAGTAAGTTCCCAGTCGTAATGGCCAAATAAGATCTATTTCACCGATGTCTTTGTAAACCAGATTTTTGCCAAGCATTATAGTTTGGTACTTATGACCATTGAAAATTCCTTCAAATGTTTCTTTAAAATCAGGCGATTTCATTATAACTGTCAACTCAACATCTGAATATTTATCATCCTCATTTCTGCACACCGAGCCATATAAAATTATTGCCTCAATTTCACCTTTATATTTATCTCTAATTAATTCAACGAGACTATTAATAAAGTCAACTCTTTCATCGTGTGTTTTTATAAATGGGTAGATCATATTTTGCTGAATAAATATTAGTTTTTAAATTGGGATTGAATAGACTCAATCAACTGTTTTCTGATTATCTTGCCGCTACTGGTTCTAGGAAAATTGCTAATCCAAAAAAATCTTTTTGGGATTTTATTGGGGGGTAATTTTTGTTTAAAAACTTGTGATAGGTAGTTTTCATTTTCTTGGTGGCTAGGCTCATCATTTTCAGCTTTAGTTTCTATACAAAGAATTACTTTTTTAACATTGTCAATTTCAATGCTCCCTGCGACAACCACTAAAGCAGGATCTTCTCTCTTTACAACATTTTCAATTTCCTGCGGGTAAATATTTTCCCCATTTATCGTAAACATGTCATCTGTTCTACCTATCAAATATAGGTAGCCATCTTCATCGAGATATCCAGTGTCGTTTGTATGATGATATCCCAATTCATCAGAACACGCTGCAATCTTGCCGTCCTTAATATAGCCTAATGAGGTATTGTGGCCGGATGTTAATACTTCACCTTTTTGGAAAGGTTCACTTTCAATTTTATTGTTTTCAATATTGAGAATTTTGGTGTTGCACCCCTTAATCGCTTTTCCTACTGAGTTGGCTTTCCATAAGAAGTATTGTGAGGAGGTATGCAAAGGTGATAACTCAGTTTTGCCATATGCCTGATATAAGTGTTTGCCAGTATTTTCATACCATTTCTTCTCAGTGGTAGCAGACAAGTAATCTGCCCCGCATAAAAAATATCTAAAATTTTCTAAACATTTTTTTACCTTCGCTGGATCTGATAAAAGCAAATCATAAACAGCAGGAATTCCAAATAGTGTATTGGCTTTTGAATCTTCCAGTTTTGCGAAGATTCCATCAGGGTCGGATAGTTTTATGTTGTCCAAATATAAGGTAGAACCGCAAAATATTGAGGCATTAAATATTACATTCTGCCCATAGCAATGGTAAAAAGGTAAAAAGCAAAAAATCTTATCTTCTGGGTGTATACCACAGTAGAAAGTAGCCATTTTCCGGTTATAAATTACATTCAAATGAGATAAGGCTACGGCTTTGGGTATATTAGTAGTACCCGACGTAAATTGTATTGTCGCCAAATCATTGTATTGCTTATCTTCAATAATTAGGTCGGATTCAAAGTCCAAGCCGATTAACTTATCAACTTCAACAATTTTTCTTTTTTGATTTAGTTTTTTGGAATATTCAGAATTTGTAAATATGAATTTTAAATCAAGCTTATTTACAACAGTCTCAATTAATTCCTCTGGCCAGTTTTGATTCAAAGATACTACGATATTTCCAGTTGCCAGAATTGAATAGTAGGCTACTATCCAGTCTATGCTATTTGGCATAAGTATTGCTAGCTTGTTGTCTTGGGAATTTTTTAGTGTCTCTCGAATATATTTTGATAAAGCGGCTACTTTAGTAGCTAATTGACCATAAGTAATATTGTCTTTGCTGACCATGTCGACAACAGCCACCTCTTTTTCGAGGGTCAGTTTTTGCTCTTCAATTATTAAAGCTATGTTCGGCATATTATAAAGGTTATTAATTAATTATTATTTGAAGTATCTTTGATTTTTGATAACAATCCTCAATAGAATCTGGTTGCCACCAACCTTGGAGCTCGCTATTAGGTATCAATACTTTGTCTGCACAGGGAATCCTACCCGGACTAAATCTCCAACCCATAGGCCATAAGTCAACAGATTGATCAGGTTTGCCTTCGCGAACTTGTAGCGGCATACTGCCACTAAACTTTAAACCGAGCCGTGATTCGATAGCTAAATTTATAGCTACATGGTGGAACTGGTTTGGTAATCCCGGCACACCGACTAATAGCCTTGGTTTAAAAGCCTCCTCTCTTGTTACCAGATCTCTGTCGTAAACATAACTGGCATTTTTGATTACCCACCGGCTTTCTTCAGGATGTGATTGAAAGAACGATGTGTACCCTTCAACATATACTTCTTCAAATACCTGGTCAAAATCAACAACTCGGCCATTCGAATATCTCCATCTAACTCTCCAGTTATTTAATCCGTATTTCTCTGTCAATTCGGCTTCAATTCTGTCTCTATCTCTCCCAAAGAAGCCAATATTTTCTATAGTTTCCCATGCTTCGACATCTGACATTCTGTAATAATAACACCAAATCCATATTATTGAATGTTTAGTTGGCAAGATCCACTATAATCATAGTACTACATAAAGTCTTCGTCATATACTGTCAAGCAATGGCTTTATTTTATATCTTTATCCAGGACGACTAGGTGTGGAATTGATAATTTTATCAAGTCATCTTTCAGTTTAGATAATCCGACATAAATGCCTGGGTGACATTCACTCATTTTCTTTTTGCTTCCACAAACACATTTTTTGTAACCTTTGATATTTTTCCTCTTTTTGAGCATTTGCTGAAGAGTGAACTTTTCTTCAGACCGAATTACCATCGAAAACACTTTCTCCGTTTTCTCTCGTGAATGAGAATGTGTCTCCCCGTATTTCTCGATAATCCCTAATACGCCGTGAGCATATTCTCCCCAAGGCCAGTGTCGGTACCTTTGGTAAAAAGTCTGCTCGTAAAAAAATGGAATAACCATCTGGTTAATGAATTCACTCAACTTAAATCCTGAGGGGAAGTATTCAACTTCAGCCCCCGCCACACACAGACAAACTGCCCCGTTTGGATTAACGTGAAGATCCGGCAGGTCAATTAAGTTACCCTTGGCGAAGCTCTCAATTTTTTTATCGACTTCAAACACATGTGGCAGTTTTGAGGATGGAGTAGAGGTGAATGTCATTTTTATCTGGTATTCATCCTCAACATAGACTCCATTGCTTTGCCCGCCCGCCTGTGGTCCTATTAAAAACGAGTTATCTGAATTGTTGTAGCTCATAGCAAATTTCAAATTGCCTTGAATTTCATCAACCCCATCAACCCGTCTATCCGCAGTCAATAGAGGATGGTATTTTTTGAGCCACCCTAGATCTTTGATGGCGAGCCTTAGGTCAAAAGGTTCTCCACGGTTTGGGCGGTGAATGTCCGACATAGACGTTTTGGGTAAACTGCTTATTATCCTCAAGCTCTTCATTGAATATCATTTTCCAATAAGAAAGCGATCCCTCAATATTTCCATCGGATTCCTTATCGACGGCATTGGAGATTATTTCGTGAAGAGACTGAATTTTTCCCTTGATCGATTCTCTTGTCCAATCGTCCCAATCATCAAGGAAAAATCACCCGAAGAGAGGATTAGAGGCTATGTGATCCATGTCCTAAAAACTGGATTCTCGGAAGAAAAACAGGATATATTGACACTATTTAAGACAAGATTTATTTTAGAAGACAAGCAAATAAGTATTTCCCCGAGGCCAGCCTCTGGCCTCGGGGAATGAAAGCCAACTTTAAATCAAGTTGCCACCTTTTACACTGTTATTGTGCCAGTTAAGAGGCTGAAGATTAGAATAATGGTCCGATCCACCCTTTGAAACCGGGATGATATGATCAATTTCCCAACCATATTCCGAATTTCGGTTGCCATAATCGACAAATCGCATCGCAGTACCAAATTTGTCAAAACGGTATTCATTACTCACATCAATGCCGTCTCTGGTGGCTGGACCACCTTTGTTCCAAACAAATAATTTAACTTGATCAGTAATACTAATTTGATTTAACATTTTTTAATTAATAATTATAAATTGCAAAATCTTCCAGAACCGATACAATGAATGTTGAAGTGGAAAAGACGTCTGAGAAGATTTTATCTTAGGCGTCTTTTTTATTGGGTTAATTCGGGCATGATTATATTAAACCTATAATTACGCCAGATATATTTGAACCTCATATCTAGCGTTCGAAGATATAATATTCACTACCACTAGTGTGTGTCAACTGCAAATTAATAGTACAAAGATGATCAAAGTTCCGGTAAATACCGGACGCATCCCCTCAAGGACATGGGTCTGGAACGAAATTGAAGCTAAACAGGAACAAATAGAAAAATGGTCAAGGGAGTAGCATCACCTATATTACATGGAACTATCGGGAACAAGCAAACATTGGCGGGCCCAATGGGATTCGAACCCACGATCTTCCGCGTGACAGGCGGATGTGCTAGACCGCTGCACCATGGGCCCTGCTACAAAAAGTACATGATACTATACCAAACCTCCCTCAAGCTGACAACCAGTAGGAAAATACTAAATGCCAAGCCTTAGACGCAAACTTAAACCCGTTCATGGCCTTTATTTAAAAAATTTTCTATAATTAACACATGTACCTCGAAAAAGAAAATTACACCAATAGTGAGATTGGAGAATTGCTGGAAAATATCGCTACCGCCTACGAAATCAAGAACAAAAATTTTTTCAGAATTATTTCCTACCAAAATGCTGCTGAAACCATCTTTAATCAAACCCGACCAGTCCAAAAATTATGGCAAAAAGACAAATCTCTTCTTGACCAATTACCAGGAATTGGCGAAAATATCCTAGAAAAATTAGATTATCTCTTCACTCACCACGATCTTCACCCGGCTATCAAAAAAGCATTTTCCAACATCCACCCGGTTGTCTTCACTTTTACCAAAATCACCGGAGTTGGCCCCAAAACTGCTCACAAGCTGACTAAAAACCTTGAGTTTAAGGAAGACCCCGAAGATGCCCTGGAACAATTGGTTGAGTACGCCCAGCAAGAAAAAATTCGCCACTTTCCTGATTTCGGCCAACGTTCAGAGGAACTCATCCTAGAAAACACTCTTAACTTTATGGGGCGGCAAAAAAGAATGAGCTTAAGTCAAGCCCAAAAAATTTCCGACAAACTTATTAAATATCTGAAGAAAGAATTTCCAGACACCGAGTTTATCCCGCTTGGCTCCCTCCGAAGAAAAGCCTCGTCTGTCGGAGATATCGATATCGCCGTCAAAAGTACTGAAACTGAAAAAATTCTGGAGCATTTTATTAATTATCCCGACAATATCCAAACAATTACCCAAGGTCCCAAAAAAGCCTCCATCAAAATCAGAAACGATATCAGAGTCGATTTAATGGTCCAACCACCCCAAACCTTTGGTTCTCTTCTGCAACATTTTACCGGCTCCCGTCAACACAACATCCTGCTTCGGCGCTATGCCCAAAACTTGGGCTACAGCCTGTCCGAGTACGGTATCAAAGACTTGCGTACCGACAAAATTAACACTTTTGACAATGAAACCGATTTTTATAACTTCCTCAAACTCTGTTACATTGAGCCGGAAAATAGAATAGGGGAATATGAAATCGAAGAAGCTCAAAAATGTTATACTAAAAAATAATAATTAATTTTTAAAACCAAAGATGACTATCGTAATTATCGCTATTTTAGCTTTGTTAGTACTTTTCGTCATCGGTTTTTTCAACCGAATGAAAACTTATCAAGTCAGAATTAAGGCTTCGGTCCAGGAAATTGGTAACCAGCTAAAACGCCAAGCTAATCTTATTCCTAATTTAGTCGATTCTGCCAAAGGTTACATGAAGCACGAAAAAGGGATATTTGATAACTTAACCGACGCCCGAAAAATGATTGCTCAGGCCGTCGATACCAACGACACCAAAAAACTTGATCAGTCGCAAGAAATGATCGGCAAAGCTCTCGGAGCTCTTCGTGTAATTGTCGAAAGTAATCCTGAAATAAAAGCCTCCGAAGTTGTCTCCAACCTAATGAATGAATTGCGTGATACCTCCGATAAAATCATGTATGCCCGTCGCACTCTCATCGATTTAACCGCTGACTACAACACTGCCATCCACACCATCCCTGGTATTTGGTTAGCTTCACTGTTCGGTTTCCAAGAAGAAAAAGGTCTACAAACAGCCTTGGAAGGTGAACATATCCAAGTATCGGAATCTGACACCAAAAACCCCACTGTCAGCCTTTAACTCTATGCTCAACGTCTACGAACAGGTATCAAGCAACAAGCTTAGGTCCAATGTAATTATGCTTCTTTTTGTCACCTTCATCGTTGGTGTCGCCTATGCCATTTCTTATGCTTTCGAATTGGGTACACCTTTCATAATTTTCGCCTTTATCTTCTCCATAGTTTCTGCCGGAATCAGTTATCTGTGGGGCGACAAGATCGTACTCGGCCTCAACAAAGCTCGACCGGCTTCCCGTCAGGAATTTTTCGATTTTTACACCATTACCGAGAATTTAAGCTTAGGCCAAGGAACTCCCATGCCCCAAATTTATGTCATCGACAGCCCCGCCATGAACGCCTTTGCCACTGGCCGTGATCCCAAAAATTCTGTTATTTGTGCCACCACCGGCCTCCTTCAAAAACTGAACCGAACCCAGCTTGAGGGCGTAATTGCTCACGAATTGTCCCATATCCAAAACTACGACATCCGTCTTATGACCATCGTCAGCATCCTCATCGGTTCGCTTTCAATTCTTATCAATGTCGCTTCAAGAAGCATGTTTTACCGCCCTCGCGGCCGGGACAGAAACAATTCTAGTGGAATTTTCATGATTGTCGGCTTAGTTCTAATAATATTTGCCCCCATAATTGCTCAGTTAATTCAACTGGCTATTTCCCGAAGGAGGGAATATTTAGCCGACGCTTCTGGGGTTAAACTAACTCGTCAACCCCAAGGATTAATTGAAGCCCTAAAAATTATTGCCGCTGACTCAAATCCTTTCAAAACGGCCTCCACTGCCACTGCTTCACTTTACATCAAAAACCCGTTTAAAGGCGACAAAATCGCCAGTCTTTTTTCTACCCACCCGCCCATCGAAGAAAGAATCAAAACACTGGAACAAATGCTTTAAATCTAGACCATTTTAGTTTATATTAAAGTAACCCTGCCTCAAATATAGTGCCCCACTGTATCTTGAAACAATTACCTTAATCCTGCAAAATTAAACCATGTCTGACTTTGTCCACCTCCACGTCCACACCGAATATTCTCTCCTGGATGGCTTAAGCAAAATAAAACAATTAATTCCGACCATAAAAGACATGGGTATGGACGCTGTAGCCATTACCGATCACGGTAGTATGTATGGTGCTGTTGAATTCTACAAAGCCTGCAAAAAAGCCGAGATAAAACCAATTATCGGAGCTGAAATGTACCTGGCACCCAATGGCCGTCAAGATCGCTCTGCTAGTAACCGACGCAATTACCATCTCATCCTTCTGGCCAAAAACCAGCAAGGATACAAAAACCTAATGAAGATGGTCAGTATCAGTTATCTTGAAGGGTTTTACTATAAACCTCGCATAGACTGGGAAATTCTACAAAAATACCATGAAGGTTTAATTTGTACTAGTGCCTGCCTAGAAGGCGAAATTTCCCAGCTAATCCTCAATGAAGAACCGGAAAAGGCCAGACAAAGAGCCAGAGACTTTCAGGAACTGTTCGGCCAAGATTTCTACTTGGAAATTCAAATTCATCCCGGTCTAAAGGATCAGGATAAATCAACTGAAGAACTGGTAAAAATAAGCCGTGAACTTGGAATCCCTCTGGTAGCCGCCAACGACGCCCACTATATCAAGAAAGAAGACGCCTTTGCCCAGGATGTATTGATGATGATCAACACCCAGACCACTCTAAATCACCAAAACCGGCTTTCCATGTACGACATTCAAGATTTCTATATCAAAAGCCCGGAAGAAATGAAAGAGCAGTTTGCCAAATATCCGGATGCTTTAGAAAACACGATCAAAATAGCCCAAAAATGCGACCTTGACATCGAAATTGGCAGCTGGTATTTCCCCAAATTTCCACTACCAAAAGGCAAAACCGCTCCCGAAGTACTAGCCGATTTAGTCATGGAACAAACAAAACTTCATTACGGTCAGATTACGACTGAAATCAAAGAGAGGCTTGATTACGAACTTGATGTCATCTGTTCCAAAGGCTATGCTCCTTACTTTTTAATTATGCGAGACTTTGTTCAATGGACCGAAAACAATGATACCCCCACTAATACCAGAGGATCAGCCGCCGGTTGTCTGGTGGCCTTCGTTCTGGGTATTACCTCTGTTGACCCTCTTATCTACCAACTCCCTTTTGAGCGCTTTTTAACCAAAGACCGCCCTTCACCCCCCGACATCGACCTGGATGTAGCCGACGTTAAAAGACAGGAAATGCTCTATCACATCGTCGATCAGTATGGTGAAAATAGTGTGGCCCAAATCTGTACCTTTGGCCGAATGATGGCTCGGGGTGCTGTTCGGGACACTGCCCGTGTTTTGGGCTATGAATATGCCGCCGGCGACAAAATCAGCAAATTGATTCCCATGGGTTCTCAAGGCTTTCCCATGTCAATCGATAAAGCCCTAAACACCACTCCCGATCTCAAAGATCTTTACCAAAACGACCCGGATGCTAAAAAAATCCTTGATACCGCCAAACAAATAGAAGGTTGTGCCCGCCACATCAGCGTCCATGCCTGTGCTATTGTTATTTCCCCCGATGATATCAACGATTTTACCCCGATACAGCTGGAAACCGGCGGTGACAAGCGAATTACCCAATACGAAATGCATGCCTGCGAAGATATTGGCCTCATCAAGTTCGATATTTTAGGAATCCGCAACTTATCCTTCCTCCGGGAATCTGTCATTAACGCCCGTAAAACGAAAGGAATCGACATCAACCTCAGAAAGGTGCCTCTTGATGATAAAAAAACGTTTGACATGCTCTCCAAAGGCGACACTATGGGAGTTTTTCAATTAGCCGGAGAAGGAATGACCAAATGGCTCAAAGAACTAAAACCGGAAAGAGTTGAAGACCTTATGGCCATGGTCGCGCTCTATCGCCCCGGCCCAATGGCTATGATTCCCGAATATATTGCCCGCAAAAATGATCCTTCCAAAATTACCTATTTTGATCCCAAAATGGAAAAGTGGCTTAATAAATCTTACGGAGTCTTGGTTTACCAGGATGACTGTTTGTATACTGCCATCGAACTAGCCGGCTACAGCTGGATCGAAGTCGACAAGTTCCGCAAAGCTATTGGTAAAAAAATACCGGAAGAGATGGCCGCCCAAAAGGAAAAGTTTATCCAAGGCTGTATCAGCAATGGCTACACCCAAGAAAAAGCCACCGAGATTTTTAGCTATATTGAACCCTTCACCTCCTATGGTTTCAACAAAGCTCATGCCGCTTCTTACGGCATGCTGGCCTACCGAACCGCCTACATGAAAGCCAATTTTCCGGTTGAATATATGTGCGCCCTGCTGACAGCCGAATCTCAGAATACCGAAAAAGTCACTTCCGGAGTCGAAGAGTGCCGTCACATGGGCATCATAATTAACCCACCTGACGTTAACTTTTCGGAAAGCGGTTTCACCATGGAACCAAACGACAACTCATTGGATAATTTAGCCATCCGTTTCGGTCTAAATGCTATCAAAAATGTCGGCGAAGCCGCCATTGAAGTAATTTTAACCGAAAGACAAGAAGGAGGAGAGTTTAAAAGCCTATCTGACTTCTGCCTTCGAGTAGACGGCCAAAAAGTTAACAAAAGAGTTCTCGAAAGTCTGATAAAAGTCGGTGCCATGGACAAATTCGGCAAAAGAAGCGCTATGCTTTCGGCTCTGGACCGAATCCGAATAGATTGTGAAAAACTGAACAGTAAAAAAACTAACGGGCAGTTCGGTCTTTTTGATAATATCGATACCGCCAAAACCACTCAAATTGAATCCCCGCCCGACAATCTTCCCGACATAGAAGAAATGACCCAAAACGAAAAACTGGCCTTCGAAAAACAACTTATGGGTGTCTTCGTTACCGAAAATCCTATCAGCAAAATTCTTGAACCATTCCAAAAATATGGCTTTCAGCGACTCAGTGACATCCCCCAAAGAGGCCCTGAAGTTAATGTCAAAACCTGTGCCGTAATTTCCAAATTCAGAATCATTCGCACCAAAAAAAACAACGCCAAAATGGCCTTTGTCACCCTTGAAGATGAAACCGGAAAAATCGAAGCCGTTATCTTTCCCAAAACATTCGACGGTTGTGAAAGTATTTTAGCCGAAAACAAACCGATCTATATCGAAGGTAAGACCAATATCCGCAATGACGAATTTTCAATCCTGATTGATGTCATTTCTGAAAACGTCCCCCAAAACTCCAAGACCAAAGAATTCGACTTTGTCATCCAAATCCCTGAAGGGACCAGTCAAAACCAATTAATGCAAGTTAATACACTACTCAAGCAAAATCCCAACGGTCACCGCGGCCTTATCATTTTGGCCAACGGCAAAAACATCCCGCTTTCCTACGGGGTCAATTACACCAAAAAACTGGAGCAGGATATTACTGACATCTTAAAATAAAATCCCTTCCATTTGGGAAAACCCCGTGCTAGAATACCAAAGTTCCTTTTGCTATAATTTCAAAGCAAATTTAAAAATATATGGCTCTCAAATTTACACACCAGGACACCGACTTCAACGTGGGTGACACTGTCAAAGTCAACTACAAAATCAAAGAACGTGGTGACCGAGAAAGACTCCAAGCATTCGACGGTATTATCATATCCGTCAAGGGTCGAGATGAAAATCAAAATTTTATTGTCAGAAAATCAGCTTCCGATGGAGTATTTGTCGAAAAGATTTTCCCGGTAGGTTCTCCCTGGATAGACAATATCAAAAAATTACGCGGCCCCAAAAGAACCGTCCGTCGAGCCAAGCTTTATTATCTTCGGGATCCTAAAGCTAGAACTTTATAAATACAAGGGTCCTTAGCTCAGTTGGTTAGAGCATCTGCCTTTTAAGCAGGTGGTCGAGAGTTCGAATCTCTCAGGACCCACTTTCATGCATTTATACGGATTAATTGTCGGTATCAGTATCGCTGTCGGTACTTACTACTTCTCCAGACACAATCAGACCATCCCCAAAAATAAAGAAAACTTGTTCATATTCCTTGTCATAATTTCCGCCATCATCGGCGCCCGTCTTTATCACGTAATTGATTTTTGGTCCTTCTATTCCCAAAATTTACCTCAAATACCCAATACTAGGGGTGGGGGACTCGCTATATATGGTGGATTACTCGGTGGTCTGTTTACTATTCTTCTTTTTTCTCGCTTCAACAGAATACCTCTCCTAAAAATTACCAACCTGATATCTCCTATCCTACCTTTATGCCAAAGCATTGGTCGTTTTGGCAATTATTTTAACCACGAAGGTTACAGTTCCAATGGCCAACCGGTTTGGTTCTATGAATCTGTTCTAACCTTCCTTTTATTCTTAATATTAATCAAATCCAAAACTAATCAGACAGCCACCTATCTAATCGGTTACGGCACCATCCGCTTCTTTCTTGAGTTCCTCCGAACTGACACCTGGACCATCGGTCACCTCAAAATCGCCCAGATAATCAGTCTGGCGTTCATAGCCACCGGATTAATAATTATCAAAAACCGTTACACTACAATTAACAAACAGATGTGAACTCACTGTACAGCCGGAACATTTACTAGAAAGCATCTCGACTTACAAAAAATAAGAGAACTGGTTTTTTTAATACAGCGGCAAAATTATAGTCATCGATACTAAAAAGGTGACCTATAAACAGCTCTATACTTCAAATACTTAACAGCTTCACTTAAATCTACTGGTATTAATCCCAGTTGTTAGTACTAACCTAACAATCAGTATATATGAAAGATTGACTATGCTAACGGCATCTGTGAAAAAGAAGTGATTACTCAAAAGTCCTTTTGTTACTAGCGGGTGAGTGAAGGCACCCTATCCTCTTAGAATATTATGGGCGATTTTTGCCAACAAAGCATCCATATCGAATGGTTTTTCTATAAAATCATCTGATCCTGCTTCCCGAGCAATCTTTTCAGTTTCCCGGTTTGCTGAAATCATTATAATAGGAATGTGTTTTGTAAGTCGCTGATTTCTTAGATTTCTGCAAATATCTCGTCCGTCTACATCTGCCATCCAAATATCTAAAAGTAGCAAATCAGGTAAATAGTCACCGACCTTCCGCATGGTATACCCATTAGCTGTTGACTCAACCTCATACCCAGCATCTTCTAACATCATAGTAAGCACAACTACAATATCTTTATCGTCATCGGCAACCAGTATTTTTTTCTTCATATTCATTCTTTCCCTTACAGATTAGCTCTTTCCTAAAGGTAATGTAAAATAAAATTTTGAACCTTTACCCCTCTCACTTTCAACCCAAATTTTTCCCTGATGCCCTTTTATAATTTCCGCTGCTATATACAGTCCTAATCCAAATCCAGCCACATTCGTTTCTCCTTTATCTCTGATTCTATAAAATCGCTCAAATACCTTTGCCTGATCGCGTTTTTCAATACCAGATCCAAAATCTTTGACACTTACAATAGCGTTTTTTTTATCAGTTTCCATCCGAACAATCACCTTATCTGAATTAGCTGAGTATTTGATAGCATTGGCAATAAGATTTGAGAGTACTTGTTCAATACGACTTTGATCACCAAAAACCTGCTCCTTAATTTCTCCTTCTTTAACAATTTGATGCGTTTCGGTTGTATGTTGAAAATCTGCTATCATTTTTGAAACAATTACGTTTAAGTCAAAATTCTTTTTCGTCATTATCATTTTACCCGCCTGTATCTTACTTGTATCGAGCAAGTCGCTGATAAGGTTTGCCACCCTATCTGTTTGATCATTAATGTTTTGTATAAGATAGGTATCTTTACTGTCATTTCGTTGCGAAATACGTTTCTTAAGAATTTGAGCATACGCTTTCAAAGTAGTAATAGGAGTCTTGAGTTCATGAGAAGCAATACCGATAAATGAATCTTTTTGCTGTTCGATATCTTTGCGATCCGTAATATCCTCAATTGCAAGGAGAATATTATCTCCATCTTTATAAAACTTACGGGCATTGAGAAGCATTACTTTGTGTCCAATTACAGGAAAACTATGTTGTATTTCATAATTATCAAAGACGTTATCCTGAGGTAAAATTTCATTTAAGAGTTTTCGCAAAGATGGTATATTCCATTGGCCATTTCCTAAATCGTAGACAAAATTCCCAATTGATTCTTCAGAAGATACCTGAAACATTTGCTGGAAAGATCTATTTGTAGTTTTTACCCGTAAGTCTCGATCTAAAACGATCAGAGGGATTTGTACCGTCCGAATAATAGCTTCTGCATAATTATGTGCTTCGAGGAGCTGTTCATTACGATTTTGTAATTCCTCATTCACTGTAATTAGCTCTTCGTTAGTCGACTCAAGCTCTTCCTTGCTTGTTTCAAGTTCTTCGTTGATACTCTGCAGTTCTTCATTACTTGAGAGAATTTCCTCAGATGCCGTCTGCAGTTCCTCATTCGTCGCCTCCATCTCTTCGGTAACCGCACGCATATCCTCACGGGTTTGAACAAGCTCTTGTTCCAACTCCGTAATCCGATTATACTTAGCTTCCCGCTTGTGACGATCAACTGTCTGTTTTATGGGTACTATCCCTGCTTGAGATACGTATTTGGTAGTATCTTCAAACAAAACCAAGTAATACAGTTCCGTTGATGACCCCTTGAGAGGAAGCACCTCAACATTAACTAGTTTTACATTAGTACTCTGACTTAGCGGGATACCTTCTTTCCTAAAAGGCTTTCCGCTTTTTTTTACTTTGGAAATTGCACTGCGTAGCTCAAATCCCAAGCCTTCTCTTGCCATTTTTATAAGATTAAAGCTTGGTTTTCCTTGAGATGGTTCAAGAAACATGCCTGTGGAACCACGAAATTGGATAATCTCCAAATCATTGTTGATTACAACACTAGCAGGAGTATAATGGCTAAGAAGAATTGTATCTGCCTGTTTTTGTATTTCAGCCGAATCTACAACAGGTTCGTTTATCATTACCGCACTCCTATCAACTTGATTATCTAGCTTTGGAATAATTGTACGAAAGCCACCATTACCTCGAAAAGTAATGTCTTTTCTTGTATAAATTTTGTATTTTTTATCAATCTGAGAAAAAAGCTCGGGTGAGGCGGAAGTAGCCTCTGACTTTCCCAGCATGAGAAACCCTCCTGGCTTAAGTGCATACTGAAAAGCACGGAGAGTCCTATCTTGCAAGCTTAAATCAAAATAAATAAGGAGATTGCAGCAACTAATTAAATCGAGTTTGGAAAATGGTGGATCTGTAAAGACATTGTGCAATGCGAAGATGCACATCTCACGAATGGACTTGTTAATTTGATAGAATCCACCTGATTTCTCGAAATACAGGGTTAAGTTTTTTGGCTCTATACCAACCACATCACGTTGTGAGTACTTACCTACACGCGCTTTTTCGATAGCAGTTTTACTGACATCTGTCCCGAATATTTGCACCGGGATATTTAGTGACTTACCAGCCAAAAATCCAGACAAAGACATGGCGATTGAGTAGACTTCTTCGCCGGTTGCACATCCTGGAACCCACACGCGTACTGGCTCTTTTGGTGACCTATTTTTTATTAAACGTGGAAAGATAGTGTCATATAAAAATTGAAAAGTATGGTGTTCTCTGAAAAAGCTCGTAACATTAATAAGAAGGTCATCGTTAAGAATCGCTATCTCACCATTATTATCTTTCAGATATTCGATGTAGCTCTTGAGTGTTTTAATTTTATGAAAGAGCATTCGTCGTCTAATACGACGTTGCATTGTAGCTCTTTTATAATGGCTAAAGTCAATCCCAAAGCTTTTCCGTAGCATAAAGAAAATCATTTTTAGCCCGTCTTCATGTTCAGGTAGTCCCTGTTGATCTTGTAGAATCTGAGACTGTTGAACATAAGGGTGATTGTTCATTTTTATCAGTTCATTGGCAATCTCATCAGGTGCGAGAATAAAATCCACATCTCCTGAGGCAATCGCAGCTTGCGGCATTCCCTGATATTTTGCACTCGAATCCTGAGCAAAGGTAGCGCCTCCTTCACTTTTGATGGCTGTAAGCCCCAGCGTACCATCCGATGCAGTTCCGGAAAGAATTATGCCAATCGCCCGTTCTTTTTGACTCTTTGCCAAAGAAGTAAAAAATTGATCAATCGGCATGTGTGGTTTGTTACCCTTTTCCCGAGTCGTGAGCTTGAGAATTCCACGTCTGATTGTCATATCTTTGTTATGAGGAATAACATAGACATGATTTGGGCGGACAGGGGTTTCGTCTTTCGCTTCTATAACCCGCATTGTCGTAGCTTTTGATAAGAGCTTGGCCAAAATACTCTCATGGTTAGGATCAAGATGTTGAACCAAGACAAAACCCATGCCTAAATTTTCAGGTAGAGCTTTTAAAAATTGAGTGAACGCCTCGAGCCCTCCTGCAGACGCACCAATACCTACAATAGGGAAAAAACTACTTGTAAAAGAGTTCTGCTCGTTTTCCTTTCTATAATTCGGTTTGACCATTTTTGGCAGGTCATCTCTCATAAATTATCAATTTCCTCGTATGCCAACATTTAAACCTGGTAATCCTCTAGAACACACCCATCTACGAACAGCACCTACGTTTACACCTAAGAATTCAGCAACTTCATTTACGTTAAGAAGGTTGGGATTAGACGTCTCATCTTCATTCATATCAAAATAACCTATTACTTTATAGTACTACATAGTTACTAATAAATATATACGTTTAGGTCTAGTTCCATTTTTAACTTAGAAGCTAAGTCGAAACGCTCCAGGCAAGTCCCTCTGTTCCATTCCAAACAGTCCACTCACAAAACTAAAAATCCAGCGGGCACTGGATAAATTTCAAAAAAGGGGTAGAAAATTTTATAACTTTCTAACTACTTCACCGATTTGAGCTAAATTTATCTTACCAACATCTACATCTACTCCCCTCACAGAGAAACGAGCCATGCCAACAGTTTTAACCTCTGGAGCTTGTACCCGAATTGCCGCTAATACAGCTTGTCCATCTGCACCATCACCATCGTAGGGATTAAGATTCCCATCAATTATAGCCACTTGGACACCTAATTCCTTTAGTTGTGTAACAGCTTCTAAAGCTTGCTGTCTGGTTTCTGCTGTTAACACAATACTATGCCCTGCAGCAACTAATAGGTATTTTAATAATATTTGCGATCTTATATCATCTTCGACAACAAAAACTCTAGCTTTTTCAGGACTCATATTTCATTTCACCTTCCTATTCCATTATTACATTACCCTTAAATATTTAAAAGACAACCCAAAATAGCCGAAGTAGGCTAAGTGGTCACAACTTTGTTCGCTTGTTGGTGACCCCAGGGGGATTCGAACCCCCGATTGCCTGGATGAAAGCCAGGAGTCCTAGGCCACTAGACGATGGGGCCGATTCTATCGGAAACGTTCTAATTTTATCAGCAACCACCCTCAAATTCCAGCCTCTATTGTTTCAGGTTATAATCTAAAAGATGATTTACATTTATCACGGCGACAACACCAAAGACAGTCGCGAAGCTTTTAACCAACACCTCGACCAGAACAAGGACACAAATATCCTCCGTTTGGACAACAAAGAAGCCGATCCCGATCTTATCAACAACTTCCTCAACGGCACTTCTCTGTTTAGTTCCAAAAAAGTGCTTGCTTTAACCAATTTCTTCTCTATTACCAAAGCCACTCTGGATAAAATTGTCAAAATTATTAATTCTCAAAACGACACCGACATTTTAATCTGGCAGGACAAAACCTTAAATGCTACCCAACTGAAAACATACCCCAAAGCTAACAGTAAGCTTTTTCGTCTGGATAATAAGCTCTTTGCCTGCCTCAATTCTATAAAACCTCATAATTTGAGCCAATTTATTCCTCTCTACGAAGAAGTAATCCAGCAAAACCTTTATGATCTCTTTCTTTATCTTCTAAAAAATAATATACGCAAACAATTAACCACCTATTCCCGTTTTGACACGGCCTCTCTCAAGAAATCCTATCTTCAAATGATCGAGCTTGACTACCAAAATAAGTCCGGAGAACTAACCATCGCCAAAGAACTGGCCCTGCAAAGAATCATCATTAATCTGGTCAAATGATATCCTATAACATAACACATTTTGGTGATCTTTTTTGATACAGTATGTATTCTTTATTTAAATAATTTCCTATGTATTATTTACTCATAAAAATGGCAATAACTAAAAACAGACTCTTGTTAGCAGTCATCTCAATCGACCGCTAAAATCAAACCTAAACTCTCATCTGACCTATAATATTGGTACTGACAGTTCCCCCTTCGCCCGTTAATCTGCTATTATTTTATAAATGCAAGTTGTTGTCCCAAAACCATGGGGTCGAGAAATTGTCTTAACCGACAACAAACTCCCATATACAGCCAAAATCCTGGAAATAAAAGCCGGCAGTAAGCTTTCGCTTCAATACCATGACCAAAAAATCGAAACATTAACTCTTTTCCAGGGATCAGCCAATATTACTTTTGGACCTTCCGTTCAAAATCTGACCACCCAAACCATGAAATCCAAAACCGGTTACACCTTCATCCCCAACACTATCCATCGTATCGAAGCTACCACCGATTGCATCATTTTCGAAGCCTCTTCTCCCGAAACCGGCACCACTTTCAGGCTGGAAGACGACTACCGTCGCCAAAACGAAACCCAAACTATTAGAGATTTACCTAATCGAGGATGGCAACCATAAAATCCAACCAACCCAACATACTTTGGTTCAATCAAATTAGTCGTGAAGATATCGACCTTGCCGGCGGCAAAGGGGCTAACCTGGGTGAAATGTATAGCCTAAATATTCCAGTTCCCAACGGCTTTGTTGTCACTTCCGCTGCCTACTTTCGCTTCATCGAAGAAAACGAACTCAATCAAAAAATAAAAGACATCCTGACCGCCACCGATATTGACGATCCCAACCAATTACTTGATGCCTCCAAAAAATGCAAAGCCATAATAAAAAGAGGAGTAATCAACGAAAACCTGGCTATAGAAATCATGAAAGCCTACAAAAAACTTTCCGGCTTCGGTGGACTAAAAAATATTCCGGTAGCCGTCCGATCTTCCGCTACTGCCGAAGACCTACCCGACGCTTCCTTTGCTGGACAACAGGAAACTTTCTTGAATGTTATTGGTGAATCAAATGTCTTGAGTCGCGTCCAAGATTGCTGGGCTAGTCTTTTTACCCCCAGGGCTATCTTTTACCGCCAAAAGAAAAAATTTGACCATTTCAAAGTTGGAATTGCCGTCCCCATCCAAAAACAAATTCAATCGGAAATCTCCGGTATTATGTTTACAGTTAATCCCGTTACTAACGACAAAACCAATATCATTGTCGAAACCGTTTGGGGGCTAGGAGAATATATCGTCCAAGGCACTATCACCCCGGATCAGCATATTATCAACAAAAACAACTGGACAGTTACTTCCAAAAGTCAGGTTAAACAAACCGTCCAGCTACTCAAATCATCAGACGAAACCAAAGAAGTAAGTGTCCCCAAAACAAAACAAAATAAGCCCAAAATATCGGATACCACCGCCGTCAAAATTGCCAAAATTGGACAAAAACTTCATAATCACTACGGCAAACCTCAGGACATCGAATTCGCCATCGACAAAAACCAGATTTTCATAGTTCAAACCCGACCGATCACTACCATCGAAAGCAATCAAAAAATATTGGAATCCCAACAGAAAATCACCAAAGAACCGGACCTTCTAGGTGAAGCCGCCAGTCCTGGTATAGCCAGCGGTCCGATAGTCATTATAAAAAGTCCCAAAGAAATCGATCGGGCCAAAAAAGGCCATATTTTGGTTACTTCAATGACTACCCCCGATTTTGTTCCGGCTATGAAAAAAGTCAACGGCATTATCACCGACAAAGGCGGTCAAACATCTCACGCTGCTATTGTTAGTCGCGAACTCGGAGTCCCTTGTGTTGTTGGCACCAAAACAGCCACCTCTTCCCTCAAAGAGGGGGATATTGTCACTCTAAACGGCACCGAAGGTAAAATCTGGCACGGAGACCAAACACAAGGAAGTCAAATTTTTACACCACCAAGACTCCTTGGCAGCACAGCCCAAAAAACCGCCACCAAAATCATGATTAACTTGGGCGAACCTCAATTAGCCAAAGATTTGTCTTCCAGAAACGTCGATGGTATCGGCCTTCTTCGAGCGGAATTTATGATCGCCAACATCGGCATCCACCCCAAAAGAATGATTGCTGAAAATAAACAAAAGCAATACATAAACCAACTTACCAAAGGCTTGCTTCAATTTTGTCAAAATTTTACCCCTCGTCCGGTTATTTATCGAGCCACCGATTTCAAAACCAATGAATACCGTTATCTTAAATGGGGCAAATTATACGAACCGGAAGAGCCCAATCCTTTACTCGGCTTTCGGGGAGCAGTCCGCTACATCAATTCTCCTGATGTTTTTGAAATGGAACTCGAAGCTATCAAACAAGTCAGAAACAAATATAATCTCAAAAATCTCTGGTTGATGATTCCTTTTGTGCGCACACCCCAGGAACTTGAAAATGTCAAAAAGATAATTGCTTCAGCCGGCCTTCTTCGTTCTCCCTCTTTCAAGCTTTATATGATGGTCGAAATTCCCAGTAATGTGGTACTTCTGGACAAGTTTATCGATGTTGGCATAGATGGTATCTCTATCGGCAGCAACGACCTGACCATGTTAACCCTGGGTCTGGATCGAGACAATAGTGAAGTTGCCAAAGACTTTAATGAGATGGACTCGTCCGTCCTCTGGATGCTCAAAAAAACTATTACTACCGCCCAAAAACGAGGTATTAGTAGCTCCATCTGCGGCCAGGCACCCAGCAATTATCCCGAACTAGTCGAGAAACTTGTCAAATGGGGAGTTAGTAGCATTTCAGTTAGTCCCGACGCCATCGATCGAACCCGGGAAATTGTCGCTTGGGCCGAAAATAAACGATTAGATAATAAAGTTAGCAAAAAACCACAACCAGTTCACCCTTAAGCTTTCTTTTCTTTAGAAAAAGACTTAACTCCAAAGCACTTCCGGAAATAATTTCTTCATACATCTTTGTCATTTCCCGACAAATTACCACTTTTGTCTCCTCACCATAAACAGTTCTTATCTCATCAATTAATTTCCCAACCCGGAAAGGGGATTCATATACAATTTTACTTCCACTAACCTTAAAAAATTCTTCCAGCACCTTCATCCTGTCATTGTTCTTTTTCGGCAAAAAACCCAAAAACGAAAACCTCCCTCCCGGCAACCCCGACAATACCAAGGCATTGACTACCGCACTCGGACCGGGCACAGCCGTCATGTTCAATCCCAACTCCCGACATCTCTTAACCAATCTGTAGCCGGGATCCGAAATAGTTGGGGTACCAGCATCAGAAACCAAAGCAACATCTACCCCATTTTCCAACAAACCAATAACTTCCGGCATTTTTTGCTCCTCAATCTCATCATAAAAGGAGATCAGTTTTGCCCTGCTTTCGATATTTAAATTTTTAAGCATCAAAGCTGTTACTCGAGTATCTTCACAAAGCAAATAATCTGTCCCTTCCAGAACTTCTCTGGCTCTCACCGACAAATCCTTCAAGTTTCCAATTGGAGTAGCCACAATGTAAAGCATTATTCAAAATGTCGAATAATTGCTACCACTTTTCCTCGAATCTCCACATCTGTCACAAATATTGGTGTCATCGTCGAATTAGCCGGCTGTAAACGAACCCTATTGGCTTCTTTGTAGTAACGCTTTAAAGTGGCAAAACCGTTTCTTAAAACAGCTACTACAATATCCCCATTATTAGCTATTTTCTGTTCTTTAATAACTACGTAATCTCCGTTCAAAATCCCATCATCTATCATCGAGTCTCCCTTTGCTTGAAGCACATAAGAATGATCTCCCGGTTTCACCATCTTCGAATTAACCGGCAAGGTCGCCTCCGGATCCGTATATGGCTCAATCGGCTCACCACAGGCTATAAAACCCAACACCGGCAGTTCAATAAATGCCTCGCTCGTCTGTTCCTGGCCGACTACTTCAATACCCCTGATAGCTCCACGGTACCTTCTAATCAATCCTTTCTTTTCCAATACCGCCAAATGTTCATGTACTGTCGCCAAAGATGATAGTCCTAAGTAATTAGCAATCTCCGTTAACGTCGGAGCGCAACCGCTTTTATCAATATTTTTAGCGATATAATCCAAAATTTGTTTTTGCCTTTTATATAATACAGTTGCCATATCCAAATATTACACGAAGATTACCCGAAGTCAACTAAGCAATTTTCTGTTATATTTAAATAACACCATGATCAGCCTCTTTCTTATATTAATTTTATTCAAAATTTTCACCTCTCCCGCATTTTCCGCCAACGAGTTCAATCTCAAACAAACCATTACTTACACCATCAATCGCTCTGGCAGCGCCACCATCAATCAAGAGAACAAACTGATCAATAATTTCTCCCAAATTTATGCTCAGGAATACGTAATCCAACTTTCCGGAACCGATATTCAAAATATTATTGGTACGGATAGTGGCGGCAGTATCGTCAAATCGGTCCAAAAAGACGGAGATCAAACTATCATTTATCTAAAGTTTAACCATCCGGCTATCGGCAAAGACAACTACACCTCATTTGAACTTAACTATCAAGTGCCTCAATTTGCTGTCAACAAAGGAAAAATCTGGGAAATCTCCCTGCCGGAATTTAGAAATCAACAGGAATCAGATACAATTTCAACTAATCTGATAATTCCCACTTCATTTGGAAAAATTTCTTTTTCTTCAATTCCCCTAGGTTCGGTTAATCAAATGAGCAGTAATTACCACATCAATATCAACCAATCAAGCCTAGTAAACCAAAAAATACTACTAATTTTTGGTGATTTTCAGCTTTTTGACTTTGACCTAACATTTTATCTCAACAACGACTCATCGGATTTCATCTCCACTCAAATCGCCATCCCCCCCGACACCGAAAACCAAAGACTCATCTATACCCTGATAGAACCTCAACCAATTAATGTAACTCAGGACAATGACGGTAATTGGCTGGCCCTCTACTATCTCGACCCCAACCAAATCATTGAAGTTAAAGTTGCCGGCCAAGTCAAAATATCTCCTCTGAAAACAACTTTTGAAAATATCAATACCAACTCCCTCACCCAAGAACAAGAATACTGGCCAATATCCCACCCTCGCATTCAGGAAATTGCTGCTAATCTGTCAACTCCCAAGTCTATTTATGATTATGTCACCCAAACATTAAGCTATGATTATGATCGGATTAACTCAGCTAAAAGAAAAGGGGCCCTCTTGGCTCTCGAGAATCCTAGTAACTCACTTTGTACCGAGTTTACTGACCTTTTTGTTACCCTAGCCCGTGCCAAAGGTATTCCTTCTCGGGAAATCCAGGGGTTTGCCTATACCAACAACCCCAAAATCAAACCCACCAACACCAACGCCGATATCCTCCACGCCTGGCCACAATACTTCGATCAGACGTCAAAGCAGTGGATATCCATTGACCCTACCTGGGGCAAAACCACCAACGGCATTGAATACTTTCATGATCTAGACCTAAATCACTTTACTTTTGTCATCCACGGTGAAGATAGCAGCTTACCACCCCCCCCGGGTTCCTACAAAGATGATCGTAATATAAAAACAGTCGATGTTCGTTTTGCCCAAAACGAAATTAACCCCCCGGAAATCCTACCTTTAAAGCTTACTCCAATCAACATTGGTCTAAACCAAAACCCATCCATCATAATAAAAAATCCAAATTTTACTGCCATATCAAATATTGACATCTCTGGAATTGGATTTGAATTCGGCCATCACATCGCCACTCTACCACCCTTAGGATCAATCGAAATAGATATTCCCAAAATACCTTTTTTAAAATCCCTTCTGCCTCACAATCAAGTTATAAAATTATTAATCTCAACAGACACGGGCCACAACCAAACTGCTGAAGTTAAGTATTTACCTCATTTTTTGAATTTAGCCATAATCATACTTGGGATAATATTTACCATAAGCACTGGAGCTATAATATTTTTACTCAAGAAAAGAAAATGAAAAAACTACTCCGCTACTCACTCCTGTTAACCTTCAGCCTAATCGTCACCAGTCATCTATGGAAAAATTTGTATTTTTCCGAAAATATAAGCAATATTATAAAAGTCGCCTTCTTACTGGCCATTTTTGAGATCATCCTCAAACCCATAATCAAAATCTTATTACTCCCCATCAATCTTCTTACCCTGGGAACTTTTAGGATTGTTATCGATACCCTTGGCCTCTATTTAGCCGTGGTTCTTGTTTCGGGTTTTCAAGTTAGCAATATTCTTATCGATAGTACCAACTTGATGGGGTATACTATTCCGACCCTAAGATTTAGTGGTTTTATGGCATTTCTGGTTACATCAACAACCATAGGGCTAATTTATCACTTCTTCAACTTAATCTTATATAATAAAAAACAATGAATACCGCACTCACAATAATTCAAATCCTACTGTCGATCTTGTTAATCGGATTAATTTTCCTTCAAGCTAACGGAGAAGGGGAATATCGCACCAACATCTTATCCACCGTCAGCTTTGAAAAACGAGGCTGGGAAAGAGTTGTCTTCATTTTTACCATCATTGTCTTTATTCTTTTCTTACTGTCATCAATTGTTCAAACCGTAATCACCTAATTGATCAAGAAACTTCATTTTAAAATCCAATATCTGTGGCTCTACCTCAAAAAAAATTTCCTCCTCATTATAATCGGAGTGATTCTTGGAATACTTGCTTATATATATCAAGGAAAATTTTCGGCCCTAAGTCAATTGCCTGTCTTCAATTACAGACGAATCGGAATCGAAGGATTGTATACTGCCGATAATCTACCACCAGATGTTTCCAGCCTTTTAAGTTACGGTCTCACCACAAACCTGGATAACGACAAACCAGCCCTTTCTCCCATCAGTCGATCCTATAGTCTAAACAACGACAAAAATTATATTTTTGAATTAAGTGAAAACGCCTACTGGCATAACGGTAAGAAATTAACAGCCAATGACATTAATCTCAATGTTAAAGGTCTCAATGTCAATATTATCGACGCCAGCCACATTGAAATTATTCCCGAAAAACAGTTCTCCCCCCTGCTTTCATTATTAAGTCAACCCTTGTTCCTGAAAAATCTCACTGGACTTGGACCTTACAAAGCCGACAAGATTGAATACCAGGACGGCTACATCAAAAACATCAAGCTCAAACCAATTGATCCGAAAGAAAAAATTTTGATTTACCACTTTTACCAAAATGAAAAAGACCTCATTACTGCTTATAAACTAGGTCAGGTTGACGAAATCAAAACCAGTGTTTTACCGCAAGAGCTCTCATCCTGGAACAATACCAAAATCAATCAGGAAATTGAATCCGATAGAATGTATTCCGCTATATTTTTGAATACCAAAAACCTAAAATCCAAACAACTTCGGCAAGCGCTTGCCTATGCCACACCCAAAACCAAAGACAAAAACGAACGCTGCCTTGGCCCAATCTCACCTAGTTCATGGGCCTATAATCCCCTGGTAAAAGATTATAATTACGATCCAAAAAAAGCCAAGGAACTTTTTGAGAATAATAGCATTGACAAGATTAATCTTATTATCAGCGATCGAAGATTACTTGCCAAAGCCGACGAAATAAAAACCTCGTGGGCAAGTGTTCTAGGTATCGAGGTTGTCTTAAGTATTGAAAACCAAATCGATCGGGAAAACTACGATGCTATATTGGCTTACGGTAGCATTCCTAATGATCCAGACCAATATATTTTTTGGCACTCCACCCAAACCAATACCAACATTACCAAAATTGAAGAGTCGCGTATCGACAAGCTCCTGGAGGAAGGGCGAAACATCATGGACCCGGTCGAAAGAAAAAAGATTTATCTTGATTTTCAAAGGTACCTTCTGGAAGAATCTCCGGTTATATTTTTATCTTATCCCAACATATACACCGTCAGCCGGACAAAATAATACTATGGAAGAATACAAAATTGATACCATCGGAACCATCCTTATCTCATGCTTACTCCTTTGTCTGATCCTCGCCGGCTACATCTCTTACAAACATATCGACTTTAACGTTCTCCAAAAAATCGAAAATCATCCATTGGTACTTCCTACTCCCATAGTATCTTCACCCGCCATCAGCACCCCCTCAGCCGAATAAATCAAAAAGTCAGTACCACCCATAAAGCATGTACTATTCCCGGTAAATACCCTAATATCGTCAAAATTATACTTATCCAGAAATGTAACGACAATCCCACCGTTAAAAACACCGCTAATGGCGGCAACAAAACTGCTAACAATATCATTATTAACCCATTCATTGTTATTGTAATCATATCTGCTTCTTATAACAAAAAGGTAAAAAATATGTAATATCTCAATAATTTTTACGACTCAAATCTCCCAAAATCAAAAAAATACCTACTGGTATCATCGTAATTATATATTGGCGGTAAATCTACCTCGCCATAGGCAATATTAACAATATCTTCAACAATTTTCACAATCCTTTGCCAAGACCTCCTGGTACTCTTTAGGTCTTCATCTTCTTCGCCTATGGCATTTCCCAACTCCTGATACTGAGATTCCACATTCACCTCCCAACTCTTTAATATCTCCCTCTCATCGTCTCCTTCAAAACCGGCTTGACGCATTTTCTCAATATACTGGTCCGCGTAATGCCTGCAAGCACTTCTGGCAACACCATGAAGAGCCTCCGTATCCCTTTCTTCCGAAAAATCAATACTATCCACTTGCAGGTTTTGATATCCTCCAACCAACATTATTGTCTCTTTCAGCTTGTCGGCCCGATCATTCTCCATAAAATCAAAGAAGGTCAATGGTGTCAATGCATTATTAAGCCTGTGCCCAACCCCACTTTGGACTGCCAAAGCTACATTTCTTTGATCAAAATCCTCAATATTATAAGTTTTCACCCCAGAAAGCTCCACCTCGTTAGTTTTTATATCCATAACAATATTTTACATCAAACACAACCTCCTTTACCATTTCTTTTACATTCCAATTGTTGCCCCGCATGGATTCGAACCACGATAAACAGCTCCAAAGGCTGCTGTCC
>CAZIZX010000005.1:0-85785 GCA_964544275.1 uncultured Gammaproteobacteria bacterium
CTCCGCCAATTGGGAATTTTCTACACTGCGGATTTTTGTTGTATATTTAACTATGTTAGAGTTTTTTCAATATTTTTCATGGAATTGATTATTCTGCTTGCTGTGGTTTTGGCTTTTTATAAAGTAATACCTCAAATTGTTAACCAAAATAATAATTTCGGGAGACTAGTGAAAGGAAGCTATGTTCCAAAACTTTCAACTGATTATATGCCCTACTATCTTCGGCAAACAATAATGACATCACACGAAAGATCACTTTTTGAAAATTTAAGAAAAGTATTGGGCGATCGGTACGATATTTATCCTCAAATGAAATTGGATAAAATCTTTTCGGTAAGACCGCAGAGGGTGTACAAATATTATTTGGGTTATTTGCGAAAAATCAATCAAAAATCGGTTGACTTTCTGGTGGTGGACAAGAACACTCAATCCCCTGCTTTTGCAATCGAGTTAGATGATTGGAGCCATGATAAGCAAGAAAGAAGAGATCGGGATGTATTTGTTCAAGAGTTATTTAATCGTAATAATTTTCCATTGGTTCGTTTTAATCCAGGAGGATATGGCGAAGAAGAACTTAGGTTGGTGCTTGGAAAATATTTGAGTAATGGTTGAAGCATGACTACAATTTAGTGGAGTGCGAGGGATTAAGATGTTTTGTCAGTGGTTGTTTTAGAAGTTACTGCCCGATAAATATTGGGCAATTTTCTCGTAACCTTGATTCCAAATATGAAGCCTGTCTTCTTCGGGATACTCGGTAATTGATCTGGTTTCGTCAAGTAGCCTAATAATACTGTTCCAACCCGGGTGATTTTCGCTGTTGGCACTGAAACCAAAGGTCGTGGGTACCTGAAAAACATACTCATAAGTTTTACCGTCAGGATAAGCTAAAACTGATGCGACTTCAAAATGACCAGTATAGTCTTTAAATTTTTGACAAATGTCAACTACCTTCTCTGCCGGCAACATTTTTTCTATGTATGCAGTGTATGGTCCGGGTAAATTTAAAGCATGAATAAACAGGCTGTGATCCTCTCTAATTGCGGGAAACTTTAGATCTTTTGCTGCTTCTTTGGCTGTATACCTTGCAATTTCTAAACTAGTAGCGGCTTGTATTTCAGGATAATCCTTTTCTACACCAACTAGATCAATGGAGTATTTACTAAAAACACTATTAGCTGCTAATATTTTTCCTGGGTTACGGGTGACTAAGTATATTTTCATTTTATTTAATATGACTATCAAGTTAAAAAATATAAATGAATATTACGGGGTGTTTAGTGAAGATTACCATGTCAACACAAGATTCGTCTCAGGCACACAGGAACAACTTAAAGTTGCTTCTAATAATCGGTTTGATGAATGATGGGAAAATAAGAGTGTTTACCCGGATACAGATTACAACAGGATAACTCCTGGGATCTCAAGGGGTGGATTAAGATTGCTGTTTTTGACCATTATGTCAAAATCGATTTTGAAATATTGTTCAAAAAAGTTAGAAAAATCTTTTGGATAGTGATGCCTACCTATGGCTTTGGCGAGTTGTTTTAAAAAGTCGATGATTGTTTCTTTTCCAAATGAATCAACCAGATATTTGGTGAAAGTGTAGCTTTGAGGATAGTTGGGGTTTTGGTTCCAATTTTTGCTGTCGTGGAGCTTGGCGAAAGGAGTCAGAGTTTTAATATTTCTTAATCTATACTGACCGGCAACATAGCCAGCAAGACCTTCATAGAGCCAGATGGGGTAATAAAAAGCTAGTAGTTCGTTACTAAAAATATGGGCTAGTTCGTGGATTAAGACATAAGGAAAGTCTGTAGGCGGATGGTTGGAAACTTGATCAAATACAGAAGGACTAAAGATGTAAATTTGTTTATTTTTGGCATAGCCAACTAACCAATCTGGTGTTTTTTGGTCACTGATTTTATCCATTTGGAAGCGGGTATAGAGGAAGTTTATTTGAATACCAGAGACATCTTGTCTAAAAAATTTTTGGTTTTTAAGGTAGGCTTTTGAGATTAATTTTTTAAGGTGATCTCCCTGATCTATCTTGGTATCAAAGTTGAATGTATAGTTTTGGAACTTCATTTCAATCTCATTTGCCACATGGTTGATTATAACTGAACTTGGGTACTGTGTCTTTGGATGAAAACCAGTATTACCTTTAGTGTTATTTTAGTCCAAACTAGATTTTTCCCGAGTCTTTTTTATGCTGTCTCATTTAGGTACAAAGGGAGAGTAGAAAAAGACAGGGTGTTATAGTGATAAAAAGGTTCCAGACCCACCTGCAATCGCCAGTTTTCACTTCTTGTGAAATTGTAAGAAGTTTATCTGGAAAACATGCTAGAATTGGTTTGTTGATGAAGGGTAATAATTTGGTTTTAATCGGTAGTTTGGGATTGGCAGGAATGTTTTATCTGTGGCTGGGCGGGATGTGGTGGAAATTGGGATTTTCTTTGGTAAATACGGGTTTCTTGATATTGATGGTAGTATTATTTGGAAAGACTAAGAAAAACTGGTTTTGGTGGATGCTGTGGAGCGGAAGTTTGGTCTTGGGGGGGTTGGTGGCGATAAGAAGCAACAGTTTGGTGAGCGGATTAAATATTTTATTGACAATAGGACTGAACTTAGTACTGGCCACATTAATCAAAGAGGTGGAAGCTAAGCTGGGATTCGCAAGACTGGTGGCAAGTTTATTTGAGTTTGGAGGAAGCTGGTTAAAAAATATGTTTAAAGGAGTGGCCCATGCTTTAAACAAGCTGCCTAAAAATTTAAATATTAGTAAAAAAATATTTACAGGAGTAATTCTTTCCATACCCTTACTTCTGTTGTTTGGAGCCCTGTTTTATTTGGCGGATCCAATATTTGCCAATCTTATCAGGCGAATTAATCTGACAAGAATTGATCTACGGAAACTAATCAACTTCCGGAATATGTCGACTTTAGTGTTTTTTGGAGGGGTGATAACGATAATGAGACAAACACTAAGCAGTGACGAGGGGGTATTTAAAGCCTGGAAGCATGTGGGTGAGGTGCAGGTGGCATCAATGATACTTCAGGGGTTATTTTTGATATTTGCAGTAATTCAAATTGGGTACTTTGGGGTGACAGCGGAAACATTGAGAACCATGGGGATTTCATTTTCGGACTACACAAGGCAAGGCTATGGCCAAATGATAATAGTTTGCATGTTGGCTTGGGGAATAATTTATGGATTAGATTATTTAAAGAAATCTCAAAAAGATATTGGTGACAAAAATATTAAAATTACTAATTATTTGGGTTGGGCTTTTGGAGCAGAAATATTGCTATTTATTGCTGCGGCAACCAAAAGGAACTGGCTTTATCAAAGTGCTTATGGATTTACTCAAGCCAGGCTGTTGGGGTTTTGGCTGTCGGCGTGGTTGGCCACAATTGTGGTAATTACGTTAATTAAATTTATAAAAAGTGAGGGAGAGGATTTCTTGGTAAGACGAATAATAGCAACAAGTGTGGTGATTTTGATTGGACTAAATATTTTTAACATCGATCGGACGATTGCCGTGATGAGACCAGCTAAGTTGGTAGAAGGGGTTGATTATAAATACATGGCGAATTTATCCAGCGATGCTTTGGAGATGTGGGATGAAATTCTGACCAAGACAGAAGAGGAGGTTGGCAACAAGCAAGTCGGCGGGCGAGAGGGGCTAAGTAGACTGAGGGTGACAGTAGCAATAATGGGACGGAAAGAGGAAAAGCTAAAAAGACAAAGTGAAAACAATTGGAATTACTGGGGTAACTGGAATTATGCTGACGCAAAGGCTTGGGAAAAGATACAAGGATATAAAGACAGAATGGCCATACTGGAATCAAAATTAGACCAGATTGAAACAGAATTTAGGCTAATTGAAAACACCAAACGAGAAGAAGTAGGTAATTAATATCTAGTCTTTGCATGATTGCACAATCGCTTGAAAAATAACTATAATGGTAATAGATATGTTGATTCGGTTGGGAAACAGGAGAAAACTAACATTTATCGCCTTTATCTTCAGTTTTGTTTTTCTGGTGGTTTTGGTAACAATAGTCTCTTTTGGGCAACTTTCTTTTCCAGCCAGGCTAGCTTATGCCGATAATCCTCTGACCGGCTATTGGAAATTGGATAACAACGGTGATGATTCCAGTGGTCGGAATCACCCTCTTACGATTACCGGCGCCACTTTCAGCACCGATCACGCCCCAACCGATTTTGCCAACACTCACAGCCTAGAGTTTAGTGGTATGGGTGATATCGCCAAGGCGGGAGATCAGCCTGAATTACAGCCAGAAGACAGCCTAACTTTTTCTCTTTGGGTAAACTCAGCTGCATATCCGGCAGATAGTACCTATCAGGCAATTGCCAGCTACACCAAGCCTGGGGCAATGGCTGGTTATTATTTTGACTGGGACAAAGATAATTTACATTTCACCATCGGTACTGGAGCAACTTGGGAGCAGATAGAAGTAGCTTCGAGTAATATTCTTCCTAATAATTGGAGCCACTTATTGGGAACATATGATGGCAGTAGCCTCAAATTCTATATTAATGGTAATCTGGTAGGAAGTCGGGAATATTCCGGACAAATTGACTATCCGGATAATAGTGAATTCTGCTTAGGGTGTTATACCGGCCAGGAAAATCAAAACAACTTTATCGGAAAAATTGATGATGTCCGAGTTTACGGCCGGGTTCTTGATGAGTCCGAAATTAGCGATTTGGGTTCCAGGGAATTTGTGTGCGGCGATTCGGCGAATGGTTTGGTGACATTTACCTACAGCGGAAACCCAATTACTTATGGTTCGATTTTAAGAGAAGACCGGTGCTGGCTAGATAGAAATTTGGGGGCTTCCCGAGTAGCCACCGGGGTTGGGGATAGTCTAGCATATGGCGACTATTTCCAATGGGGGCGGGGTGGTGATGGGCACCAATCAAAAGATAGTGGCACAACTGCCACTGTTTCTGCCGCCGAAAATCCTGGACACAACAAATTCATAACTCCGGCTTCGGCTCCATATAACTGGCATGCTTCAGTAAATAACGACTTTTGGCAGGGGGTCGGTGGAACAAACAATCCCTGTCCGACTGGCTGGCGACTGCCCACAGAGAGTGAGTGGGAGACTGAATTCGAAAGTTGGGAATATGGTTATGGTCCACAAGAAGCTTTCTCTGTTCTCAAGTTGACGCTTAACGGGCGTCGGCGTTACTTTAATGGTTCTTTTGAAGACATAAATCAGTATGGTTTTTATTGGAGCTCAGGAGTAGAGGTCACAATGGGCAGAAACTTACTTGTTCAAGTTCTTCCAAATGTAATCAATGGCTTCCGTGCCGATGGTCTGGCTGTCCGTTGTATAAAAGATCTACCACCAAACAATCCGCCCAACGCACCTTCTAACTTTGGACCTAGTCATTCTATTGATGGCTCCTGGACTACCAATGGACAGCCGACACTTACTTTTAACATCAGCGACCCAGACAGCTCTGATCAGGTGCGATACCAGATCCAGATTGCTTCCAGCGAAGATTTCGAGGTTGATTACACTTCCGGTCTTTTGGACCAAGGAGAAACTTCTTTTACTGTCGGTCAAGAACCTGGAAGCGAAGGAAGTTATGCCCCGGGAAAGGGAGATACGGGCCAGAGTTTGTCAGATGGAGTTTATCACTGGCGGGTGAAAGTAATTGACCAGTATAACGCTGAGTCCGAGTGGGTATTGGCGCGCGAAGAAGATAGGGCTTTTGGGATATACTCTGTTCCCGACTGGACCGAATGTGGTGATCCGGTAACTTTTATCTACAACGACGAACCTGTAACCTATGGTTCGGTTAATGGCGCTGATGGGAGGTGCTGGTTGGATAGAAATCTGGGGGCTTCCCGAGTAGCCACCGGGGTTGGGGATAGTCTAGCATATGGTGGTCTTTTTCAGTGAGGAAGAGCTGCCGATGGGCACCAGAAAAGAAACAGTGATTCATGGTATGGGCTGGCAGATTCGGATATTCCGGGACATGGCAATTTCATTCTTAACAGTAATTTTCCTTTCGACTGGAGCGATCCCCAAAACCCTAACCGTTGACAGGGGGTGGGCGGACTCAATAATCCCTGTCCTTTGGAATGGAGAATCCCAACCCTTGGAGAGTGGGAGAGAGAAAGAGACAGTTGGGAGCCTAAAAACGCGACAGGGGCTTATGCCGGTATTAAGCTGACCGTCAGTGGCCGTCGCGACAGCTTTAACGGCGAGATTGAAAATCTTGACCGAGGCTATTACTGGTCAAGCACGCCGGGGACAGATTCGTATTTAAGTAGACTTGTCCTTTTCACTACTACCGGCGTTGGTTCTGGTTCTTCCACCCGGTCGACGGGACACTCAGTCCGCTGTATTAAACCCGCTCCTGGTTACAGACTGAACAATCTTCTCAATAATGTGTCTGCCGTATTAACTGGCAATAATCAGGATGTTTCAGACAAAGACATTAATTATCAAAATGGCAGCCAGTCGGTAACATTAAAATTCAATGGCGCTAATCTGGCTCAGGTAACGGTAAACTTTTCTCAAGATCACAATTGGGAAAATTTTGTCGGGGAGAGTAGCACTGACGTCCGTAAATCTTTTATTAACCTCTCCGGCTTAGGAGGTCTTTCTTCCGAAAACACCCACACCCTTTTTGTTCCCGGCACTTCATCTGCCAATAAAGTCAGGATTTGTCCTGAAGCGGTTGCTCTAAACGAGGTAACAACAACATGTCCCAACGGTTACGAGCTGACGGATAACGAAAGTAACGGAGGAGTTTTGGCCGAGTTTGTAGATAACTTTTGGGTGGTTTCTGGTCTGACTGGAACCGGAGGGATGGAGATTGCTCCACCAGAACCAATCCCCTCTCAAATGATATCTCCTACTTCAAGTTCGATAAATTCTTCTGACAATTTAGGCCAAGCCGGAGACTCAAGCCAAAGTAACGCTGTTCCGGTTTGTAATGATGTTTCGCCTGGAGTTAAAGCCCCTTGGCTGTATGGAGCTCTGGCTCAGGACAATACCGATATCTTGTTGCACTTTACTCCGGCCGATATCCCGGTTGATAAATATGTCCTGGAATATGGTACTGCTTCAGGTAGTTACCAATATGGCGCTTTGGACCTGGGAGTCAATAGCCGAGAACAAATGACCTATTTGGTTTCTGCCCTGTCCCCCAATACTACTTATTACTTTAGGGTCAGAGCTGGTAATGGTTGTGCTACAGGAGAGTGGAGTAATGAAATTTCGGCCAAAACTAAAGGGTTTATTTCTTTCAACCAATTGAATATTACCCGTACAGAACTTAATTCAATTGAGGAAGAAACACCAACGAATATCTGCCAGACTTACACAGTTAAACTGGGTGATTCTTTTTGGTCGATTGCCCAAAATGTACTGGGTGATGGCCACAAATTTATAGACCTGATTGAGCAAAACCAGGATAGATATCCGGCGTTAATTAAGTCAACCAATTTGGAAAGCGGTTGGGAGCTAGAGATAAGTTGTCAGACCCAAACCTCTTCATTTGAACCTAACCAAGAGATTCGAACTGACAGGGAGAGTCAAATAGGTCAAACATATGATTTGACTGTCAAGGTGGTTGACAAAGAGGATAAGCCTGTCAAAGGGGCCAGGGTTACCATCCATTCTCGAGTTCAGGAAGCAGTAACTGATGAAGACGGTCTGGTCAGATTTAAGGAGGTGGAAAAAGGAGATCATAAAGTCTTTATTGTTTATCAAAACTATCAAGGTGAAGAGTCGATCAATCTGACCGGTGACAATCAAGAATTCTCCCTTAAAGTGACGGTGGAGCTCAAACCAGCGCTTATCTCTTCCCAGGCTTGGATTATTATTTTTATCTTACTGACTGCCTTAATTATCTTGGGATTTTTATTAATACGGTCAAGACGAGTTGAAAAATATTCCTGACCTTTATTGTTTTTTTCAACGTTCTTGATAATTTAATAAATTTTCGACATATAATTATTAGGAAGGTTCCAGATTTACTGGCTTAGCTATATTATTAAGAATTTTAAAATGGCGACGGCAAGGATATAATTTTTTATGGATTATTCACAAACAGCACTTGAAAAGCACAAGCAACATAAAGGTAAAATTGCTATTCAAAGTAAATTTGGAGAGCTGAAGACTAAAGACGATTTGAGTGTGGCTTATACTCCGGGAGTGGCAGCAGTTTCAGCGCTTTTAGCAAAGCAGCCTGAATTAGCTTCAGAATATTCAATAAAGGCCAATACTGTAGCGGTGGTGTCGGATGGATCGGCGGTTTTGGGCTTAGGAAATATCGGGCCATACGGAGCTTTGCCAGTAATGGAAGGAAAAGCGTTACTTTTTAAAGAATTTGCTAACGTGGACGCATTTCCGATTGTCTTGGAGACCCAAGATCCAGATGAAATAATAAATATCGTTAAAAATATTGCTCCGGGATTTGGAGGAATAAATTTGGAAGATTTTTCAGCACCAAATTGTTTTTATATTGAAAATAAGTTAAAAGAAATTTTAAGTATCCCAGTGTTCCATGACGATCAGCATGGAACTGCTATCGTAGTATTGGCGGCATTAATTAATGCCATAAAGTTGGCAAACAAGAATGTAAAAGAAGCAAACGTAGTGGTTTGTGGAGCCGGAGCAGCAGGAACAGCAGTGGCAAAACTGATTAGTGCTTATGGTTTTGGGTCAATTTTGGTAGTTGATTCGAAGGGAATAATCAGTAGGGACAGAACAGATTTGAGCAAGGAGAAGGAAGAATTTTTAGAATTTACCAACAAAGAAAATTTAAGTGGAGATTTGGCAACAGCGATAGCTGGACGAGACGTCTTTGTCGGAGTAAGTGGGCCGAACTTAGTAACAGAAGGAATGGTTAAATCAATGGCGGAAAAAGCAATTATTTTTGCTATGGCCAATCCAATACCAGAAATTGATCCGAACTTAGCAAAAACGGCTGGAGCTTTTATCGTGGGTACAGGTAGAAGCGATTATCCAAACCAAATTAACAATGTTTCAGCTTTTCCCGGAGTATTTAGAGGAGCTTTGGATAATAAGGTTGGTAAAATAACAGACAATATGAAATTGGCAGCGGCCAGGGCTTTAGCTGAATATGTTAAAGATAATGAATTAACGGTGGAAAATATCTTGCCGAGCCCTTTGAATCGAGGGGTGGTAAATATAATTGCGAAAGCGATTACAGAATAATAAACTTCTTAAAAAATTGCCATGATAGACTAAGTGAAATGTCGAACGTAAGTAGATTATATGATGATTATGGTGAATATAACATCTGGTTTAATCAACTGAACACGCCATCGCCATCGATAGAATATGCCTGGAGGAGAACGAAATTGCTACTGGAAACGGAAGCCGGTAAAGAAATCAACCGGTTATTAGCCAGAAAAAAAGAGGTAAGAGTGCTGGATATCGGTTGCGGTAATGGAGCAGTTTTGATCAGACTGGCGCTGAAATTTAAGAAAAATAAAAAGGTAAAATTTAAGGGTGTGGATTTGTCGAAAGCATTTGTAGATTACGGTAATATAGCGGCCAAATATAAAGGGCTAGCGGGGACAGTCTCTTTTGAACAGCTGGATATAGAAAAAAGTGACTTGAAAGGAAAGTACGACGTAATTTTGAGCTCCGAAGTGCTGGAGCATTTACAGGAAGCAGAGAAGTTTTTGATGAAAGTGGTTAATAGTTTGAAAAAAGGCGGAGTATTATTATTGTCCACTCCAAACAGTAATAATTGGGCTAAATATCCGTTAGGATGGATCAAAGGTCTGGTAATAAAAATTAATAATAAAGACTGGGAAAAGCAATTGATCAAGAAGGAAGAGAAGTACAAATTATCAGAACAAGAACAACATATTAAGGTTTTTGGACTGGGGGAACTTAAAAATTTATTGGAGAAAGCCGGATTAAAAGTATACGCTTCTCCTAGAAGTACCAGTTTTTTTGGCGGCAAATTCTTGGATGACGCCCCCTTATTATTGGGCTTGTCAATGATCGCAGATTCAGTCTTAAATTTATTGCCAATTAATCAGGTGGGTTGGGACTTGATAGTTTTTAGCAGAAAAAGATGAGACGGCAGATGGATCTAAAGCATATTTTTCACATGAAAATATACCAATTACTTGATCCTGAGGAAAAAATTAATTTATAATATAGGCATGAAAATGTTGGTCATATATGATTCGAATTACGGTAATACGAAATTATTAGCGGAAATTATGGCCAAAGAACTGGGTAAGAAGACTAGGGTAGTAAAAGTAGATGAAATGAATAGCAAAGACCTTGAAGAGCTGGATTTATTGGTGGTGGGGAGTCCAATTATTGGGTGGAGACCAACAGAGAAAATGGGTGGATTTTTGACGGACCTGAAAAGCGGTCAGTTAAGAGGGGTGAAAGCGGCGGCTTTTGATACCAGAGTTAAGGTGTGGTTTTCGGGGAATGCGGCCAAAAAAATTGCAGCACAATTGGAAAAGGCGGGGGCTAAATTAATATCTGATCCGGAAGCATTTTATGTAGCTGGAAGAGAAGGGCCATTGGTGGATGGTGAAGAAAAGAGAGCTTTGGAATGGATAAAAGGAATTAGGAGATAAAAATTAAAGCGGTTCAAAATAAAGAAACCACTGGTTTTGGTGTTTGTTTAGTATGATGTTGATTAATTGTCCGTTAATATTGATTAAGCTTTGGGATTGAGTGGCGAACGGCGAATAAGGCGGTGGTTCGAGAACCAGCAATTGGTTTGGGTGGCTTGGATTAATCAGCGGCGCAATTTGATCATAGCCGCCAATCGTCATGACTTCAATTTCCTGAATCTGTCCGCGGCTGACATATTCCGACAAGGTTTTGAGGGTGCTGCCTGGATCCGGCCAGTAAGTTGACAGGGAAAGGGGTAGATAACTGATAAGAATGAGCCAAAGAAATATGGGTTTGCTTTTGAATAAGGTGACGGTGAAAATTACGAAAAGAGGAATGATCGGAATAAAGTACCTTGGCCAAAAATCAACCAGAGAACAGGTAATAATATATACTAAAAATACACCTAAAAGGAACAGGAATGATTTGTTTTGTTTTTGACGGTTGAAGATATTTTTGACGATTACCAAGGCAGATAATAACCCAGTGGGAAGAAGGAGCGACCACTCTTTAAAGGGAAAGATGCCGTTGTTGTAATGAGTGGTGGAACGAAGGAGTATTGATTGGATTAAATTAAAAGGAAAATTGGTGCCTTTTTGATTTACCTGAAAGTCAATTACTTTTTGGTGGAGGCGGAGCCAAGGTATGGGGTTGGGATGCTTTAGAAAATAACAAAAGTAAGCAGACAAGTAGCCTAAGAAAAAGAAACCGGAATATAAAAGTACTTGTTTAATGTTTTTGGTGGTGACGATTAACCAGAAAGTAATAAAGAACAACAGGACTAGACTGAAAAGCGGGGGCTTTGTTCCAGCCATTAACCCGAGGAAAAAACCTGATAGCATTAAAACCCGACGATCCGATGATTGAAGATAATTGACGAAAAATAAAACTGATATGAGAAAAAATAGAGCCAGGGGCAGGTCGAGCATGGTCTGTTGGAGCTGAAAAATTACCAGGGGGTTAAGTATAAGTAGTAATAAGGAAATCAATATGAGAGAAGAATTTTTGAAGAGCTGTTTTGAGAGTAAATAAAAAACTAAAATGAATGATAAATAAAAGAGCAATGAGGCAAAATATGGATTACCAAAATGAGCGGCAAAAAAACCGTAAATATATTTGCCTAAAGGTGGTACCCAGTAATCAATATTGAACGGGTTTTCACCATTAACCAAACGAAAACCAACATAACGGTAAACTCCTTCGTCAGATATTATCCGAGGACTGTTGGGGATATTCCACTGGGAGGTGTAATAATAATTTTCCCAGTATTGAGGGTTGAATTTAAAACTAAAAATCCAGGAAGATATCCAAAACACGAACGACAGGCTTGACAATAGTAAAACAATTTGTAAACTCTTAACTTTCATAATTACAAGAAAGAACTAGTTTATTTTAATTAGCAAGTTGATAATTCTCCAGAAGATGATGAAAATAGTGATCAATCTTACATATTTCTTATTGTTTTCTTACATAGTTATTACCTGAAATAAACATAATGAAGCAGAGCGCTTAGTAGGATGTTTGGGTCTGGGTGTTTTTTGGGGGAATTTGTGGTAATTTATAATCAAATTTAAATTATTGATGTTAGAAGACGTATATAATTCATCATTAAAGTTTCTGTTCCCTTTGAATCTGAAAAGTACGTTCGAAATTGTGGGGACAGAGGCAATGAAGCTGGTAGGGGCAAAATATAGCTCGGTGTTTATGATGGTTGATGGTCAACTGAAGAGAATGTTTGCCTCCTCCCCTATTTTGTATGATATAAAAACCCGGAAAAAAGGCGTTACTTATAGGGCTTATAAAAGCGAAAGGGTGGTGCTGCTAAAGAATGAAGAGTTAAAAAAAATTCATCCAGAATTTAAAAAAATTAAAGTGGGAGAAGATGTGAGCATACCGTTAACTTACAATAAAATCACTTTGGGTGTTTTGTCAATCATATCGGAAGAAGGGAGAGCTTTTAGTAAGGATGATATTGACAAGTTAAAATTATTTTCACCCCTGGCCATGATGGCATTGAGGAAGGCGTTGTTGTACAACGAGCTCCATCGGGCATTACGGGAGAGAGATTTGTTTATATCGATAGCATCGCACGAGCTGAAAACTCCGCTAACATCGATTTTTGCTTATAGTCAGCTGTTGGCAAAAAAAATTAGAAAAGGAGAATTGCCAAGAAACGAAGACGTGAATAAGCTTTTGGTAGAAGAAGCAAGGTTGAATAAGTTAGTTTCTGATTTTCTGGAGGTAAATAAGATTAAGACCGGAAGAATTCAATTTGAAATGGAAAAGGTTGACTTGGTGGAAGTGGCGGCGGGAGCAAAAGCAAGCTTTGAGAACGTTGATAAAAGTCATAAAGTAGTTATCGCCAGAAAGGTTAAAGAATTGTGGGTTTGGGGTGATCAATACAAGATGGTACAAGCGGTTCTTAATATCCTTAATAATGCAAGTAAATATTCGCAAAAAAACAGTTTGATTAAAATAAGTTTTGTTGAGGATGAGTCTTGTTATGGAATAAGGATTAAAGATGAAGGGGTGGGTATCTCGGAGACAGATCTACCGTTTGTTTTTGACAGGTTTTATCGGGCTGAAAATATGAAGGAGTCAGGGATGGGAATTGGTTTGTATTTGGTAAAATATATTATCCTAAAGCATGGGGGGAAAATTGATATTAAATCGAGGGTTGGTAAAGGAACAACCGTAAGCATACTGTTACCGAAGCTAAATGAACAGAGGACCTGAAAGAAAAAGGATTGAAGATATTACAATCAGCCCAGAAAGGTTAACTTACCTGCGAACAAGACAAAACGAACTGTGGAGAGAGATGGAGGGATTCGAGAGAGTGTATTTTATCCAGGAAGGGTCAGCAAATTTGACACAGTGCCTGAGACCGTTAATCAGGAAATTCGAAGAGCAGGTAGCACGTCTGGCTGATGGCAATATTCCAGACATGGACAGTTATGTGATATTTCTTGAAGGACTACCTGGGTCAGGTAAAACTTACATTGCCGATAAGATTAGAGAGGTAGTGGAAATTACGTCGGAAAGAATGAAGATCTTGAAAAATACGGAGGTAGATTTTCGTTATGTTCCATGGGAAGAATCAGAAGATGAACTGAGATATAGCGGAGGAATCGCCCGGAGAGGCATGGCGCCGGACACGGTGGAAGACTTGGAAATAGTAGGAGCGTGGATGACAGAAAAGGTAATCCGACCAATCAGGGAAGGCCGAAAAAATTTGATAATACTGGTAGAAAAACCGGGGGGAACTTCAGTCAACTTAGAAGACGGGTTGGTGGTGAGCCGTCCATACGCTCCGACGATGAGAAGAGATTTAATAAAAAGAGAAGGGGTTTTTCAAGGAATACAAGAAGGAAGAATATCGGTTGCCAGTATCGGAGTGGTGGCCGGACCAATGATGGAAATTTTGGGTTATTACCGGACTTATGTCAAAAAACTTTTTATTGATTTTACTGAAGGCAGGTTTGACGAAGATGGAGCAATTAGGGAGGCTGACCGGATTGGACGATTGTTTGGTATTCCTGAGGCGGATAAGATTGATACTTTAGCTGCTATGCGTCGAGTGGGAGAGGGAGGAAGCGTGGAAACAATCAATCGAGCGAGGGTAGCGGCAGATGAGCTAATCAGAAATTTAAGAAAAAGAAAAGTGTTGACCTATCCTCAATATTTGGACAGGGTACTGAATAACCAAGTTCTGGGGCGAAAGAATTTTTTTGAAGACTTGTTGTCGAGTTTCAGATCACTGGCTGAGCAATCAGAACAGGTGGCTGAAATAATGGATATCACGACAGGCAACCCAAAAAGGGATTACTTGGAAATTTTGTGTAAAAATTTGGTGGCAGCCAGTGTTTTGAACCTAGATTTTAAAGGCTCAGACCGACAGGTTATTTTGCTTAATAATCCTGATATCAGGGTGAAAAGTATTAGAAGCCTGAGATATTACCTAGAGCAAAGAGCGAATAGAAGCTGGAGATAATATAAAATTCTTACGATATGATCCCTTTTCATATGCTATGATTTAAATCGCTTGATAGAAGTTAAATTTTAATTAGACGATGTCAAATAAAATTATTCTACCGATTGTTTATATGGGAATTTTTTTAGTATCTATGATTATTGGCAAGAGTTATGCCATAAGAATTGAGGATATGGGACAATTTCTGGGATTAGGCGGGGTGGCAGTTGGGTATTTTGTGGGGAAAAAGATTAAGAAATAATTGATTTCGGGTTAGCTTCGGGTTTATGATAAGAATATGGATTTATCGGCGGATCAGAAAAAGGCATTGAAAGAACTAGAGGAGTGGTTTGGCAACACAGAGAGAGAACAATATATAACCCTGGGCGGGTATGCAGGAACCGGAAAGACGACCTTGCTATCGATATTAAGACAAAGGCTTGATAAAAAGAACAAAAAGTTAAAGGTGGCCTTTGCCAGTTATACCGGCAAAGCAGCCAGGGTGTTGAGAGGAAAATTGATGGAGCAAGAAAGTTTATACCTTCAGGATACAGTTGGAACAATACATTCATTAATTTACTCCCCCGTTGTAGATGGCAAAAAGGAAATTATTGGCTGGAAGAGAAGGGAGAGTATTGAGGCTAACTTGATTATTATTGACGAAGCTTCAATGGTGGATGATAATATCTGGCGGGATCTGAGAGCTTATGGCAAACCAATTATTGCGGCAGGCGACCATGGCCAATTGCCGCCAATTAGTGGGTTTTTTAATTTAATGGAAAACCCCCTACTTAGGTTAGAAGAGATTCACCGGCAGGCCCGAGAAAACCCAATTATTAAACTTTCGATTTTGGCCAGAGAAAGAGGGATAATCCCAGCGATTACTTATGGGGATAATGTTAAAAAAATCCGAAAAGAAAACCCTGACAGTCAATTTGAAGTAGAAGAATGGCTGGCAAACTATAATGCTAATACCCTGGTGCTATGCGGGTATAATTCAACCCGGGTACGATTAAATAATTATCTGAGAAAAGCGCTGGAGTTTTCTTCCGAAGAACCGGAGGTAAATGACCGAGTAATATGTTTGCGTAACAACCATGAAAAAGAGGTATTTAATGGAATGTTGGGGGTGGTGATGGATATTGTGCCAAAAAATGAAGATTGGTATAAGGCTGAGATCTTGATGGATGGAGAGGAGAACCTGTACGAAGGATTAATTTATAAAAAACAATTTAACAGCAGGGAGCCGATGAATTTTAGTAATAAGCGGTATTTGACAAAAATAGGTGACCTTTTTGATTTCGGGTATGCATTAACAGTCCATAAAGCGCAAGGCAGTCAAGCTAAAAGAGTAATTCTATTTGAAGAGAGGTTTGCCAAAATGAGTGATGATGAATGGCGAAGGTGGTTATATACGGCGGTTACTCGAGCGGAAGAAGAATTATTAATAATAGGTTAGATTTTGTATAATTGGCAGATGATTAAAAAGGCGCTTTTGGTAATTTGCCTGTTTTTGGGTTTGACGGGAGGAGTTTGGGCACAAGAAGAAGACATTCCTTTTCGAATAGAGGAAAGCTTGGAAGCGAGAGTGGTAGAAATTATCGAAGAAGGTGAGGTGATAATTTTTGACCAGGCCCAGAATTATCAAAAGTTAAGATTAGAGTTTACCAAGGGAACGCTTAAAGGAGAGAGACGGGAAATCGAGGTGGGGATGACGCCAATGGTGCAAGTGGTGGAATACAAACTGAATGACAAGGTGGCGGTGGTGAGGCAAAAGGATTTGAATGGAGAGGAGATGCTGACAATAATTGATTTTGTGAGAAGAGATGCCTTGGCTTTGTTGTTTATTGTTTTTTTGATAATTACACTGCTGGTGGCAAAGAAAAGAGGGCTTACTTCGGTAATAAGTATGATTATTACATTTGTGGTGATTTTTTTGTTTATCTTGCCCCGGATTTTAAATGGAGGCAACCCGGTTTTGATAACAATTATGGGAGCCTTGGGAATTATCCCTTTCAGTTTCTACCTGTCCCACGGAAATAATAAAAAAACAACGGTGGCTATATTGTCAACCATAATATCTTTTATTATTACAGGGTTGTTGGCTTTAATTTTTGCTCAGTTAACAAGATTGACAGGACTGGCGTCGGAAGAGGCCGGGATGCTTATGTCTATAAAACAGGGAGAGATTGACATGAAAGGTTTACTGTTGGCTGGTATCCTAATTGGGACTTTGGGTATATTGGATGACATTACTATTTCACAAGCAGCAATTGTGGAACAATTAGCGCAGGCTTCCGAAGGGATTAAGTTTAAGGAATTATACACACGAGCGATGAGGGTGGGAGAAGACCATATTGCATCGATGATCAATACTTTGGTGTTAGTCTATGCGGGAGCGTCATTGCCCCTACTTTTAATCTTTATAAATAACCCACATCCTATATCGGAAGTGATAAGTTATGAATTTATCGCTGAAGAAGTGGTAAGGACTTTGGTGGGAAGCATCGGACTAATTGCAGCAGTACCGATCAGCACTTTGCTGGCTTGTCTTGTAATACGGAAGCGTGCTTTTGCTAGAATAGGCAATGAGATCCAAGGTAAATAATAGAATCTATTATTTGGGTTTATTGATATTAATCGGGGCGTATATTTTGTTGAGGGTGGTTGGTTTTGAAGAGAAAATGACATATCAAATGGACCAGGGAATACATCTGATGGAAAGTTATGAGATGGTATTAGAAAAGAAACCCAGGCTGATTGGACCAATGGTTACATCAAGAGTTGTGAATGGCAAGGGATTTTTTATCGGTCCTTATTATTACTACGCATTGGCAGCGTCGGGTTTGATTACGAGATGGAACCCAGTGGCTATCAGTGTGTTATGGCTGGTAGCAGAAGGAGCGGTAGTGTTGATTTTTGTTGGATGGGTCAAGGGAAAATTTGGAAATTTAATATCTTGGGCAATACTTTACATGGTTGCCACATCGCATTTTTTTATCGTACACAGTCGATTTTTTTGGAACCCTCATTTTTTGTTACCGTTGGGGTTGCTAGGAATAATTTTGCTGGATAAGTTTACAACCAAAAAAAGACGATTGTATTTATATTGTTTTTTTTGGTTGTGGGGATTGGCTTTTAGTTTTCATTATATGGCAGTGTTTTGGGCTTTGCCGTTGGTTTATTACTGGTGGAAAAGCAAGTCCCCCGTTAAGCTGACTGATTTATTAATGATGGTAACCATGTTTGTCGGGGGTGATTTGTTGTTTTTTGTTTTTGAAGTAAGACATGATTTTTATAATCTTACTACCGCCTGGCAATCGCTGGTAAATAATGTTGGAGGCGGCCAAGAACTACATTATTTTATATATCCTCTAGTCGGACCAATTCTGGTAGCTGTGGCCGCTATTTTTAGCAAACTAAACAAAAAAAGATTTGGATGGGTAGCAATATTGGGACTGGGTGTTTTGGCTGGAATTGGCCAAAAAAAATATATTAATCTAGAAGTGCCCTACCGGCATCCGGCCGGATGGAGTTATCCATTAATTACAAGAACGGTTGAGGAAATACTGAAAGAAGGCTGCCAGGAGAGTTTCAATGTGGCCAGTACAATAAGCGGCGATACCAGGGCTTATGATTTAAGATTTTTGCTAACTAAAAATGGCTGTCGACCAATGGGGGTAGAGGATTATCCGCTGGCGGAAAAATTGTTTTTGATATCACCCCAAAATAGAAATCCGATGACTGAAAAGATATGGGAGGTGAGAAGTATGGGAAATATTGAAATAGAAAAGCAGACGGATATAGGTAATATGACGCTTTTTCAATTAAAAAAAGTTATCAATTAAATGATATGAAAGTAAGTGAAACTTAAAATAGTAATTTTGGCTATTTTGTTTTTTTGTGTTGGTGGCAGGAAAGTGTTAGCAACTGAGTGTGCTGACAGATATGCTACAGTGGTAAACCCGATCCGAGATAGAAAGTTGTGGATCAGTAATGATTTGGGTTGGCTGGATAAACAGTATCAGCCAATAGCGACAAGGGGGTTGGCGGCAACGTGGTTGGTGCAATATGACGTATTGGATGATAAAGATTTGATGGAAGCTGTGCTGAATTTTGACGATAATCAGGAATTGGGACTATTTGTAGAAATGAGTGAAAAATTAGCTAAGGAAGCGGAGGTTTTTTATACGGTAAACAGACCTTGGTATAGTCCAGAAGTAGTGTTTTTGTCCGGATATCAAAGGGATGAAAGGATTAAATTAATTGATAAAGCATTTAATATTTTTAAGGAAAAAGTTGGTAAGTATCCAAAGTCGGTAGGGGCGTGGTGGATAGATTCCTTTTCAATTGGTTACATGAGAGAAAAGTATGGAGTAGAGAGCGTGATGATCGTAGCGGACCAGAAGACAACAGACGATTATGGAGTGTGGGGACAATGGTGGGGAGTGCCTTATTGGCCAGCAAGATACAATGTATTAAAACCGGCGGCCAGCCTGGATGAAAAAGAGGAGGTGGTGGTAATACAATGGGCGTTGAGAGACCCGAATTTGGCCTATGAAGGTGAAGGTCCAGCATACTCAAACTATTCACTTCAGGCCAACGACTATTCCGAAAGAGGGCTGGATACAGAGTACTTTAAAAAGTTGGCTTCTGTTTACTGGGATTGCAGGAATAAGATTGGACAAATTACTGTTGGCTTAGAAGTCGGGATGGAAGGGGCAAGATATTTTGAGGAATTTGACAAACAAATGGAATATCTGGCTGAAAACAAAAACATTAAGGTGGTGGGGATGAGTGATTTTGGGCGTGATTACAGAAAGATTTTCCCAGAGTTGAGTGAAACAGCTCAAATTGATGCGTGGAAAATGAACTTAGTGGAAAGAAAAAATGAAAATCTGAGGGAGAGGATTGAGTATAAAAAAGTGGCGTTTTTAGATTATTTTACTGAAGACGGGAGTAGCTTTTTGGACCGGAAGTTGCCGCTTGACAATAATGAGACAACATATTTTCCTTACTGGGTAATGGGATGTTTATTTTTTGGATTAGTGGCGCTAAAGATAAGAAGCTACCGGTGGTGGTTTTCGGGAACGGTTCTATTGTTAGCCGGTTGGGGGTGGTTGCTAAAATCGAAAATTGCCCTGGGTTGGCTGGTTAAATACGGACCGGTTCCGGAAGTCGGACTGGCCTGGTGGCAATTGGGGATGGTGATATTGGTGATGGGCGGGACTTATTTAATTAGAAAGAAAAAAAATTTATTGGGATGGTTACCATTGGGGTTTGCAATACTGCCAGTTATCGGATTGCTAAGAGGGTCGATTATTGAAGGAGAATATTGGTTAGGGATACTGGTCAGGTTTAATAATTTTGTCGGAATTGGATTGTCAAGAGAAAAAATTATCCGATTAATTGCGACAGATTTACAATCATTTCAAGCGGAGTCGTTACTTAAAATTAATCTGGTGGAGGTTGGATGGCTGGGCGGGATAGTAATTCCAATGATTTTTGCAGGCTGGGCGGTTTTGATGACCAGGTTGGAGAGCAGGTCTAAAAATAAAAGGTTTCTGAAAAGATTGAAGGTGGTTTTGGCTTTTTTGTTGCTGTGGCATTTAATTCAAACAGTTTTGGGTGTACCGATAGAAGGAATAGCTTTATAATAAGATAATGAAGGGGAAAATCATTGTAATTTCGGGACTATCGGGAACAGGAAAAACAACTATCGGCAAATATTTGTCGGAAAAGCTATCGATACCGTTTTTTAATAAAGATAATTTGAAAGAAATTATGTTTGATGAAATAGGATGGAAAGATAGGGGCTGGTCACAAAAATTAGGAGCGGCGAGTTATAAAATTTTATATATGGTGGCTGAAGAAATGACAAAAAACGGAAAAGAAATTATTTTAGAAAGTAACTTCCGAACTAAGATAGATGGGAAAAAGCTGAAGAAATTGAAGGAAAAGTATAGTTGCGAAATGATAGAAATATTATGTCATGCTTCGGGGAATATATTATTTGAGAGATTTAAAAAAAGGGCGGAGTCGGGTGAGAGACACCCGGGACATGTAGACCACTTGAGCTATAAAGAGCAGGAGGCAAGGTTGCTGAAAGGAAGGGCAGGGCCGTTGGGAGTAGGAAGGTTGATAGAGATAGACACGAGTGACTGGTCGAAAGTAAATTTGGAGGAGGTTGTTCTTGGGGTTAAGTAAAAGGGAGAGGAAAATCAAGAAGATGATGAGCAACAGGCAGGAGGGAGTGATAGTTTTGGAAGATATTCACGATCCACATAATGCGGCGGCGGTACTGAGAAGTATGGACGCATTCGGTTTTCAAAAAGTGTATTTTATTTTTGATCAAGAGAAGAAATTTAACCCAAGGCAAGTGGGAAAAATAAGTTCAGGAAGTGCTAACAAATGGTTGGATTTTAGACTTTTTGAATCGACAGATGGGTGTATTGAGAGTTTGAAGAATGAAGGGTTTGAAGTGATCGCAACAATAATAGACGGAAAAGCGGAAAGTATTTTTGAAAGTAGGTTAAATAAAGTAAAACCAGCAATTATGTTTGGTAATGAACATCGGGGATTATCGGCGACTGCGATTGGCCAAGCTGACAGAAAAATATACATTCCAATGAGAGGGATGGTTCAAAGCCTGAATTTATCGGTAGCGGCGGCAGTAGTAATGTATGAGATTACCAGGCAAAAATTATTGAATGGTTAGGTGTGTTTTTATCGATTGAGTAAGTTTTTGACAGGTTTGTAGGAAAAACGGTGAATTTCACATGGTCCGTGAGTCTTTAGGGCCTGCAAGTGGGTTTTTGTACCATAACCTTTGTGAGAAGAAAAATTATAAGAAGGAAATTGTTGATGATATAAATCCATTTGGGAATCACGATAGACCTTGGCTAGAATTGAGGCGGCGGCGACAGAAAAACATTGAGAATCGGCCTTGACGCAAGAAATGACTTTAGGACAATTGATGTTGAGATTACCGTCAACAATGGCCGTATCGAACAACCCCTGATATTCCAACAAGGCGGTATAAACGAGATTGATGATGACATTGTTTATCCCCTGCTGATCAATATCCCGGGAAGAGGCGGAATAGATAGAAAATTTGTGAGAAGCGGAAAGTTTCTGGGAAATTAATTGACGTTTTTGGGGAGAGAGAAGCTTGCTGTCACGAACACCGAGGTTGATGAAAGTCTGAGGATTAAAAGATTTCAGGTCAAGCAGAAAAACGGCGATAGTAACTGGGCCGGCAAGAGGGCCCCGGCCAACTTCGTCGATACCAAGAAGAAAACGAGTGCCTGGGAGTAGAAGGGATTTTTCAAAAGAAAAAGAAGGTGTAGTCATCGGGTGTTTTTTAGAAATTGAGCCAGACATTTCTTAAATTGAGCCAGTGATTGATAGTGAATGGTAGAGAAACCAAAGTTTTTTGAAGCGGAAATATGAGAAAGAGTGTCGTCAACGAACAAACAATCAGAGAGTGGGGCCTGGGTAATATCAATAAACTTTTGAAACAAGCGTGGGTCGGGTTTGAGAAGATGGGTTTGATCATAAGAGAGAATCGGATCAAAGATACTCAAATTAGACAATTCCGATGGAACAGATGAATAGTTAGAAATTATTGCCAGTGAATAATTTTGTTGTTTTAGATCAAGACATATATTAAGCAAAGGTTGATTTATCTGTCCGTTGATTAAAAGTACGCCGCCGACATCAAAGATCAGAAATTTCATCTGAAAGTGAGGCCTCGATTGATATTTTCGAAAGTAATCGAGGGAGTAACCTGAATAAAGCGAGCTTTCTGGTGAAGCTGCGAAATAGTGAAGGCACCAGAGTAACTAAACCCGGAACGGATACCTTTGTCGAGATTCGAGAGAACATCGGAAACTAAGCCTTTGCAATCAGAAAGGGTTTCAATGCCCTCAACATAATTAACATAATCGGGGTGTTTTTGGGACGGATCTTTTTTGAATTGGCGGATTTTTTCTGTTTTTGAAGTAGAGCCATTGTAAGCTTTGAATTTTTTACCACCCACAACAACTATTCTGCCTGGTGTCTCGAGGGTACCAGAAAGAAGAAATCCGGTAGAAACGGCGGAGGCGCCAGCAGCCAGAGCTTTGACAATATCACCTGAGTTTTTGAGACCGCCATCAGCAATTACCGGGGTATTGGTTTTTTTGGCAACGGTAAATACGTCCATGATGGCAGTCAGTTGAGGTATGCCAGAACCGGTCTGGAGGCGGGTAAGGCAAATTGAACCAGGTCCGACACCGACACGAAGAGAGCTGGCCCCGGCTTTGATCAAATCGGAAGCAGCTTGACTGGTAGCGATAGCACCAGCAATAATTTCAATATCCTTGAATTGTTTTTTGGTTTGGCTGATAAAATTCAAGACTGATTCCAGGTGACCGTGAGCAACATCGACCAAAAAGGTACGAATGCCGATATTGTAAAGGGATTGGATTCGGGCCAGTTCACCACTTTTGATGCCAACTGAGGGGATGGTGTGACCGTTGGCGTCCAAAACTTGTTTAATCTCCTTGACTATTTTGTCGGCGGTGTTAAAGCGAGGATAAAAACTGGTAGCACCAAAACGAGACATAGCGATGGCCATATCGACTCCAGTAACGGTGTCCATATTAGTAGCAATGACGGGAAATTTAAGTGTAAGCTTGGGGGTTATGTGAGTAGAAAGATCAACATTTGCCCGTGAGTTAACGGCCGAACGCTGAGGAAGCAGAAGAACGTCGTTAAAAGTCAGAGCAAGGGGGATATTGTTGATCATACGAAATAAGTTTATCACGCAAGGTAAAATAGGTTATGAAAAATAAATGGAACTTGGATGATATTGTAAGTCTGGAGGCTTACGATGAGCTTTATAAAGCAGTCGAAAGAGAGATAGATGAAATTGACAAATGGGTAGAACAACTGGACCCTAGGATGAAGAAGGATGACTTTAAAAATATTATGGAAAAGCGGGAAAAACTGGAGGCAAAACTGGCCAGATTAGCCTATAGACCCCATTTGATGGAAGCGGTTGATCAGAAAAATCAAAGGGCGAAACAATTAAAAAGCAGGAGTGATGATTTGAGGATGAAGTGTGCACAAAAAGTGAGACGGATTGACCATTGGATAAAAGGTAAAGAGGTGGAAGGCAAAAGACAACTAGATGAAAAGAATGCTAAAAGATTGTTTTCGGCAATAGCTGATTTGAAGTATGAATTGACTTATTCCCGAGGAGCAGCTAAGTATACACTGGAGGAGCGGGAAGAAGATATTATCAGTAATAAGGACATTAATGGAGTGAGGGTGTTGACGGATTTGAGAACGATGATCGAGACTGAGTTTGAATATGAAATGAAAGAGGGTGAGGAAAAGAAAATAATTAAAACTCAGGCTGAGTTGATGGCATATGTTTACTCCCCTATTGCTGATAAACGGGAGGCGGCTTATAGGGCATTACTGGAAAAACACAAAGAAAACCTGGACAAGTTTTTTATGATTTATCAGGCAGTGGTAAAAAATTGGAGGTATGAGACAAAAATGAGAGGGTTTGAGGAAGCAATTTCGGCCAGAAATTTCAACAATAGGGTTCCGGACAGGGCGGTTGAGGTTTTATTGGAAATATGTCGTCAGAATCGCCATATTTTTCAGGAGTTTTTTAAAATGAAGGCAAAGGATATGGGACTAAAAAAAATGCGAAGATTTGATATATACGCTCCAAGTGAATCAGTAACAAAAAAAATCGACTACAAAGAAGCTGAGAATGTCGTACTAGAATCATTTGGAAAATTTGGTGAAAGGTTTAGGAATTATGCTTGGCAAATTGTCGAGGAAAAGCATCTGGATTCGCACCCTGGGGCAACAAAAAGGAGTGGGGCTTTTTGTGCAACAGTGGAACCGTCAATAACGCCGTATGTGTTGATGAACTTTACTGGAAATATAAGGGATATGTCAGTTTTGGCCCACGAATTGGGACATGGAGTTCATAGCTTGTATGCCAACAAACATTTTTACAGCACACAGCATGCCAACCTGCCTTTGGCAGAAACAGCTTCAACGCTGGGAGAAATGATCTTGTTTGAAACATTGTATGAACAAGAAAGAGACAAGGGAATAAAAAAGGCGATGCTGTCGGAAAAAATTGCTGATACTTATGCTTCGATACTAAGGCAAAATTACTTCGTAGTTTTTGAAAAAAGGGTTCATGAACAAATAAGTAAAGGGCTGACGGCGGAGGAGGTGAGCGAAATGTGGATGAAAACACTTAGAGAGCAGTTTGGAGAGAGCGTGGAATTAGATCCGATTTTCAGGTACGAGTGGGCTTATATTCCCCATATAGTGGAAACACCATTTTACTGTTATGCTTATAATTTTGGCGAACTTTTGAGTTATTCTTTGTATTCGAGATACAAGGAGGAAGGTAAAAGTTTTATACCTAAAATAGAAAAGATTCTGGAAGCAGGCGGAGGGGAAGACCCGATTTTAATTTTGGAGGATATTGGGGTAGATGTTAACAAGGCTGAGTTCTGGCAGAAAAGTTTTTCTATTATTAAAGACTGGGTGGAAAAACTAAAAGTGTTATAAACTTTACCACATTCTTACATTAATCTAATAATAATTGTGTTCTTTTTGAATTATTATTGTGAGGAAATCGTATTTTAGGTCTTTATAAAAGGAAATAGACGGGGAGATTATGAATGAAGAAAATAAAAATAAGCTGACGGACTTTTTTGGTAAATATCAACTTATCAAATACCGCAAAGGAGAGATAATTTTGCGGCCTGAAGAAAATTTTCCGGGAATAATTTTTGTTAAAAGCGGATATATAAAAGCCTTTAGAATATCAAAAGATGACCGGGAAATTACGCTGCAATTGTTTAAACCTATTTTTTATTTTTCACTAATAAATGCAATTACGAATTGTGGCAACAGGCATTATTTTGAAGCTGTGTCACCAGTAGAATTGTGGATTGCCCCAGTGAAAGAAACTATGGAGTTTATTAAAAACGATGAGGAATTGAGTCGGTCCTTGTTGCAAACGATATTGTGCGAGTTTGTTGACTTAACTAAAAATATTGAACTACTAATTTCTGGAGATGCCTACAATAAAGTGGCAGGGTCGATTTATTATCTGGCTAAAAGGTTTGGAGAAGAAAGTGATGATACAACCCAGATTAAATTCCGAATAACCCATAGGTTAATTGCCAGTTTGACCGGACTGACTAGAGAAACAGTGACACTACAGATAATTAAACTGGAAAGAGAAGGGTATCTTCTAAACAAAAATAGGCAAGTATTCATTGAAGATATGGACAAATTGAGAGAAATAGCTGAGATATAGTGTAAAATAAATTTATATGGAAAAAAAATTATATCGATCTTCAAGTAACAAAATAATATCTGGAGTGGCGGGGGGCTTGGGAGAATATTTTCAAGTTGATCCTTCAGTTGTCAGGTTAATTTTGGTAGTTTTGGCCTTGACGGGAGGTTTGGGTTTGTGGGTATATTTGATACTGGCTTTATTGCTACCAGTTGACGGAGGAGAAGAAGAAAAATCAGAGGACAAAGTTGAAAACAAATTGAGAGTAAAATCAGATACAGATAAACACGAATCGGTGGGTAGAAGAAATATGCTGGGATGGGGAATAGTTTTTTTGGGGGTGGTTGCTTTGTTTAATCAGATAGTGCCAGGATTTTGGCGATGGGACATTTTCTGGCCGATGATTTTGATAATTGCGGGCGTTTACTTGATCCTGAAATAAAAATGAAGAACAAAAGTATCTGGCAAGTGGTAGCCGGAGGGGTGTTGTTGCTGGCTGGTGCGGTGATGGTGATGGGAAGATTGGGGGTAATTAATTTTAAGCTAAACCAATGGTGGCCAATAATTTGGCCGGTTTTGTTGGTGGTTGCCGGATTTTTAATTTTATTTAGGAGACAAGGAATTGGATGGATATTAGTGGCTTTGGCTTTATTTGTAGTCGTCAGCGGGTCGACGATTGACGACCAGAGGGGTAGAGAGAGCAGGGGCGTAATTAGACAAATGGAGGATCTAGCGGAAGAAAGAAGAGTAGTGGAAAACTTTAAAAAAATTAATTTTTTGGGTGGTGGAAGACTGATTATCATTGAAGGTGACGAAGAGTATTTACTGATTGAAGCAAGCAGGAAAGATTTAGAAAACATAAGAACCGAAGTTGTGGATAATACCTTGGAAATAAGGCAGACCGAATGGTGGTGGGGAAGCGGATGGAATAATCCGAATTATACTCTGGCGGTGAAAGATATTGATGAAATTAATATTAACGGAGCGGCTGAAGTTAAAAGTGAGGCTTTGCTAGTGGAAAATTTAAGAATCGTTAATAACGGTGCGGCTAAGTTGGAGGCAAATATTTTAGCAAACGAAGTGGAGGTGATTCTGAATGGGGCCGGACAGATTGTTTTGTCAGGGAAAACGGATAATTTGACTGTTAGAATTGCGGGTCTGGGGGAATATCAAGGAAGAGATTTGCTGACTAATGAGGCAAGAATAAGTGTTAGTGGGGCTGGAAAAGCAGAAGTGTCGACAAGGGAGGGGTTGGATATCAATATCAGTGGAGCCGGAAGTATAGATTATTGGGGTGATCCAAGAATAAGCCAAAATATATCAGGATTGGGAAACGTAAGTAGGAAAGGAGACTTATTTGAAGCTGATGAATTATAAAAATTACAGAGTGAGTTTTGATTTTTTGGCAGCAGCCTGGAAGCAGGAAACCGCCAACTGACCGTAGGAGCGAAAAAGGCGCTGGTATAAATCATTTAAGCAAGCGGTGGCAAAGGTGTTTTTGTCAATCAGGGGTGAATAATAAAAAACACGACCTTTAACTTGGCGTTTGAGTATCTTTTTGTCTGTCATTCTTTTGAGGACAGTCATAACAGTAGTGTAGGCGTATTTTTGGTTGAGCCTGGAGAGAACCTCTGAGGGCTTGAGGGAATTGGGTGAGTTCCAGATGACATCCATAATTTTTTGTTCGAGACCACCCAGAAGTTTACATTTGGCAGTGCAATGGCAATCACATTTCATAAGCAGATATTACTACAAATGTAACAGTTTGGATAGAGATGGCAGGGTGTTTTGCTTAAATTTAAATTAATCTTTGGCACGAAGGACAAAAGAACGAAGATCGTCCACCTATTTTTATTCTTTCTATGCAGGTAGAACATTGAAGGCAGGGCTCCCCTTCTTTCTGATAAACGCGAAAATGATATTGATGAGAACCAAAAGAGCCGTCGGGATGGATATATTTATTATCCTTGGCAGTTGAACCGCCATGACTGATCGATTCACGGGTGATATCGAGTAGGTGGCGGTAAAGCTTGGTGGCTACTTTGGAGGTTAAGGAATTGGCCGAGGTTTGTGGATGGATACCGGAGAGGAAGAGGGCATCATTGGCATAAATGTTACCAATGCCGGCAAATTTAGTTTGATCAAGTAAGACTAGCTTGATAGAACGAGAAGATTTCTGAAGTTGTTTTTTGAAGTAATTAGGAGTAAAAGAGGGGTCCAAAAGATCTTTACCTAAAGTTTTTTGATATTCAAGCAAATCAGCTGGAGTAAGAGCTTTGACCCAGCCAAATTTACGCTGATCATTAAAATAAAGAGTTGACCCATCAGAAAACTTGAAGTTGATTCTGGTGGATTTATTGGGTAAAGGTTGATTATTTAGAGTGGGAGTAGGGTGGCCTAAAATAGTTTTTTTTCGATGAACACAAACTAATTGGCCGGTCATTTTGAAATGAAAAAGGAGAGTAATATTGTTCGAAAGATGAAGGGAAAGTTGTTTGCCGTGTCGGGAAAAAGATTCTACTTTTTGATGCTTGATTAGGCTAGGGTCTCCCTGAAAAGATTTGGGGTTGTGAACAATAACATCAATAATGGTCTTGTGAAGAATCTGGTTGTTTAAAAATTGGCGGATGACTTCGACCTCGGGCAGTTCAGGCATGATTTATTATCTCATGAAGTCATTGAGGCCGACGACCAGAACATATTTGCTTTTGGCCAACCGGGATAGAGCAACCTTGGTGTCGGCCAGGCGATCTTTGATATTACTGAAATTATTGAGAAAGACTTGGGTAGAGGCGATATAACCCATGATCAAGACCAGATCGGAAATAACTTTTTCTCCTAATTGAACTTGGCGAATTAAGTAAAAGAGGATGAGGGTATAAAAAATAACGGCGATATTTTGGAGAGAAAACCATTCAATAAAGCCCCAGCGACAGAGTTTTTTGAAGTGGTCGGTAAACTGGGCTGATTCTTTTTGGATTTTATTGGAGTCCTGGAATTTGGCATAATAGACTTCGGTGTGTTGATTTTGGATGTCTTTAAGTTTGGAATATTTATCGGTGGTATAAACGTCAACAAAGTAATAAGTAATCATATAGGCCAGGTGGAGGATAAAAATTTTGATATCAAGAAAAAAAAGGATGCCGGGAATGGTTATCAGGGCAACGATGGCGTCGATACCGGGCTGGCGGATAAGTTCAAGTGAAGTTCTGACAGCTTCGCCAAAATTTCTTATGGCCTGAATAACTTCGTGACGAATTTTTTTGTCATAGGTCTTGAGGCCGATTAACATGAACTGATGAATGCCAAACTCGGTTTGGATAATAATACTGTTGAGATTGTGAATAGAAAGAAGTCGGGTCAGATTGTCCGCAATAAAGACTGAAAGAATCAGTCCAACTAAAAGTAACACTTGATCAAAACTGGCCCCAACTTCGAGAAATTTGATAACACGCGAGTAAAGATAAATCGAGACCATGGGAAATGCGGCTGAAAGAAAGCGGACAAATACCCAGAAGAAAAAGATATTTTTGTGACAAACTAATTTCAGGATAAACTTAAGAATTTCTCTGGTTTCACGAGTCATGTATAGATAAATTGTGTGGAAAGAGATAAATAAAATCAAGTACGATAAAATAGGTTTATGAAAAATGAAAGCTTTGACACAATAATCATTGGATCAGGTCCGGCTGGATTAACGGCAGCAATATATAACGCCAGAGCGGCAATAAAAACGATAATAGTGGCCGGAGGTCAACCGGGGGGTCAATTGACAATTACCACGGTGGTGGAAAATTTTCCTGGCTTTGTTCACGGCATTGGAGGAGTGAAATTAATGATGGACATGCAGGCTCAAGTAAAAAATTTGGGAGTAGAAATTAGATATGGGCTAGTGGAAAAAATTGAGAAGAAAAAAGAAGGAGGTTTTCGAGTGGTATTACAGGACAAAAATGATTTAATAGCCAAAGCAGTAATCGTGGCTACCGGGGCCAGAACCAGGTGGTTGGGATTGGAAAATGAAAAAGAACTGATTGGCAAAGGAGTGAGCGGTTGTGCCACCTGTGACGGCATGTTTTTTAGAGATAAACGAGTGGTGGTGGTGGGCGGAGGGGATGCGGCGTGTGAAGAAGCTGATTTTTTGAGCCGATTTGCCAGCAAGGTGTACTTAATTCATCGGAGAGATAGTTTTAGGGCAACAGCAATACAGCAAAAAAAGGTGTTTAGCAATCCAAAAATTGAAATTTGGTGGAATGGTGAGGTTAAGGAAATTATTGGAGAAGAAAAATTGGAGAAAATAAAGGTTTTTAATAATGTTACTCGGGAAGAGAAAGTGGTGGATATGGACGGGTTGTTTGTGGCTATAGGACATGATCCAGCAACTGGATTTGTGGCCGATTTGGTCGAACTAAACGAAACCGGCCACATAGTAATTGGTAAAAATAAACACTTTGCAACAATGACCAGTCAGGAAGGCATATTTGCTGCCGGAGATTGTTCGGATAGTGTTTACCGCCAAGCAATTGTGGCGGCTGGAGACGGGGCAAGGGCAGCTATTGATGCAGAAAGGTGGATTGGCGAGCAGTTAATGAAAGACTAGTTATCTGAAAAGAATCAGAGTAAAGTCAAGTGGGTCGTAGTGTTGCTTAAAAATAATTTTTGGAGTTAGATTTTGACAAAAGGTTAAGATGTTGAGGGAGTCCACATAATAAATGTTGTGCCTGGGGTGATTAGAAGGTTGAGGGTGATAACCGGCCATGTTGAAAGCAAGAGCATAAGAACAGTGGTTAAACAGGATCTGGATGTAGTGTTGGCGATATGAAAGGGTGTTGAGACCCTGATTGAAATTGAGACAACCTGAAGCGATAACAATATCAAAAATATTTTCCAACGGATAGTCAAGGTAATTGCGCTCAACGAAGCGGTAGCCGGGATGATTTTTCTGAGCTTGGGTAATAAATTCGGGAACAATATCAACTCCAAGGTAAGAAAAATCCTGAGCTTGACGGCTGATGGAATCGATTAAGTCACCAAAACCAGAGCCGACATCAAGAACGGATTTGTGGTTAAAATCGAGCTCTTTCAGGAATTGCTCAAAGCGAATATCAACAGAATGCTGACTAACCCACTGAAGAGAGCGGGGATCATGGCCAAATCGGCGGAAAGCCCGTTGATAATCTTTTTTTTGGTCATCGAAGGTGGACATAGTTAATTATAATGCTAGAATGGGTAATTTGTCATTTTCGCCTGTGATATGATGTTATTATGAGAATGAGGTGTGAGTGGGCAAGCAGAGATGTTTGTGAACTTGACAAGACGAGTATCCGGATTCAAATCCTCGAGAGGAAACCGGCAAGCGGATTGATTGAAGCTAAGAAATTTGAGGGTGGATGTATTATTGGCAATATTGCGGAAGAAGTCTTGAGAAGATCATGTTCTTCGTTGTACCTTTCCGGCTATTGTCCTAAGTGCAATGAGTATGTAAGCTGTTTATTTTCTACCGAGCCCGTTTCGACTAAAGAATGAGGTTTTTTGAGCAAAAGCTGGCAGGGACTAGAGTATGGGCCGTGAAAAGATTGGTTATGGATACACAGAATTAATTAAACTATTTATTTTTTCGATGAATTTGGCTTGATTAAATTCAGAGGCGCGGGTAAGACAATCTTTGGGGAATATTTTTGTATCTTCCAGTTTTTTAATGGCCTGGACACAGGAATCGGCGTTTAACTGGTCAAAAAAGACACCCGTTTTGCCATTGACAACTGTTTCGGTAACTCCCCCACTGTGGTAGGCAATAACTGGACAACCATAAGCCATGGACTCGACAGGGACAATGCCGAAGTCTTCATTGTCGGAACAAAAGATGAAGGCTTTGGCGTTTTGATAAAGTCTGGCTTTGTCAGATTGGCTGACTTCGCCCAGAAACTCAATGGTGGGCCCAGATATCGACTCGAGTTCGGACTGAAAGTTGGCAAAGTCGCGACCAAATATTTTCAGAGGAACTTTTAGCTGGTTGCAGGCTTGAATAGCAATATCATAACGCTTGGCCCGTGCGAGTCGACCACCGGTAAGGTAAAAATGCTTGTCTTTTGGCGGGTGGGTTGATTTCTGACTGGTTGCGGGAAGGTCGACGGGAGGGTTGATAATAATTGATGATTTTCGGTAATATTTCTCGATCCTGGCGGCGGTGGTAACTGAATTGGCGATAAACTGATCAACATTTTGAGAATATTTGAAATCAAAAAGACGGAGAAAGTGGTTGACCAGGTTCATCAGAAGGGAAATTAATCTATTTTTGGTTAAATTACGAGCGGTGGGTAGGCCATAAAGATAACGAGGAGGGGTGTGGCAATAGCAGATTAATTTGGCTTGTTTTTTCCTAAGGGAGTTGGGAAAGTAAGCACCGGTAGCTGAGGTAATAATCAGGTCAAAGTCGGAAAAATCAAAGGATTTGAAAGCTAAGGGCGAGAGAAGACGGAGAGGGCTGATTAACCGGTGAGAAAAGGGAATGAAGTTAAAAAAACTCTGATGAACGCGGTCGGTCCACTTTTTCTCCAGGCGAGAGCGGTGGGGGCCAAAAAATTGAGGTGAGTAAAGAGTGGTAAAAATTGGGGCTTGAGGGAAAATATCGGAAAGAGTCTCCAGAACAGACTCAGCTCCGCCGTATTCTTTGAGATAATCATGAACGAGAGCGATTTTGGGCTGTTTGATTGACATGTTTAAAAAAGTGAGTCTTGTTTTAAATTACTGGGTTTTTCAAAAATCTCAAGATTGGCTTTTTTGAGGCGAGAGAGGAGAGATTTGAAATTGTAGGTCTGAAAAACTTTTTCTAAACCTAAAACTTGATCTGGGGTAAACTTGAACTTCTTGAGACTAAAATCCAGAGGAATGTTGTCGATAAGAGTGGCCAGTTTCTGGGAAAGGTAGGCGTCGTTTTTGTTTTTTTCAAGTTTTTCTTTGATGGAAGGTTTGATTTGGTCAAGATGTTGATAAATATTATCTAAATTAGAATATTGATTGAGCAAATCAGTGGCAACTTTGGGGCCGATACCAGCAACGCCGGGATAATTATCAGACATGTCCCCCATCAAGGCTTTAAGGTCGACTACCTGATCAGGGTCAACACCCAATTTTTCCCGGACAACCGAGCGGTCAATAATTTGGGTGTGGGACAGACCACGAAGCGGCATAAGCAACTGAGTTTTGTCGTCAACAAGCTGCATTAAATCCTTATCGCCGGTAATAATGGTAATGTTGTCAATGTTTTTTTTGGAAAGGGATTTGCGATTAATGGTAGCAATTAAATCATCGGCTTCAAATCCGCCAATGGCAAAATTAGAGAGAGACGCATCTTGAAGAGTAGATTGGAGCAAGGGAAGCTGGGAAACCAGTTCCCGGTCAGGAACTTTTCTTTTGGACCGATAACCAATAAACTCCTGGCTGCGAAAGGTGGGACCGGGCGAATCCAGACAAACAACAAGATATTTGGGGTTGAGGTTGTCTAGGGCAGAAAGAAGCATGGAATAAAACCCATAAATGGCGTTGACCGGCTGGCCGTTTGAGGTGAGCGGGGGCATTGAATAATATGCCCGGTGAATAATGGCATGGCCGTCAATGATCAGTAATTTAGACATAGCCTATTATATTAGAAATTTGACAGTTAAAAAAACCTTGTTTCTATTGATAAAATTAGTAGATGGAACAACATCCGATACCTCAGCAGATTTCGTCCTACGAATTCAAGCTGGTGGGAGAAATGACTTTAAAACAATTTGTGAAAGCGGCAGCAGGAGTGATTATTGCCTTGTTGATAAATGCCAGTGGAATCATCTTTTTTATAAAGTGGCCATTAATGTTATTTTTTGGAGGAGGCGGACTATTGTTGGCGTTTGTCCCCTATGAGGATAGACCGCTGGAGACTTGGGTGATGGCGTTTGTCAGGTCGATATACTCACCAACAATTTTCGTTTATAGAAAGAAAAAAACGATTAAGATAACCCCAGTTGAAGTCAAGAAGGAAGAGGAAAAGAAGGAGGTGGTTGAAGAAGAGAGCACAAAAGTTAAAAAGGACGAAAAGAAAGTAAGAGAGTTTATTTCGTCGTTACCTTCGGTAAAAAGAGAAGAAAAGAAAGAGGAAAAGGAAGAGGTGGTACTAATTAAAAAGGACGTGATTATAAAAGATGTAAATCCCGAAATTCAAGTTGATAAAAAAGCGACAGAGGCAAATGCCAGCAGTAACAAAGAAGAATGGAGAGATCAAAAAAGTGATTTAAATTTGCAAAGGAGAAGATTAGAAGCTACGGGCGAAACGTCTTTTGGAACTATCCCAATGCCAGACATTCCAGAAGTTGCCAACGTATTAGTGGGAATGGCAACCGATGTTGACGGCAAGATAATTGATGGAGCGATAGTCGAAATTCAAGATGATGTGGGCAATCCAAGCCGAGTATTAAAAACGAATTCTTTGGGGCAATTTAGAACTTCAACTCCAATGGCAAACGGGAAATACTTAATTATAACGGAAAAAGAAGGTTATGATTTTCATCGAATAAGTGTCGAATTAAAGGGAGAAATAGTTCAACCAATAAAAATTATCAGCAAATAATCTTGGGATAAATTTAGGTTATCATATAACATATGCCAAGTGATCCTTTAAAAATTGCCATAAAAGGAAGTACTCAAGAACATTTGCCAATCGAGGATGTGGTAGATGGTATTGTGGTGCTGAAAGACGGATCGTGCTCGATGGTTTTGCAATTGTCGTCGGTGAACTTTGATTTGTTGTCGGAACGGGAACAATCAGCTTTGGTGTTTGCTTATGGCGGTATTTTGAATTCACTCAATTTCATGGTGCAGATTATTATTCATTCAAACAGTAAAGATATTAGTGTATATTTAAAAAATTTAGCGGCAGCCCAGGAAAAACAAGAAAATCCGCAGTTAAAGGAACGAGTGGTGGCGTATCGTAAGTTCGTGGAGGAAACCGTAAAAAGAAACGATGTTCTGTCAAAGTCATTTTATGTGGCGATACCATTTTCTATAATGGAACTGGGAATCAGCAGCGCTAAAGGTCAAATATTTAATTCCCTACCCTTGCCCGGAAAAAGTAGCGGAGAGTTGCCATTTTCCAAAGAATATATTTTAGAAAAAGCTAAAGCTAGTTTGGAACCGAAAAAGGATCATTTGGTAAGATTATTTTCACGCTTGGGGCTGGACATAAAACCACTAGGGACAAAGGAGTTGATTGAGCTTTTTTATAAAATATACAATGAAAGTACGGCGGTGAATCAAAAAATTCAAACGTTAAATTATAACGCACCAGTGGTAACAAGTACTGAAAAATAAAAAATGGATTTTTTAAAAAAAATAATAAAGAAGGAAGAGAAGGCCGATATGCCGAAAGCTAGTGCTTCGGTGACGGCGAATAATAATGGAAGCAAGCCTTTTGAGGAAGGTTTGGTGTCGACAAAGGATATTATTGCACCATCAGCCATAGAGGTTGATTTTAACCACATAAGGATTGATGATAAATACTATCGGACATTGTTTGTGGCCGGGTATCCAAGATTTGTGGGAATAAACTGGTTGTCACCGCTAATTAACTTTGATGCTTCACTAAATGTGTCAATGTTTATTTACCCGACGGATGGGAAAGAAATTTTGGATGATTTGAGAAGAAAAATTACGGAAATGGAGGCAGAGCTGAGTACAGATATTCAAAGAGGACGGATCGTGAATCCGGCTACTCAGGCTAAATTAGAAGATGCTTTGTCTTTGCAAGCAGACCTAGTCAAAGGGGAGGAGCGGTTTTTTCAATTCGGACTTTACATCACTATATCGGCGGAATCGGTGGAAGAGTTAGACCGGATAAATAAAAACATCGAAGCGTCTTTGGGAGCATTATTAATTATCAGCAAGAAAGCAACTCTTCAAATGGAAGATGGATTTATGACCACTCTACCCATATGCAGCGACAAACTCAGCATCACTAGGAACATGGACACGACCTCACTGGCAACAACCTTCCCATTTGTGTCGTCTGACTTGTCCGATAACAAAGGGATAATGTACGGAATAAACCAACACAACGGGTCGTTGGTCATTTTCGACCGATTCAGCATGCCGAATTATAATTCGGTAGTATTTGCTACGGCCGGTGCCGGTAAGTCCTACATGATTAAGCTGGAAGCAATCAGATCATTAATGTTTGATACAGACGTGATCGTGGTCGACCCTGAAAATGAATACAGAAGTTTGTGTGATGCGGCAGGCGGCCAGTACATTGCTTTTGGCTATAGTGAGAATTCTAAAATCAATCCATTTGATCTATCTTTGACAGTGGAAGAGGAAGGGGAAAATTCGTTGAATTCCAAGATACTATCATTACATAAGTTGTTTAAGCTAATGGTGGGAGAAATGACGCCGATTGAGGAGTCAATTTTGGACCGGGCAATAATGGATGCTTATAAAATGAAGGGGATTACTCCAGATCCAGATACACAAAGTAAGGAATCTCCACTGATTGAGGATTTATATAAGTCGCTTATCGGAACAGAGAGCAAGGAAGCTCAGAGTTTGGCAGCCAGGTTAGAAAAATATATTAAGGGTTCTTTTGCGGGTATATTTAACCAAAAAACTACTGTAAATTTAAACAACCGGTTTGTGGTGTTTGGCATTAAAAACTTAGAAGAAAGTCTAAGACCAATTGCCATGCATATAATTCTGGACTACATCTGGACCACGGTTAAAAAAGAGCTTAAAAAGAGAATTATGATCGTGGATGAGGCCTGGTATTTGATGCAATATCCAGATTCGGCGGCGTTTTTGAGAGGGGTAGTTAAACGAGGTAGAAAATACTACTTAGGAGTGACGACTATTACCCAGGATGTGGATGATTTTTTGGAAACACCGTATGGTAAGGAAATTGTGACCAACAGTTCAATACAGATATTGCTAAAGCAACACAGTGCGGCCATAGATAAAATTGGTGAGGTTTTTTATCTTTCTGAAGGTGAAAAACAATTATTGCTGACGGCGGACAAGGGAGAAGGTATTTTCTTTGCCGGGCAAAATCATGTGGCTATAAAAGTGATCGCTTCAGAAGATGAACACAAATTAATAACATCGAACCCAGAAGAGATATTGAAGATGAAGGCGGAGGGAAAGGTAGTAACAATGGAAAATAAAAACTTGCTTATTTCAAATCAAACACTGCCGATCAACCCAAGCAATATTCAAGTAGAAGAAGAGCCGGAGAAGGTTGTTTCTCCAGTAGTAGAAGTGAAGAATGAAATAAAACAAGCTGAGACAGGAAAAGGTGAGGAAAAGCCAATAGAAACAAAACCATTAATTGATAGTTCAAGTGCCCGGTTCAGAACAGAGGTGGTCGGAGGGGATGACGAAAATGAAGGATTGCTTCAAAGAAAAATTAATGAAATGGAAAAAGTTGAGCAGGATAAAATAGATGATTTTATCAGGCAAGAAGTAGAGGCAGTTAAAGATGAAGAAGAGGAAATACCCTTGAGAGAATCACAACCGACACCATCTTTTGAAGCGCCAAAGGTGGTAAAACTTGGAGGAGGAAATATCGGGAGTAAGCCAATTTTTGTCAGTCAAGAACCGAAAATACAACAACCCCCACAATTGAGTAATAAGCCTAAGCCGGATTTTGAAGAAAACAACCAAGATAAAAAGATAGATACCAATAAAGATGATAAAAACGATTATGACTCACTTTTCGGTGATGGAATTGTTTAAAACAAGGTAAGGGTTGCTATAATTTGGTATCGATGAGCGGATTTAATGTTGCCAACATATCTTCTGTGGAAAATTGCCAATCACTGGCTCTGTGTTTAAGGGAACTAGATAAAACTTCTAATGTTAGACAAAATCTATATCTAGAAAATATTTTAGAAAGGGTATTTAGGGCTGGAGGATTTAGAGTAGATGTAAGAAAAGAATCGCTGACGGGAGTGGCCAAGGCTTTGGAGAGTCTGAGTCCGGATCAGGTCGAGAGGGTCAACAGGGTGCTTTTGGAAGAAATGGGGGCGATTGACGAAGCAACCGAAAAGGATTTGCAAAATGCAGTGGTACCAACCGCCCAACTGGAACAATTACTGAAAGAATATGAAGAACACCTGAAAAATGGTATGAGTCCAGGTGAAGCATTGGAGAAAATCACCGAAGCAAACAAGGGTATTGTGGCCAGATCTCAAATAGAGGATTTAATTAGAAGACAAAGCGAAGCTTATCAAAAAATTGTTGATGATCTGAGGGAAGTTTCAGCAGAAAGCTTGGGAGAGGAAACCATAAAAGAATTAGCTAAAAAGACGGCAACAGAGGTGGCAGTGAGTAGTAAAGAGCTGGAGATCGAAATTAAGGCTGCCGGGCAGAGTGTTCCGTCGATAGTGGTTGAAAAATTAGCAGAGGAATTAAAAGAGGTGGGTGTACAGAGAATACTGGAAAACAATATTTCGCGAGACGGTTTTGACAAAAAGGTGGAGAAGGCAGTTGAGGAAGTGAGTCAGGACTTAACCAAGCAAATAATAAAGCAATATGCAGAAGGAGCAAAAACAAGAATTGAGCTTCAGGTGGATATAAGAAAAAGAGCTTTTGAGATAACTGATAATTTATTGGCTGAGCTTCAATCTAGTGATCCGATACTGGCTGGGTTGGTGGAGAAAGCCGGGGTTGGTGTCAGGATGGAACTGGCCGACAGGATAAATCAGGAAATTATTCTGGGGCTAAGTGTTCCCGGACAATTAGAGGAGAGGGTTGTATCTGAGATAAGCAGAGGCACTCCGTCCTTGGGAGAAGAACAGGTCGAAAGAGTTGAAATGGCAGTAAAGTCGATAAGAGTACAGGTAACAAGCTGGACTGAAAACAATAAAATTGAATTAACTAAACCACAGGGAGATTGGTTTGAAAGAAATATCGTTGATTCGTTTGTGGGAGAAAATGGTCAGTTGCAAATAAACGAGTGGCGGGACGTAAGGCAATACGCAAAATTGGTAAGACAGATATATTACCCTTCGGACGGAAACCAGGTAGATGCATACAAAAATGAGTCAATGGAACTTGCCAGAAGCAGGAATCAAAGTCCAGGAAAAATAGATAATGCATGGAACGATTTGAGAGGATTAACGGCGATGTTGCGGATGAAACCGGCAGAACTAAATAATTTTATTAATAATTACAGGAATGCTCAGGAAAAATTGAAAGGTTTGAACCTACCGTTCAAAGTAGGTGAGTGCCGGGCCTTGGACGGTTTAATTAAAGCCATTGAAAGCAGTCCACAAACAAGAAATTTTTTGATTTATGCTCAGAAATACATTGCTCTGAACAATTCAATAAACAAGATTGGAGCGACGATACTAACAAAAATTGGAGCTAAAGAAGTAGCGTTAAAAATGGTAGGGAAGCTGGGCGGGCAAGCGATGGTGGAATTTACCAAAAATGCTTTGGTGGTGTTTGCTGAACACGGGACAACAACTGGATTGAAGTTGATATTAAAAGGAATTGTGACAGGAGGAGTGAAGGCGGGGGCAGCAGGAGCCGGGGCTGGAGCGGGAGCAAGTGGAGGTGTGGCGGCAGCAGTAGCAGCTTTCCAAGCATTACCGGTGGTGGGACAAGTAATATTGTTGGTGGTTGGGGCAGTTGTTTTGATTAAGTCAGTGGTGGCTCCGTTGGTAAAAAAGATTAAGAAGGTGTTGGGATCGTTGAACTTGGAGTTGGGAATGACTAAATTTTTCAAGGAGAATTTTGGTAATTTTGTAGGCGGAATATTAAATGGAGCCGTAAAAGTGGGAATGGTAGTGGTTGGCATGCCTGCTTTGATAATAGGCACAACGATGACTGCTTTTTTAACTCCAGTTTTAATAATTTTTTTTGCAGTATTCGTATTATATCAGTTCATTTTTTTGCCTAATTTGATTTCGAGTATAGTTCCACCAAGGTACGCCGGGTCGGGGGCAGGGGAAGAAATCGGTGATGGTGGTTTTACCCCTTCTGAACCAATATATTCTGAGGATTGTGATAGTAGTCCGGCTTGCGCAATTATTGAACATATACTGCATGATTTGGGTTACCAAAGAGCTGTTGGGCGAGATACAAGAGAACACAAGAAAAATGTTGATGAGATTGCAAGTAAGTTAAGAAATTGGGACAGGACTTTTCCTGATTTTCCCAGTTTTAATTTGAATAGGTTTGTTGAAATTATGATAAGTAATTCAACGAATAACACCAGTGGTAGACCTTATTTTCAATGTTTAGGGTTTTCTCTGGCGGCGGACTTAAATTTACCAAGAGGCAGGGAAATTAGTCATTATATGGCAGGTAATCATCCTGGTTGTATTTCAGTTGACCCAAAAAATGCTGGGGTTGGTGATCATATAATGTATATGGGACCTCATATTATGATCTTGTCAGTACTAAATAGTCCTGATGAATACGGAAAAAAAAGTGGTGTAATATCGGATGTAAACTATGATTACGAAGGAGCATTTAGGAATCGTTATTTTCCAGACTTCGATGAGTTTTTTAATAGTTTAAAAAGTAATAAAGGGGCAGTTAAGATATTAAGATGCAAATAAGATTAATTAATAAAAAAATCTTATATATCGGGTTAGCTTTAGTATTCTTGCTAATCCTTCCTTGGGGAGGAGGCGGAAGTAAAGTAGAAAAAGACGAGACGGAATTGGGAGGTGGAGAGGTAATAATTGATCCAAATGATTATTCTGGATTCGGACCAACAGAAGAAGAGGCCTTAGAATTAATTGATGAATTCGAGTCGAACAAAAATGATTATCCTCTGTGGAATAAACTACCTTATGAAGGAAGAGGGTATAAAATAAGCAAATATTCAAAACCGCTGACGGTGGTGGTTTATCCGATAGGGTTAGATAAAGAAGTGGTAGAGAGGGAGGTAAGGCAATGGATTAAAGATAATGGCGGGGATGAGGTAAGGCATCAAATAGAATGGCGGTAATATATTTAATTTGAATTTTTAAATTAAATCCCTAGAATTAGATAATGAATGGGAGTTTTATGAAAAGGTACTTTTTGATAATAGTGTTGACCTTTGTAGCTACTGGAATGGTGGTGACTAGACTTAAATACCAAGAAGATGGTTTTGAAAGAGAAGTTATTGAGACTAAAAACTTAAATACAGAAATTGAGAGTGAACCAGACTTGATAATTACTCCGACTGAGGCGGTTGAGTCGGAAGACGAAGTGTTTGAACTTGACCCCGATTATCCTTTATGGAGATCTTTGCCTTATTACGGTAAAGGTTATATTGTAGATAGATATGTTGAAAGTTTAAAATTGGTAGTAAAAATTAAAGGTATTGATAAAGAAATAGTGGAAGAGGACGTTTATGAATGGATTAAAGAAAATGGAGTTGATCCAGAGAGTCACACAATCGAATGGGAGGATTAATCCTGAAGACGGACCGGCATGATGATATGGGTAAATTGAGGGTCGGACTGATCACGGAAGAGAGCTGGGGAAAGAGATTCATTCAGTTCAATGACAAGTTCATCACCTTTGCAGACAGAAAGGAAGTCGGAAACAAATTTGTAGTTGAAAGCAATGTCTAAATTACCACCTTCAACCTTAGCTTCGACAGTGGTTTTGTTTTGACCAATTTGAGGGGCATTGGCTGAAACTTCAACGTGAGAACCGGAAACGCCAAAGCGAATGATATTGGCAGACTCGCGAGCAAAAACGGAGGCAATTCTGACAGCTTGAGATAATTCTTCTTTGTTTAAGGTGAGTCTGGTATTAAAGGAGGAAGGTATTATTCGCTGATAATCAGGAAACTCACCTTCCACCAGACGAGAGGCAAGCTCTAGGCCGTCTAGGACGAAAATTAATTGATGTTCGTCTACTGATAGACCTAAAGTAAGCTTTTTGTCGTTTCTGGAGAGTTTAGTGATTTCAGAGAGGCTTTTGCCGGGGATCAAAAGGGTGAGATTGTCGGAGGGTAGAGAAATTGGATTAACTAATTTTATTTCTTTGAGAGAAAGTCGAAAGCCATCAGTAGCAGCTAAAGTCAGCTGATTGCTGGTAAAACGACAAAGAACAGCGGTTAAGACAGGGCGAGTATCATCGGTGGCGGCAGAAAAAACGATTTGACTGACTGACTCCCGAAGTATTGACATATCCAGATCGATGGACTGGTTAGCATCAAGAGAAGGGGTTAGTGGAAAATCACCGGGAGGAGTAATGGTAAAAGTGGATTGAGCTTTGGGAGAAGAGACAGTTAACAGATTACTGGTGTTAACTTCGAGATCAAGACGGCCGGGTGGTAGGTAAGAGACAAACTCGGTAATTTCTTTGGCCGGAATAGTCAAACTTCCCTCAGAATCAATCTTGGCACCAATCCAACAGCTGATACCTAATTCCAAGTTGGTAGCCGATAATTTTAGTTGGCCGTTGTTGGTAGAAAGAAAAATATTACTCAAAATTGGAAGTTGGGATCGGGTTGAAACAAAGCGAGAAACATTACTTAAAGCAGTGGAAAAGTTTTCCTGTAGAAGGGAGAGTTTCATTGTCTTATATTAACAAAAAGAAGGTGTTCAGTAAATAATAAAACCGGGTTAGTTAAATATGATAAATAATAAATAACTAGTAGCAGTAGTATTAGGTGGAGTGTATAAGTGCAGAGATGGAAACAATTTCCTAAAATATCGAGGTAGATGTAAAAATTAGGGTGTGGATTAGATTGATTTAAAGTTGGTTTTCCATAAAAAACGGAGAAAGTGGCTTATAAGCTTGCTTGTTGTTTGGGTAAGGTTCGGGGGAAAAAGAGAAAATTAATTGTGGACAAGTCGGTGGATAAATAAAGGAAATTTGTGGATAAAAATTTTTCTTTTAAAATTTAGACTTGATTTGGTTAATAAGTGTACGGGTTTGTGGGTTTGTGGAAAAGGAGGTATGGATTTTGTCTCGGGCGTGCATAATACTGGTGTGATCACGTCCACCCAAAAGTTGACCAACTTCATCGAGAGCCAGATTGATGTGGGTGAGAAGTAAATAGGCGGTGATATGGCGGGCAAAGACAAGATCTTTTTTTCGACTTTTACCACAAAGCTCACCGGTTTTTAGATTAAAATGTTTGGCACAAATTGAGATGAGGTGGCGAGGGTTGGTATTAAGGGAAGAAGTGGAGGTTGAAGAGGTAGATGAGGGGTTAAAGAGGTTTTGGATAAACTGAAGATCAATCTCCCCCACCCTTTGGGTTTGAGATTGAACAGAAATTTCTTGCAACTTACCTTCGATGTCTCTAATATTGGAGTCTAAATTTTCGGCCAAAAAAGAGACGGCGTCTGGAGTGATGTTAATTCCCTTGTCTTGAGCCTTCTGGTTAATAATGGCGGTTCTCATTTCAAAGTCAGGCAGTTGAATGTCAACAGTTAATCCGCCCATAAAACGGGAGACAAGTCGGTCTTCGAGATCTTTGATTTCGCTGGGTTTGCGGTCGGAAGTAAGAATTACCTGTTTGCCGGACATGTGGAGGGCATTAAAGGTGTGAAAAAATTCTTCCTGAATGTACTCTTTGCCGGCAATGAATTGAATATCATCAACTAAGATACAGTCGAGGTGGCGGTATTTTTCTTTGAACTGGTTAATATTTTTGGAACGGAGGGCGAAGATGAGTTCATTACCAAAGGTTTCGGCGGGGAAATAACGAACTTTAAACGAGGGGTTGTTTTTGAGTAATTCATGGCCAATGGCTTGCATGAGATGGGTTTTACCGACCCCTACTCCGCCCCAGATGAAGAAGGGGTTGTAGGTGGCGCCGGGATTTTTGACAATACCCTGGGCGGCAGCGAAGGCAAAATTATTACTATTGCCGACAATTAAATTATCGAAGGTGTATTTGGGGTGAAGGTTGGCTGATGGAGCTGGAGTGAGTAGAGGTTGGTTATAAGAAAAGAGAGGGGCGGGAGTGGTGTTATTGTCAGTTTTTATCGGTTCCTGGACAATAAAGGCGAGGGAGTTGTCGGTTTTGGTTTGGTTGTCGAGAGCACTTTTGAAAAGATCGTAGTAGCGTTTTTTATTGATATCAACCAGGTAGGAATTGGAACAAGAAATAGTAGCAGTACTGTTTTTGTAGGCAATTAACTGAGTGTTGGCAACAAAAGTTTGGAAGACAGCAGGAGCCAGGACGACTTTTAATTCTTCCTGAGTATTTTTCCAAATACGATCAATGTCCATAATATTGGTTGTAAGACAGGCAGATTTGAGGCTGTCAGAGGCAGGAAAAATTAACTTATCCACATTGATGATATAAGAGTTTTCCACAAAAGAAAAGATATCAAAGAAGAGTTGGTTTGGAAATTTGCAAATATAATCTAAGGTGTGGATATGTTAAAATAACCGCTATGGTAAAAAGAACATATCAACCTAAAAAAGGCAAAAGAGCCAGAGTTCATGGATTTTTGAAAAGAATGACGACTCAAGTGGGTAGAAGAGTGTTGAAAAGAAGAAGGATTAAGGGTAGGAAAAAATTAACAGTGTAAAGAAGTCAGATAAGTGCTTAAAAAAATAAACAGAATTGATAAGAAGAAAGATTTTGGGGAAGTAATGGAAAAAGGGAGGCTGTGGCAGTCCCCTTTTTTTGGTTTAAAGGTATTGAAAGGTGGAGATGGGGTTAAGTTTGGTTTTGTAATATCAAGAAAAATATCCAAAAAGGCGGTAGACAGAAACAAGATCAAACGGGTATTGGCTGAAGTGGTAAGAAAGAAAATGGAAAGTGAAAAGGTGGAAGGCAGGATGATTTTTTTGATTAAAAAGAAAGCTTTGGGAGTAAAGTATAAGGATTTTGAGGTGGAAATTGATCGTTTATGGAAGGATTTGGGGTGAAGAGGTTTCTATTAAAATTAATTTTATTTTATAAAGAAAATATCAGTTGGGGTTGGAATTGCCGGTTTGTGCCGACTTGTAGCCAATATGCTTATGAAGCGGTGGATAAGTATGGATCAATTAGAGGTTTGTACTTGGCAGTTAAAAGAATTTTGAGGTGTAATCCTTTTAATAAAGGTGGCGTTGATCTGTTAGAATAGCTTTTATGAATATTTTTATTTCGCCGTTTGTTAATGCGCTTTTTGGAATTTATTACCTCTTGGGAAATTTGGGTTGGGCGGTAGTGGTAGTGACGGTGATGATTAGATTATTATTGTTACCTTTGGTGTTGCCTAGCTTGAAGTCGGCTAAAAAAATGAGGGATTTGCAACCTAAGTTAAAGAAAATTCAAGAAAAACATAAAGGAGATAAGCAAAAGTTGGCTCAGGCCCAAATGGAGTTGTATAAACAGGAAGGAGTAAATCCCCTATCCGGGTGTATGCCGCAGTTGCTTCAAATAGCGGTGCTGTTGTTGTTTTTTTCGGCGTTTAATGTGGTGACAGGTTTGGCCGAGGGGCGATTGGGGGTGGAAGTGGTGAATCAACACCTGATTAGTAATTTTAAAATCGATGAGAATTTTCAGTTTAATAAAACGTTTTTCGGGGCAGATATTACTCAAACTCCATCAAGGATTATTAGCGGAGATTTGGGAATTCAGGTAGTCTTGCCTTTGGTTTTGTTGTTGGGTTCGGGGGCATTGCAATTTTTGGTATCAAAGTTGATGGCGCCAAATCCCAAAACCAGCGAACAAATCGCTAAGAAAACGGAAGATAAGGAAGATGATATGATGGCGGCAATGAGGACGCAGACGACTTATTTTATGCCGATCATGACTATTGTTATTGGCTGGAATTTTACAATAGGAATATTGGTTTACTGGTTTGTGAACTCTTTGGTAATGCTAATACAGCAATTAGTGGCTGATAGATTAGCTAAAACCTAGAAGAAACATGCTAGAATAGCGACTATGGTAAGCAATAAAGAAAGAAATGAAATAATTCTTCAGCTAACTTGTGAGTTTTTGGAGAAAATGAATTTTGAGTTGGAAAATGCGTTTGTGGAAGATGTGGTAGGAGAAGAGGGTGAGGAGGATCAAGTGTTGGTAGGGGTAAAAGTAAACAATCCGGCGAGTTTAATCGGGTATAGGGGTAGGAATTTGGCGGCGATTCAACTAATTTTGTCTTTGATGGTGAAGAACAAACTGGAAAAGTGGGTGAGGGTGCTTCTGGATGTAAATAACTATCGGGAGGAGCAAAAGGAAAGATTGGAAAATATGGCAAGGAACTTGGCCGAGAAAGTACTAGAGACGGGAAAGGCGGTGTCGATGGCTAATATGAGTTCGTATGAAAGAAGGATTTGTCATATGGTGGTGGCTGGAATTGAAGGAGTGGTGAGTGAGTCAGAAGGCGAAGGTGAAGATCGGCATGTGGTGATAAGGCTGGTAGGTAAAGAATGATAAGATAAGGCTGGTGGAGAAAACCCTTTTTTTTATATTTTTGCTTCTGGTTCCGACACAATTGGGCAGACATTTTTGGCCGGAATGGAGTTACGTGGCGGGAATAAGAGTGGATTACCTATCCCCGACTCTGTATCTGATTGATTTGGTGTTTTTGGGATTGTGGGTGGTGAAAACAAAGAAAGAAAGAAGATTTGATGTTAAAAAATGGTGCTGGCTATTAGTTTTGCTAATAAGCGGGTGGGTGGTAGCAGAAAGTAAATGGCTTTTGATCTATAGTTTGATTAGAATATGGCAGGTAGCTTGGTTGGTAACTTATGTTCGAAATAACAGGATACAAGCAAGGAAAAGTTTGGTTAAGACAATCCCCTGGTGGATAGGAGGACAAAGTATTTTGGGTTTGGCTCAGGTGATGAAGGGAGGGAGTATTCAAGGGTTGTTTTATTGGCTGGGAGAGAGGAGGTTTAATTACACCACAATCGGGACGGCTTTGTTTTCGTTGGATGGCCAGGGTCTGGTCAGGGGTTACGGGACTTTTTCGCATCCGAATAGTTTAGCCGGATTTTTACTGGTGGCGATGGTATTGTGGGTATCTTGGAAGAAAGAAGTAAAAGCAGTCGGATGGTGGATAGTTTGGTGGATGGGTACGGTGGGTGTATTAATTGCGGCCAGTCGGATGATTTGGGTACTGACGATATTTTTTGGTGGTTGGGGTTTAGTGAAATTGATAAAAGGAAAAAAAGATCGGTGGTTGTTTGGAGTTTTGAGTTTGGTGTTGGTGGTTGGGGTGATTTTTCAAATTAATAACAATTATGTTAAAGAAAGTTGGTTGGGAGGCTGGGACAAGGATAGCTTGAGTAAGAGGGTCGAATTGAATAAATCGGCGTGGAAAATGATTGGTGATAATCCTTTGGCAGGAGTAGGACTGGGGAATTTTTTGGTGGAATTACCTAAATATCAGGAGAAATTGTGGTTGCAACCGGTACATAATTTGGGATTATTGGCCTTGAGCCAAACGGGAGTGGTGGGGGTATTGTTGAGTGTCTGGGGATGGTGGAATATAAGGACGAAAAAGAAAAGGATGACCGTCCAAATGGTGGCTTTGGGGGTAATTGGGGTGAGTGGGATGGTGGATCACTATTGGTTGACGTTACCTCAGAATTACTGGCTTTTGGGAATAGTGCTGGGTTTGGTTTAGAATAAGTAATGTTTAAAAGACCGATGGTTAATACGTTGGTTCAAGTGGTGGGTAAAGCGGTGGCAGTTGGTGTCGGATTGATAACAACCGGGATGTTGACAAGACGGTTGGGGGCAGATATTTACGGTGGATTTATTCTGATCAGTTCGTTATTTGTGTTTTTGGACTCAATGGCGGACTTTGGGACGAAAATTATCGGAGTAAGAGAAGCCAGTGGAGTTGAGGGCTGGGAAAGAGAAAGTAAGTGGGTTCAAGTTGGCTGGTTGAGGTTGTTTTTGAGTGGAGTGTCGTTTTTGTTAGGGTTGGTGGTAGTAAACAGTTGGGGTGGATTTGCTTTGATGAGAAAAGAAGCAATTTTGGGATTAACCATGATATTTTTTACATCGATTGCCGGGAGCATTGAAATTATCTGGCAGACAAAGATGAGGATGGAGTTAAAGGTAATAATTGAAAGCAGCTTTCCCCTACTGTTTTTGATGTTGCTGTGGTTTGGGGATGGGAGAGTGACTTTGTGGTTAGTGTTTGTTTTTCTTTTGGTGGCCAGAGTGGTAAGTTTAGGACTTGGTTTGTTGGCAATAAAGCTTTTGGGTGTAATTAAAACGATAGGTAAAATTGATAAAACAGAGGTAAGACGACTATTAAAAGAATCATGGCCGATGGGAGTCTACCTGCTGGTTTTTGCTTCATATGACCGGGCGGTAGATTCGTTAATGATTGAACGATTGGCGGGTATAAGAGAGGTGGCCTGGTATGGATTGGCATATAAAATTTACGCTACCTTACTCCAGCCGGTTTATTTTTATGTAAGCAGCATTTTCCCATTAATGTCGTCGAAATTAACCGATAAAAAAAAGTTAATGAGTTATTCAAAATTAATTATCGGCGGCTCGCTTTTGGTGGGATTACCGTTGGCCTACTGGCTGTCGCCATGGGTGGTTGAGGTCTTGGCTGGGAGCGAGTTTTTGCCTTCGGTGGCAATTTTCAGAATTTTATTATTAGCCATGTCTTTTTCCTACTTAAATCATCTTTGGGGTTTTAATCTGATTGCCAAAAAGGGCCAGAGCCAAATGCTTCAGGTCGGACTGATAGCCTTGGTGACTAATGTCGGCTTAAATTTAATTATTATCCCAAGATTTGGGATAATCGGTGCGGCTTGGGTAACAGTGGCAACCGAGGCGATTTCGTTTTTGGGAGTAAGATGGTTTTTGGCTAGAGTAGCTTAGGTTTGATATATTTCCCTATTTAATATACTGACAGTTTTTCTGGGTCTAAAAACGGCCTAAATGGAGTGTTCGAACGGTTTTTGGAATTAAATTAGCTTTAACTGCAGCCACAGAAAAGTCCAATTATCAGTACAAATTATTAATAAACAAACCATTGTCGTTATGACAATTTTTCACGTTACTAACCACCCACCCAAGTTTACCCAAAGGAAAAAGTAATGAAATAACCGCAGAATAACCGATATATTACCGCAAGCTAGTTTGAAAGTGAAAATTAGATTAAAATGATTAATATGAATAAGGCTTTGCCGACAGCAATTATTGTCGGAATCGAGCATTTTGTGGCTCAGCGATTAGCGGCAATATTGTTGTCCAGGGATATTAATGTAATTGGGGTGGGAGAGTATGCGGGAGGGTTTCAGGAAGAAAAGAACTATGAATATCGGGTATCTTTGGATGAGGTTGAGGAAAAGGTAAATTATGTATTTGATTTTGTGGGCGAGGTAGAGAGTTGGGAGTTAGCGGTAAAAGGCCAGGCAAAGCTGACAGTGGTGTCAGTTAACAAAAAAAATATTGGCAGAGAGGTAGTGGCGGAATTGGCGAAAAGTAACTTTAACTGGAGAGTGGTGGAGACTTTTGGAGTTTATGGTGTTGGAATGGAGGAGGATGGTTTTTTGGCGGAAGCGATCAGGCAGGCGGTGAGAAATGAAAACTTGAGATTGCCGCGAGTGGGAAAGATTTACAGACTTTTGAGCGTCGAGGATGCGGTGGAAGTGATTTTGAGGGCAAGTTTTCTGTCGGGGACGGAGGGGGAGGTTTATAAAATTTGGGGAATGGAGACAAACACAGCAGAGGTGGCCGAAGTGTTGATAGATGAGGCCAAGATGACAAAAATGAAGGTGATGCAGGAAGAAATTGATTTGGAAGAGGAGGATGAGGCTGAAATGCTGGAAAGCAGGAGAAAACTAAGATGGCAACCGGAGGTGGGCTTTTCGGAGGGAATAAAGGAGACGTTACAATATTTTTTTTCCAAGGTGGACGAGGAAAACCGGAGAAGAAAGAATGAAAAGCGAAATATAACAAGAGAGGTAGTGGAAGAAATAGTGGAAAAGCCGAGGTTGATGGAGGTGATGGTGGAGGAGGAAGATGAGGTGGTGAGGGAAGTAGAGCCAGAACCGGAATTGGAATTAGTAGTGGAGGAGGAAGATGAGGAAGAAGAGATTCAACCTTTGGAACTGAAAAATTCAAATATGAGGCCGATAGCTGAGGAGGTAGATGAAGAAGTGGAGGAGAGAGTGGTTGAGTCGAAAATGGAAAAAGAGGAAGAGAGAGAGAAAAAAGCGGAGCTGTCGGAAGAAATTATGATCCCAAGAAGAAAAGCCAATCCTTGGAAATATTGGTATGTTGGGGTAATTTTGAGTTTGTTTTTGGTTCTGGTAATACCGGTGTGGTTGGGAGTGGTAGGGGTAGGCACTTATAGAGGTGTAGTTAAAAGTCTGGAGTTAATAGAGGAGAGAAAGTTGGATGAGGCTGAAGAATTAATTGATAAAAGTTTAGAGCGGGTGAAAAGAACGGATAAAAGGATTGATGAATTAGGGCTAAATAGTCTGAGCTGGTTGAGAAATTATCAGAAATTATTAAAAGTGTCTGAAGGGGTGATGGTGACTGGTTTGAGTGGGATGGAACTTTTGAAAAGCGGCGATGCGATGAGTGAGGCTGTTTTGGGTGAGAAAGAAATAGACTGGGACAATCAGGTTGGCTTGGTGAGGTTGAATATTAACGATCTTTTTGAAGAAAGTGGGGTGTTGCAGGCGAGGTTGGGTGGGGATTGGACATGGTTGCCATCAAGGTGGCGGGCTTGGCCACAGAAAGGAGCGAGGCAAATTGATGAGTTGAGGAAGGATTTGGAGCTGGGAGATCAAATACTTGAAGTAATGCCGGAGATTTTGGGATTGGATGGTAAAAAAAAGGAATATATGGTTTTGCTGCAAAACGAAACGGAATTGAGGCCAGGAGGAGGGTTTATCGGATCGGTGGCATTTTTGAGTTTTTTGGAGGGTAGGTTAACTGGGTTTGAGGTTAAAGATGTTTATGAAATAGACGGTCAGTTGAAGGGGCACGTGGAGCCGCCGGTGGAAATAAGAGACTATTTGGGTGAGGCTGGTTGGTTTATGAGGGATGCTAATTGGAATCCAAACTTTATGGTTTCGAGCGCTCAAATACAATGGTTTTTGGAGAAGTCAGTGGGGAAGAAGGTGGATGGAGTAATCGGGATGAATTTGGCGGTGGCTAAAGAGCTGCTGGGGGTGGTGGGGGAAGTGACAGTAGCGGATTTTCGGGAAAAGGTTAATAAAGACAATTTATATGAGCAAGCACAGTTTTATGCCGAGACAAAATTTTTCCCCGGATCAATTCAGAAAGCCAGTTTTTTGGGAGGAGTGAGTAAGCAACTATTTGAGGAAATTAAATTAATGGATAGTAATAAGAAGTTGAGATTGGGAAAAGTGCTGTTGACTATGCTGGAAAGCAATGATTTGCAAATGGCGTTTAACGATAAAAAGGTTTCCAGTAAAATGGCGGAAATGAGTTGGGACGGGGCGATGTATGTGGGAAAGTGCAGGAACGAGGATTGTGTGAGTGATTATTTGTATGTAGTTGAAGCCAATGTGGGAGTGAACAAGGCTAATTATTTTTTGTACAGGAATATTGAGCAGTTGGTGGATATTGGTCAGCGATCGGTGAGTAGGATCGTTAAAGTTAATTACGAAAATACGGCCAAGAATAGTAATTGGCCGGGAGGGGATTACAAAAATTATTTAAGGGTATATCTGCCAAACAATATCAACGTAGCTCAGGTGAGTATAAGTGACAGTGACAAACCGGAATCTTTGAAAATATATAGTCGAGACGAATTAAAAATCGGACAGTTTGGGCAAAAGACAGAATTGGGGTTCCTGGTGACAGTGCCAGTAAGTAGCAAGAGAACAGTAGAGATAAGATATTCGAGTGAGATGAGCTTGAGCGACAAGGACAAGTATTCTTATATTCATTACATTCAAAGACAGCCGGGCTATGGTGACACGGCGGCGGTGGTATTGGTATCGATGCCAAGTTCGTGGCAAGCTTTGCAGGTACAACCATCGGCGAGCCTGGTGGGGGGAAAGTTGTTATTTAACCAAAAGTTGGACAGGGATATTAAAATGGGGGTGGAGCTGGCAAGATAGAGATGAAAAATTTTATCAGAAAGAAAGAGAATTTCTGGTGCAATAACTGTGGGGTTGAGGTGGTGGGGGATGGTTACACAGACCACTGCCCCAATTGTTTATGGGGAAAGCATGTTGACGATAAAATTCCGGGAGACAGAGGAAATAAGTGCCGAGGGGCAATGAGACCGGTGGGGGTAGTTTATGAAAAAGAGGGTTTTAGAATTTACTATGAGTGCCAAAGGTGCGGGCATAAATTTCGGGTAAGGGAGGGGGTTGGGGACAATAGGGAGGAGTTGATCAAATTGGCAAGCGGAGAAATATCGGAAAAAATGCGGTGAAAAGTTTAGCCTAGCTTGGGAAAGAAAGCATTTTAGCTTGGAATAGGTGATATAATAATCCGATGAAGAAAAGAAATAGTTGGCAGGAGAAGATACAAAAGTTTTTTTTGGGTGAGGTTGATAATAAGAAAAAAGAGCCAAAAAAAAATGACGATTTGGGTTTGCCCAAGGAAATAATGGATAGGTTACCCAAAGGGACAAAGATCAAGAAAGTTAAGGTTGGTCCGGCTCAAATTTTGAGGTTTTTGGTGTATTTGGTTTTGGGGTTTTGGTTACTGTCGAGCTTGAGACAGATGTTTGTATCAGAGGAAATGGTGCAGGTGCCTTTGTCGAGAGTGATTGAAACCATAAAAAACGAGGAGGCTAGTAAGGTGACGGTAATGGATGATGAAATTTTGGTGGAATTGAAGGAAGGGGGGACGGTGCTGATGGCTTCAAAGGAACCAGGTTCATCAATGACGGAGATCCTGCAAAGAGAAAATATAGATATTTCAAATATTGAGTTTGAAATTGAAAACAGGCGGGGCTGGAAGCTGATAGGAGATATTTTTAGCTTATTGTTGACAGTGGGATTACCTTTGTTGTTCATTATCTGGTTTCTGGGCAGACAGACAGGTGGGTCGGGTGGCGGGATGTTTGGTTTTGGTAAATCGACGGCTAAGTTATTTGTGAAGGGTAAGCAGAACTTAAGCTTTAAAGATGTGGCCGGGGTGACTGAAGCAAAAAATGATTTGGAGGAAATTGTTGATTTTTTGAAACATCCGGAAAAGTATAAAAAAGTGGGAGCAAGGGCTCCTAAAGGAGTGCTTTTGGTGGGCCCAGCGGGGGTAGGAAAGACGCTTTTGGCCAAAGCGGTGGCAGGGGAGGCAGATGTGCCGTTTTATTCAATGGCGGGCTCTGAGTTCATGGAGATGTTGGTGGGAGTAGGGGCGAGTAGAGTAAGGGATTTATTCGGGACGGCCAAAAAAGCAGGGAAGGCAATTATTTTTATTGATGAGATTGATGCTATCGGTAGAATGAGAGGAGGGCTAGATGGAGGTCACGGTGAAAGAGAGCAGACTTTGAACCAAATATTGGTAGAGATGGATGGTTTTGAGGCTAATACAGCAGTGGTGGTGTTGGCGGCTACTAACAGAGGTGATTTGTTAGATCCAGCTTTGTTGAGGCCAGGCAGATTTGATCGAAGAGTAATTTTGGAAATGCCGGATATTGAAGCTCGGAAGGAGATTATTAAAATTCATGCTAAAGGTAAGCCTTTTGATGAGACAGTAAATTGGGAGGCAGTGGCCAGGAGAACGGTGGGGTTTTCGGGAGCAGATCTGGAAAATATGTTGAATGAAGCGGCAATATCGGCGGCCAGGCAAAATAATACCAAGATATTTATGGCGGATATTGAAGATGCGGCTTTGAAGGTAAAATTGGGAGCAGAAAAGAGAAGGCAACAGAGCGAGGAGGACAGGTTGATGACGGCTTATCATGAAGCAGGGCATGCAATGGTAAATTATGTTGAAGATTTGGATCCGGTACACCGAATTTCAATAGTATCTCGAGGAATGGCATTGGGCTATACACTAATACCGCCAAAGAAAGACAGGGTACATGAGACCAAACAGAGACTGATAAAGCAAATGGCGATGGCGATGGGAGGAAGGGCGGCCGAGGAACTGGTATTTGGAGACATTACTACCGGAGCGGCTTCGGATATATCGCATGCAACCAAAATTGCCAGAGATATGGTAGTGGAGTGGGGAATGTCGGACTTGGGGCCAGTAAATTATGGGCCGCAGGTTGACGTGAATGATTTTGGTAAGGCATATCTGGAACCGTCAAAAATTTCCGACATGATGATGTCGAGAGTGGACGAAGAAATTAAAAAATTAGTGGGAACCGCTTTGGATGAGGCAAGGAGAGTGTTGAAAGAAAACCGAGCCAGTTTGGATGAAATTGCCAAAGTGCTGGTGGAGAAAGAGAGCCTGGATGAAGAGGAGTTTGAAGCTTTGGTAAAAAAGGGAAAGAAGAAGGGCGGCAAAGACTTACAGGCTTGATTCTTCCAAGTTAATAATGCGCTGAAGAATAGCTAGGGAGGCCAAATAGACGGGTTCAACGCCGTTGAGTGAAAGGCTGTGAGAACCGAGATTTTTAGCTTTGGAGTAGGGGGTGTCGGAAGTATAGTTGAGGATACCGATATCAAAGGGAGCACTGTTGAGGTCGACAACGGTATCTTTGGGGGTTTGTTGGTCATAGGTGGCTTCGGTGACGGCGCTAAGAAAAGGGCCGGATTCCATCTCGATAACGGTGAGGTTATTTTCAGAATATTTTTGGAGAAGGGCTTCATTTTCTAGAAAAGTACCCAGGACCGAGACGGCTTTTTGGTGAGTAAGGATGGAACCCTGGTGGTTGGAAAAAGGAAAGAAAGAATTAAAACAATTATTGAACATGTAGGTGTTTTGGGTGTGTTCGTCAAAAACAACGCGAGGGATTTGGATGTCACCAATTTCACTGTTGAGAACAGCGGCTTTGCCTAAAATGTAAACGCCTTTGATTTGGTGAACGTTTTCAAGAATTTCATTTAAAATGTGGTAAGCCGAGAAGCCCAGCGGGTAGTTGATGTTGAAAATAAGAGCGTTTGAACGTTGGAGTGTTTGTCTTTTGGTAATTTTGAGGCGGGAGTCAAGGTGACGGGATTGAGCCAGATTTTTCAGCGGGAAAATTTGGGTATTAATATCTAAATAATGAGCACTGGGGATGGAGAGTGACTTTAGCTGGGATTGGAGTTTTTGGAATAAAATTTGGTTGGAGGTGGACTGGAGATAGAACTTGGAAGCGTAATAAAGGAAGTCATTGGGATGGAGAAAATTTTCGCGGGCTTGAATTTGCTGCCAGGTTTGATATAAGTCGGGATGGTTTGGTCGGATGAGTTTGATAATGTCTTTTTGGTTTTGGATGGCGAAACCAGTGATTAAGTTAAGCAGGCTATGGGAGTTGCTGGAAACAAAATAAATTTTTTGGCGGGATATATGAAAAGTGTTGGAGGTGGTGGCGGCAATATTTTTCCACCAGCGCTGGGTAGCTTTGGTATAGTCAATCCAGGAACCGGCGAGAAGCTGAAGGCGAAGATTGGCTTTACGGTTATAAATGCGCTTGAGACGGATTTTCCAGTTGGTTCCCAGGGCGGTAATCAGGCGTTGCCAGTCATCGGCAGAAATGTTTAAGGAGAGGTGGAGGGTTTGGTTTTTGAGGGCGGTGGCTACTTTGTCGTAGGTTTTGAATTTAGAGGTGATCAGCTGGTGAAATTTGTTCCATTCATGTTGGTAGGCGATAAGTAAATTGACAAGGTCGTCAACGTCGGAAATGGAGCTGGCAAAACAGGCGAGAACACCAGAAGTTTGGTTGAAATGCATGGAGCGGCGGCGGGCAGGTGAGATGACACGGAGCCAGGAAGTAACGTTAGGGTAGCCGGCTTTGGTAAAAACTTCGGGAGTTTGGCCGATAATTAATTTTTGGGTCAGGTCGATAACCAGAGGCAGACGAAAAACGGAATAAATAAGAGCGGAGGTGTCGATAATATTGGGATCGGAGCCGTAGGGATGAAGGATGGGTTCCATCTTGAGGTGAGTGTTGGTGAGGGAGTTGACGGTGAGTTCAAGAGTGCTTTGGAGAGCGGAGCGATAGGTGCGTAAATGGAGATCAATAGATTCGATGGTCGGAGGCATGTAAAAATTATAGCGTAAAGTCAAGGTATTGCTAAATATAGGATAGAAAATGTTATAATACGGGCTATATGACAGAAAGAAGCGGGGCGATACCCAGTTCCTATTTGAGCGAAGTGAGAAGGGGAGGAATGGGAGAAGCGGATACGCGATGGGTAGAGGGAACGGCTTCTTTGGTTAAAGACCATATTTTTTATCCAGATCGAAGTAGAGTAGGAGGGGTGGGCGATACGGCGAAATCATTGGTGGAAGCTGTGAGCCAGGGGTTACCGAAGAGGTATCAGCGGGTGGCCGAGTTAAACAGGGATTACAACATGGCCCAAAGTCAGGGTGATAATGATTTGGCGGAACAATTGGATAGAAGATTAAATTTGTTGACACAGGTATCACTTGAAGCAATTACCAGTGGGAGTCCAAGGCCGGGAGCGAATACGCCTGATTATGCGGCGATAGCCGGGGCAGGGAGTACTTTGGATGTTAACCGGGCTTTGCCGCGGGAGTTGGTGGGTTTGGGTGAAAGGATAAGAAATCACTTGATAAGTAATCAGGAGGTGCAGGGTGTACTGAATTCACTGGATCGGGTGAGGCAAGATAAAGGTTGGGACAGAAGACCTCCGCGGGCAGAGAAAGTGCTGGAGGAGTATGAGAGTCATTATGAAAGATTGGCGGCTTTGAGGAGAACTATTGGTGAAAATCATCAAGACAGAGGGCAGTTGGATATGGCAATGGCATATTTGGAAGATAAAATGCAGCAGGAAGAGATGAGGATCGGGGCGGGAGGACAACAGCAAGGACGTGACAGTGTGGAGGGTGGACGACAAATGCCAAGTGAGGTTTCTACTGACATTGAAATTCCGACCAGTCCAGAGTCTCAGTTAAGATATGTGAGGACAATATTGGATACTTTAGAAGCAACCAATAGGGATACCGGGGATTATGCCATAGCTACCAGAGTACATTACTTGGAATCAATTGCAGACAGGTTAAGTCCTGAGGTTGCGAGAGAAGTAAAAGCAAGAATTGCATTGGTAGATTGCTACGCCTTAATGAGAAAAGCAAACGGTTGGATTGAGCAACCACCTTCCGGGGGGATGACTATGGGTGGGGCAGCGCAGATTGCTTATGAGAGAAATCATGATTTATCAAGGGAAGTAATGGAGTTTTTCTTTGCTAGAGACAGCCGAAGCATGGTGGCTAACGGATTGCCAATTGATAGAGCATGGGATTTATTGCAGGAAGCTAACTTTAAATATGAAGAGATGATTGATAAGGTTGCAGCACATTTTGGTAGAGATCCTAATCGTATGAAAAGGGATTTTACCGTAAGTTTTGATGATGATCCTTCTTTAGGTAGGGTGGAAACAAATTTTTATGTTGACGGCAATGATGAGAGGAAAAATTTAGTTAGAGAGTATATAGTGGAGAGATTGGGTGGGGGATACCAAGCTAGAAAGGCATTGCAGCTAGCAGAAAGACTTATTTATGCAACGGCAGAAGCATCGGTAATTAACAGAGGATCCCAGACGGGCAATGATCAGTTAGCAGAGGCAATCGGTTTGCATGCTTATCGCAGGAGTAGAGCACATACTGGAAGAAACAGAGGGCCGGAGCTTCATATCGACGAAATACCTGGTTTTGGCATATCTTGGATTAGACAGTTTTCTCGGGTTACAAACGTAAATTCTCCTTTGTTTTCGAAAGACATTTTACCAGGTAGAATCGAAGAAGGAAATTATCTGTATTATTATAGTGTTTGGGTCTCTGCAAAAATTCATCCATTGAGGGAAGAGGTATTGAATATTGCGCCTGATCCTAAGAAAATGTTATCTAGAGGTTTTTTTCAGAGGGCTGTTGATTATTTTAATAAAGCGGACCCTCCCTATGATGTAGTACGTGTTCCTGATAGGAATGTGTTGCCGCATGAAGTGCTTTTGGATAACAATGGAGATAAATATATAAAATATAAGGGAAGAAGAGTTGTCGGTGTAAAGCGAGGGGATGAACTGGTTTTTGATTTTGGTGGAGGAGTGAGAGTGGTAGCGGAGAAGACAAAGGAAGGAAAGAAGAGATTGCGATCATGGTATATTGCAGGAGTTGTTCAAATGGCCTCAACTGAAGGTTCTTTGGGTTGGACATTGGATGATGTTCAAGATTTGGGGAATCTTGTTAGCAGGGAAAGGTATGCTGAATTATCGGAAGAAGCAGGTACGTTTATTTCAAGAGAATCTTGGAATTGGATAATGAAGATTAATGACGCTCCAAGTGAAATGAGGAAAATGGAAGCTAGAAGACGAAGTAGAAGGAGGGCAGGTAGAGGATAAGATAATCGTTGGTTACGATTGCTTTACTGATTGACGTGGCGGAGAGGGGTTGGTTTTGAATTTTTTTGCAAGTTCTTTTGCTGTTAATTGTTTTTTTTGGTCTTTCATGGATAAAAGTTGAATAATTATGAGCCTGAGGTGGATTGAGATGGGGGTTCTCTAGTGGTACTATTCCGAGAAGCTTGGTCTTCTGCGGTGGTTTGTTGGGTTCTCCTTTTGGCAAACCAATTCGTTGCTTGAGAAATTCGTTCTTCGGCTTGCTTCCCAACTTCTTCTTGAGCATATCTTTCAAGTCCGCCTCGGATGTTCTTGGTGATAGGTGCAATAATTGGCATATTACCAAGTCCTTCTCCGACAGCACTACCCCAAGGAGACGGTTTGAGTTGGAAGATGGCTTGAGGGATAAGCTCTGGGAGTTTGGAAACCATAAGTAGTCCTCCCATGCCGATAAAAAAGGGAACGAGGCCTGCACCTGCGGATAAAATTTGAGGGGTCCAAATTGTAGCTCCAGAATACTTTATTGATTCGACGATGACATTTAGTATGATCAGGAAAATTAAGGATATAGGAAAGACGGAAAGATTGGCAACTAAATCGATAATCCAGGAGGAAAAGCCCATTTTGGAGTTGGGAAAAGCTCCAAGACCAATTTCGAGAGGGGCTAAAATAATTTTGACAATAGCTGCGACATAGCATTTTATGAGTCCGAAAAAAAATTTGAAAAGAAAAAAGACGATGATAATTGAGAATATCAGGGTAACTATTCCGGCTCCAATAGCTGCACCTTTCAATCCGACGAGAACAGTACCAATACCCGGTAGGGCAGATCCTGTGATAGCGCCGACAACTCCTCCGATGACAGCACCAATCAGAGCGAGATATTCAACGCCTGAATTTCTGATCATAAGGTAGAAGGAGGATACAAGATCAAAATTGTTAAGAGACCTATAGTTACTGGAAGCGATACCAATGTTTTGGAGGGCACCGGAAAATAAATTTTCGTTCAAATTTGTGATCCCGCGGGCTTGAAAGATGGCAGCAATAGCTATAGCTTGGATCAGGTTTAGCAAGTCAATAACCAGACCGGCAATGGCGTAAGAGAAGGTGACTAGAATGAGGGTCATGAAAAGGCGAGGAAGAGCATTTTGTATGGTAATTGTGGCTTGAGGGCTAATCTTGATGCGAAGAATGATCATGAAACCAATGGCGATGAGTATTAAGGAAGAAAAGATGTAAACAATATTACGGAAGGTTCGCCAAATATCAAGTAGTGGTTGGAGGCCAACAAAACCAACACCTTGTTGGGCATAGGCGGGTTTACCGAGAAAACTATTTTTCATTTGAGCTATATATTCGACCCCGGAAGCCGGAGGACTAAAGGTGGCAGCAATCAGATTGTTGACAGAACCGACAACGCCACCTGGTATCCAAACAATAGGTTGGCCGTTTTGGTCATACACTTGGCCTTCGAGAAACTCATCGGGAGCGGTTTCAAATTCAATCAGGGCGTTGAGAGTGCCCATGACATTAGATTTAATTGCTTCTTTACCTAGCCAGGTTTCCATATTGGTACCTTTTGACCAAGCTTCTTTGGTATCAAGAAAAATGTTGTTTTCTTGGGCAGAGACTGAGGATGTAAATATCGAGGAAAAAGCAAGAGCAAAAAGCAGAAAGACCAGAAATCCGGTATTTGAAAAAATTCTTGTAAGCAGGCGGTCTTTGACCATATGAAATTTTATCATAGAGATGGTTGCTTGGCTAAGTTAATTGTTGTGACAGGCAGTAGGATTACTGGCTTGAATGCCAAGGACTGTTTTGTAATAGGTAGGATGATAGGCAGGACCGTAACGGTAGACTCCAAGTTCGATACTGCCCCAGCGGCTTATGAGTCCGGCCAAAAGAGAAGTGCCGTATTTGATGTTGAATTCGGGATGGAGAAGTTGGGCGGTGGTGGGGCGATCGGTAAAAAAGTGATCGAATTGATTGGTTTTGGTGTTATCTTTGGGCATGATCTGCATCAATCCGACAGCTCCCTGAAAAGATATGGCATCAGGTTTGCCGCCGCTTTCGACGGTAATTAGAGCGGCAATGAGAGCAGGGTCAAGATTGTTTTCGAGAGAATATTTTCGAATCAAAGGGCACCATTGTTGGACGTTTTCGGCTACAGTGCCGGGAATGAATTCATAATCGCCGGGAAGATCCGGTCGTTGGAAGGAATCAATTGTACCAAGTTTTTCATGCCAGGATTCGGGATAGAGATAGGAGGTAAAGGCGTCGCGAAGTTTTTCGTTGCGGTTGCCTAAGTGGACAGTATCGTTTTTGTTGGTGGTGGATGAAAAAGGTTGATCTTTTATGTACTTGCCAGTATCTTCGGGGATAAAATATGAAAGAGCGGTGTCGTCTTTCTGGACGCCTTGGGCATACTGGGTGTCAAAGTATATTCTTTTGGTTAGATCAGCCCTTTCAGAGCGACTGAAGACGAGTCCTGTCCGGACTTCTTCGACAAAGATGTCCCAAATTTTGTCAACATTTTTAACTATTTTGCCGAATTGTAAAGGATTGGGTCGGTCACGGGCTGAATCCTGAGCAAGGGTGTTACAGATATTTGACTCTAGAAGTTCTTGGGTGTCGGGCAGGAGGTTGTTGACGGCATTATTGTTGGGATAGACAGCAGCTAGAGGAATGGCTTGTTTTTGAGTGCTGTTGGGGTTGTCGGTGTTGTCATTTAGGATAATGTGCTTGGTGTCATATGAGCCGGTATCAACAATTTTTAGGGCTTCGAAGATTTTTTGGTAACAATTATCATCTAATTGGGTGAATGTCTGGTTTTTCTTTGAAGTATAGGTTGAGCTGTATTGAGAGATAAAGCCCTGCTGAAAAGCGTGGATTTCACTTAAGAAGACAGGTCGACAAGTTAGGCCTTCAGGTTTCTGACAGTTGACACTAAAACATTGGGAGCCACAGCCCCAGGCAACTTGTTCGTCAATGGTGGTTCCGTGGTACTTGTTTTCTTCCGTTAAGGAACGGTAGGCTTCGGAAAGACGCTGTTCCTTTATTTTAATTTGGCTTTGGTAGGAGGTGCTTTTGAGAGCGGCACCAACTCCGTCGGAATCATAGGATTTGAAAGAGGTATTTTTTACTTCTGAAGGGGCATTTATTTCAACGGGAAACTCTTTGGTCCAGTGGATTTGGGCTTTGCGGGTGGAATGATTGGTTAGATATTCGGAAGATAATACTTCCTGCTCAACCCGGTTGATAAATCTTTTGATAGTTTGGCCAATATCGGAAAGTAGGGGGATGTAAGTGAAAGTTTCTTCGATGGAGATAGTTTTCTCGCAATAGGTATTGTCACTGATGTCAATATTGTTAGGAATGTTGTCCGGGTGTTTATTTTCGATATTTTGGGCATTAGAGATGGGGGGGGAGAGATTGTTGGTGGTGACAATGACGGGAGGAAAGTCATGAATGGTGGATAAGTTACAGACAGCAGATTCACAAGTGACATTGGTGCAATCGTTTTTAAGGGCTCGAGCAACCTGGTGGTTGCTAAATTTCCAGGAGCCGCCATCGGGTTCGACGGTAAACATGAAATAGGCAATAATGTTGCTGTCTTGTTGCCAGGTTTGAGTAATTTTTTGGTCACAAAAAAATTGAATAAATTTACAATCATCGTAAACCGGAGTTCCGGAATCACCGTTAGCAAGAACGCCAACCTCGGTGAGGATAAACTTTTTGCCGGGAAAAAGGGAAGAATATTGCCGAGCTTTGGCTGGGCCATAGGCGTGATAAGAAATAATATCAAAGTTGCCAAAGGCAGCTTGAGTGGCAGGGAAATTGTGGTGGTGAGGGTCAAGACCGGGGGAGATAACGGTAAAGTTTTTGTCGGGACAGGATTGGAGGTAGTTAATAAAGTTTTGAGCCCGATCAATAGCCTCATTGAGGGAAAGATTTAACCTTTCCCGTTCATGTTCGAGTTCATTGAAGGGTTCGACGTAAACGGTTTTGCCGGTAGAAAATGACTTGATGGAATTGCACCAGCGAGTGGCAATTTCCTGTTGTTGGGCAGGAGTGCCTAACATTTTGGGGGCAACAGCATTTTCCCAGTGGGAGTGAAGACGTAAAACGACGTTGGATGCTGAGATGTTAGAAATATTTTCAGGAGAAGGCGGAGCATAAAAAAGCCAATTTTTGAGGCTGGGGTCGGTGACGATATTAATATTTCCAGGTTGGTTGATAAGATTAATACCAGGTGAGGCTGAAAAAACAGGGGAAATAGCAGAGAAAAGGTAAAACAAGGTGGTGAAGAATAAAATAGGTCTGAAACAATGTTGAACCACAAATTATTATAGCAAGACGCAAGCAAGGGAATGGTATTTTAGCCGGGGATTCTGAACTGAAGTATGGATAAATCCAGCCCGGTGAAATTGGCGATAAGTCTGAGGATGAGCCAGGAAATGATAATACCAGCCACGCCAAGTATGGCCATGGTAAGGCTGGATGAGACTTGGGCGGTTTTTTTTGGGTCGCCGCTGGAAGTAAGATATTGGAAGCCATTAGTTATCAGAACCACAAAAAAAACTAGGCCAACCAGAAAGACGATAGCTTGAAGAATATTAAAGAATAAACATTCAAGTCCTTGGATGGTAGCGACACCATCAACAACACAACGATTATCGATTTGGTTCCAGTCTTGTTGAGCAAAAGCAGCAGGAGGATTAAATAGGGTAATAAAAAATGGCAGTGCCAAGGCCTTCTTGAGCATAAATGGATTATACAATAATTTAAAGCAAAACCCCGACTTTAGTCGGGGTTTAAGGTTTACGATAGAAGTGAAATTATGGTTGAAGGGTTGGTATTTCGAGAGTGAGGATGTTGATGCCGAAGATGACATTGATAAGCTGGACGATGGCCCAAGCGGCAAAAATAATAGCCAGACCGATAAGAGCACTGGTAATTTGGGCGCGGGCCGAAGCGACTTTCTTTTCGTCACCTTCGGAAGTAACCCACTTAATGCCGCCCCAGATAAGCATGAAGAAAAAGAGCAGGGCAGCGACCAGCATGATCAAGCTGATCAGTCCGGAAACTAAGCTGGCGGGGGTGATATTTCGAAGGACATTAAAGGTGCTGCTATCTTTGGGTCTGAGATCTATTTGCTGGGCGTAGGCGGGAGCGACCAGAGAGAAATATTTGACTTTATTTGTTATTTGTTTGATCATTTTGTTGATTTAATGGTTAATTTGTAAGTAATTAGTTTATTTTAGCAGTTAGTTTTTTAAAATGGAAGGATTGCTTGTTTTTAGAGAGTGGGCCAGGGAATTGACAGGGCTTCCAGGCCTTGGATACCAGTAATTGTACCGATTAATTTGAGGATGACAAAAATAGAAAAGATTAAGATTAAGCCGACAAAAGCATAAGTGATAGAAGTGCGTCCGGATTCTATCTTTTTGGGATCACCCTCAGAGGTAATGAAGTGGAAAGCTCCAAGTGAAAAGAAGATGATAAACATGAGGACGGCAATTATGAAGAGTATGGAAAAACCAGTCTGGAGCAGGTTGTTGAAATATCCTTGTGGATTAGTTACTTGGTTAGCAGCGCTGCAGTTTGGATTGAGGGCGGGGTTACAGATTTGGGCGAGAGCGGGTTTGACGATTGACATGTTATTTAAATAGAGGTGAACTGGTAAGATTGAGGATGCCGGGCATACCTAAGATAGTAGCAATAAGCGAGGCCAGGGCGACGGCGACGACAACGATAATGAGCCCCATGATGCCGTAAGTGAGAGATTTTCTGGCGGAATCGACTTTGGCCTTGTCGCCTTCGGAAGAAATAAAATTATAGCCGGCAATAATGATTTGAAAGATAAAGTAGATGACGGCAGCTACAGTGAGTAAGCCAATAACCGTGCTGATTAGGTTTTGGAGAGTGGTGACAGAGTCAGCACCGGGCTGGAGGCCAAAGGGATTTTTCAATGTTTGAGCGTAAGCTGGTTTGATAATCATTATTGTGGTCCCAAAATTCTGGGATTAAGGATGTCAATATTTAATATGCGGCCAACGACGGAAGCGATAAGGAAAGCAGAAGCGATAATTCCGAGACCGATAATGCTTTGGATGAGTCGGGAGGTAGCCTGTTCAACTTTTTTGGGGTCGCCGCTGGCTGAAAGAAGAGAGAAGCCGGACATGATAATCTGGAAAACAAAAAAGATAGCAGCGACAGTGGTAATGAGAATAAAAAAACGGTTGAGTAGGGTAAAAAGAGGAGAATCGCCGGTTGTTTCTATTTGGACCGGTGGTTTGATTTGGCCGATAATGTCGCCCATGGTTTAGTTGGTATTATTGAAAATTGTAACTCCGGTGACCATTTCGATAACTTGAACGATAAAAAAGGCAGAAACAACGATCACTAGCCCGATAACGGCATTGGTAACAGCTTGTTTGCCGGTTTCAGTCTTTTTGGCATCATTACTGCCTGCGCCAATTATAAGCTGAAGACCGCCAAAAATCAAAAGACCAAGGAAAATTATGCCAGCCAGAGAAATAATATTTTTTAAGAGAACATTGACAAGAACGCCAAGATTAGGGAAGGTGTTTTCAAGAGTACGGCCGGAACCTAGAGGTAATTGCCCAATATTAACTTGAATCATTTTAATGGAAATTATACTATGTATATATAGGAATTTGTAGGAGCGCTTGGTAGAAAATTGACAAATAGATTTATTTGGCTGAAGATTCCGTATATATGATGATATAATACGCCACAAAGAAAAGGTTAATAATTAATATAAATCCCAAAAGAATGAGAAAAAATATAATTATTACAATATGGGTGATGGCGGGAATGGTCTGGCTGTCGGGTTTGGGCAGTAAGGTGTTGGCGGTGACTGAGGTACCGGAGGCAAGTGTGAGCGCTGAGACGGAAGAAGCCAGTGTGAGCGCGACCCCAATTCCAACTGAGGTTAAACCAAAAGAGAACATAACCGAACCAAGTAGTCCGGAAGTTAAGTATCGATTAGAGTCGGTACTAGAGCGGCAGGAGGTTGATGGTTGGAATGGAATAAATAGCTTGAGAAAGGTGGTGAGAGTGGCTATCGACAGGGGTGTTTCGGCTAATACGATAGTTTTGCTGTTGTTATTGCCATTGGTGGCAACATTGGTATCGGTGCTACATTACGTGTTTGGCTTATCCGGTTACGGGATATTTACGCCAACGATGTTGGCGGTGACGTTTCTGGCAACGGGAATTTTGGGAGGTTTGCTGTTATTTGCTTTGATTTTGGCGATATCATTGGTGGGCAATATGATACTTAAAAAGTTAAGGTTGCACTTTTGGCCGTCGAGGTCGATTAATTTGGCATTTATTGCTTTTGGGACTTTTGGGTTGATGTTTGTGTCGTCTTTTATGCCGTTTGTAGACATCAGCAATATATCCATATTCCCAATATTGTTTATGATATTGCTGGCGGAAGAATTTGTGAGAACACAATTGGTCAAGAGCCGGGACGAGGCGATGAAATTGACTTTGGGGACGCTGGTGCTGGCGATTGGCGGAGCAGTAACCATGAGTTTCCGATGGGCGCAGGAGATGGTGTTGTTGAACCCAGAAATTACAATACTTCTGGTAATAGTGATTAACCTTTTGGTGGGGAGTTACACCGGAATCAGACTGTTGGAAATAAGTAGATTTAAAAAAGCGATTAGAGAAAAGTAAATTTTTGATAAATTTATGATTAAATTAGGCGCTTATAAACAATTTCTGACCAAAAACGACAGGAATAAGGTGTATTTGCGGAAGAACGGAGTGAGTGGCAGGGCTATTGCCGACAGCAAGTATAAGACCAAAAGCAGGTTGGCCAGGGCGGGGGTGATGGTACCAAAATTGATTGCCAGATTTAGAGATGAGGAAGAGTTGAACAATTTCCGATGGGAGGATTTAGAGGGTAATTTTGTGATAAAACCGGTGTCGGGTTATGGAGGGGAAGGAATTATTATTATCCGAAGAAGGGGCAAATGGGCAGGTGAGTGGCAGAAGATGAACGGTGAGGTTATTAGCACGCAGGAGATTAATCTTCATTGTCGGGAAATATTGGCGGGACGTTACAGTCTGCATGGGATACCGGATAACGTGCTGGTGGAAGAGAGAATCAAGATTCATCCAAAGTTTTTGTCTTTGACCAAATCGGGAACACCGGATATCAGAGTAATTGTGTACAATAAAATCCCGGTAATGGCGATGTTTAGGATACCAACAGAGAAGAGCGGAGGAAAGGCAAATTTGCAACAGGGAGCGATGGGGCTGGGGATTGACTTGGCGACGGGAATTACAACTTACGGAGTGGAAGGGAAGGGAGATTTGGTGACCAGGATTTATGACTACAAGAAGAAAAAAAGGATAAAGGTAAACGGGATAAAAATCCCCTGGTGGAAAGAAATATTGGAAACAGCGGTAAATTGTCAGAAGGCGATTCCGTCTTTGGGATTCTTGGGGGTGGATATTGTTCTGGATAAAGAAAAAGGGCCGGTGGTGCTGGAAGTGAATGCCAGACCGGGCCTGTCGATTCAAATCTGCAACAAGGCGGGCCTGAAAAACAGAATGGACAAGGTGGAAGGGTTGGAAGTGAGGAGTATTAACCACGCTACGACTTTGGCCAAATATTTGTTTGGGGAAAGTTTTTTTGAGAAGGTGGAGGAAAAGGAAAAAGACAAAATAAGGACAGTTAAGCCATTGGAAACGGTGAAGGTGAAAATCGGCAAAGGGAAGAAGAACGTAGTTGAAGTATTGGCTAAAATTGATACAGGAGCTTTTCGAAGTTCGATTGACAGGAGCTTGGCATTGAAGCATGGGTTGCTGGGTGAAGATAAGGTTTTATATTATCGGCACTACAGGAACAGTATGGGATCAGGAGTGAGGAGGCCGGTGGTGGAATTGACTTTTTGGTTGCAAGGTAAAAGAATTACGTCGGCCATTAATGTGGCGGATAGGAAGAAATTAAGAGCAAAATTCTTGATTGGAAGGAGAGATTTACAGGATTTTGTGGTAAAAACTTGATATGAAAAAGATCGGAGTGTTTTTTGGCGGAAAGTTAAATTCAAAAGTAGAAGCACTTAAACTGGCGGCGGAGAGGCAGGGGGTGAGCTTAGATTTAATTAATTACAAACAGGTTGGCTATAGAGTTTCGGGGGATAGAGTGAAGATTGAGCTGGGGAAGGGAAGGAAGCTGGCTGACTATGGAGTGATATTTTTCCGGACAGCGAAAAATCATTGGGAAAAAATTGGAGTGATTGTTGACGCTATTGACGACAAGACAGTAGTGGTGGACCCGATTGTAAAAACGGGAAGGCCAACAGATATCTGCAAGGTGTATCAAGTGAAAACTTTGGCGAAAAACGGGCTGTCAGTACCCAAAACTGTAATGGGAGATTTGCATTGGCTTCGGTTAAGAGCGGACAAATTGTTTAAATATCCAATGATCCTGAAGGGAAGTCAGGGAGACAGGAGGTCGCAGGTGTTTAAATTTTATAGTAATGCCGATTGGGATAAGCGATGGGAAAATTGTGTTTTAAGGGTAAAAAATGAAGGACAGATATATATGTTGCAAGAATACGTGGAAAATATTGAAGATTATCGAGTAATGGTAGTAGGGAAGAAGGTTTTGGGAGTGATGAAGAGGGCGGTTGGAGAAAATAGCCAACTTAAGAATGTGTTTACGAAGACAGAGTTACCTGAAAAAGATTTAGAGTTGGCGGCGAGGGCGGCGAGGGCCTGTGGAATTGAAATAGCCGGGGTGGACATGGTTTATAGGAAGGAAAGCGAAACACCTATGTTCTGGGAAGTAAACAAAACGCCAAATTATTCCCGGTTTATGGAAGTAACCGGGATAGATGTGCCAGGGGAAATAGTTTCACATTTAGCGGCATATTTGAAAAAGAACAAATAGGATTTTGTGGCCAATCCTGTTATAATAATTCGTCTTTGTCAGTTTTGGGCAATTAGCTCAGTTGGTTAGAGCACCGTCCTGATAAGACGGGGGTCGGAGATTCGAGTTCTCCATTGCCCACACTCGAGTTGTAATCTAGAATTAATCAATAAATGAAATGAAAAAATGGAATTTTTTTCGAGTGGTGGGTTTGACAGCTGCCTTGGCACTGATTGTGTTTGGGAGTGTGGATAATGTATGGAGGACGATCAAGTTGGGTTTAAGAAGTTTAAGGAATATCTAGGTTGTTAATAAGGAAAGTTATTCTGGCGGCGGCGGTGTTGGTGGGGTTGGGATATTGGAGATTTGGGGGTAAGATGGACTTGTTGAGTCCTTTGGTGTTGGGTGACAGGCAGAATAAATTTGAAAGAGATTATAAAGTAGTGGGTTTTTTGCCGACCTGGATGGTAGGAAAGACGCTGCAATACTGCAATGAAGTGGACGAATTGATATTTTTGGGAGTTGAAGTGGACGAGGAGGGAAACTTGGTTTGGGATGTTCAAGGGAAAAGGATAAAATCGGAAAGTTATGTGAAGCAAAAAAGGAGAATAAAAGAGTGTGGGGGCAAGAATATTCTGGGGATTAAGCAGTTTGGAGATGAAAAATTAATAAAGCTAATCGGGAGTGAATCAGCCCGGGCGAATATGATTAAACAGGTAAAGGCAGTAGTTGAAGAAGAAGGATTTGACGGGGTAAATGTTGATTTTGAATACCAGAGAGATCCGGGGGCAGTGTTGGAAGCTGGATTTGTTGAGTTTTTGAGAGAGCTTAAAGAGTCGGGGGTGGGGGTGATAAGTTTGGATGTATTTGCCAATACGGTGATAAAGGGTAATACGGGAAGACTAAATGAACTGATGACGGTGGTGGACGATTTGATAGTGATGGCTTATGATTTTCACCGACCAAGTTCGGTTAGAGCAGGACCGGTGGCCCCAATTGGTTCGAGCCCGGGAGAAAGAAATTTGGTGGAAATTACCCAAAAAATAGTTGAAACCGGATTGCCGAAAGAGAAAATAGTGATGGCTTATCCTTTGTATGGTTATGAGTGGAAGACGGAGAGCGCTGATTTTCGGTCAAAGACGAGAAAATGGAGCGTGATGGCAAGTTACAGAAGGGTAAAAGAGTTGAAAGATGGGCAAGAAAATGTTATAATAGGGTATGATGAGGTGTCAATGACACCTTGGCTATGGTACGAGAAAGAGGGTGATATCCACCAGATTTACTATGAAGATATGGACAGCCTGAAGGTGAAGTTGGATTTGGCGAAACAATTACAGGTGGGAGGAGTAGGGTTTTGGGCTTTGGGTTACGAAGGAGAAGATAAGAATTTTTGGTTGGAATTATTTAAAAAGAGCAACTAAATTGCTGATTGACTCGTGCTTGACTTTTGGGTAAAATAGGACACTTGCGAATGCTAGAGGCCAAAAAAAGAAAAGATTACCAAAAACTGAGAAAAAAGAGGTAGGTATAAACTTGAGTGGGATGAGGCCGAAAGCAAGCGCTTTCGGTTTTTTGTTTTTTGGGCCTGTGGCTCAGTTGGTTAGAGCACCTCGTTTGCAACGAGGGGGCCGGGAGTTCGAATCTCCCCAGGTCCACCACCGCAGGACATTAGCTACTAAAAGTACTTTGAAAATATATAGAATTGGATACATATTGAAGAAATGTATCCTGACTGTATATTGAATTAAAACGGATTGATTTTGATAAATCAGACGTTTTAGCACATTAACAATCTGTCTTTTTAACTAAGTAATCTTGGCAACTAAATTGAGTTGCCTAAATTTATTGGAAAATTTCACTGAAGCAAATGGTGGATGCCTGGGTCGCTAAAGCCGATGAAGGACGCGGAAGACGGCGATATGCGTCGGGGAGCTGTCAACAAGCTATGATCCGGCGGTGTCCGAATAGGAAAACCTGTCCGATAGCAATGTCGGATGACCCTGATATTTATATCAGGGTGGGTAAGTCGGGGAACTGAAACATCTAAGTACCCGAAGGAAAGGAAATCAGTAGAGACTCCGTTAGTAGCGGTGAGCGAAAACGGAATAGCCCAAACCCCGCAAGGGGGGTTGTAGGGTCTGACATAATCAACTTGAAAGATAAGAGAATTATCTGGAATGGTGAACCGAAGAGGGTGAAAGTCCCGTATTCTAAATTAAGTAGAGTTGAGGTCGGATACCTGAGTACCACGGGACACGCGAAATGCCGTGGGAATCTGGGGAGACCAATCTCCAAGGCTAAGTACTTTAGCGGACCGATAGTGAACTAGTACCGTGAGGGAAAGGTGAAAAACACCCTGAGTAAGGGAGTGAAATAGATCTGAAACCATTTGCTAACAAACAGACAAAGTCCCGTAAGGGATGATGTCGTGCCTATTGAAGAATGAGCCTGCGAGTATTTTCAATTATCAAGTTTAACCCTGTTAAACAGGGGAAGGCGGAGCGAAAGCGAGTCTGAATAAGGCGATTAGGTAATTGGAGATGACCCGAAACCTGTTGAGCTAACCATGAGCAGGGTGAACGTCAATGAAAGTTGGCGGGAAGCCCGAACCGTTTACTGCTGCAAAAGTATCGGATGACTTGTGGTTAGGGGTAATATGCCAATCGAAACAGGAAATAGCTGGCTCTCTCCGAAATATATATAGGTATAGCGTCAAGTGTTTCTTTATGGGGGTAGAGCTACTGGATGAATGTTTCTGGCGCAAGCCAGGGCATTTAACCAAACTCCGAATACCGTAAAGTTAAGCTTGGCAGTCAGTCCGACCGGGCTAAGCTGGCCGGGCAAAAGGGGAAGACCCCAGACTCTCATCTAAGGTCTCTAAGTTTATGTTAAGTGGGAAAGGTAGTGGATTGCCTAAGACAGGCAGGAGGTTGGCTTAGAAGCAGCCATCCTTTAAAGAAAGCGTAATAGCTCACTGTTCGACCCCGTAAGGGGCCGGCAATCTGCGCCGAAAATGTAACGAGGCTAAAACATAACACCGAAGGTGGAGAATTGGTTCCGATTTATCGGAATTGATTGGTAGGAGAGCGTTCTAGCTACGGCGAAGGTCCCGCGAAAGCGAAGGGCTGGAGTTGCTAGAAGTGAGAATGCAGGCATGAGTAACGAAATGAAGGTGAGAATCCTTCACACCGAAATATCCAAGGTTTCCTCAGCTACGTTGTTCGTCTGAGGGTTAGGCGATCCTAACACGAGGCCAGTGTAGTGCTGGCGTAGTGGATGGATAACCGGTTAATATTCCGGTCCTTTCTTATGTTCGTTTTAAGTTGGGGCATGACGATGGGTGGAAGGTTTAGCGGTCATCTGATACGGCCGTTTAAGCGTATAGCTAGAAGGGGTAGGTAAATCCGCCTTTTCGTTCTAAGGCGAAGCGCGAATAAGAGTCCGAGTGATCGGACAATTAGATTGTCTCCATCTATCCGAGAAAATTGTCGCAACTAGAGCGTAGGAAATTCGTACCAAAACCGACACTGGTGGATAAGTCGAGTAGACTAAGGTGATTGGAAGAAGGATGATTAAGGAACTTGGCAAATTATCTGGGCGTAAGCTTTGCGAGATGCCCTGCCCGATGCAACAATCGGGTTACAACAAAAGACTGCACGGCGACTGTTTACCACAAACACAGGTCTCTGCTAACCCGTAAGGGGATGTATAGGGGCCGAAACCTGACCGGTGCTAGAAGGTTAAATGAGTGGGTGATTTCGATTTATCGGATGAGCCTATGATTGAAGCCCTAGTGAACGTCAGCAGTAACTCTAACTGTTCTAAGGTAGCGAAGTCCTTTGTCGGGTAAGTTCCGACGCGTATGAAAGGTTTAACGACCGTGCAACTGTCTTGATCATCTATCCAGTGAAATTGAAAGAGCGGTGAAGATGCCGTTTAATTACTGTAGGACAAAAAGACCCCATGAAGCTTTACTGGATCTTTACATTGGTAAGAATATGGTGATTGTCGAGCGTAGGAGGGAGCCTTCGGGCGCCAATGGAACACCTCCCTTTGCCATTTTTAAGTCTAACTTGCTCCGATGCAACTCGGAGGAGGACAGTGTATGGTTGCTAGTTTGCCTGGGGCAGGCACCTGCTAAAAAGTAACGCGGGTACACAAAGGTCAACTTGGTCCGGCAAGAAATCGGACTGTAAGTGCAAAAGTATAAGTTGGCTTGACTGCGAGACTCACTAGTCGAGCCCCGAATTATTCGGGGGTCCAGAACAATTTGATATCTGGATCAGGGTCGAAAGACGGTTTTAGTGATCCTCGTGACCCACTGGTATGGGCACGGGCTTACTGGATAAAAGCTACTCTGGGGATAACAGGCTAGTCGCATCCGATAGTTCATATTGACGATGCGGTTCGGCACCTCGATGTCGACTTGGCGCATCCTGGCCCTGAAGAAGGGGCCAAGGGTTGGTCTGTTCGCCCATTAAAGCGCTGCGTTAGTTGGGTTCAGAGCGTCGCGAGACAGCTCGGTCTCTATCCACAGTAATCGTTCGATTCTTGAAGGGATTCATCTACAGTACGAGAGGACCTAGATGAGAGAACCTCTAGTGTGCCAGTTGTCCCGTCCGGGGCATCGCTGGGTAGCTACGTTCTTATAAGATAACTGCTGAAAGCATCTTAAGCAGGAAACTGACCCTAAGATAAGGAATCGTATTCTGACCGAAAGGAAGGAAGGAAGATCGCCGGGAGACTACCGGTTAACACTTTGCGTGTGTAAGTCCCGTGAGGGATTAAGCTAAGCAAAGGATAGATCGAAGAAATTTTTCAATAAATACGGCTCTTTGGTAATAGCACTTTGTTACTAGAGATCCGGGTAGGGCAACTCAATTTAGGGGCCAAGGATTATATTTAGTTTTTCAATTCCGGTCATCAGAGCGGGGTGGAACCACCTCTTCCCATTCCGAACAGAGAAGTGAAACGTTCCAGCACTGACAATAGGTCCGATGCAGATCGGACTGAAAATAGGTCATGGCCGGAATTGAGAAACTAAAAGTTAAAGACAGGTTTGGGTACTATAATTATAAGTTTATTTTGGGGTGTGACTCTCTTTTTAAAAGGGAGAGTAGACCCTGTTAAATCCCGAATAAACGGGATTTTTTTTGGGCCTGAGGCCGACAAATTATGGCAAAAAAAGTAAAAATAAAAAAGGATAAGCAGATACTATCAATGGAGGAGCTTTTGGCTGCGGAAGGGATAGAACTGTTTGGTTTTAAGAAAGGACAGGAAGTAAAAGGAAAAATTAACGCAATCAAGAATAAAGCTATTTATATCGATATCGGAGGTAAAACTGATGCAATTGTGGCCAGCAAGGAGTATGAGTTTGTAAAAGATTATATTGCCGATTTAAAGGTGGGTGATGAAATTGAAGTTCAGGTTAAATCTCCGGAAAACGATAAGGGCCAGATATTAGTATCAATTAGAGGAGCGGCGTCTGGATACGGATGGAGTTTTTTTAAGGATAAAGAAGAAAACGGTATGGAAGTGACCGTATTTGCCAAGGAATTAAATAGAGGTGGGGCAGTGGTGGTGGCGCCTTTTGGCTTCTTTGGATTTATTCCCGGGTCTCAAATTGGAGCCAAGTATGATGGCGATCCGGAGAAAATGCTGGGGAAAAAGATAAAAGCTAAAGTGTTAGAAGTGGATCAGTCAAAGAACAGGCTGGTATTTTCGGAAAGATTAGTATCCGAGCCGACGAAGGTGGGAGAAGAAGTGAGTGCCATTGAAAGTTTGGAGATCGGAGGAGAGTTTGAGGCCGAAGTGGTTCGAGTAGAGCCTTTTGGTATTTTTGTGAAAATAGTATTGGGCGAAAAAGAAGGAAAACTAACTTTGGAAGGGTTGGTGCATATTTCTGAAATTTCCTGGGAGAAGGTGGAGAATGTGACTTCCATGTTTAGAGCCAAAGATAAAATCAGAGTTAAGTTGATTAATAAGGAAGAGGGTAGATTGCAGTTTTCAATTAAAAGATTGAGCGTTGATCCGTGGGAAAATATCGAAGAGAAATATCCTAAGGATAAAGAATTGGAGGGGGTGGTAGTGAGAGTAGCTAACTTTGGGGCTTTGGTGAAATTGGAGACCGGAGTTGAGGGCTTGGTCCACGTATCAAAGTTGATGGGTGGGGCTAGTTTGAAGGAAGGGGATCAGGTCCAGGTTTATATAGAAAGCGTGGATGTGAAGAAGAGAAAAATTTCTTTGGGATTGGTGGTGACTGACAAAAAACAGGTAATTTACAAATAGGAAGAAATGTATATAAAAAAGCCCCTAATTTGAGGGGCTTTTTTGATGGACTTTACTAGAGGCGCTAGGACGAAAGATTCTCGATAGAGTTAAGATATAATTAGGAATGGCCAAGGTAAAAGAATCGATTTTTGTATGCAGCAATTGTGGGAATGAGTATTCAAGATGGCAAGGACAGTGTAGTGCTTGTGGAGAATGGAACAGTTTGAAGGAGGTGGCTTACCAAAAAAAGAGCGGAACAGGAAGAAGGAATGGGCCGAAGACGATGATGAAAACCGAGGTGGTTAATTTGGGAAAACTGGGTAATAATAGCCATACTGTTGGTAAGGTTATATCAACTAAAATATCGGAATTTGATAGGGTATTGGGTAAAGGAATTGTTCGAGGTTCAGTGGTTTTGTTTTCAGGGGAGCCGGGGATCGGGAAGAGTACTTTGTTGACGCAGTTGGTTGGTAGTTTAGGGGGATTATACGTGGCCGGAGAAGAATCGGCGGAACAAATTGGGATGAGAGTAAGCAGGCTAAAGCTAGATGCTAATAATTTCGATATATTAGGTACAAATTCAGTAGAGGAGATTGTTGAGTTTTTGGAAAGAACAAATAAATTGTACAATTTGGTGGTGGTTGACTCAATTCAGGTGATGAGTACCGAGTTGGCGACGGGAGGTGCCGGGTCTCCGGGCCAAATCAGGGAATCGACGTTTCGGTTGATCGAGGTGGCAAAAAGAAAAGGGGTGTCGATGTTTATTGTGGGACACGTAACCAAGGAGGGGGATATTGCCGGGCCGAGGTTGCTGGAGCATATGGTTGATAGTGTTTTGTATTTTGAAGGAGAGAGGAATAGTGATTTAAGAATTTTGCGGGCAGTGAAGAATCGGTTTGGATCGACAGACGAGGTGGGGGTGTTTAAGATGGAAGAAAAAGGACTGAGAGAAATTAAAAGCGACGAGATTAGTTTGGTGGAAGGATTAGAAAGTAAAGTGGGAGCGGCGGTAACAATAGTAATGGAAGGAACGAGACCTCTTTGTCTGGAAATTCAAGCTTTGGTAACCGAGAGTTTTGGCCAGATGCCCAAAAGAGTATTTAGCGGGATTGATTATAACCGGGGACAACTTTTGGTAGCGGTGGCCCAAAAAATTTTAGGGATACCTTTGTACAACCAGGATGTTTTTGTGTCGGTGACCGGAGGAGTGAGAGTGGAGGATACCGGGGCGGATTTGGCGATAGTAGCGGCAATGTGGAGTTCGTACAAAAACATAGCTCTACCAAAACAGAACGTTTACGTAGGAGAGGTGAGCTTGTTGGGGGAGGTAAAGAAGATACGAGGAATTGAAAAAAGGCAGAAAGAAGCCGAAAGTTTAGGCAGAAAAGCAGTAATTATAAAAAGTATAAGAGAATTGAAATCTCTGGTTCGGGGCTAGGAGAAATCGTTTGTTTTGGGGCCGGTAGTGAAGTCAACTTTTTGGTTATTTATCCACATGATGTTGAGAAGTGTTTAAAGTTGGTGATTTTGAGGCTAATATACTATATATATAAAAATATAGGATTGACATAAATTGAAGACTAAAAATTTATAGGATATAGACAAAACAAAAAAGCGGTGGTATATTTTCTTAATGCTAAAAATAAGCTGGAAAAAGTTAACAGGAGGTAAGAAAAGTAAGAGCAAGAAAGGTTATGACGGGGAAGGCCAGATTAAGCAGATGGCAAAGCTTCGGGGCAGGTTGATCTTGATGTAAGCAATTTAAAAAAAAGAAACAACGTTATCGATATTCTCAAAGCAGGTGGAACACGTATAGCGTTGTTTCTTCACTTTTAAAAATAAACGCTTTGTTGTTAAAAGTCAAGTTGACTTGGAGATAGTGTTGAGAGTAGCAGAGGGGGCAGGTCTGCTATTCTCAACACTGTTTTTGGAAAGGAAATTTGACAAAAAATCAATTTGGTTATAGAATAGTCATGAGTTTGCAAAAGTTTCCCATTTTTCGGTTTTCTTAAGTGTTTCATAAATGATCCCAACAGTAGTAACCAAGCGAGAAAAATTTCATTAATGTTATAGATTAGTCATCAAATGCAGAAAAAAAATCAGGATGTAGTTAATAGCGCGGATAAAGTTATCAAAAAAACAGAAACAAACAGAGTGGAGGCGGTGAATCGGGTGCAGTCGACCCAGAATAATATGGTGGTGGAGGCAATTAGTGGTGTTTTGGAAGTGATGGGCGATGGACAAGGGTTTGTCCGGCCTAAATTTACACCTAGCTTCAAAGACTCATTTTTGGCGTCAATGCAGATTAGAAAATATAACTTAAGACCGGGAGATATGATAACCGGTTATGCCAAAGCACCTAAGGTAGGCGAAAAGTATTGGGGTATGGTCAGGATTGACAAGGTGAATGGGATGGATCTGGCCAGTACGCAGAGAAGGCCAGAATTTAGAGATTTAGTACCGATATATCCAGAAAAATTAGTAAGACTGGAAACGGAGAAGGATGTTTTGTCGACTAGAATAATGGATTTGTTTTGTCCGATTGGTTTGGGCCAAAGAGGGATGGTGGTGTCCCCACCGAAGGCGGGGAAGACGACTTTGTTGAAAGAAATTGCGGCCGGAGTAGCCCAAAATTACCCTGATTCTCATTTAATGGCAGTGTTGGTCGGAGAAAGGCCGGAGGAAGTGACTGACATGCAAAGGTTTATTAAAGGTGAAGTGGTGGCCTCAAGTTTTGACCAGAGGCCGGAAGAGCAGACGCGGGCGGCAGAAATTGCCATGGAAAGAGCCAAAAGACTGGTGGAATTAGGGAAGGATGTTTTTGTGGTGTTTGATTCGATTACCAGGTTAGCCCGGGCTTATAATCTGGCCATTCCGACCTCAGGAAGAACGTTGTCGGGCGGATTTGACCCGGCAGCTTTGTATCCGTCAAAAAGATTTTTTGGAGCAGCTAGAAATATTGAAAACGGAGGATCTTTGACAATTATCGGAACAGCTTTGGTGGATACTGGCTCGAAAATGGACGATCTGATTTTTGAGGAGTTTAAAGGAACCGGGAATATGGAACTAAGGTTGGATCGGGATTTGTCGGAGAGAAGGATTTTCCCGGCTTTTGACATATTAAAATCGGGGACGAGGAGAGAAGAATTGTTGCTGGAGGAGGAAGTGCTGTCGAAGATAATTGCTATCAGACGAATGTTTGATGCTGTAGGTGACAAAAATCAAGCAACGGAGATGATAATCGAGCAGATGAGTAAGACCAAGAGCAATGAAGAGTTTTTGATGAAGGTTGGCAAGGGAAGGTAAGCTGGTAAAATAGATTATCGCTCTTTATGGCAATCAATAAAAAATATATTGAAGTAGAGCTTGAGCTGGTAAGGGAGTTTTTTTCCTGCCAGGCGATTTTCTGGTTGAATGTAGGGAGAGTTTTTTTGGGATGGATGGGAGTAGTGAAGGGGGGGACGACCAAGTTAATGTACCGACAAAGAGGCAGGTTCTCTCAGAGTTTTGTCAATTTGAGTATGGCGGTGCTGTCGTTTTTGGCGATAGTTTTTTCGGGGAAGATTGAGGATATTATTGGTAACAGGGGAAGTGACACGGGCGGAAGTAACTATTTGATTATGGCAGCGGACGGGATTGGCGGGGCGGATACTCAGATTTCGATGTTGCCCAAGGGTGAGATTACAGAATATCGGGTGAAAGAAGGGGATACAGTGTCGTCGATTGCCCGGAAGTTTAATGTGTCGATTGACACTATAGTCTGGGAAAACAACTTAAAGACGGTGGACGCGATCAAAGTAAACCAGATTTTGAGAATATTGCCGGAGACGGGTATTCAGCACACAGTGAAGAGAGGAGAGACGGTTTACAGTATTGCCAAAAGGTATCAGACGGAACCCCAGACAATTATCGATTATCCATTCAACACCTTTGTAGACGACGAGACTTTTACTTTGGCGGCAGGACAGGATATATTTATTCCAGAGGGAATTAAGCCAAAGGAGGTGGTGATTGACACGGCCAGGTACGTAGCTTCCAGAAGTGTGGCCCCGATTCCGGGAGTGGTGGGAGAGGGCAGCTTTATGTGGCCGACAACAGGAAAAATCTCTCAGAGATATTATTGGTACCATCGGGCGGTGGATATTGCCTCGTCGGACAATCCGGGGATTTTGGCTTCGCAAGGAGGGTCGGTGACGCAGGCTGGGTGGAACAACGGTGGTTATGGAAATTTTGTGGTAATTGACCATGGTAACGGATACTCAACACTTTATGCTCATATGGCCCATGGGTCAATTGTGGTAAAGGCTGGAGATCGGGTAAGTCAAGGGCAGAGATTGGGAACAATGGGAAGTACTGGAAGATCGACAGGGGTTCATTTGCATTTTGAAGTAAAGGGTCCGGGGGGTAATATGGATCCATTGACAGTATTGAAGTAAAAAAGGTGAAGAGTTCTGAGAGAGAAGGTATAGTCCAGAGAATGTGCGGTAAAAAAGGATCGGTTGTTGTTGTTAAAAGAGAGGGGAATTGTTATCCTGATTTTATGAAAAAAGTATTAAAAATTTACAGTCTGGCTTTTATTTTTTTGTTTCCACTGTCATTTTTGCCAACAACAGTTGACGTTTTTGGTTTTGGGAAAAACTGGATTTTGGGTGTGGGAGCAATGTTGGGGTTGTTGATTTGGGTAGGAGCGATGCTTTTGGAAAAAAGAAGTTCAATAAAAACAAGCAGGTTATTTTGGATGGTAACTTTGTTGGTGATATGGTCGGCGATTGGCTGGTTTCAGTTGCCTGCCGGGGTGCGGATGAGATCGGTGATGGAGCCGATGGGTCTGGGAACTTTGGTGGCTTTGTGGGCGTGGGTATTTATTTGGCTTCAGGTAAAGAGCGAAAAGCAAGTAGAAAGACAAGTGTTGGTGTTGACGGCTGCCGGAGTAGTGCTGGCTTTGACTTCAATGATAGTGTTTTTGATTCCAAACGTAAAATTGCCGATTAATATCCCCAGTGAGAATCCAGTGTTGTCGATCAGACAAGGGTGGTCTTTGGCGGGGTCATTATTTGCCGAGATAGCGATATTGTTTCTTTTGGTGTTTGAGTGGATCAGGAGACTGGTGACAAAATTGAAGAAAAAAGAAAGTTATATTCCTGAGGCAATAATGTCGGTGGTGTTTGGACTGGTGTTAATGCTGGATGTTTATAAGATTATTAGCACGGGATGGGTAATTCTGGATGGTGGTAGTGCTTGGGTGATTGCAGTGGAAACATTAAAGATGCATCCCTTTTTTGGGGTGGGAATTGGTAATTTTGTTCGGGCTTTTACGTTGTTCAGACCGGCGAGTTATAATGCTGGTCCATATTGGTCAATGGTGTTTGCTGATTCTTCCATGGGAGTGTTCCATTTGTGGACAGAGTTGGGAGTAGGGGGGCTTTTGGCAGTACTGTTAATGGTTTCCGGTTGGTTGAGGAAGAGAAAATTGGGGGCGGATTTTTGGCTGGTAGGGCTATTGCTTTTGAGTGTTTTGCTGTTGCCAATTAATATGGTGGGGTTGTTTTTGCTGGTTTGGGCGGCGACATTTAAATTAAGCGAATCAAAAGAAGTGAAATTACAGTTGAACGTGGGCGAGAATAATTTAAATATTATGCCGGTTTTGGCAAGCCTGTTGGTTCTAGTGATGGTAGGTGTTGCCGGTTTCTGGTCGATGAGAATAGTAAGTGGTGAATATTTTTTTAGACAATCATTGGTAGCGGCGGCCGGTAACGATGGAGGTGGGACTTATGATTTACAAATTAAAGCCATTGGCCGGAACCCATATGCGGGTGAATACCGAAGAACTTATTCTCAGACAAATTTGGCATTGGCGCAAAGTTTGCTGGGAGTGGAAGAGTTGAGCGAAGAAGATAAGGAAAAGGCGTCGGTGCTGGTGCAGCAGTCAGTAAGAGAAGCTCAGGCGGCAATCTCACTGGACAATTTAAACTCTAATTATTGGGCTAATTTGGCTGTAATTTACAGATCTTTGGTGGGGGTAGTGGACGGAGCGGCTGACTGGAGTTATCAGGCGTACCAACAGGCGGCGGCATTGGACCCAGTAAATCCATTATTAAAATTGGACCTGGGGGGATTACTATATGCGGCCAACAGGTTTGAGGATGCGGACAGAGTGTTTGAACAGGTAGTAACTAACAAGGGTGATTTTGCTAATGGCTGGTACAACTGGGCTTATACGGCCAAGATGATGAACAAGATCAGAGAAGCGTATCAGAGATTGGCTCAAGCGGTGTCGTTAGTGCCGGCCGATTCGACAGACTTTGAGAAAGCGAATGAAGAACTGGCGGTATGGAAAAAAGAGATGGACGAGGCGATCAAGCAGCAGGAAGAGCTGGAGGCCCAGCAGGTAGCAGAAGAAGGAGAGTCGGAAACACTTCGAACTGCCGATCCTTTGCCAACCATGGGACAAGAGGAAAGGGTGAATGTGCCAGTAGAAGAGCTTGAGCCGCCGTTGCCAACAATCGTACCAACAGCTATACCAACTGAGGTGCAGGAAGGTGTTGTGAATGAACTTAATTAATTATCCACCATTTGAAGTGGATGTTTTGAGGAGCAGATGAGTCGAGTCCGACGATAAAGGAGTTGGGTGATTTAGAGAGAACTTGTAAGTTTAGGTTCTTGCCCCCTTGAATTACAGTGACGTAAACCTGAGAGTCGGAGGTAAGATTGGAATTGGAGAGGGTGATTTCTTTGGAACCCTGGGGGAGAATGCTTTGGCCGGAGAGAGAGTTGCTGTCGACAAGGTTGTCAATCTGAATAGTTTTCTTGTTTTCAGGAGAGGCGATGATTAGGCCGGTGGAAGCTAAATCAAGGGCTTGGAGGGTGGGAGGATCGTCGGGGAGAGTAATAAGTGAAGGGGTTGGCTGATTAAAGGGCGATGGTTGAGCCGTTGGCGGGTTGGGATTTTGGGCTAACAGGTTTTCCAGGGCTGTTTTTTCAGCGTTGATCTGGTTGACTTGGCTTTGGTCGGAAACTAAAAGCAGGAGTTGGTTGTAAGTGTCAAGGGCCTGAGGTAAGAGACCGGTTTGTTGCTGGATTTTGGCCAGGTCGTAGAAGTTTTGGGCTTTGGTCGGTTCGAGGGCAACAGTTTTATTTAAATATAAAAGAGTGTTTTGGACATCGCCCTTTTTGGCGAAAAGAGCAGCCAGGTCGCGGGTAATTTCAGCCGATGACGGGTTGATTTGAACGGCTTGAGTGAGGTCGGCGAGGCTGTGAGAGAGGAATTCGGGCTTGGAATCAGTCAGACTTTGGTAGATACGGGCACGTTGGTGGTAACCACGGTAATCTTGGGGAAATTCTTTGATGGCAGTAGTGGCGGAGAGGATAGACTGGTTAAGAAGGTTGGCAATTTTTTCCTGGTTTTCCGATTCGGACTGTTGGGACTGGAGGGCCTGGGAGAAATATTGTTGTGATGCTAAAAGATAATGTTGGATAGACTTTGGTACTTGTGTGGGGGTGATTTTGGTATTATCCTGAACGGGTGGTGAAGCGGCAGGGGAAATAGTTTGGTTACTGGTGCTTTTGGTCTTGAATAGGACCAAGCCGCTAAAGGAAAGCAGGGTGATTCCCGATATAGAGAGTAATGGTATGACAGGGTTTAAAGTAGATTTGGTTGGGTTTTTTGGTGGAGTATCGGAGTTGAAGCTTATTCCCAGATTGGAGAGTTTCTGGACTTGTTCCGGGCTTAAATCTTGGGGCATATATTTATATTAGTAGGAAACTAATTAATAATCCACCAATTAATGCTCAGGTCGGATTGGAGTGGTTGGTCGAGAGCAATGGTGAAATAGGACTGACTGTCGGTAGAGCTGCCTTCGGGAGTGGGGGTGGGAGAGATAAATTTGGTTTTGATATAAGGGACTTGGTTGTCAGTGGAGCCGGCGGGAGTGAGATAGACTATGGAGGAAGAAGTGACCTTTTGATTGTAAATAACAATTTCGGTTTTGCCGGCAGGGAGAGTAGAGGTGCCGGCGGTAGCATTGGTGGCTAGTTGGGCGGATGAAGTGGCTAACTGGGCAAAGCCGGATTCGGCAATGATGGTGGTAGCCGATTCGGTAGCGATGTTGATTTTGTCGGCTGAGATTTCGCCGGTGGCAACATTGCCGGCGAGAAGAGTACCGGAGATACTGGCTTCGGAGGCTTGCAGGAGATTACCAATGAGAGAACCAGTAAATGAAGCGTTTTGAGCGGTTAAGTCACCGTTTAGATGCAGATTTCCGTTGATTATGACTTGGCCGTTGTCGGCGATAACTAGGGTGTCGCTCATGAGGTGAATTGAGCCCAGACCGGATGGCTGGATATAGAGAGCGGTGTTAGTGGTTTCGATAAAGTTGTCACGGATGGCGACTTCACCAGCGGCAAAGGTGCCAGCGATGAAGGCATTGCCCAACTGCGTGTCACCCAGAACTGTTAGCTTGGCGCCGACGACCAGATTGTTGGAGAGAGATAGGCTACCGTTGATTTGGGCAGATTCGGAAGAGATGTAGGATGACCAATTTTCGGATTCGGCCAGAAGCGGGGAGGTGGGGATACCGGAAGGGGTGGAGTCAGAAGAAATAAGATTTTTGATTTCGTCCCGAAGGGAGGAGATTTTGCTGGCCATAACTTCAGTGATAGAGCCGTCGCGGGAGATAAGGTTGTCAACATAGAGAGTGCCGGTAATAGAGGCATTGGTGGCAGAGAGACTGCCGGAAATGGCGGTGTTGCCTTGGACGGTTAGGTCGTTGTTAATCTTGGTTTTGCCGTCAATGACAATAGTATCGGAGAGGTCAGAGAGAGGAGAGATAATGCTGGTTTTAGTTTTTTTGGAGATGGAAGTGTCACTGATAATGTTTTGGGTGACGATGTTTCTGGCGGAGAGGAGGCCGGTTTGAATTTTGGCAGCAGCTAATTGGCTGAATTGGCCAATGCGAGAGATGGTATTGCCCAGTGAATCAGTAAGGCGATAAGTAGCAGTTTCGATTTCATTTTTTGAGCCGGAATAACCCAATCCAGCCATAATTGATTCGGAAATGTTGTAATCGATATAGATTTGGCCGGTTTGGGTGATGGAAGTATCTGGGTCGTACCAAGTTGTGCCAAGGAAGACTATTATTTTGCCGCATTGATATTGAGGTGAGTGCTTGCAAGTTTCAGCGTTACTTCCATTGAAGTTTTCCAGGGCCTTTCCTAGAATAAATCCCGGTCCGGTAGATTTCATGCCGACACCAGGAATGGATGAGGAGGTAATTGGATCTCCTGTGTGGATGGGGCCATTTATATTGGAAACTTGGACATAAGTTCTTCCTTGAAGAGCGACGGGTGGATGGAATTCTCTTTTTTGACCTGCTAACAATTTGTTTAGTAAGATGGTAGGATCGCTAGAGATAACACCAATCATGGCGGGATCATATGGCTTATCAGTTTTCTTGACAGCTTGACTGAGGTTTCTGTCAATAGTAACAATTTCTCCGCTTTGGATTTCGTACTGAGAAAACATAAATTCAGCCAGGTCACCGATTAGTGTGGGGTTGGGAACAGTGTCGTTTAATGCTTCAGTTGAAACGTTTGTAATATTTTTTCTTTCGAAGTTAAAAATTAGATTGGTGTTGTACCAGTTGTTTGGCAGGTTCTGGGTGGTGCATTGTTCATGGCCGACGTTTTTGAAGTTAGGAGAGTATTGTTGTAGACAGAATTTTATTTTTTGGGCAGTTGTGATGGAGTTGGGGATTGGTTGGCTGAGAGAGGCTTTATGGGTAATTAGGTTGCCAGAGGTGTCGTCGTGGGAATATTCAAGTTGCCAAATTATGTCATTATTGTTGTCTTCGAAGGTAACGAAGAGAGTTTCCTGGGCTGTAGCAGGGTGAGGTTGACCAGATAAATTGAAGGTATAAGTTGTTTGATTTTGAGCAAGGGTTTTACCTGGAACAATTAAGATTGTTGTTAGGAGAATTTGAATTGTTAGTGTTAGTTTAATTAGTTTGTTCATGGTTTAAAAGGCGCAACGGGCGTAAACTGTCATGTTAGGAGAGCCTGAGTTGTAGGTGTAGGAACCGTAACAGCCGTTACCTGAGAAGTAAGATTTACCTTGTTCGTTGGTTCCGTTGTGGTCGCAGGATATGACATAGGTTCCAGCTGGGCAGGTAGCTGTACATTCTCTTGTTCCTGTGCCGCTGACGTAGCAGGAGGCAGTAGAAACAGGGTTGTTGGTGAGATTAAGAGCAACGGCTTCGACAGAGCCGTTTCCATGAAGTTTACCGGTTGCTGGAGCTGAGGCGGAGTTGTAGGTGCCTACACCCCAACCGATATAGTTACTAGTTGCAGCGACTGAAAAGTGGAGATTGCTGTTGGATTGGAAGACTCTACCTTGAATGACCAGGTTACCCCAGCTACGATTGGCGGTGTCGGTAACGTAGATTTTGTGAGCAAAAGTGCCTATACCGTTAGTGTTCAAGGCCCCGCTAAGGGTGGTGGCCCCGCTTACCCCAAGTGTGCCATTGACGTGGAGTCTGTAACTTGGATTGGTGATTCCGATGCCGACGTTGCCGTTGGAGAGGATTGTAAGTCTATCTGCTCCGTTGGTTCTGAGTCTGAGGGGGTTGGTGCTGTATGCGTTTATAGCGGAAGGGTTACCGACTAAGGTTATGTCTTTATTGAAAAAGAACACGTCTCTGTCAGTATAGATGTGGGCGCCAGAAGTGTTTGAGGGGCCTAATTGTATGTATCCAGAGGGTGTATGAAAAGTATTATAATTAGAGCCTCCAACCCAGCGGTAACTACTGCTGGGATTGTTGATTGTTCCCCCACCTACAGTTAAATTACTGCCAACGGTTAAGGTGGTGGTAATGTTACCATTGCCAACTACGTGGAGTTTGGAGGTGGGACTAGCAATACCGATGCCAACATTACCGTTAGTGGCTAGAGTAAGTAGTCTGTTTGAAGCTCCGGTGCCTGATCTAAGAGTGATGGCCCGTAAGTTGCTATCACCATCTCCGGCTTGAATTACTACGTCGTCGTACAAGGATCGGATTTGGAAGCTATTGCTGCTTCCGGCTTTAGTACCACCAGCGGCGTAATTACCTCTAATCCAATTGCCGGTGGTACCACTGGCTCCGGAGTTGGAGTCCCAATAGGAAATATTGCCATAGAAGGTGGTATTGCCGGCGATAGAAAGTTTTTGAGGAGGACTGGTAGTACCGATGCCAACGTTGCCGCCAGCTTGGAAGGTTGTTATATTTGCTCCGCCATGCGAATAGACTC
>CAZIZX010000006.1:0-43171 GCA_964544275.1 uncultured Gammaproteobacteria bacterium
AAGGTTGTAGAAGATCAATATCGATTCTTACCCGACTATTACAAATTGCCGACAAGATTCATATTTCGGTTTTTTATCCTAATTCTAGGTTAAATTAATTGTTAGTAATTTGATGGAGGGATAAATATGTACCGAGATGAAGACACAGCTAAAAAGGTGGGTGTGGCCTTTTTGGTGGGAGCAGTTACAGGTTGGCTGATTAGTCTGTTCATGCCCGATGAAACAAGAAAAAAAGTAAAAGACGAAATTGAAGAGAAAACGAACTATTTGAAAAGAGTTATGACCGATCCTGACGAGAGAGAACGAATCAAGGAAATATTCAGTGAAAAAACGCAGGACGCTGGCGAAAAGATTCAACAAGTAAAGGAGGATGTGATTAAAAGATTGTCGGCCCTGAAAGGGGGTGTGGAGAAAATAGATCGAGATAAATATTTCCAAGCTGTCAAAGATAGTATTGATGACATGAGACGAGGGGGGGTTTTGCCGAAAGATGAACTTCAGAAATTGAGTGATTACCTGGAGAGAGACTACGATAGAATCAGACGAAAAATGAGGAGGAGCTAATAGATGGAGCTGGTGGAAATATTCTATATTTTGGGGATAATTTTTATGACTACCTGGCTGCTATTTTTGGTGGTGTTGGGTGTTTTGTTTATAAAGATAAGGTGGGCAATAAGAGAGGCACGGGAGGAATTTCAAAAGAGAAAGATTGAGGCAGAGGGGGTAGTAAATAAATTTAGTGGTGTAAAAATATTAGGAATTTTACCTATAATGCCGATATTGGTGTTTGTCGCCAGGAGGATATTTAGAGGAATAAGAAAAAAGATTTTTTTGTAAAATTCCATGGTGAAGGTTGCAAAAATCCGAGTTGTTTGATAAATTAACTTCAGTCATGGCAAGAAGGAGAGTTGAAATATGTGCGAGTCAGGGTGTTTTGGAAGGTTTTGAACCGGTACTGGCGGCTGGTATAACAACCAAGCAAGTGGAGAATCCCAGTGAAGAGCAGTTGCCATTAATAAAAAGAGTTACTCCTGAACAACTTAGAGATTTGGCCAGAATACATCTACAAGAAGACAGAGAGGAAAGAGAGCGTCTGTACCGGCGGAGATAGGAGCAACTTTTATCTCTTACATTATCCTTACGATATTTTGATATTGGTCTTATGAATTGATCATATATTGATTGGGAGTCGGGGTAAAACGACATTTCGGTATAAACAAGCTAGCTTTTCCTAGTTATTCTTACTGTGGGATGAGCTGTGTAAAGTTTTGACAAACAAAAGTAAATGACGGAAAAAGGGAAAAGCTTTCTGAAGTTTATATCTTTGATCTTTGTTTTCGCGGTGGCTGCCTATATTAGTGCACCCGAACCTTCCAGAAAGAAGATAGAAGTAAAAACTAAAGAAAAAATTACGATTGCGGACGGACAACAGCCAGTGTTTGGCTTGATTTACGTGGCCCAAGCAAAAGGATATTTTGCTGATGAAGGGTTGGAGGTGACTTACCGGGATTTTCCTTCCGGCAAAGACGCTTTGGATGACGTTCTTCAGGGTAACTCCGACTTGGCAACGGTATTTAATGGACCAATAGTTAGAGCTTCTTTTGATGGCGAACAATTAAATATAGTTTCCACACTACATTCTTCTTATAATACAATTTCCCTGTTGGCCAACAGAACGAGAGGAATAAATAATATCGAAGACACCAGGGGGAAAACAATTGCAGTTCAGGAAGGCACAACCGCAGAGTATATTTTACATTCTTTGCTGTCGGCAAACGATATAAATTTAGAGGAAGTGAGAATATTGAATTTACCGAATGAAGATGGGGCAAAATCATTTGTTGACGGAAAAGTTGATGGTGCCGTATTGTGGAATGTATCATTGATCAGGACTAAAAGAATGTTTTCTCCGGATGAGGTGGTGGAAATCAGCTCGGATTTCGTCAATGAATTTTCCGTGTTGGCCGGAAAAAGTGAATTTGTGGAAAATAATCAAAATAAAATTGAAATGTTGTTGAGAGGATTATTGAAAGCAAGGGATTTTATTGGAGATAATAAGGAAGAAGCTGTGGAAATATTGTCTTTAAAAACAGAATCTGTAAGTAAAGACGAGATGCGTCAACTGTGGGATATGATTGAATGGAGAATTGCTTTGGATAATCTGTTATTAACATCGCTGGAAAGAGAGGCCGATTGGTATGTGCAACAAGGTGTTTATGATAAAAAAGTACCAAATTTCAGAAAAGTTATATATACAAATTATTTAGACAGAGTATCACCCGACCATGTCACCATTTATTAGAAAAATCATAAATAATTCTTTTTTGGTGTTGGATAAAATTAACGACTGGTTTAAGTACCTGAGCCTGGAAAAAAAGGTCCTTTTGCCAATAATACTGTTGCAGGGGTTACTTATATTTATTTTTGCCTATTTTTCAATAAATTTAAGATGGTATGAGAATATGTTTAATGCAAATAGCAATCGAATTGAAGAAGTAGATAGTCTCTCGGCCAGGCTTAACGAACTGGGCAATAGAATAAATTCTAAAGTATTAACTTATAGATTTGAAGAGGACGAAACGGTAATTAACTCAATGGAGCAAGACGTGGCAGAATCAAAGCTCATAGTGGAAAAATTGGCTTTGATAAGCGATAGTGACCGAGGCGTGGAGTTAATAGGTAAATATAAAGAAATAGCTGAGGGAGCCGAACAGGTACGAAATGAATTGGTAGGTTCAATAAGAAGGCAAGACAGTAACCAAATCAATAACACATACAGGCGTTGGCTGGTGAAAGCGGAGAATATCGACGCTGCTCTGTTAGACCTTTCAAATTATAATTCAAAAAATATCAGCCGACTGTCCGATCTGCATCAGGGAGTTGTCGGCAGTATTCATCAGATAATTATTTTAACTATTTTATCGACTATATTTTTGATAATTACTTTATATTATTACCTGAGAAGAACAGTAACACGGCCCGTATTGGAGTTATCCGCAGCAGCAAATAAAATGGCAGAAGGTGAATTGACTATCGACATTAAAACGAAATCTTACGATGAGATCGGGCGGTTGGGAGTTGATTTAAAGAGAATGGGCCGGCAATTGCAGGATTATTATAAGGAATTAGAGGATAAAGTAAGAAGAAAAGATGAAGAATTGAGAATCAGTAAGGAACTGGACAAGAGGAAAGACGACTTTATCAGTATAGCCAGTCACGAACTAAAAACTCCAATTACCAGCATGAAAATATTTACAGAATTGTTAAAACGACAGAAGGAGATCGAGCAAGATGAAAGATCGCTGGGTTATGTGAGCCGAATTGATGACCAGATAGACAAGTTGGTAAATTTAGTCAGTCAACTACTTGATGTGTCTAAGATTGGAGCCAATGGATTGAAATTAAGGAAAAGTAAATTCTATGTGGATAGATTATTGAAAAATACGGTGCATGAATTAGAAGACAATATGCTCAAGCATAAAATAATAATGAAGGTGGAAAGTAAGCAGTGTGTGTGTGCTGATAAAGACAGGATCCAGCAGGTTCTGATAAATTTATTGATAAATGCGGCAAAATATTCTCCCAATTCAGACAGAATTATTGTAAGCAGTAGAAAAGAGGACAAGAAGGTAGTCATTAGTGTCAGGGATTACGGGATGGGAATACCGTCAGAGTGCCATGATAGGATATTTGAAAAGTTTTTTAGAGTTTATGAGGGAAAGGACAAAACTTTTCCAGGGCTGGGAATGGGACTTCATATCGCATCGAGCATAGTCAAAAAACACCATGGTAAAATTTGGTTTGAAAGTCAAGTAGATCAGGGTTCAACTTTTTATTTTAGCTTGCCACTTATTGGTGATGACGAGGTAAAAGGAAAAAAATATGATGAAAAAAATTTTAGTAATTGATGACGATGATGCAATTCTGGAAGCGGTCAGGATGGCAATGGAAATGGAGAATTTTGAAGTAGAAACGTTGAATCGAGGTGGAGCAGTAATGGAAGTAGCGAATGAATTTAAGCCGGATTTGATAATATTGGATTATCTGTTGTCGGGTGAAGATGGTAGAGAAATGGCCAAAAAAATCAGAACCGAAGCGGATAACAAGGAAGTGCCGATAATTATGTTTTCAGCACATCCAAATGCAGAAAGGTCAGTTGGGGGTTATGGAATAAATGAGTTTTTACCCAAACCATTTGATTTGGATGTTTTGATTAGAATGGTGAGTAAATATACGGCCGATTGACTATAATAGGCTGATCCTTACATTTCTATTACAGATTTTTGTTTACAAAAAAATAGCCAAGCTTTAGAATAAAATAGTATGAAGATGGTTAAGCTCAATGAAAATTCTGAAATACCAGTCCTGGGCTTTGGGACTTGGCAACTTCACGGTGATAGCTGTGTCCGATCGGTAGAATATGCGTTAGGTGTCGGTTACAGGCATATAGATACGGCTGAAAGTTATGACAATCAGGTAGAAGTAGGAAGGGCGATAAGAAACTCAGGAGTCAGGCGGGATGACATTTTTTTGACCAGTAAGGTCTGGATGACGAATCTAAAAAAGGATCAGGTAGTGAATGCCTGCAAGAAATCACTGGATGAGATTGATACCGAATATTTAGACTTATATTTAATACATTGGCCAAATCGATCTGTTCCTATAGAAGAAACACTGGAGGCGATGAACGAGCTGAAAGAGTCGGGATTAATCAGGGCGATTGGGGTTTCAAATTTTACAATTAACCATCTTAAAGATGCTTTGAGATCCGGGGTCGAGTTAAATAATAATCAAGTTGAGTTCCATCCTAGCTTGAATCAGGTAGAATTAAAGGAATTTTGTGATGAAAATGGAGTAGTAGTAACTGCTTATTCCCCCATCGCTCAGGGTAAAGATCTAAGAATTAAAGTCGTAAAAGATTTGTCAAATAAGTATGGAAAAAGTGGTGCACAGGTAATTTTAAATTGGTTGAGGCAAAAGAATATTGTTGCCATACCGAGATCTTCTAATCCTATTCATATTAAAGATAATTTTGAAAGCTTGGATTGGGACCTTGACCAGGAGGATGTGAGAGAGATTGATGATATAGACAGGAAAAGGATTAGAATTGTTAATCCCCTATTTGGAGACTTTAATTACTAGGTTGGATCGGCAGTTGGAATTGGGGTGGAGGTGGCGCCTGTTCCTTGGTAGGTAAAGTTTTTCTTTAGGATTATTTCATTGTCATTGGATGGGTTTCTTATCTTTACTTCTAGATTCTTGTCTCCTGGAGTCAGATTATAAAGGTAGATGGCCTTGTTGGTAAATTCGGCCCATGGCTGACCGTCCAGGCTGTATGACCAGATTAAGCTACAATATTCCGGATCGTTGGTAATGTCAATTAAAACCGGGTCGCGAGCGACTATTTCTCCTTCGCGAGGTGAAATAATCCGGACGGGTCCAATTTCGTTTTTACAATTCTGGAGAGCAGGGGTGAAAGTGCCGGTACTCGAAGCTGGTGGCGGGGTCGAGTTTTGAATGGTAGAACTGATCATGGATTGGATCTCGGAAATAGACAGGCTATTTTGGTCATTATCGTTTGCGGATATGGGAGCATTGGTGGGTGTTGGGTCGGGGGTTGTTTCAGAGTTTTTCTTTAGATTGTTTAAATTATTAACATTAAGAAGGATTACGGTGATTAATACCGGTAAAGATAATATGGCGCTAAAGAACTCGATATAGCGTTTTTTTTCGGGTAAGTCTCGAAGGTTTTTTATGAATTTGGAAAAGATTGACATGGTAGTGATATCAATTTTAACACTAAATATCCACTGGTAAAAAGAAGGTGGAATTTTATATTAATCCGGACAATATTCGATCATTAAAATCTGATACTAAAGCCTGAAAGCTGGAAATCGGAACAATGTTAGCAGGAAGTTCAACTTTGCCACGACGTAAAAGAGGGGGAGAGTTGGATATGTTTTTGACTAAATAGCACAGGGTGTTGTCGCCCAGGCGAGCAATGCGCATTGCTGGTCTGAGATCATCATCGATATGAATAACAGTTTTGTAGCCTTCACTTAAAAGTCTGCTTACCTGCCATTCTTTCCATCCGGAGGCACTTTTGCTTTGATTAAGCCGGCTTTCAGGAATTTTATCTTTGAGCCCGGTGTTTCGTAATCGCATTTCGGTCATTTCGTGAAGGGACGGACCCCTACCAGAGAGAACAATGTGGCGTATTTGGCGATTATGGCGACAAACAATGTTATTGATCTCGTCAATCGTTTGGATAGAATTTGGCCTCAAAGGTCTGGATTGGTGAGCTAAGGTGGCAATTCTTAGGCTGAGCCGGGATGACGGGATGTCGCAAAGGTTTTCGGAGGGTGATTCAGTTAAAGGTGGAGGTAGCTGAAATCTGCCACGGATTAATAAAAAAGCTGTTTTTACCGGTGGAGGCGCGAACAAGAAGTGAACACCGTCCATATCGTGGGTGAAAGCAATGTCCAGCTCAGTTTGATTCACAAAGAGATTATAACAAGCCAGAAAATCCAAAAAGATAAGGTCTTCTTACCATATTATTACGCATCCTTTAAGGATATTCAGGGTTTTGGCTGCTTGAATATAATAATGCCCTATAGAACTAATGAAAAAATGGATAACAAGTTACGATTTGTGATACAAAAACACAATTCCCAAAGGCAACATTACGATTTAAGACTAGAATTTAAGGGTATATTAAAAAGTTGGGCTATACCAGAGGGATTGCCGCCAGACCATGAGGATAACAGGTTGGCTATTGAGACAAAAGACCACCCGATAACATTTTTGGATTATGAGGACAGATCAGAAGGAGAGGGCGGCGAAAATAAAAAAATGGAAATATGGGATAGGGGTCAATATTATCCATCAAACCAAAAGGGAGAAGAATCGAGCGAGGAAGTGCTTGAAAGTGGATTTAAAAAGGGCAAAGTAACCCTGACAATTGAGGGATCAAAAATAAACGGATATTATACTTTAGTGAAAACGAGTTATAAGAACAGAGACCATTGGTTGCTGAAGAAAAAAAAGAGCAAGGGCGGAAAATAGTTAAAAGAAAGTAATCAGGTCAAGAGATGTTTTTGGGGCAAAAATCTATGAAACCAGTCGCGAGACAGGCGAACAACTTCTTCCAAAGCTCCGGGTTCTTCAAATAAATGGGATGCTTCGGGAACAACAATAACATTTTTGTCATTGGCTGAAGTCATGTCTTCCAATGCTTGGTGATTGATATTGACGACTTCTTCGTCTAATTCTCCAACGATCAAAAGAGTGGGCGATTTGATTTTAGAAAGATAATCTTTGGCTAAATCGAGACGACCTCCACGAGAGACAATAGCCTTAATTTCATAAGAAGCGGCAGCAGCCATCAGGGCAGCTGAAGCTCCAGTACTCGAACCAAAGTAGCCAACGGGAAGCTGGGAAGTGGCTGAACCCAAACTGACGTATTTGGTGGCATCAATTAATCTTTGACATAAAAGATCTATATCGAAGCGAAATTCTGATGTGACCAGGTCGATCGATTCTTCTTCTTGGGTGAGTAGGTCGATTAGTAAGGTGGCAAATCCATCTGACTGGAGTTCTGTGGCGATAAAATTGTTGCGAGGACTAAAACGACTGGAACCACTGCCATGGGCAAAAATGATTATACCTTTGGCGTTTTCCGGAACAAACAGATTACCACTAATATAGTTGTCTTCTGATCTAATTTGAACTTGTCTGTTTTCCATAATAGTTTAGCTGGCTGTTAGCTGGCGGGAATGATGAAGGTAGTTAACGACGTCTTCATCGGTTAACTGTTCAAACTCACGATACCATAGTCCAACCGCCATAAAATCCCTGGGAGTCATTAAGCAAATTAGAGAATCAACAGAAACGGCTAATTCTTGTGATGTATCATAAGCACAGGTGGGTGCGGCGAAAATAAGACTTTTGGGCTGGAGTTTCTTGACAGAGTCAATAGCGGCTTTGGCAGTAACTCCAGTGGCTAAACCATCGTCTACTAAAATAACGGTAAAGTTTTTTAGATGGGGAAGGGGTTTGCCTTGACGATATAGGTCAACTTTTCTTTTTAATTCATCTTTTTCTCTATCTATGATTTTTTTTAGCTGAAAGTTATTAATGCTGAGTAGCTCGATTGTCGGTTGATCGAGAACGATAGAGTTGTTTTCGGATACGGCACCAATGCCGAATTCTTCATGGGTTGGGGCTCCTATTTTGCGAGAAACGATGACTTCCAGTCTGGCATTAAGCTTTTCGGCAATACGATATCCTATGGGAACTCCACCACGAGGAAGGGCTAACACTAGGGGGTTTTTGGATTGATAGACCAATAACCTCTCAGACAATAAGTCAGCCGCTTCTGTCCTATTTTGAAACTGCATTGTTTTGATGTGACTTATAATACTTACGTATAATAAATAACCAAGGTCTAAGGATGATAAGAAGATAGTAAGAATTGGGAAATAACGAAGTTTAAGGCTGATATTTGCCAAGAACTATATTTTTGCTTCCGGAATTGAGATAAATCCATTCCACAGGTTCAAGAGAAGTGTATGTGTAAGTGAATTCAAAGTGACGGGATTCACCCGGTTTCAGGTCGAGAATGGGAATAGCAGGTTTTGGCGCGGAACCAGATAGTTCCCCTTTCAATCGAAGTCGAAGAGGAGAAATTTTGGTTGAAGATTTTGAAAAATTAGTAAAGGTTATCTTTGTTAACATATTGGCATTATCCACGGTTGATGTTTCGATATGAGCGGTGACACCATTCTCAATAGTTTGAGGGCCAGTTGAGGTGAAACCGGAAGAACGAGAGGGAGTGTGGGTTATATATTCCGACGGAATGTTGATGGGCAATTCTTGGCTAAAGTTAGACAGCTCAAGAACGAGGGACATTTTTAGAGGGGGTTTAAGTGAGCCGTCGAGGGAATTTGACCAACTTACAATTCCCGTAAGGGAACTAGGGTCAAGAACGGTGGATAGTTGAATCTTTCTGAGGTAATAATCTTTGCTGTCAATCCAGACAGTAAGGTTAAAATTTCTGAATACCTCTGAATAATTTACAGGGCTGGTATCGGCATAAAGAATTGGTCTGTCGGGACTTGATGCCTGGATAATTAGTTTGACAAAGTGATTCAGCTGTTCCGGATTGGGATTAAGAAAGAGCTTATAGCAGGAAAACTTGTTAACCCTGTCTTTTGATTGATGAAAATCAGACAGCAATTCTTCGATCATGGGGGTAGCGTTACTTATATTTTCTAAACTTCTTCCGACTTGTGTTTCCAGATGAGAGGTATCGAAGGCAACCCAGTTTTCAGTTAGCGGGTCAAGATCATCGGAGCGGAGGTTTAACAGTGACATGATAGAGGGAGGAACTTTTTCAAATTTTAGAAAAAGGAGTTGATTTTCTTTTTTTAGATCAAGCGAAAACTCTTCGTCTATCGCACCAGAAAGGTTAAATTTCGGGCTTTTATTGTCTGTAAAATCAGTGTAGCCTTGCAACAATAACTCTAAGTCGTTTGAGACAAAAGAAAGATCAAGATTATTTTGAAAATTTTTCTGATGGGCCAGGGTGGCTAATTTTAGGAGAGTGCCGGGGTTTTTGGGCACCAGCGGAAGGCGAAAAACAAAATTATCAATTTTATTTTTTAAGTCCTGGTTTTGGATATCAACTTTATTGGCGGAAACAAGATAAACGGCTGAGATTAAAGTAACAACAAAAAACAAAAAGATAAGAAGAAGGGACAAGAAGAGGTGACGTTTTTTGTATTTAATAACAAATTTTTTGTGGGATTCAGAAGAAGAGATAAGTTCGGGAGCATTTTGACTGTACCATTGGCTGGACTCTTGAATAAATTGAGGACTCCATCCATGCTCTTGAATCTTCCTGATTGCCTCATCGTGGGTAAGTTGATCAACTTTACATTGTTGTAATAAATCCACTAGAGAAGGGGGCAGCATTTATAAATAAGTATATGCAAATTCACGATATAAGCAAACCTTTTTATTCTTTCGCAATTCTTACAGGTCTCTATTTTGACTTTCAACCCAGATAGATAAAGTTAGGATGTTACCAATTAACGGAGGGAAAAATGAGTAAAATTAACTGGCTTACTCTAATTGTAGCTTTGGCAATCTCCCTGGGATTATTCGGAGGGTTGGCAACAGCTCAAGACGAGAATGGCGACCAGACTCCAACTCCCACAGAGGAAAATGGTACGACTCCAGAAGAGCCTCCTGAGGCAGGGTTGGGCGGCAGTCGACTACAATAATTAAGTTTTTGGGGCACTCCGGGTAATCTCGGGGTGCCGGATTTTTTATGGGAAAAATCAGAACCTGGCTATTATACTTGCTGCTAGGATTAATGGCGGGGTGGGTGGTTGGTAATGTTGAGACCGGGAAACTGTCCCATCTTGGCAATGGTAATTCGAGTGAGATACTTCAGATACCGACGCCAGCTGTAAATAATCCGGAAAGATTAGTTATCGACAAATTAGGAGTTAACGCCATAGTTGAGAGTGTGGGCCTAACGGAAAGAAAGGCAATGGATGTACCCAAAGAAAGGGATAATGTGGCGTGGTATATGCTGGGAGCGAAACCCGGAGAATTGGGAAGTTCGGTTATTGCCGGACACTATGACTGGCATGACGGGCCGGCGATTTTTTTTGAATTGGAAAAACTTCAGATTGGAGATACTATCGAGGTTCTGGACAATCAGGGTTTGGTTAAAAAGTTTAGCGTAAGTGAAATTGCTTTGTATAATAACGACGAGTTCCCGATTGAGATAGTATTCGCTAGACGGGATAAGGTCAGACTAAACCTGGTTACTTGTGACGGAGTCTTTAACCAGAGAACAAATTCATATAATGAGAAATTAGTTATATTTTCAGAAGCAGTTGAATAAGATTAATTACCAAGTTGGATTGTAAGACTCAATAGTGATAAAGTAGGTGCTTGTTATAAAAAACAAGCACTAATTTGATAGTAAAATTTGTTGGATTAACGGTAGTTGGGGTTTTAAACATTTTGGGTTTGAGATTAAGCAGTACCCCAGTTTTTGAATCTCCAAAAAATATTATTCAGTCAAAGGGGCTGGAGATCGGCAGCGAGGAGGTTTTAGCAGTCGAAGAAGGGCAAGAGCCGAAGTTGGTTGAAATTGAGGCAATAAATTTGAGGGCAGGTATTGTCGGGGTGGGTTTAGACGACAGGAAAGCAATGATTGTCCCTGGTGAAAGTGATCTGGTTTCCTGGTATAAACCAGGAGTGGTACCGGGAGAAAAAGGCAGTGCTGTTTTGGCCGGTCATAATGAATGGGAAGGGCCAGGAGTCTTTCAAAACTTACATAAAATAAATATCGGGAACAGTATCAGGGTGCATAATATAAACGGAAATATTTTGAGCTTTAGAGTAACAAGAGTTCGGGCTTATGACAGAACAAAATTTCCTCTAAAAGAAGTGTATGCACAGAGAGACAAGAAAAGGCTGAACCTGATTACCTGCCATGGTAAATATGACAGCCAAACTAAACTGTATGAAGAAAGGTTGGTGGTATATGCGGAAATAGACGAATAAACCCAAAAATAAGTTAAAGGTTGCCAGCTGAAATCTGGATGACAGTGACTGTTTGACCATTGACTGAAACCTGATCAGAGACTTTTTTGCCAAGCAAGGCTTGCCCAAGAGGGCTGTGAAGAGATATCCAGTCGGGTTTTAGGCCTGAATCGTTTTTGCCAACCAGGGTGATTGTCATTTCCCGACTGTCTTCCTGGAAATAAACCGTTACCTGGTGACCAAAGGCAATCTTTTGGTTTTGAGATGGGGCGGGTACTACTTTGGATTTTTTGAGATCATCTTTGGCCTGTAAGATTTGAGAATGCAGAACCGAAGCTCTTTCACCCAAGAATATATAGGCTGAATTTTCTTTTAAATCACCTTCAGCAGCAGCTCCGGCCTTTTCTTCAACCGTACGACGGAGTTCTGACTCAAGGTTTTCAATTTCCTGTTCTAATTTCTCTCTTCCCAGCTTAGTAATCATAAGGTGTTATGTTATCAAAAATTGGATCGTTAATCTAAAGTTAGAGGGATATTGACTGACTTAGAAAGGGCTGATCATGAATATTTTGTCGTCGTCGATCTGGGGCTGGCCTCTGCCGTCAGTGTTGTTGGTGATAAAGAGGAGATTTTGATTAAAAACGATAATATCGCGTATTCGGCCGTATTGACCAGAAAAGACCGATGTCAAACTTTCGGACGACAAATCATATTTGTAAACAGACTGGCCGCGGAGACCGGTGAAGTATAAAGAGTTATTTAGAAAGGTTAAGCCTGAAGGTGCCCAAGTGTTATTACCACTGTGGATGACAGGCGTTTCCATCTCCTGCTCTGATTGGCCTCCGGAAATGTTGGGCCAGCCATAATTTCTGCCGGCTTCAATCAAATTCAATTCATCGCGGGCGGATGGCCCATGTTCGGTTGACCATAATCTACCCTGGAAATCCCAAGTTAGACCTTGAGGGTTTCGGTGGCCATAGGAATAGACTTCATTATTAAAAGGGTTGTTCGGAGCCGGAGTGCCCTCGGGAGTAAGACGGAGTATTTTGCCGGCCAGGGAACTGGTGTCCTGAGAAAGTGAAGGATTAGCGGCATCGCCGGTGGTGATATAAAGATAACCATCCGGTCCAAATTTTATTCTACCGCCGTTGTGATTGGAAGCTCCGGGAATATCGGAAATTATAATTTGTGGTTGAGATAATTGTTCGTTTTCGAGGATATAAGAAACAACGCGATTATAGAGATTGTCGCCTTGATTGCGATAGGTATGGTAGAAATATATGCGATTGTTTTGGGTAAATTCAGGATGAAGATCGGCGCCGAGCAAACCTCCTTCACCAATTTCCAGAACACCTTCAATCTGACCAATTTCAATTTTTTGGCCACTGTCAGGGTTGACGGTAACGACAGAGCCATGTCGCAGGGTGAGAAGAAGATGGCCGTTGGGGAGGATAACAACAGACCAGGGAGTATCCAAGTTTGAAGCAATTTCAACATCATCCCGATTACCAGCTAGTGGCGGGGTTTCGGGTATATTCACCTGACTACCGGGTGGATTATTGATGATAATAAACAGGACAAAAAGGGCAGGCAAGATAAGCACTAGAGGCCAAAGTCTTTTTAAGTTCATAGAAGGATTTTATATGAAAACTTTAGGATTAATTGACACATAGAGTAAGAATTAGGTAAGTAACTGTGGCCGTTTGGTATAATGGACAGGTATCAGTGTTGCTCGGCTAAGTAAATGTTACTTTTTTCTTAGAAGTGCAAAGGGGTTTTGGTTATGGATAAATATACAGCGGGTGATTACTTATCTGATTCGTTTGGCATATATAAAATCGTTGATGTCAAGGAGGGAAAGGATTTCAAGGGTTCGGAATGTGTTATGGTACGTTACAGACCGGTATGGAAGCAAGGAAAGGTATATGAAGGCCAAATTCCTTTGAATAATTTGGGCAAAACCGGTTTTCGGAAAGTACTGAAAATGGCGGATGTGGAAAAGATCATGGTCCAAATAAACGAAAAAGAGACAGGCTGGAATTATGACTATAATGCAGCCAAGGAATCGGTATATCAGAATGACCCTGTCAAGATAATGATAATTTTAAAATATTTGTGGCTAAACAGGGCGACTCCGAATAGGGGTGATAAGGACTTGATGGAAAAAATAATTGATAATTTGACTAGAGAAATCTCTTTTGTAAGCAAGATAAAATATGGTGAAGTGAAAAGTAAACTAATAAAGCAGCTTAATAAGATTGATTAGAAAAGGCGGGTCTGTACTTTTTTCACAAAATACGGTATAATGAAAGAGTAGTGGATGTTTCCGATAGTAGTATTGAGAGAAGGTCGCTACGATTATTAATTTGCATAAAAAATGGCAAAAAGATTGTATGTCGGCGGCCTTTCGTGGGATACGACCGATGAAAGTTTGGGAGCAGCATTTGCTCAGGCTGGTAATGTAGTATCAGCAACAGTTATTAAAGATAAATTCTCCGGAAAATCCAAAGGATTCGGTTTTGTCGAGATGTCCTCAGACGAAGAAGCTGATGCAGCTATCGAAATGTGGAATGAAAAAGAACTTGATGGTAGAAACATCAAAGTCAACGAAGCCAGACCCATGGAAGACAGACCTCCGCGAAGAGACAACTTCTCTTCAGGTCCCCGCAGGGGTTATGGTGGTGGTAACCGAGATGGTTACGGCGGTGGCGGAAGATATTAAGTTTTTTAATAATCTTTAAAAAATGGCCCTTTTGAGGGCCATTTTTGGTTGGCGAGGCTGATTTACACAGCAAGCGATTGTGGTATGATTTGTTTAGATGATAAAGGACTGTTGTATTCATCAAGCAGAGAGCATGGCACGGGTAGCCCGGATAAAGCTAACAGATGAACAAAAGTTGAGGTACGCAGAGATTAGAAGGATAATGCCAGGAAGTAATGGAAATGATGTTGGCGTGTCTGAACCATGGAAGCTGTGCGATCAACAACTTTTGTATGGCATATTAAACTCCGATCAGTCAGAAAAGTTCAGGATAACCTTTGAGCATATTTTGGGAGATGGAATACCGATAATTCCGGATATGATTGCAATAAGACTAGTCGTGTAAAAGTTAATTACCGGAGGGTGCTTCGTTTTGGTGGCGGAAAGCTGGATTAAGTTGAATACTTTGGGCAGTCGTGGAACCATCGGAATTGTCGGACCCAAAGATGGCAACATTAGTACCAACGGTGATATCTGCTTTGGCAGCAGTAGTGCTTTGGGTGATAGAAGCTGACTGGGGAACAATAATTATTTTACTGGAACCGTCGATTAACTTTAGAGTAAGACTCTCCTGGTCAAGACTAATGACTTCGCCTATGATTTGACCTCCAGTCAAGCGAACTCGATTACCTACCTGCTGTCCGTCAGCGGAGGGAAAACGCATGTTTTGAAAATCCCCAAAACGAGAGGCAAATGAAGGAGTTTTTGACTGCTGATACTTGGTGCCACCGTAAAATGAGGTAGCAACGGCAATCAACAGGATAACTACAAAAACAGGGATGTTGTTTTTCATTTTTTTTAATTAATTAATAATTTAATAATTATTCGTAACGGAGAGCTTCTATGGGCTGAAGGCGGGCGGCACGGGATGCTGGATACCAGCCAAATATTATGCCAATAACTCCGGACACACCAATAGAGAGTAGTATGGACTGGAGAGAGACGGCACTGGGCAGGGAGATTATTCGGGAAAGGGCGAGCGAGGCAGAGACACCGATGGTAATACCGAGAATGCCTCCAATTATGGTCAAAATGATGGCTTCAACCAGAAATTGAGTTATTATAGTTTTCTTTTTGGCACCTAAAGCTTTGCGTAAACCAATTTCGCGGGTGCGTTCGGTGACGGTAACAAGCATAATATTCATAATACCGATACCACCAACTAGAAGGGAGATAGCGGCAATTCCTGATAAAAGAGCAGTAAAAGTGCCGGTAACCTGGGAAGCGGTGTTCATAATGTCATCCTGGGACATAATCATAAAATCAGCTTCAGAGGGCGAACTGAGCTTGTGACGGCCAAGAAGCAAATAGCCGATTTCATCCTGGGCCTGAGTCATAACCTCCTGAGATTTGGCTTCAACGGCAATGGAAGTAAGATAATTGGCGCCGGAGAGCTGTTTCTGGACGGTAGTAAGAGGGGCATAGACAATATTGTCCTGATTGATCATAGCTGAGCCGCCCTTGCTTTGGGTAACACCGATAACCCTAAAAATCTGCTTGTTGATCCTGATGGACTGACCAACAGGGTCGGCGTTTTCACCAAACAGATCGGTAACTACCTGGGGGCCAAGGACGGCAACTTTGGACATGGAATCAACATCCCTGTCGGTGATAAACACCCCCTGGGCCAGATCGGTTTTGCGAATTTGAGCATACTGGGGATAAACTCCTAAAATTTGGGTATTGGTATTGTTAGCGCCAGCAATTATTTGGAATCTGGCGGAAAATTCAGGGGAAATATCATTGACAGTGGAATCTGACAGTTCATTTTTGATGGCCAGGGCATCGGCTAAAGTCAGGGTGGAGACACTACCGGTAGTGCGAACATTGCCACTCCGCTGAAAGGCGGGAGAAACGGTCAACAGGTTAGCGCCAAGAGATTGAATTTGGTCTTCGATAGCTTTTTGACTGCCGGCGCCAAGGGAAATGAGGGTGATGACGGAACCAATTCCGATGATAATTCCGAGCATGGCCAAACCGGTACGCATTTTGTTCAAAGTCAGGGTACCAATACTCTCTTTTATTATTTCCCAAAGATTCATTTGCCCTGCCTCCTGTCCGATTCGATCAGGCCATCCTTGATGGTAATGATCCTTTTTGAATAAGCAGCAATGTCGGGTTCGTGGGTAATCATAACGATGGTTCGTCCGGACTGATGGAGTTTTTGGAATATTTCCATGATTTCATAAGCTTGAGCCGAGGCAATGTTGCCGGTGGGCTCGTCGGCCAGAACTATTTTCGGGTCCATGGAAAGCGACCGGGCAATAGCCACACGCTGTTGCTGACCGCCGGAAAGCTGATTACTAAGATGTTCCATCCTGTCGGCTAAACCAACTAATTCGAGCAATTCGGCAGCCCTGAGACGACGGTCTTTTTGGCTAACGCCAGCGTAAGCCATGGGGAGCATAACATTTTTGAGGGCGGAAGTTCGAGGAAGCAGATTGTAAGCCTGAAAGACAAAGCCAATTTTGCGATTCCTAATATCGGCCAACTGATCATCGTTTAGTTTTGAGACTTCCTGATTGTCCAGAATATAGCTACCGGAGGTGGGCGTATCCAGAGCCCCCAAAATATGCATCAGAGTTGACTTGCCGGAGCCTGAAGGACCCATAATGGCGGTAAATTCGCCATTTCTAATTTGGAATGAAACACCGTTTAAGGCAATCGTACTGACACCGTCATTGCGGTAAACTTTTTTGATTTTGTCGATTTTTATCATGAGATTAGCGAACCATCATTCTTCCCTGTCCACCGCCAAAAGAACCAAAAACGGAGGGTGAAGAAAAGCTATTTGACTGATTGCCCGGGGTGGTGACCGAAATAATAATTTCCTGGTCCTGATCCAGACCGGAGATTATTTCAGTTTCGGTATCGGACTGGAGACCGATGTTGACCGGTACAAATTCGACTTGGCCGTCTTTCATGATACGAACGGAGCTTTGACCGTTTTGGGTCTGGATAGCAGAGGTAGCTACCTTGAGAACATCGTCCTTGACCTGGGTAATTATATTTAAAGTAGCGGACATATTGGGCAAAATATCATCCGATCCCAAATCGAATTGGATGGTGGCCGGATAACTGACAACACCGGAACTTACTGATCCTGAAGTATCGACAGCTATTACTTTACCGGTATAGGTTTTGTCGGAATAAGCATCAAGAACAATAGAGACTTTGTTGCCGACTTTAACTTTGGGAACATCGATTTCGGTAAGGCTGACAGATACGGAAGGAGTGGCATTGGTTTTTATTATGGCAATCTTGTTTTCACTGTTACTACTACTGCCGGTTGAATCAGCGGAAGAATTAAGAATCATACCGGGAACGACAGAGATTCCGGTTATGGCTCCGGAAATCGGAGAATAAACGGTGGCTCCGGATAACTGAAGAGACAGCCGGGCTGATTCCAGGGCGGATTGGGCCTGTTTGATTTGGGCCTGGTGGTTGTCATAAGCTGCCTGGGTAGAAAGATAAGCGTTATGTTTTTGAATATAGGCAGGATCCTCTTTGTCTTCCTTGTCTTTCCAATCAGTTTCATAGACATCTTTGGCCATGGCTAAATCACTTTCGAGAGACAAAATTTTGTCCTGAACAGTTTTTAAACTATTCTGAGCTGAAAGATAGGCTGAATAGGCAGACTGGAGTTTTTGGCGGCTGGACAAATCGAGGTCAATTTCCAGAATCGGTGTTCCAGTGGAAACCTTTTGGCCTTCTTTGACAAAAACTCTTTTGACTACGCCAGAGGCTGAGGTGGTAACAGTCCGGCTGCCGGTGGCGGCGACTGTACCAGAAGATGAAAGAGAGACAACAAGGGTTCCTTTTTCTGCCCGACCATATTGGTATTGAGGTGTTTGGTTTCGGGAAGAAGTACGGTTTTTATAAATAAAATAGCCAGAGACAATAATAAGAATAATAAGGATTATCTTGATAATTTTGGGTAATTTTTTGAATTTACTTAAAATAGACATGGTGGAGTTTAAAAATTAATGCTGAAAAATAACTGAAAAGGTACTGCCCTGGTTTACCTGGCTGTAAACATCAATTCGAGCATGATGAAGCTTTACAATTTTTTGGGCGATGGACAGACCAAGGCCATAGCCACCGACACCGTTTTTGGTCCGAGCCGTATCGGAACGGTAGAAGCGATCAAAAATATGGGGCAGGTCTTTTTGAGGGATGCCAGCGCCGAAATCCTGAATGCTAACGGTTAAATTTTTGTCGGTGGTGGTCGTTTTGATGATAATTTTTGAGTTGGCGGGACTATATTTTAGAGCATTATCCAGAAAAATAACAAAAAGGCTGACCAATTTATCAAAATCGCCCTTGATGGTATGAGTGCCGATGGATAGATTAACTTTGATACGTTTTTTGACAGCGATGGGCTTTGTCCTGGAGACAGCGGTGGAAATAATTTGCTTAATTTCAACAGGTTGAGGGTTGAAGTTGGATTCGGGGTCCTGGTAACGGGTCAGCTCGAGCATGCCGTCGGAAAGAGACTGAAGCTTGTTGACTTCTTCGACACTTTCTTTGATCAAAGTTTTGGCCTCGGACAGGGTTGGCCTTGGGTCGCGAAGGTAGACTTCAAAAGCGCTTTTGAGAGAAGTGAGGGGAGTTCTAATTTCATGAGAAGCGTCGGAAATGAAGCGGTTCTGATCGTCCACCATAGTCTGGATGGGTTTGAGGGTGCGGCCGGCCAGAAAATAGGCAAAAGAGCCAGAAAGCAGGATAATTCCCCCATTAACGGTGATTAAATTAATCAAAAACCTTTGTTTGAGGTTGTCCACTAGCCCGGATAGTTCGGTTTGGGTGGGAGGTGGCTGGTTTAAAAAAATCCTGGGTCCGTAGAGACGGGGAGAATAAATAAAACGCTCAACTTCTAGGCTAATTACCCGATAGATAACCAGACTAAAAGAGACACTAATGAGGGTAATTATTAACAAATACCAAGCGGTTAGTTTGAGGCGGGCACGGGTAAACATCAGTCCGGCCTCCCTAAGCGATAACCAAATCCGCGAACAGTCTGGATAAGTGGTGGCTTGTTGGCAAAAGGAGTGTCAATTTTGCGTCGGAGATTTTTGATATAGACTTCGACGGTGTTGGGCAAGATGTCGGCGTCATAGTCCCAAACATGATCAATCAGTTCCTGTTTGGTAACGACTAGGGTGGCGTGACGCATAAGGTATTCCAAAAGAGAAAATTCCCGGGCCGATAGCTGGATATCCTGATTTTGGCGTTGAACCCGATAATGGTTAACATCCAGGGTAAGGTCATTAACTTTCAGAATAGAGGTGAGAGAGGTGGCGGGACGACGAAGCAGGGCACGGATGCGAGCCAGTAGTTCTTCAAAAGCAAAGGGTTTGGAAAGATAGTCATCGGCACCACCATCCAAACCCAGAACTTTGTCCTGGGTTTGGCTTTTGGCGGTGAGAATCAGAATAGGAGTATGGATGTTTTGGGAGCGGAGGGTTTGACAAACGGTGATGCCGTCCATTCCGGGGATCATTAAATCAAGAATAATCAGGTCATAATTCCCACTTGAGGCCAAGTCGAGACCGTAAACGCCGTCATAAGCAAGGTCGACAACATATTTTTCCTGTTCCAAGCCTTTTTTAATTGAATTAGCAATGCGGTGCTCGTCTTCGATAATAAGAATTTTCACTAGATATAGATTATAGCGCAAAAGCTGAAAAATGGCTGAAGACCAATATTTGTGAAGGCCAGCTTAAATGTTAGAATAAAAGACGATGATATTGGCAAAAAATATACATTATGCTTATGGGTGGCAACCAATTTTTGAGGGTGCGGACTTTTTTGTGAATAAAAATCAAAAGGTCGGACTGGTGGGAGTTAACGGATCGGGCAAGTCTACTTTGTTTAAATTGATTGTCGGCGAAGAATATCCGGAACGAGGATTAATTGACGTAAACGGTGAGGTCCTTCTGGTGCCACAGGAAGTAAAATATGACGCAGAATTGGAGGCGGCCGTTTCTATCAGAGATTATCTTGATCCCAACGAAGAAAAAGAAGATTATGAATTATTAAGAATAATGGCAAAGCTGGACCTGGCCCAATTCCAACTGAAGGATAAACCACTTAATCTGTCGGGCGGACAGAAAACAAAACTGGCAATTACGAGAGCGCTAGTACGACAACCGGATATTTTGCTTTTGGATGAACCGACGAATTTTTTGGATGAGGAAGGAAGGGACTGGATGATGCAGTTTTTGGGACGTTATCCGAAAACCCTACTGGTAATTTCTCATGATTTAAATTTGTTGGACAAGAATATTGATAAAGTGCTGGAAATTGATTCGACGACTCACGATATTACGGAATATAAAGGCAGTTACAGCGATTACATCAGCCAAAAGAAAGAGAGAGAAGCTTCTTTGTCTAAAAGTGTTCGGGTACAGAAGAAACAAATAATTGAAATGAAAAAAGGTTATGCCAAAATAGCGGCAGCAACTTCGGAAAAAGGAGTCAGGCAAAAGATCCAATTGAGAAAAAGAATTGAAAGACTAAGTGAGCGTTTGCCGCCGATACCGGTAGAAGCCAAAAAAATTAGAATTCAGTTACCAGCCCCAGTTTGGGTGGGCGAACTTCCCCTGTGGGCAGAACATATTGACAAATCATACGGGAAGAAAAAAATTCTTGAAGATGTTTCGATTGATATTCACCGGGGAGAACGGATAGCACTAATGGGGAAAAATGGGGCTGGAAAAAGTACGTTAATAAAAATTTTGATGGGATTGCAACCAGCAGATTCAGGAGAAATTTTGTACGATGATCGGGCGAAAATTGGTTATTACTCGCAGGAATTTGAAATGTTTGATTTTGAGAAAAATTTGTTGGAAACAATAAGAGGATATTGTCAGCTGGGAGAAACACAAATGCGTTCGATTTTGGGAAGGTTTTTGTTTTCCGGCGACAAGATATTCCAGAAAGTAGGAACTTTGTCGGGAGGAGAAAAAACCAGACTGTCAATTGCCCAGCTGCTGGTCCAGGACTTTAATTTACTAGTCTTGGACGAGCCAACGACTTATTTGGACGTTTTGTCGCAAAGATTAATTTTGGAAGCTTTGAAACAGTATAGGGGAGCTATGCTATTGGTGTCTCACACGCCTGAATTTGTGGCAGAACTGAAACCAGACAGAAAACTATACTTGCCGGAGAAGAGATGGGAAATTTGCAATTATTAAAGTTTTTATGTACAGAACAAAAAGTCCTATATTGTTGTATATTATACCATTTTCTTGTTAAAATGTCAATATTATAGGACTGTTTTTATAATTTACATTATTTTAAAATACTTGAACCTGTGGCATAATGGTTGTTTGAGATATGCAAAACTATATTTACTGTCTGGCGTTGGGACATAACCATTCATTGTGCAAAGCGGAAATTCTTAATGTCTTGGTATCAAGATATATTGATTTTGAGGTGCTGGAAGCATCGGCGGAGGGATTGATTATCAAAACTGATCAGGACATCAGGAATCTGGTGGCAATTGATGATTTTGGCAGTATTGCCAAAGTTATTGAAATATTCCGAATAATTTCACTGGATGAGTTTTTGAGCAAAAGATTAGAGGGGCAAGTTGACGGTGAGTTTTTTGAATATTATGGAGGCGAGAACCCGGCTAATATTAAAGTTTTTGGATTGAGTGTTTATGGAACTGGGTGCCGGTACAAGGATTTGAATCAGTCATGGTATGTAGCTCCGAGTGTTTGCCAAAAGGTGAGAGACGAGTGGACGTCATACGGCCATAAAATCGGGTTTTTGCCACTAAAGGCAAGGATTGTTCCGTCGGCTTCGGTAGATAATAATAAGCTTTTGAGCCGAGGGTTTGAGCTGGTGACAGCTATCGGTAAGGACAAGGTGTATGTGGGCAAGACAATAAGTATTCAAGACTACAAAAGCTACAGTTTCCGTGATTATGAGAGGCCAAGTCGTGATGCCAAATCAGGTATGATTCCGCCAAAGTTAGCTAAAATGATGATTAACTTGGCTAACAAAGAAAAAGACCAGGTAATACTGGATCCTTTTTGCGGTAGTGGAACAATTTTGCAGGAGGCGATACTTTTGGGCTATGAAAAGGTTGTGGGTTCGGATTTAAGTCCGGAAGCGGTAGCGGGGGCCAAAGATAATTTGGCCTGGTTATTTAAAAACTATAAAATTGATGAAAAGAAACAAAAAGTAGAAATTTTCCAACAGGATGTTCGAACTCTTTCGGTTAAATTTCCAAAGAAGGATATCGACGCCATAGTAACTGAACCGTATTTAGGATCTCCGAGGGTGAGAGGATTTTCCATAAATCAGATAAAAAGTGAAATCAGTAAATTGGAAACGTTGTATCTGGGTGCTTTGGGTGAGTTTCAGAGGATTATTAACAGATACGGAATAATTGTAATAATCTTGCCTGTATTCAAGTACAGAAATGATTTTCTGCACCTGGAAATATTGGACAAAATAGACCGGACGGGTTGGGTGATAAATAGTTTTGTACCGGAAAAATATAGAAATGAGGCGACTTTAAAATTATTAAATTTGGAAATTAGTAAGAGAGGCTCGATAGTTTACTACCGGCCAGATCAGACAGTATCCAGGGAAATATTTATATTTTCCAAAAGATGATTGGATGATTGAGGGTGAGTTTATTCATATCTGAGAGCATTGAGGGCAGTGATTTTCTTGGCACGACGGGCGGGATATATGCCAGTGAGAATGCCAACGATGAAAGATAAAAGTATGATGGCGAAAGCAAAGGGTAAGGGAATGTTTATTATGGAAAGGAAGCCAGCACCTTTGATAATAGAGAAAGCAGATAAAATCAGCTGGAGGATAAAGCCAATCAATAAGCCAACAGTTATCCCCAAGATACCTCCAAGAGATCCCATAATCATGGATTCGGCCAGGAATAAATCTCTAACTTCATAAGATTTCATGCCCATGGCTTTGAGCAAGCCTACCTCTCTGGTCCTTTCGAGGAGAGAAACCGTCAGAGTATTGAACATGCCAAGAGAGGCTACTGACAAAGCAACCATGCCAACCAGAGCCAAGAGCAACCTAAGAGTAGCAAACAGGCTGTTAATCTGAGAAACGGTATCGGATACCGATGACGTCGAATAACCCTGTGACTCGATCCTTTCCCTGACTTCAGCAAGGTTTTGCTCTTTATTGACCACTATTTTGGCCTGGGAGTAATTGTAGATGCCCAAAGACCTGAGGTGGACGAGAGGCACATAAAATAAAGGAGTCCTTTCGTCCGGGGTCACTCCAATAATGGTATATTCCACAGGAATCGACTCGATCCTGTCCTGGTCTTCGTTTAAGAGTTTACCGGTGGCAATAAAAGTGACACTGAACTTTTGGCCGATTGACTGATTTTCATCAAGGCCCAATACTTTGATGAAACCGCGATTGACTACGGCATCTAAATCAGTAATTTCATCTGAAAGCTTTACTTTGGAAACCACTTGTGTTTTAGCCGTGTCACTCTCGCCTTCCAATTCCACCCACTCCCCATCATCAGTAATTGTTTCCTTGACAATTTCTAAGTCGCTTGTTTCGGTTACGGCTATATTGACCTCACGAATATATCCGGTTACTTTGGATTGCTGTTGCTGATCATTTAAAATCGGCTCATAACCCTGAGCAGTTTTTTGCCAAAGTGGAGTTCTAATTTTTAGCCACCTACCGAGCCTGGTGCCGGCAGCAGTTTGGCCGGCTGATCCATTTGTTTCGGAATCCGGATAAGTACCACCCCAGACTTCATCGGCCGTGACTTTGCCTATTTCACTGGAAATATAACCCAAGATACTAGAATCGGTGTTGGCGTACTGGTTGACTTCGACCCACTTGTCCTTGTTTACGGTAAAGTTGACACTTCTAATTTTGGAACCCACTTCTCCTTCTTTTAAGGTATCGATTTTTGAGGTGGTTGGTTCATCTTGTTTGGCTGCCATTATCGAAGTTTCAATATCGTTGCTGGAAAATATGTCGCCAATGACAGGAGAAATAGCTGATTGTTCCAGATAATCACGAGTGACTCCGTATGCAGCCATATCGGTAGAAGAATTGTTGAAGTTGACTTTGCCGACAACTGCAATTTGAGGCAGGGCGAGTTCTACATTGGAAAAGGTTTTTATAACTTTGATAACATCCTGGTTTATTGTCAACTTACTTCCAGGCTGTACGGTGACGTCTGTCTGTCTCATCTCGTCAAGTCGGGCTACCCGGTTGATAACTAAAGATTGCAAGCCGTAACCAATAGAAACCAAAAATACTATGGCGGCAATACCAATAGTCATACCGCCAATTGTAATAAAAGTGCGGGATTTTTTTGATTTCATGTTCTGCAGGGCTAAACCTATCAGCTCAATCCGGGATATGCTATTGGCCTGATGCCGGTCGAGCAGGTGGACAAACTTGTCCAATGATCTTTCAAGTTTGGCAAAGAGTGAAACCTTACCACCCAGTCTTCGCACCAGAGAAAGGACGGAGTAAAGGCCGATTAATATCATGTAGGAGAATATATAGGTACTATTGTTAAAAAATGAACCGATATTCTGGAATAAATTTTTTTTGTCTGCTGGTTTATTGGGTTTGTTTTGCATTTATGGTCCGATTTTTAAAAATATTTTCCAATTCAGATGGATTGGTCTTGGGCGAAAAGATATTTACTGCCTGGCCGTCAAATATGTGGATAGCATTATCGGCATATTTTAGATATTCAAGTTCATGGGTAACCATTAATATCGTTTGTTGGGTCTCTTGGGTAAATTTCTGGAGAAGCTGCATTAATTCCCTTCCCGATTCGTAATCCAAGTTTCCTGTAGGTTCATCGGCGATAATTATTTCCGGATTAGTAATAAGGGCGCGGGCTAAAGAAACACGCTGTTGTTGGCCGGATGACAATTCGGCAGGATGGTAATAGGCCCAGTCAAGCATGTGAACGGTATCCAAGACCCGCTTGGCTTTTTCTAACCGTATCGCCCTGTCAATGCCGTGGAGAGCCAGTGGCAGGGCTGTGTTTTCGATAACGTTGATGGCCTTGACCCAGTTGGACTGTTGGTAGACCATACCGATATGTTTTTTTCGGAAATCCGACAGTTCATCTTCCGAACGGTTATTATAAAGATCGATTCCTAATATTTCGACGGTACCATTGGTGGGTTTTTCCAGTCCAAGGATCGAATGCAACAGGGTGGACTTTCCAGTTCCGGAAGGACCATAAATAACAGAAAAATCACCGGAGTTGATTTCGAAACTGACGTTCTTCAGAACTTCGACTTTTTGGCCGGCAACATCAAAAGACTTGTCAATATTCCGGACTTTGATAATGATATCTTTGGGCTTTTTTGACATATTTTCAGAAATTACCCAGAAAACCAAAAACTTCTTTTAGATTAGTAATGACTAGATCAAAGGCGTTATCGGTGGCTTTGGGAGTGATGGTAACTGTGTCGATTGATTTGTTAATATTGCCGGCGCTATCTTTGGAAATGGCCCGAAGGTGATAAACTTTGGCCGGAGTAAGGCCGGTAATAATGACAACGTGGTTGTAGGACAGGCCCTGATCTTCCTGGGATAATTGACTGTATTCGGTGCCGGAACCTTCACCGTATTCAACCTGACTAGTAGCCGGTTCGTCCGTGTTCCAGCTGATGACTAATTGCGAGGTGGCAGGCTGAGCAGTTGAATTTGATTGGGGACTATTGCTACCCTCAACGCTCATTTCGGATATTTGAGGCGCGCGAGTATCGGCGGCGGTAGTGACCCTTAGAATTTCAGAAACCGCCTCATTGCCGATTATGTCTTTTCCACGAACACGAACAATATAGACCGTGTCGGGAAAAAGACCACGGATCAGCATACGGTGTTCACCGCTGTTTAATTCTATATCGACGTTATCCCGGACAAGTTGAGGATTGTTTTCGGGATAATAAGTTACTATAGAAGAAATATCGGTGTTAGATTCCCAAGTTACCAGTAAAGTTGATTGGGCGGTGTTGGTGACTTGTTGTACCCGGACATTAGAAACACGCGGTCGGGGCAATGTTTCAAAATCAAGTATAGTCCCGTCATACTCTGCTTCTTCCTCATCAAATGTATTAATTTTGTAATAGTATTTGGTGCCGTCCTCCAACTTATCCAATTCAAGCGAGTAGGAAGTTTCAAGTTTGGAAGTACTAATTTCTTTGGCTCCACCAAAAGTGGTAGTAGTGCCATAATAAATTTTTGCTTTGGTGGCGTTTATAGTGGTGAAATTGATCAGGGCGCTGCTAATACCAACATTACTGAGACGGACGTCTTTGACCTCAGGCGGTGGCTGAGTGGTAAATGTTTTTTCATCACTTTCGCCGGTGTTGCCGTCTTCATCGGTCCATCGGGCCTTGTAATAGTAAGTGGTACCTGGAGATAAATTAGTCAGCTGGATTTCGTGATTGGTGATGTGGGTAGACCGATAGGCTTCATCATTAAAATAGTTACCACTAGCTAAACCATAGGCAACTTTGCTGTCACAGGTACGGTTGGTAGTCCAACTGATTTTAGCCTTGGAGGTGGTGGTAGAAGAAGATGCGGGCCCAGATGTAAGGCCAGCCGGAGTAGTATAAGCTCCTTTGGGAACCGTGGAAACTGCGGTGGAGAAAGAAGGACTGGCGATTGATTGATCTGAATTGTCAGTAGTGCCAACCCGCCAATGATAACGTTTTGACTCGTTAACTGTGTCGACAAAGGAAAAACCGGTGGTGGTGGAAACTTCTTCCCAGGTATAACCATCTTCGGAGCGTTGAACGTGATAGGTTAAGTTACCGGTACCTTTGTATTCCGGTTCCCCCCAGACCAGAGACGCCCGCCAAATGGAAACGTCTTTGATGGAGCTGTCGGCTACGGTTAAGCTGGTGGGCGGGTCGGGTAATTCTGAATAAAGATAAAAGGTAGACGAGATGGTATTGGTGGGTGAATAATTGCCGTTGTCGTCAACGGCAACGACATAAATGGTATTGGCGCCCTTGCGCAAACCGGGAACAATGAATGTATCCAGATAATTATTGGGGGTAGCAATATAAGTAGCAGAATTTGAGGTAATAGTGGCATAAGACACCGGAGGCGGAGTGTTGATCATGTAATAATAAGTGGCAATAGAATGACCGGATGACGGAACGGCTGATGGCCAATTAAAGGCAAAACTATTGGTTACGTTTTGACTTGGAGTAACCGTGATAAAGTCTCCTTGGGCAAACTTTGGAGCTTCACCGCCATAATTAATAAAAGCAGTCCTTAGTTCAGAAGCATTACCGGCCTTGTCTAAAATCCTAAAAAAGATGGTGTTTTGGCCAAGTTGGACTAAGTTTTGAACGGACGAGGGAAAATAAAAAGGTTGAGAAATACCAACAGAATAGAATTCAAGATTAGTATTGAGGTCAAATGTATCCCCTATCCAGTTGTTGCGGTCGTTTAGGGCATATTGGAAACCTAAAACCTGAGAATGGGCATCGTGTCCAACCTGATTGTTGGTTACCGGCCAGGTAAAGTACATATCGGCAGTGCTGGAAAAGGTACCCGAAGCGGCTGAAATGGCCACGACGTTGTCGGGCGGGGTATTGTCAAAATAGAAAGAAATAACGCTAGTTTCATCGGGGCCAACATAAATGTTGTTGGCAATATCAATGGTTTTGACTTTAAAGTAATACAAATCATTGCTTGAAGAAAGCCATTGGTAACTCCTGAGAGCGGAGTTGGAAAAATCAATTTCAGTTTCATCAGTAATGAATTGGCAGGTGGTACCAGTAGTACTGACTGGGGATGATCCCAATAAGCCTTTTTGGGTAGCAGCGTCTTCGGCCGGGTTAGTCCCCAGGTAGAGGCAGTAACCTTTTACCCCCTGAGCATCGCTACCTTCGTCCCACTTGAAATAGAGGTCATTACGATTAAACCAGACCTGATCATGTTCCTGGGTATATTCATGAATTCCGGCGATGTGGGCTTTCATGCGTACATTGCTGGCGTTTGAGGGTCGGGATTGATCAATTATAAAAGAGGGGGTCCCTACGGCAATGGTCCAACCAGACGAGCCTAATTTATTATCAATTGCTTTAATGCGCCAATAATAATTGCCGGTTTCCAACTCCTGACCTTCTGCGCCTTCACTATAAGTTCCCTCTCCGACGGCTTGTCCAACAGTAAAAGACTGTGTTCCCTGGGCACCTGGGGCAGAAATGTAATCTATTATGGGAGACCCGAAATCAAAGTCTGTGTCAACTTGGATGTGATAACCAACTGTGTCGGTGGTGTTGGGGTCACTTAAAACAAAAGACAGAATCGGTTGAAGGCTGTTGGTGTATTGGCCATTGATAAAAAATGATGATTCGGGAATAAGGGGAGCTGAGGGTGGGGTGTTCATAAGAACACTAAAGTCAGCCTGGTCTTCGGAGTTGTTGCCATAGCTAATCCAATTAGAACAAAGATTGGTGGCGTCACAGGCCCTGGCTTGCCAGTGATAACTGGTGCTATCAGCCAATCCATCAACGGTAACCTGAGCCGTGACAATGGTGCCGTTGTAGACAACACTGGCGCCGATATTGGTGGCGACGTTGGCGAAGGCAGTACCAAGTGATTGGATTTCGACCTGAGGAGTAATTATATCCTGGCTGTCGCCATCCTGGACCTGAAAGGTGGTGATGATGGAAGGTTCGTCCGTATTGCCGCCCTGGCCGATAGCGGTGGTCCCATCAAGTTTGAATTGACGCAAGTTCAAAGGATCAGCTGATTTTCCTCCCAGAAATATAGTGCCAATTCCACCGTTTTGGGCGCTAGCGCCAGAGGCAATGCCGCCGTTGGCTGTCAGGACAGAAAAGTTGGTGGTGTTGGTCCCATAATAAAGAGCGATGCGTCCACCACCGCCGGCACCGCCATCATAGCTATAATTCGGAGTGTTGCCGCCGTTGGCAGTAATCGACCCGGAACCAGATAAGGTTTCTGTGGTAATCCAAATGGAACCGCCGGAACCGGCACCGTTGCCGTAGTAATTGTCATAAAGTCCACCGTTGCCGCCATTGGCAGAAACAATGCCATTAAGAGTGGCTGTGGCACCAATATTAAGCTTGATGACTCCGCCGCCATGGCCAGCGGCAGAACCATGGTGGCCACCACCGCTACCCAGTAGATCGGGAGCTAATCTATCTCCATAGGTGACAAGACTACCAGCACGAGTCTGGCCGTTGCCACCAACGCCGCCGTAAGCCGCACCACCGGAACCATTAGAACCGCTAACACCGGCACCGGGGCCGTTGCCATCGGAATAACCTTTGCCGGTGACATTTATAGACCCGGACGGATTTACTGTAAGGTTTCCGCTAATTATGTAAACCAGTTTGTTGACTTCTTCGTCCGCGTTTTCCGAGTGGCTGAGCGTCCCGTTGACAATAACATTATCGTAATTTCGGGCAATATTGGCTTCGAGAGTAGAGCCGGTGGGAACGGTAAGGTTACCACCGGTACTGACAACGGCAAAACTTCCCCCACTGTCGACCAAAATTCCGCCGTTCCAGTCGAGAGAATTATAGGTAATATTGGCAGAACTTTGACTATAAAAATAGGCATTGTTGTGAACGATAATGTTGTCAGCTGTGACAGCCCCACTCAGATCAAGAAAGGCTTTCTGGTCGACAACAAGGGTAGAAGTAACATTAAGAGCCGAAGCGTAATCAACATTGGCGTAGTTAGTAACTGTAAAGTTGGCCAGTGTGAGGTTAGCAGGGAGGGGGGTCTTGCCAACCCGGGAACGGATAGTTGACCAGTTAATGTTTTTGTTGTTGATAACAAGATCACCATAAGTAGCAGTGGTGGCTTTGAGATAAATGGTACCGGCGCCGCCTTTCTGAAGAGAAAGAAGGGTGCTGGTGGGCAGACCGCCTTCGGTAGAAATTTGGTCTAAAGTCAAATGATTGGAGGTAAAATAGAGGGCGATGCGTCCACCACCGCCGGCTCCGGCGTCATAAGTATAATCTGGAGTGTTGCCGCCAGTGGCTGTAATTGAACCAGATCCTTTCAGGGTATTGGTAATCAACCAGATAGAACCGCCGGAACCGGCACCGTTGCCATGGTAGTTATTATATAATCCACCATTACCACCATTGGCTGAAACGATGCCATCTATGGTGGCAGTTGCGCCAATACTAAGTTTGACTGCTCCACCGCCATGGCCAGCGGCAGAACCATGGTGGCCACCACCGCTACCAAGAGTGGTTGGTTGAGTCGGAGAACCATAGGTGTTGATACTACCAGCACGAGTCTGGCCGTTGCTACCAAAACCAGCGTGGGCGGCACCGCCGGAACCATTGTTGCCGTTATCACCAGCACCAAAACCATTACCATCAGAATAACCTTTGCTATTGGCATTGATGTGACCTGTGCCACTAACAGTAAGGTTGCCGCTAATGGTGCAATTAATTTTGTAAGTTTCGTCATTGATGTTTTCGGTGTGAGTGAGAATTCCGTCGATGGTGACATTTGAATAACTGCGGGGAACGTTGGAATGAAGAGTCGAGGTTGTCGGGACAGTAAGATCGACGCCACTGCTTAATATGGCAAAAGTACCGCCATTATCGACTAAAACTCCACTATTCCAATCAAGAGAATTGTAAGTAATATTGGCACCCAGTTGATTAAAAAGATGACCGTTGTTGTGAACAGTCAGGTTGTTGATTGATGCGTTCCCCGTCAAACTTAAGAATGCTTTTTGATCAACGGTGAGGGTAGAGACGACATTAAGAGTAGAGGTGTAATTAACATTGGAAAAATTAGTAACGGTGAGGTTGTCAACTGTCAGAGAATTGGGCAAGGGGGTGGTGGCCACTCGAGCTTGTAGAGTTGACCAGGTAGTGTCTTTGTTGTCGATAACCAAATCACCGTTGACGGCAGTGTCATCTTTAAGGTAGATAGTGCCGGCACCGCCTTTTTGAGGGATAGTGTGATTACCATAAGGCCGACCACCCTGGACAGACAACTGGTTTAAGGCAACACTGCTAGAAGTAGAGTAAAGGGCAATCCGGCCACCGGCACCGCCGCCGGAATCGCCATAGTAAGTACTAGCCGAGCCATTACCACCATTGGCCGAAACAGGGCTACTGCCGGTAATTTCATTTGTGTCAATCCAGATAGAGCCTCCAGCTCCTCCACCTGAGCCCCGGTTATTGGATATGCCGCCATTGCCGCCGTTGGCAGAAATGGGTCCATTAAGATAAATGGCGCCGGCGACGATTAGTTTTATGGCCCCACCGCCATGGCCGGCAACACTTTCATGATGACCACCACCACTACCTATGGTGGTGGGTTGGAAAACTGAGCCGTAAGAAATTATCCCGCCCGCATGAGTCTGGCCATTACCTCCAAGACCGCCGTGGGCAGCACCGCCGGCACCAGAATTTCCATCCACACCCTTTCCCGGACCGTTGCCGTCGGAATAACCCTTGCTGTCAACATTGATCGAACCAGAGCTATTGATGGTGAGATTACCACTTATGTTGTAATCAATTTTGTAAGTTTCGGTGGTGGTATTGTCGGTGTGGGTAAGAATGCCGTTGATGACGACATCGGTGTAGCTGCGGGGAACGTTGGAATGAAGGGTTGAAGTAGCAGGGATAGTCAAACTGTTTCCGTTGTTTACCACATTGAAAGCACCTCCATTGTCGATCAAAATGCCACCGTTCCAGTCGAGAGAATTGTAGGTAACATTGGCACCAGCTTCATTTAGAAAATAGGCGTTGTTGCGGACAATGATATTGTTGGCGGCGGCAGGGCCGTTTAAACTTAAAAAGGCTTTCTGGTCGACAACAAGGGTAGAAGTAACATTAAGAGCCGAAGCGTAATCAACATTGGCGTAGTTAGTGACGGTTAAATTGTCAATGGTGAGAGTACTTGGAAGAGGGGTCTTGCCGACACGGGAACGAGCAGTTTGCCACAGAATATCCTTGTTGTCGATGACGAAATCACCATTGGCAGCGGTATTGGCTTTGAGGTAAATGGTGCCGGCACCGCCTTTTTGGATGGCAGCGGAGTCGCCGTCCGGCTTGCCTCCCTGGACCGAAATATGGTCGACGGTAAAACTGCTGGAACTATAATAGAGAGCAATCCGGCCACCACCACCACCACCGGAATCGCCGGAATATGTTTCCACTGAACCGGCACCGCCGTCAGCCTGAAGATCGCCGCTACCGTTCAATATATTGGTGTCTATCCAAATGGAACCGCCGGAACCTCCGCCGGAACCATGATTACCTGAAGTTAAACCGCGGCTACCGTTAACCGATATAATTCCATTGACCGTGGTGGTCCCTGAAACAGTCAGTTTGACCGCCCCACCGCCAACTCCGGCAGTGTTATTGTAGTCACCACCGCCACTTCCCAGAGTAACTGGTTGGGTGGCAGAGCCGTAAGTTAGGGCACTTCCAGCCCGGGTTTGGCCATTACCTCCATGACCACCGTGGGCGGCACCACCAGAACCACCGTTACCATCGGTGCCTTCGCCAGTTCCAGCACTCCGACCGTACCCTTTGGAACTGGCATTAATTGAACCGTGAATATTGGCATTGCCAGATTGAACTTCGACATTTATTTTGCCTACGATTGTGGCACCGGAACCAGCAGTGTGAGTTATATTGGCTCCCGGGTAGACTGTCAGATTGCCACTGGTTAAAGTAAGCGGACCCAAGGAAATAGCATCATAGGAAAACTCAAGAACCGAAGCAGCACTATTGTCGATTTTTCCCATAGTCAGGGTACTGATAGTTATTGGGGAAGAGATGACGACCGTAGCGTTTTTGTCAATTAAGACATCGTCAGTAGCGATTGGGATTGCGTCGGTGTTCCAGTTTAGCGGGTCGGACCAGGAGGCTCCGTCTCCCCCACCATCCCAAATAATACTGGCACTGGCCCGAACATACCAACTGTGAAAGTAAGGAAATGAAAAAGTACTGGAAATTAAGGTGATAACAAAAATAGCTGTTGTTAATCTTCTTCTAGTAAACAGTTTTTTTATTTTCATAAGTAGTTAGCAAGCAAGCATTTCTAATGTTAATTTAACCACATCTACGTTAAATTTTGTACGCGGTGTTGGTTATTGGTTTTACGGAATTTAAGATAACTTATGGTGCTATAATTTCCTAATGCAAAAGCTTGAAAGAGTAATCCTTAAGGCTAGCGGGGAATTATTTGGACAGAATGGGGATAATATCAGTTTTGAAAAATTGGATACGGTAGCAAGACAGTTAATTGACATTAAGGAACAAACTAGGGTTGAGATGGCAGTGGTAGTGGGAGGTGGAAATATATTCAGGGGAAGACAGGCAAATCAGGAAGTAGACCCAACAGAGGCTGACGCTATGGGAATGCTGGCAACGGTGATGAACGGGATTGGATTAAGGGAAGCTTTGGTGAGAAATGGAGCAAGCGATACACGATTGATGACGGCTTTTTCCTTGCCCAGCTTTGCCGAGCCCTACATCAGACAGAAGGGGCGACATCATTTGGCGGAAGGAAGAATGGTGGTGTTGGCTGGAGGTACCGGCTTGCCGGGATGTTCAACTGACACGGCAGTAGCTCAATATGCCTGGGAATTGCAATGTAGAATGATTCTTAAAGCAAGTACTGTAAATGGGGTATACGATAAAGATCCCAGAAAAAGCCCTGAAGCCAAAAGATATGAGCAAATAAGTTACAGGGAGGTGCTGGACAAAAGGCTGGGGGTGATGGATATGACCGCTTTTACAAAATGCGAAGAATGGAGTTTGCCAATTTTTGTATTTGACATCAAGGACTTAGATGATTTACCAAAAGTGATAAGAGATAAAGATTTTTCCATGGGGACGCTGATTACCCGAGGAGGACAGGCAGAATAACCGTATATGAAGAAGGGGTTATTTAGTAAAATTTGGCCGATATTGCTGTTGGTATCAGTGTCTCTTATTTTTTTCTGGAAAGTAATAATCAAGGGAGCGGTGTTATTGCCCGCTGATTTATTAGTTGGTGCTTATTATCCATGGATGGAAAACGACTGGGGCTATGCAGTGGGCGTGCCTTACCGAAACCCGTTAATTTCTGACTGTTATTCGCAATTTTTTATTTGGAAAAAACTAGTGGCTGATGCCTTCAAGGCTGGCGAATGGCCGCTGTGGAATCCATATTCTTACTCCGGTTATCCCCTGCTTGGGAATTTACATTCGGGTGCTTTGTATCCTTTTAATTTATTAATGGTACTGCTTCCTTTTAATACGGGCTGGAATTGGTTTTTGATTGGAGGGGTTATCGGGTCGGGGTTAACTATGTATTGGTTTTTGAGGACTTTAGGGCGGGGAAACGGACCAAGTATTTTGGGAGGATTGACCTATGGTTTTTGCGGATATTCGTTAAGCTGGATGCAATTTGCTACCGCGGGCCAGTCTATGGTTTGGCTGCCTTTGATTCTGTTGGTGATCGAAAAATACTTTAAAAAAATGGAGGTGAAATTATTGCTGTGGCTGGTTCCACTATTTTATTTAGTAATTAGCGCTGGTCATTTCCAAATTTCCGCATACGCAGTTGGGGTAACTTTTACCTATTTTGTCTGGAAATTGTGGAAGACAAAACAATTATCTGTAAAAAATAAATATAAAAATATCGGAATTTTGGCAGTGTTGGGAATTTGGGGCGGCATAAGTGCTGCTGTCGTTTTGTTACCGGGACTTGAGTTGATGAGCAGATCAATTAGAAATTTCGAAATCGGAGTGGAAACATTCAATTACGGGTTGACCCCGGTGGGACAATTTATCAGCGTAATAGCACCCGATTTTTTCGGTAATCCAGCAACCGGGAATTACTGGGGCTTTCTTAATTATCACGAGACGTTAATATATGCGGGTGTTATGATTGCGGTGGCCTGGGGGTGGGGCTTGTTTAATTTTAGGAAAATCAAGTGGGAAGATAAATATTTTGTTGTTCTTATGGTGATTTCTGTTTTGATGTTTCTGGATACTCCGGTGGGAAAATTAATTTTTTGGCTAAAAGTACCTGGCTTGTCAACAAGTCAGGCGGGCAGGATAAGTATCTTGTTTGCGTTTGGAGGATCGGTGATTTTTTCCAGATTTATCGATTCAATAACCAAGGAGTCATGGAAGAATATTGCAAAATATTTTTTCAGCTGGGGAATGGTGCTATTAACCGGAGGGGCAATTGTTTTTTTCATCAAGCAATTTTATCTGAGTCAACACAATCCGCTTCTTGACCAGCAAATTGTGAGCCTAGATGTGGCTATCAGAAATTTAGCAGTACCGGCAATGCTTTTGACTGCTTCTTTTCTTTCGACAATATTGTTTAGAAAACGAAGGATTTATTATTGGTTAATTGGGTTAATAATAATCGGAGATATGTTTAGGTTTGGGTGGAAATATCTGCCGTTTTCCAACAAAGAATATGTCTTCCCACCGACTGAAGTAACAAATTTTCTGATGGAGGATAATGAGGTTTTTCGGGTAGAAAAGGAGAGTGCTGCTTTGCTTTCTCCCAACACCTGGACGATGTATGGGTTGATGAGTCCTTCGGGATACGACCCGATGGCAATTGCGGAATATACTTATGAGTTTAATAAAAACTTAAATAACTCTTACGACAACTATAGTCGGTATGCTGAAATTCAACACTATGACGCTAAAGCTTTGGGCGAATATAATGTCAAGTATTTATTGGCAGTTAAACGGGATGATGAAGGTAAGGTCCCGGGAACTAACTTGATCTACAAAATTAATCAAAATGACTGGGAGGTGACGGCAGAGACTACCGCCTTGGCAGTTTTGAAAAACAAGAAGTACTTGCCCCGAACTTTTATCGAAACAGACAAAAATGCAACGGGTACAGCAAAGATTCTGAGTTACAAAGCTAATGAAGTAGCAATCGAATATGAGACAGATGATGCCGGTACATTAGTACTCCTTGATACTTGGTATCCCGGTTGGGAAGCCTGGGTTGATGGTCAAAAGAAAGAAGTGCAGAAGGTAAAAAATGATTTTAGAGGAGTGGATGTTGATCCGGAAGCGGGGGTGGTAGTATTCAGATATAAGCCAAAGCCTTTTTATTTGGGTTTAAAAATATCTTTAATTTCATTGGCAATATGGATATTAGTTTTTAAGTTTTATAAAAAATATGAAAAATAAGAAAGTGGTCGGGTTTTTATTAATGTTCTTGTTATTGGCCGCTGTAGTAATCGCAAAAGGAAGCGGTAGACGAAATTCGGCTATTGTCCAGGAGGAAGAAGTTGTCTTTGCCGATACTGAGACTGAAACGGCTGAAGCTCCGGAAAGAGGACCGATGAATTTAGTTATAATCGGACCGGAGGAGGAAGAATTTCTTCAGTCACAAGCCAGGATGTACAAAGCCAGGTTAGAAAATAATTACGATTATATTGATAAGTTTGCCAATTGTAACTGGAAATATTATTTAAATGAATATGATGAGGAGGTTTTTTATAGAGAACAGGAAAACAGGAGTCTTTTGAAAGAAAATACCCAGGAGGTGTGTGGGTTTACGTCCACCTTTATCGATAAGAGGGGTAAATTGAGAGTAGTGCTGACAGTAGATATTGTGGCTACAAATAGTGATGTTTTGCAGACTTTGGTGGCAGAGAGGGATTATACGGTCAGGTAAACAGGATATGCAAGGTGGTATAATTATATTATATGAGTTCTGAAAGGAAGCCGTTTGCATCATACAGACCCGCTGGACGTGAGCTGCCGTTACCGTCAGTTATGGATGAGCAGAAAAGACAATTGGTGAGTTCTCTTTTGGATTTATGGCGAGGTATATACAGAGATAATATCCATAAAGATCGGGAAAGAATGGCAAAAATAGTCAACGAACACTATGATTCATTAGAAAAAGAGGACAGAGAGTGGTTGGAACATGCGGATCCAAACCATCCTGACAAAACACGAGGGATCATGATCAAAGAAAGGGCGATACAATTGGCTCAGATTGACCAGACGCCGGTTTCGAAACGACAGAGGAAATTAGTTTGATACATTATTCACGACAGCAGTCGATAGCTTTTTGGACCAGTTCGCCTAGCTTTGAAAAAAGACTGACAGATTCGGTTTTTTGTGGAGGAGAGTTTTCATTAATGAAAGCGACTTCTTCGGAATCCTGGTGATTTATGTCGGTAGCGCCAACTAATCCCAAGTTAAGCCCCCAAAAAAGACTGTAAAGGTCGTAAGATTTTTGGAACATGTCGGCAGCGTCTTTTTGGTCCCCCTTGGAAAGTGATTTGGTACCAACTTCCATAAATCTCATCGAGGCAGCCAAAAGATGTTTGCTGATGCACCAAACTTCACCCTCATAATCTTTGATGATGCGTTTGAGAGCACTTTTGCGTATTTCCCGAATTTGGTTTAGAAGTTTTAAATATTTTTTGTCTTTGGTTTTGCCGTAAGTAAAGAAAAAATGTTCTTCCATGGATATCAAATTCATGATAGCGATGGATAAATCTTCGTCGGATGACAGGTCCAGCTGGTGGCCTTTTTCCAAAGACTTAACTTTGTCCATAAACTTTTGAATATCGTCTTCTTTTTTGGTCATTAATTTAGACAAACTGATAAGTTATGATAGTGGCAATTACTAGGATGGTCACGGGAATAATTACCCGTTGGTAAAAGAATAAAACTTTGCCATTATTTTTTTGGCGAATAAATTTGTCAATCCAGGCTGAGGCGAAAAATAGAAGCATACCGAGACTAAGACCGAAGAATGATTTATCTATGCCCAGGAAATTATTGCCAATTCCAGCCTGGTTGGTGGTAAAAAGATAAGCTAGGGTAGAAAGGTAAAGAAGTATTGACCAGAAGTAGGGACTATTAAGCACGGGTTTTTTGACTTTGTCGGCCAGGAAAAATGAAACGGCGGTGTTTAGTCCAGAGATCCAAAGGGTGACTATCAGGTCATCAATACCAAATTTTTGAGCTAACAGGAGTCCCCCGCCAACCGTAACAATACAGACAGGACAACTGGCCAGTGAGATTTTGACGCTTAAAAAAAATAAGAATAACAAATTTACTACGGAATAAACTAAAACTTTCATCGAATTTAATTTTAACATTACTTACACTTAATCTGAAAGACCGTCCGAAAAGGGTCTAGCCAGGTAACTTTGTGACTGCCTGGGCTCAAATCAACAAACAAGATTATATGATGTGGATATTGGACAAAGGATTAGATTGTAATTCTAGGATAAACTGTTATACTACTAGGATTTAATTTAGGCGAAGAATCATAGTCTGCCCGATCCCGTACGCTAAGACGTATCTTTAAATTTGGGCACATTAATCCGCTAAAGGTGGGTGCCACAATTTAAAAATATTATGTACAATAAGAGATATTCGGGCGGTTCCCAGAGAGATAACAACCAAAAAAATAATTTCGGTTACTTTAACAGGCCAGCAAAAGGATGGTGTGGTGGCAATAAGCAACGTTTCAGCAGAAGTTATATTGACAAATCGTTTTATATAAAAAAGGCTGAAGATTTCATCAAAATTGAGGACTATAATACTACCAACTCTTTTTCTGATTTTGATTTGAACTCACAGCTATTGGAGAATATAAGAACGAAGGGGTACATTAAACCAACCCAAATTCAGGACGAAGCTATTCCCCATATCATGAAGAATCGTGATGTTCTGGGTATTGCCAATACCGGGACCGGAAAAACAGCGGCTTTTGCCCTGCCATTAATTAACAAGATTTTAAAAAATCCGAATGAAAGAATCTTGATATTAGTACCAACCAGAGAGCTGGCGATGCAAATAAAACAGGATTTTAGGTCTTTTACGCCGGGGCTTAAAGTCTATATAGCTTTGGCAATAGGAGGCGCTTATTTACGAGAACAGATAATTGATATCAGAAGAGGGCCTAATGTGATTATCGGTACCCCAGGAAGAATTAAAGACTTGGGGAAAAGGAAGGTAATTAACTTTTCCGGTTTAAATACTTTGGTTTTGGATGAAGTCGATCGAATGTTAGATATGGGATTTATCGAAGACATCAGGTCGATTGTTGACCAAATCCCCGTTAGCCGACAGACATTGTTTTTTTCAGCAACAGTAGACAGGAAGGTCGAGCAATTAATTGATACTTTTTTGAATAAACCAGTAAAAATATCAATAAAAACGCCTAATGCTTCTTCGCATGTAGAACAAAATATTGTGAGAGTATCGAGAAATTCAAAAGTAGAAAAACTCCAGGAATTAGTTGGATTGCCTGATTTCAAAAAAGTTCTGGTTTTCGGTTCCACACAAATGATTGTCGAGAAGTTATCGGTAACATTAAACCAAAATGGGTTTAGAGCCGGAGGACTTCACGGCGGGAAGCGGCAATATCAACGTCAACAAATAGTCAAAAGCTTCAGAGAGAACCAGATAAATATTCTGGTGGCCACCGATGTAGCAGCCAGAGGTCTGGATATTGCTGACATTACCCACGTAATTAATTATGACGAACCGAATAACTACCAAGATTATACCCATCGGATCGGTAGAACCGGGCGAGGAAATAACAAGGGATATGCTTTGACGTTCGTGGACTAAAGCAGGGCTCTTCTTTGGTAGAATTAGGTTGTGTTGAAAAATATCCGGTGGATTATTGGATTGACTATTCTGATTTTAACCTTAGTAAGAATAGGAGCAATTAAAAACAAGTTTCGGGACAGCGATATTGAGGTAGCAAGCCCATTACCTGGTTTGCATCCAATGTCGATTGACTTATTACGGCAAAGAGAATATCCAGGGAGCGGGGTTGTTATCGAAGAAATTTTGAGTTCCGGGTCTAATTATGACCGATATATTGCGTCTTATGTTTCAGATGGCAATAAAATTTATGGGTTGTTAACCGTGCCACGGACCAACAAACCGGACGCTGGTTATCCTATAATTGTGTTTCTCCATGGATATATACCGCCAGAAATATATAAAACAACAGAAAGGTATGTCGCCTATCAAGATAATTTGGCAAGAAGCGGCTTTATTACTTTCAAAATTGACTTGAGGGGGCATGGGAATTCAGGGGGAGAGGCGCAAGGAGCACATTTTTCGGAGGATTATGTGGTAGATACTTTGAACGCTATTAGTTCTCTTAAACAACATACTGACGTTAATCCAAATAAAATTGGTGTATGGGGACATTCCAATGGAGGACAGATTGGTTTGCGAACAATGGTGGTATCGGAGGAAGTGGACGCCGGAGTATTTTGGGCTGGAGTCGTAGGCAGTTTTGAGGGAATGCTGGAAACATATAACAGCAAAATACCTTTTTTAAATTTGGAAAGAAATAGTCCGGAGCTGGTAGAACAGAATGGCTTACCATCGGAAAATCCAGAGTTTTGGCAACAAATTGACCCATATTCATATTTGTCAAAGGTCGGGCCGATACAACTTCACCACGGGACAGCTGATACAAGTGTTCCGGTGGAACTGTCAAGACAGTTGAGGGATGCTTTGCAAAAAGAAAACCGGACGGTGGAGTTGTATGAATACAATGGAGGAGATCATGATTTAAACAACCCGGATTTTGGGCCGGCAATGGAGAGGACGGTGGAGTTTTTTAAGAAAAACTTGAACTAACTTAAAGGAGAGAGGTACTTATTGCCGAGGGTGATTCCGCCAAGCAATAACACCGTGGCGGCAAAAAGAGTTAGCCAGGGTTGGTCTTGGGTAAGAACACTTTCAATAATTCTTAGGGCTAGCGTGTGGGATAAGTAGATGGTGTAGGAATGTTTGCCAATAAACAGCAGTGCGGTTCTGACTGACTGGATAAACTTAGTTAGCTGGCGTCCATAAATCAGCGTGACAGATATAACACCGGTGGAATAAATCAGTACCGGAAGACGGATGAAACTGGTGGAATATATAATATTGCCAGTACTGTTGATTAAGAAAAGGGCATCGTAAACTGCCCAGAATAATCCGCCGATGATTATGGTGACAAACAGGTATTTAAGCCATTTGAAGGACTGAACCCACGAGATATTGAGGCGTGAGGTGAAAATTCCAAAAATAAAATAAAAGATCCAGTTATTGAGAAACCGATATTGAATTTGATCGCTTAAAAGGATTTTGTTTAAATCTAATTGTTGCAGTGAAGATAAACGGACAAGATAAAACCAGAGTGCTTGAAAAAGGCCAAAAACAAGGACGAGGAACAAGTGGTAGCGAAGACGTTTTAATTTGGGTAAAAATAAAAATAATAAATATAATTGGAAAATTAATGGTACGTAATATAGGTGATAATCAGTCTTTCCGAACAAAAGACTATTCCAAATATCTATGTCGCCTTTTTGCCAAGTATGGCTAATTTTAAATATAACAATCAATATCAGAGACCAAAGGAGGTAAAGGGGTAGCAGTTTTCTGATTTTTCTTTTTAGGTATTTGGGTATATGTAATTTTTGTTTTTGATATTTGCGGCTGAGACCAAAACCGGAAAGAGCTAAGAACAAGGGAACACTGAAGCGGGCGGCCTGATTTAAAAAAATAAAAACAAAACGGAAACTGCCGGAGGTGTAAATGGTGGCAGGGAAAGCAGAAAGGGTGTGCAGGAAAACTACGGCCAGAATTGATACCCCTTTGGCAATTTGACCTGCTTGGATTTCGTTGGTGGAGTTAGGGGAAGCTATTGGCATGAGAGACTTAATAGTCTAAACGACGAAGCGAGATTGGTCAAACGATAAATATTATCGGAAGATACTGAAAATATTTTCCCATATTGGGTGTATTATTTTGATGTTAATGGTCGTTTTTTCTAAATTTAGTATAAAGCTTTTCGGAAAATTTTTAGTAATTGACTACGCTTGATTATGGGTGAATTTTATTTACTTAATAATGAAAGGGTGACAGCGTCTTTGTTTTGAAGTTTTTTCAAAAGATTGTGAGCATAGATAAAAAGAGCCAGAGAGAGATAGGTTTCGGCTATTTCCTGATGAAGCACGGGATTGGCAAGTGTAGATGGGGTCAATACATATAAAAAATTAAAATAATCGAATAATACATAGAAAGAAAAAAGAGCGAAGAAGCAAAACAATAAGTAAAAGGGCGGAGTAAAGATGGTAAGATGTTTGAATTTCTTGGAAAAGAATTTTCTTAAAATTAATTGGGACAGCATGCCATAAGCTCCAAATATAATATAGGCTGAATGAACAAAGTTGTATTGAATTATGTCAATATTATGAAAGCTAATTTCGTCCTGGACATTAATTTCTCTCAGGCCAGACGGTGTTTCCAGCCCAATGATCCTTTGACCCCAGGATATTTCTTCAAAGGCGATAAAAAAAGTCCTATGGAAAACAGCAAAAAACCTATAGAGTAAATTTTGGATTTGTTGGCTTTTCTAAAATACTTTGATATTTTGAACGAATAAATGGCCGCAAAAAAATAAAGGATAAACTGAATTGACTCAGCTGGGCCATCTTCTCTGACTATATATCCGAATATGGCAGGAAAGTATGTGTAAATGAAAAAAGTAATAATTAAAATTAAGGGGAGTTTGTAATAAATTTGTCCGTTGGGTTTTTGTTTGAACCGGGGAAAGGTTATATAAAAAATCGTTCCGCTTAAAACAGTAAGGTAAATATACATTAAGAGATGAATGTGGAAATGACTAAAAACGAAATTTATATATTGAGTTTTTTCAAGATAAGCAAATATCAAGAAACCAAAGAACAACAATGGGAAAATAATATTATTGTTTATTTTCTTAACACGGGATGAGTAGACCTTGACACCTTTGGCGCTTAATATCAAGACGAAGGTCAGATAAATAAGAAAAAAGGTTATG
>CAZIZX010000006.1:43271-54450 GCA_964544275.1 uncultured Gammaproteobacteria bacterium
ATATCAAGACGAAGGTCAGATAAATAAGAAAAAAGGTTATGGGATCGATAACGATATGTCTGGCAACGAAGCCCGGATAGATAAAAGTATCCAGGAGAAGAAACAGTAAAGTAAGAAGCGTGGATGTGGTGATCAACCGATTAATATGGACGGAGGGGATATTGAGTTTCACTATTGAGATTATACAGGTTGAAATAAGTGACGGTCTTATTTGCGGGTTACTGGTGCAATTTTATTCGTGAGAAAATGAAGTATGCAAGATGATTTATATTAAACGGATATTGTTATTATTTGTTGTTGTACTAGGAGTGGCGATAATTGTAAATATTGGCAAAAAGGCAAACAATGGGCCCACTTCCGAACAGACAATAGACAGTCAAGAAATTAATCTGCCAGATAGGGTGGAGTGGCCGGTGCCATTTACGGCCCAGGCGCCGCTGGGAAATTGGGAAGATGTAAAGCAGGGAAACGGGTGTGAGGAGGCTTCAATACTGATGGCTTATTCCTGGTCGACGAACAAGGTTATTGATCCCGAGTTGGCAGCCAGAGAAATTGTGAATATTTCGGATTATTCTTTTAGGTTACTGGGGCATTTTCATGATATTTCAAATGGTGACACGTTAAGATTGTTGAAAGAATATTTTGAATTTGACGATGGTTATTTAGATACTGAGGTGAGGGTGGAGACAATAAAAGCCAGGTTAGCGGACGGGAATGTCTTGATTGTAGCAGTGGACGGGGATATTCTTGATAATCCAAACTACCAGATACCGGCACCGGCAAATCATAAAATTGTTATCACCGGATACGATGAAACAACAAAAGAATTTATTACAAACGATCCGGGAACATCAAGAGGAGAGGGGTACAGGTATAAATACGACCAGCTGTTGGAGGCAATTACCGACTATCCTACCGGGTACAGGGAATCGTTTGAGATAGTTAACAAATCGATGGTTGTGGTGGCGCAAATCAAAAAATAATATTTACGAATTTTCGTAGGCAGATGAGAGCAATTTAGCCGGACGGGAGCGACTGGCGATGTCAGTGCCAGCGGTTATAAAAGGGATAGTGGGCGTTTATTTGTCGTTGAGAAAATCTCTCCAGAAAAAGGCGGTAATGTTAGTACCGCCACCGGCGAGATTGATGGCCTTTTTCAGTTCATATTGGCTGATCGTTTCGTCCAGCGGTTCTTTGTCCGGGATATTACCAGTGTAATAGCCTTCCAGAACAGGCAAAGCACGGCTGTCACCAAGTTGACCCAAAGCCCAGATGGCGTGGTTTCTGGCCCGAAAACCCTGATGTTCATCATTAAGTTGAAGTATGAGAGCTTCAATACAATCGCCATCATATTGCCATTTGGCATTTTGACAAAGATTCTTGGCTTCATAACCAATCCAGACACTGCCAATAAAGAAAAATAACAGGAAGATACTAATCCCAATAGCGGTAACGTAAAAGAATTTTTCCTTGATAGCTTTAATTTTCATTGTTTTCTCCTTGAGGGGTAAAAATATCCTCGATTTTAACTTTGAATAATCTGGAAATCCTGAAAGCCAATCCAAGTGAGGGCAGGTATTTATCGCTTTCAATGGCAATAACTGTCTGACGGCTGATATTAATTTTGTCGGCCAGCTGTTCCTGGGTCAGGTCGTGCATAGCCCGGAAAACTTTTAATTTATTCTTCATGGCCACCACCTCCATATTTTTTGTTGAAAAAATGGTAGGAAATGGAATAAACGGCAATCATGAATAAAGCCAGATAAGCAAAAACCATCCCCAGAGATTCAAGGTAGAGCCATTCGCCCCGGCTGAAGACAGATAGCCCGCCATGGGAAGGCAAAAGCAGGAGTAAGGCACTGGTGGCTAAGGTAGGAGCAAAAATAGCGTAGGTCATTTTGGCGGCTTTTTCCTGGATGGCTGATTCCCGCTCATCTATTTTGATTTTGGCCTTGGCGCGGACAAGCAGCATAAAAACCATGCCGGTGAGTATGCTGGCGATTGATAAAAGATAATTGTCGTTGGTTATGGACAGGGCGACGAGGGTGCTAACAAAAAGAGTGATAACGATTCGAAGCTGGTGGTACTTTTTTTGATCCATAACAATATTGTATTGTATATTTTACATTATGTCAAGTATTATAGACAATGGTTTAAAGAGGATGGGCGGGTTACAAACTAAATATTGTTGATGTAACGAGTTAATCGTGCTTTAATTAAGAGTGAAGGGAATAATTGCTATATTGGGAATCTTGGGTTTAATTTTGGTGGCTGTATTTTCCTTGACCAAACCTCAAACTCGACCAACGCCGGACGTTATTGTTCCGACGGTTACTAATACAGAGACTGACGGAGGTGAGTTTGATTTCACTGAAAATTTGATTATTCTAAGGGAGGGCGGGTTTATGCCCGATACACTGACAATTAAAACCGGAGAGAAGGTAGTGTGGAGAAATGAAAGCGGTGAAAATGCCACAGTAGACTCGTCCGAACATCCGACTCACCTTGATTACCCGCCTTTGAACCTGGGTAGTTTTGGTGATGGAGAAACCTTGGAGTTAACCTTTGATGAAGCCGGAACTTATAATTTTCATAACCATTTTGATGACAGTCAAAACGGAACTATCATAGTTGAACCATGATAAAAAATTTTGGTTATCAACTTTTGTGGGGGAAACCGCTTATTTTTTATCTAGGAATTGTTACCCTGTCGATGTTTTTGGTTACGGCCACGATTGGCTATCTGATTCATTCCGGCCGGGCCAGAATTAATTTTAAATGGCACAAAACAATGGCCGGATTATCCCTAACATCAGCTTTTATTCATGCCTTGATGGCAATTCTGCCCTATTTTTAATTTACTATGAGACATACAGTTAAAATTCTTCTGACTGAACTAATAAACCACAACGTTAAGCGATTTATTGTCGAAAAACCGGTAAATTATCGTTTTACTCCGGGTCAGGCAACCGATGTCTGGATAAATCAAAAGGAGTTTTCACGTGAAAATAGACCATTTACTTTTACTTCCCTAAACGATGATCTAGTCCTGGAATTTACGATCAAGTCTTATCCGACGGCCTTATATCCCCAACATACCGGTGTGACCGAAAAACTGCATCAGTTGAAACCGGGAGACGAACTGCTGATTGGTGATCCCTGGGGGACTATCAACTACCAAGGCCGAGGTGTTTTTATTGCCGGTGGAGCCGGCTTGACTCCTTTTTTGGCAATATTCAAGCAACTAAAACAGGAAGGGAAGCTGGAGGGTAATAGCCTGATTTTTTCCAATAAAAGGAGAAGAGATATTTTCTTGGAAAATGAATTGCAAACTATGTTTGGGCTAGATAATCTGATTACGACTTTGACACAGGAAAAAATACCGGGTTATGAGAATGGTCGAGTTGATATCGATTTTTTGAGGGGTAAAATTAAGAACTTTGACCAAAACTTTTATGTCTGTGGCCCAAAACCGATGGTCTTTGATTTGAGAAAACAACTGGGGAAATTAGGAGTAAAAAGTTCGGGTTTGGTTTTTGAGCAATAAGAAACGGCTAAAATTTAATCCCTCTCTTTTTGATCTCTTCCAAAATCGCTCCGCTTAATGGACGACATTGGCAATTTTTGGCGTGTTCCAAATGCCACTGAATTCGCTGGTCAAGAGTTGGGTTTTTGGGCATTTTGTGTGCCAGGTGCCATTCCCTGTTAATTTCCATCGACTTTATTTTATTCCTAAACTCAGAGGTTTTACAAGTTAAATATTTGAACTGCAAGCCAAAATATCCTGAGGTTTCAGGGTGGGAATGATAACGGTGGTGCCGGATTGAATGGTTCTGGTTGATTTTAGCTGGTCCTGATTGGATTCCCAGATTACCTGCCAACAAAGTCCGTTGTGATATTCGTTCATCGATATTTTCCATAAATTATCGCCCGGCTTGATGGTGTACTCTTTGGCCTGAACTACTTCATCTTCCTTATCGTCGACCACCGACAGGATAACCCCCGGCTGAGGTATACCTTTTTCGGGTAATACCCGGGCAAGTATTTTGCTATGTGTAGTAATTGGCGGATTATTCAAAACGGCGGTGACAGCTTCCTCCCCTTTTGACTGTAAGCCCAAAGACAGTAGCCCAATCGTAGCCAGCCCTAACCCTATCTGGGGAAGCCATTGTTTTAATAATATTTTTTCGCCGGCCCTGAGAACATCTTTTCGATGGAGCCAAAGCAGATTTAACAGCAAAAGTCCGTAGGATAAGGAAGACATCAAGGATAAATAAAAATAACCACGATTTGACGGTCTATCCTGACCAAAAAATACTATGGATATGGCAAAAATTACCAGGGCAAAATACGGAACTATAAGACGGGATGGGAGTAACCCCCCCCCTTGGCCTTTGGGCGTGACTTTGAAACCGGAATCCTTTCTGAGAAGAATACTGATTAGAGCGTCGAAGCAAGCCACCAATACCCACGGCCATCTGGCTAACTGAAACAAAACTGTCTCCCAGGAGATGACTTTGGCATTTTTGGGGCGGAGCCAGCCTTTTCTTTTTATCCAGGCAACAATGATGAGACATATAAGACTGGGTAAGGATGAACGGGCAATAAAGGACAAATAGTCGACATTGACCCAGGCTCTATTCCTTAATATGGCCAATGACGGCAGTAAAAAGGAGAAGAGCATGGTCAGGCTGAATATGGGATACCAAAGCTGGGCAAAACCGAATTGGAACTTAAGTTTCAAGGGTAGGTTCTTCCAATATTTTCGGGTGATTGTCAATAAGACTTTGACGAGGCTTTTGGACCACTGAAATTCCTGAAGCATGCTGTCGCCGAAATTAACGGCCCCGTCTCCGTGGGCCCGGGCGTCAAAAGCAAAGATCCCCTTCCATCCGGAAGAATTCATCATCAGAGTAGTGGTGTGATCTTCGGCCAACTCAGGTCCCAGTCCGCCGATTTCTTTTAAAGCTTTGGTCCTGACGGCGTAATGTGATCCGATGCACAGCGGCGCCCAGCCATTATTGTAACCGGCCTGAAGTGAACCGTGCATGGTGGCTTCGGCATAAGCCCTGGCCCGAACCGCCCAACTGACTTGCAGGTTGGCATCACAAATACTGGGAGCAGCGACATAACCAACTTTCCCGTCCACAAAGGGCCGGATCATGGCTTTTAAATAACCAGCCTGAGGCACGTGGTCAACGTCCATTTGGACAACGATATCATAGTTTTTGTAACCATATTTATCATAAAAATAGGCCAAATTCCCCTCTTTACATTTTGTCCTACGCGGCCATTCTGATCGGTGGTAGTCCGGTATCCCCCGACGACAGGAGACTTTTACGCCATTTTTCCGGTACCAGGACAAGGCTTGTGCGGTCGGATCTTCGTCAGCAACCCAAGTGTCGTGCGGGTGTTTTTGACGAAGCATGGCAAGTAGAGTTTTCTGAACTATACTCAGCGGTTCTGAAGGGGCTTTGGTGACAACCATGGCAACCCGCCAGGTTTGGGGTATCTTAATCCTGGGATTGGGCCTTTTCATCTGATAAACAAAGAAAAAATAGTATCCGGGCATTATCATGGTCCACAAAATCAAGGCGCTGTTGATAAATGTTCCCAGTTGACTGCTAAGATGCTGGGGTTGAAACCACCAGTGCCAAAAATAGATCAAGGAGACAAGCCAAATGGCTACCAGGCTAGAATAAAGCGCCTTGTCCTTTTTGGACATCACTGATATTAATGTGTTATAAGCCATAATCTAGGATAATAGTATATCAAAAGATGTCCTGTTTGTATAATTCCCGTTTTTCGGGTTAAAATTAAAAATATTTATGAACTTACAAGAAATAGTTCAACTAGTAATGACTGGCATGGCGGCTTTGGTTATTTCTATTTTGGGAATTGCCAAACCAGCAAAGGTTGAATTTGGTATTTATGACCATACTAACCAGTATTCGGACTTAACGAAAATCGCTATTCAGCACGAATATTTAGGTTGGAATAATTATAATTCCCGATTTACGCTGCCACAACTGCAAAAAATCGTAGACAATCAACGAAAGCTACTTGTCACTCTGGAACCTTGGCCTATATATTCTGATATTTCTGACTCATCGACACTGTTTGATGATATAGTCAGCGGTAAATATGATTCAAAAATAAAAGAAATATGCACCGACTTGGACCGATTGGGCCAACTGTGGCTTCGTTGGGGTCATGAGATGGATTTGGGTGCGGGCCGTTATACCTGGTCTGGCGGTGAACCTCAAAAATATGTTGAAGCTTATAGACATTTCAATATAACCTGCAAAACGGTGGCACCGAAAATAGAATATGTCTGGTCGCCGGCGGGCAATGAAGGTTTGAATGCTTTTTATCCAGGTGGTGATTATGTTGATTTTGTGGGAATTTCTCTCTATAACTATCCGGAGTGGCAATCCCAGCAGACAAATGAGGCTTCTTCTTTCAGGGAGTTTTTTTATCCAAAATATAATCTGGTCAAAAAATATAAAAAGCCGGTAATGATTGCCGAACTAGGTGTGGCGGGGACAGCGGAATTCCAAAAAAAATGGTTGATTGACGCCTTTGATCAATTTTCTTCTTTTCCTTTGTTGAGACAGGTGATTTATTTCAATGCTGTTGACCATCCTGGGGTGTGGGGTGAGGATTTGCCGGTTCCCGACTGGCGGCTTTCGAAGGAGGCGGTGGAAGCGGGCGGGGTTACGGCATGCGCCAGCCCTCAATTCCCACAAATTCCATCTCTGCTCCCCAGCTCTAAAGATATTATAGTAGCTTTAGATAGGATTAATAAGGCGTTTAACAACGTGATGGATATGGAGGTGGTGAAGGCGAGGTGGGGTGAGATTAAAAGAATTCAAAAGTCGTATCAATCAGGTACAAACGTAGCTATTTAAATATCAAGTGTAAATTATAATTTACACTTTATTAACATGTTTATCAGTCAATCGTAGTACTCCAATATACCGGTGTCATAAATGTCTATTTGAGATCAATATTATTGGCATCAATATCTCCTAGAACTGCCAAGATGCCGTTTTGAAAATATCTGGAAGAAGTTCTTCTTAAATCTTCTAAGGTTACATTTTCGATTTCTCTGGTGTAATCTTGGACTGTCCAAGGAGAATTAGGATAAATAAATTGCCTAAATGAATGAAAATTAACAATAGACTCGGATGTTTGGAGTGCTAGCAGTCCAGAGTTGATAATTTTATTTTTAACTATCCTTAAATCATCCTCTGTAATTAAATTCTGTGAGACTTCTTTTAGTAACTCTTGAACTATTGAAAATGTTTCATCAAAATTGTCTTTTTGGGTTGAGGTTTGAATTGCCCAGGAACCGGAATCGGACATAGCTTCATTCCAAGAGTTGAGGCCAGAAATTAAACCCTTTTCGTATCTAAGTTTTCTCATAGCAAACGATGATCGTCCGCCACCGAGTAACTGTTGGAGTATTGAAAGTGCGGGTTGATCCGAATTATCGGCAGGAGTAGTTCTAAATCCATAGGTAAAAAATACTTGATTACCGTCCAATAGCCTTTCGGTTTTCAGGTTTTTATTTGAAGAGAAAATCAAAGGATTAGTAGGCAGATATTGTTTTGAGTTTATTTTTTGGAGGATAGGAGAAAAATTATTGACTAATTCATTTATCGAAATATCCCCGCTGGTGACCAGAACGACCTGGCCGGATAAAATATATTTTTGATAAAAATTTATTAAGTCATTCTTTGAAATTTTATTAATAGTTTCTAAGTCGCCTAATGTAGATTCTTGGAGACTTGTCCCGTCAAAAAATAACTCACGAAACATTTCTGTATTCTTCTTTATAGGATTGGAATACTTGTCGCCAAGCTCCCGAATAATGGCTTTACGTTCGGCTTCGATAATCTTATCATTAAACAGAGGGTTAAAGATCATTTCCTCTAATAATTCGGCAATTATTTTTACATCTTTGGGATTACCAACTGCAAAGCTTAGTGACATTAACTCTGTTCCGGTTAGCGCCTTAAAATTGCCTCCATAATTTTCTATTGCTGTAGCCAGCTTATCTTTGGAAGGATATTTTTTTGTTCCTGTAACCAGGATGTGTTCTAAAAAATGAGCAGTCCCGGGAATGGAGTCAAAACGGGATCCGGCAACAAAGTTAAGACGAACGGCCAAAGGTGAGCCCTTTCTTTGGAAATGAATAATCCGAGTATTGTTTGAGAGGGTGGTTTTTTCTAGTTCGAGTCGAAGATCACCAAGGGTAAGCATATATTGATTATATAGGGTTTGTGAGAGCGGGAGGAAGAGAAATAAATTTGTTTTTGACTTGTTTATTTGTTTCCTCCCGCCCAGCGGGAGAAGTGCTTGGGATTTTGTCCCAAGCACCTCCCACTACGGGTCAGCCAGAAGGTCAATCGCCTTCGTAGCTGCCGGAATCGGCCGAATCCCAACCACCGCTGTCCGCATCTGAGCCATCGCTGCTCATGCCAGATCCACCGCTGAAGTCGGAATCACCACCATCACTGTCGCCACCGTCGCCGGGGTCACGTGCCATCAAAATCTTCCAAAGCTCGTTCATTTTTTCTCCTTGTCTGACAACTTCTTGGTTTTGGTCTGATCGATCAAATCAAATACTGGGGAGTGTGGTTTCTTGGTTATTTTTATCTTTCGATAAAAACTCCTTTCCGGGTTTACCCGATTTTAAAAAGTGCTGCCGTTTTTGCACGCTGGGCATTTCCAGTTGCACGACATTTATATTTTACCATAAGTTACGCAATATACAAGAGACAGCTATGATATGTAATAGATATATATTATTTGATATTGTAACGATCAAAAAAAATATTAATATCTGATCTGAATGAACTAACGGGAAGAGGAAGGGAATCAGCCAATTGGTTAAGATCGTTGATTCGATTTAATTTATTTGTAAAATGGGCATATCTTTCGTAATTAACTCCTCCACGATTATCTAAAAACTGTCCCCACAATGAATTGCTACGAAAATTTAGATCCGGCGGTCTGACTATTGTTTCGCTTTCAACAAATGAATTTGGCAGGGTAACCCTAACTCCAGGAAAGTTATTCATCCAAGAAACTAATGTTACCCATTTGGGATGATATGTACCGTCTGACTCCATCCTAAGTTTAACTGATTGAAATAGATTTGTAAGATCCTGGGTTCTTTCTTTAACGTATATTCTGGAGAAATCACTTTTTGGTTGTCCTCGTCTTTGGTTTGAAAAATGCAATTCAACCTTTTGGTCACCAGTTGATTTGTCTATCGCCAGCTTCTGAATGAAACCACCAAAATGTTGATTATCATCCGAAATTATTTCCGGATGGTAAATACTGTGGGGTTGTCTGGTATAAAATTGCCATGTTTGTCCGGTAATGTCACCATCTTTTGATAATCCTCGAACAAATTCAATCCACTTCGGATCTGGTCCCTTTCTTGATGGATTATGACCGACTAAATGTCGATATATAACCGTGTAATTAAGAATTGCGCTTTGGAGATTTGGTGAGAAGCCTAGCTGGAAAATTCTTTCTGCTGCCAGAACTTGGACTTGAAAATATCCTCTTGGATAAACATATGGTGTAGGCTCAAACAAATTGTATTCTGGATTTCTGAACATTACCTATTTTACCAGTATTTACGCATACTTCAATGTTATAGGCTTGAGTTATATCCCCTACTTTACAAAGTCGGAAACAAGATTCCGGATGGTGTCCAGTTCGTCATAATCGTGTGTATCTCCGGGGAGTTCCCGGAAAGATTCAGGGATGAATGATTTTTCAGAAAAGAAGTTCTTTAGCTCTTCGGTGGTAGCAAACGGATCGTTGGTATGTTGGATTATCATGGTCGGAGTTGGGATTTTTTGATACCAATTATCGATTTCAAAATTATTTTTTCTAGCCCACTTAAGCGGGACACCGACAAATATGCATTTTTGAGGTGAAATTAAATTTTCTGATATGGCTTTAACTGCAACTAAACTACCTGCTGATTTGGCAAAAATTACATAATCTTTTTTATCTTTAACCAGTTTTGATAATTTTTCTTTTTCCCTGTCAAGATCAATCATCCATTCTCCCGTCTGCCAGTGGTCATAATATATGACTTTTGTTGATTCAAAGAATGGTTTGAGAGAAGATTCAACCTGTTCAATCCAGGTTTTATTATCAATACCGTTACCGCCGAGAAAAATTAATTTCATAGGTTATTATACTTTGTCCTTATCTTATCATGACAATTAATCGAAAAATTAAAGAATCAAAGTGGGTGGTAGGCTTTGGGAAATGCGGTCGGAGCATAAACAACTGTATCAAATCTAAATTATAATTTAGATTTTACATAGTGCTGTTATTCAGGAATTTTTTACGATTTATCCAACCTAAAATTTTAAGGAAAAATTTAAAAATCGGCTGAGTGGATAAGTTAGTGGGATTTAGTGAAATCGTAAAAGTTTGGGTCTACGATAAACCCGGAAGTCGGATGATTTTGGGTGATTTATAGATTATTCAGTTTATTCGCCAAAGATTCCTGTTCGTTAAACAAAGCCTGATCCTGATCCAAACTTTTTGATTCAGCAGAACTTAACCATTGGTTTTTATCCATTTTATTTACTGCCGCCTGAATATTATTTATTCGAATGGATATGATTTCATTGATCCGATCACATTCGGTTTTATTTCTATCATAAGCGGATCCCCATTCTTTGCATTTTTGCCAACTTGGTTGAATTTCTCTTAATCTGGAGAGTACGCTTTTCCAACTATCAGTATTTGACTTGTCATAATTGGGAGGGACGTATCCGCCAAATTCCTGAACAATTACCTGAACTTCGCAGCCATCTATTTTGCCAACATACGCAGCGATACCGGTGTCCTGAAATTGTTTATCCAAGATATTCTTTTTGGTTTCATAATCCAGCCAATAGTTTGACAACTCCTCCGAATCATAATAGCCGGTGGTTCTAATTTCTCCGGTGATTATATTGCTGTAACCGGCATCTCTGATAGCTTTACTGTAGGAATATTTACCGTTATCGCCGCTACCGATTTGATTAATTTCATTGTTTTCAATGATTGACTTGGCTCTGGCCAGGGCGGCACTTTCTAACTTCTCGTTTTGTTTCAGCGGTTTCAGATTATTATCAGCTCTGATCTGATTAAT
>CAZIZX010000007.1:0-5210 GCA_964544275.1 uncultured Gammaproteobacteria bacterium
CCCTCACTCTTCTCCTGCTAATCTACCTGCTCTTTTCCCTGAGGTATAGGTTGGTCAACCAAAAAAGGTAAAATACATTCATGAATATTAAAACCAGACGTCAGCTAAGAAAACTCTGGAACAAATCTAATCTAAAATACTTAATTACAGTTATTTGTAGTCTGGCTACCGTCTTTCTGGCTTTTAGAATTTTCTTTACTTCCGATAAGGTAATCAGTGCTCGGGTTATTGATTACTTACCCTCGGAAAATATCTTAGTTGTAGATGATAATAAAAAAAATAAAGAAGTTAGAATTCGCCTGACTGATCAAACTAAAATTTATGATAATAAAAAACTATCCGTAAGTATTTCCTCCCTACAGCCCGGTTTTTTGATAAAAGTTACAGGACACTATCAGGACAACAGAAAATTTTATTTAGCCCAAAACATACAGGTTGAAGAGGCTCCTCAAATTATTATTACCTCGATTAGCGCCAACGACACGCTGACTGAAAATCGGATTATTTATGGCTCTACAAATTTAAGGCAGGATAAAATATATTTCTCTCTTCAAAATCGGCGCACCAAACAATATCTCACAAAAGATGCCTCATTCGACCTTGGATTTGAAGACGGCAAGGAATATGCCGATTTCTTTTTCCAGACAAAAATTGATTTTATTACTGCTGATATCCGCCAGGACGACCCGCTTACCTTGGAAATATTTCAAAAAGACGAGAAGGGAAAGGTGATAAGCAATATCAAATTACCCCTAAAATTATCAATTGCTCTCTCCCGGGATTTCCGAATATATTTTGCCCACGGTAAGGATCAGGACAAAGATTGCCAAAATATAAGATCAGTCAGATACAAAGATATTGAATTCAAAGGTAGAATCGTTGACTTTCTTATTGAAAACTTGGTAAAAGGACCCCCTCAAGAAGATCAAAAAGAAAATTATTTTACCAACCTGAATAAAAATATTAAGCTCAATGAAGTAAAAAACGATAGTGGTATTGTTACTCTTGATTTTAATAAAAAAATGTCCGAATTGTCCGAAAGCCAAGCAAAGGGAGCTGCTATGCAAATAATTCAAACCATATCCGAAATTCCAAATATCAAAGCTGTTCGGATTACCATAGAAGGAGAAGAGGATTCAAAATTTGATGTCAGCCGCCGCCTCCCACAAAAAGAGCTCATGACCTCACCTCAGGACAGAAACCGGGAAAGACCAGAATAGCTACTACATAAATAGTATAATTATTATATGGATCATAAGCCTGAACATGTTCATAAACACAATCCGCCTGGCTCGTCCGACTACCTTCGACAATTTTTTATTGTCACCCTGCTACTAATTCCTCTCGTTCTTCTGGCTCCTCCGGTATTAAACTTGTTAAACCAATCGGATTTTACTCTACGACCTTATCTGCAGTTCCTTATTTCAACCGCAATTTTCTATCAATCCTTTGTGTTTTTTAGACATGCCTCTCATGAAATTAAATCCCGACAACTTGGTATGATGACGCTGGTGTCACTAGCTGTAGGCGCCGGTTATATATTTTCAGCAGCATCGACTTTCATTCCTGCTCTGGAAGGACAAGAATTTTATCTGGAAATCTCTACGTTAATATGGATACTATTATTTGGTCATTATCTTGAAGCCAGGTCTTCTGCCATGGCCGGTAGTGCTTTGGATGAAGTAGCCAAATTGTTGCCCGATACCGTCCATTTGGTTCAAAAAGGTAAAGTAACTGACCTTGACGTTTCGCTTTTAACGAAGGGAGCCTTAGTCTTAGTCAAACCCGGCGAAAGAATCCCCTCCGATGGCGTAATCGTTGATGGTCAGGCTGCCATTGATGAATCGCTGATAACCGGTGAATCCGTCCCTGTTCACCGGCAGATTGGTAACGAGGTTACCTCTGGTTCAATTGTCACCGACTCAGCCATTACTATTCGGGTCACCAGATTTGGTTCGGACTCTACAGTTGGCCGTATTCGTCAGCTGATAGATATTGCATCACAAACCAAGCCACAGACACAGCTATTGGCCGACAAGGCCGCCTCTTTGTTGACCGTCGTAGCCCTGGTAACAGCTGTTCTATCTTTGATATTTTGGTTACTAATATTCGGCCAATCTCTGGTTTTTGCTCTGACTTTATCTATAACAGTCTTGGTTATTGCTTGTCCGCACGCTCTGGGTCTGGCCATACCCACAGTTACTACCGTTGCTTCCTCACTTGCAGCCAGAAACGGATTATTTATAAAAGATATGGGTAAAACGGAAACCATCAAAGATATCGACTATATAGTTTTCGACAAAACCGGTACACTGACAACCGGCACCTTTGTTGTAAATAAAATTATTCCACTAGATTCCTTAAGTTCGGATCAAATTCTTCGATACGCCGCTTCTTTAAACCAGAACTCCAATCATCCAATTGCCAAGTCAATCGTTTCCAAGGCTAGAGCAAAAAAGCTGAAACTGATAAAGACTACAGATTTTACAGAAATTCCTGGAAGGGGAGTACGGGCAATAATTAATGGTAAACATTATTATCTCGGTGGTGAAACACTGATACGACAGCTAAAACCCAAGTCTCAAATCACCAAAAAATCACTACCATCTGGCACTTTAGTCTATTTATTCACTGACCAGAGCATCTTGGGCGTTATCAGTCTTTCGGATCAAATAAAACCTGAATCTTTTCGCGCGGTGAAACAATTACAAAGATCCGGATTCAAAGTAGCCATGATTACCGGTGATAGCAATCAATCCGCAAAATTTGTTGCTTCCGAGATCGGAATCCAAAAATATTTTGCACAGGTTCTCCCTGAAGATAAGTACAAACACATCCGCAATCTCCAGGATGAAGGTCACAAGGTACTTATGGTAGGGGATGGTATCAATGATGCACCGGCAATTACCCAATCCGATGTTGGGGTCGCCATTGGGGCAGGTACTGATGTTTCTGTCGAAGCGGGAGATGTCGTTCTGGTTAACAACAATCCTCTGGATGTTCTCCGTCTTATCAAATTAAGCCAAAAAACATATCAGAAAATGCGGCAAAATCTATGGTGGGCTCTTGGTTATAACATCATCGCTATTCCATCTGCGGCGGGGGTATTCTTGCCTCTGGGATTTGTTATCACTCCCGGGATTGCCGCCTTAGTTATGAGTTTGTCTTCGGTTATTGTTGTCATTAACTCTCTGACCCTCCGTAAAACCGATCTTAATATCTAATTCTAGCTGCCACCTGAGGCACCTCACTCTCTTTGTCAAAAAGCATTACTTTTCCTCCGTTTTCCAGGACATTTTTAATCAACCAAGGCACCAAATTACCCACTTTTCTAATTCGCTTAGCTCCTTTCACCCGTCTCATGTATAGCAATTTCTTATCCATTAAATAACCTGGGGAAGTTGTGTCTTCCCGGAAGAACAGCACGTCAATTTTTTGTCTCCTGCTTTCCTTCAATACTTCTTCCCATCCCTGTCTGAACTTATCCCGGTCTTCTTCGCTTGTCCACTGGAGGTACTGATGTTTTTCCTTCTCTTTTTCACGCCGATATGTTTCGAGAACTTCTTTTCTTAATTGTTCCAAATTAGTCAGATTTTTATCTATTAATATCGGTTTGTTAATCGGTAAAATCTGAGATGCTTCTTCTACAAACTTTTTAATATAATCTTCAACCTTAGTAGAATAAACTATAACTAAATCTTTAAAATCTCCACCATACTTATCTCTATGTTTCAAATAAATTTTAACTTCGTTTAAGAAACTAATTACTCTATCCTCCAAGTCCCTCTTCCATTTATCTGACCCCGAGCCGTATATAGTTTCTTTATAACTGGTTGGCGTGAATCGTTCCAAATATTCGTTTTCTCTTTCGGATACATATGGATTTTCCATTAATTCCACTCTATCCACTTCACCATTCCACAGTTTATAAATACCTACCTCTTCCTGATTAACATTAAGCACCAGAGCATTTTCAGCCTCAAAACTCAGCCATGCTAGTTTGTCCAAATTGTATGCCCTGCCCAAAAAAAACTGGTTTTCCGGCTCTTTTGATAAAATTACCGTCAAAACGTCCTGACCAGCTATTTTCTTCTCTCGTCCTTTTTCCTGAAGCTGAGGGTTAAATTTAATAAACACGGCCAGCCCTTTGTCAACTTTTTCTAAATCTTGGATGTCCACCGTTACCCTGTCTATTATGTTATGGTGTAGTCTGGTAAATTTTCCCAATTCCTCATTCCTGCGGAAATTCGATAACACATAAGATTTCATTTCCAGCTTACTTCTCTCCTTATCAAATCCCGAAGTCGGTAGATATACCGATAGTAGTCTTTCCTCATCCGCCAAATCATTTTCTGATGCCAGCAATCTTTCAATTGTTAGTTCATAGCCATTCATTTTTCTAAGACAATACCTTTTTTCTTATACCCGTAAACATTTTTTTTGCAAAATACGCCACTATTGGCATTATTGGTAGTATTCCCAACAGTTTTCCGCTGCTAAACTTCTTAACAGTTCTCTCTGCCTCAATTCTTTTCTTTTGGAATTCAAATTTTGCCTCCTCGACTGCATTTTTGATTTTCGCAAATAACATCAACACCATGACCATAAGTATCAGCCAGGATGTCATTACAATTATTCCCAGTAAATAAAATATGTCCTGCAAATCCATTCTATCTCCTCATTCTCCGGCTGATCCGCTCGTAATCTCTCTCCAGATAATCCTGAAGCTTGCCAAGCTCGTCTTCCGGTAGTAACTCCCCGCGCCGCATATCATCAACACTCTCTCTGACAGCTTGAAGATACTTTCTTTTGTCAATTTCCTCTACTCCACCTCTTAGCGCCGACAATCTTTTTGCTACGTCATCTTTTACTTCTTTAATTTTGTCACTGGCATCGTGGGTTTTTTCACTAAATATCTCCTTAATTCTTTCTCTCTCGTCAGGATCGGTCATTGCCTTTTTAAGATAACTGGCCTTGTCTTCAATTTCATTTTTTACTTTACTTCTCGTCTCATCCGGCATAAACAGACTAATCAACCAGCCCGTTGCCGCTCCAGCCAAAAAGGCTAAACCGATTCTTTTGGCCACATCTTCATCTTTACTCATTTAAATCTCCTTTTACTAATTATTAACTCCTGAATTAATCCATTTTTAGGATAAAAAACCGGAATATGAATTTTGTCGGCAATTTGTAATAGTCGGGTAAGAATC
>CAZIZX010000008.1:0-2270 GCA_964544275.1 uncultured Gammaproteobacteria bacterium
CTTTTGACCTAGCCATGGCTTATTGTAACATCTGGGTTTACTTTTTTTCGATGTTAAAGAGTCCCGATTTAATCACAACGGCACCGGGAGCACGGAGATTAAATACGGACTGAAAATCATCGACTGAAAAATTGAATTGGCCTTTGTCGGTGGCAATACTAATGTTGGTGGTATAACCTCCAGTAGAATAGTCAACGCTGACTGAGCTAATAGTGGAAACAGGGCCTCCATGTGAAGAAACCTGGCGTCTGAGTTCGTCGACTGACCAGGCGTCGGGATCATTGCCACCGAAGCAACCCCCTGAATCAATCTGAGAGAGATGAGAGGAGTCCTTGGTTTTGGAATAATATAAAACTGCATTAACGATGTCGGCAAATTCGGATTGGGTTAACCAGGGGTGAGAGCGACCGCATGCTTGATTGCTGCGGGTTTTGTACCAACCTTTGTAGTACCAGGGAGAACCGGAAGATCTTTCGAAAGAGTCGTTGGGCCAACAAGACTGTGAATTGCAACTGGTATCCCAAATTTGAGGAGTGGAATGGCCCAGAGAGGTATAGCTATAAATGGCTCCGCCGGAAGTGGAAGCATACATGGTAGAAAAAATATCGTTTGTTTTGTTGCTGACGGCGATGATGCCACGTGTGGCCTCGACTGCCTGCTTCCAAACACCGGGGTTTTGAAATTTTGAGGTTTTGTAGACCTGACAGGCTTCGGTGACACAAATGCTACCAGTAGAATTACGACTGGACATACGCCAATTAGTAGAAGCCAGAGCATAAGTCCGTGCTGCTACAGCCTGAGCTTTAAGGGCTTCCATACCACCCTTGTCCACCCAGGAGCTAGGCATTTCAGCAATACCAACTAGGTAATTATCTTCAAATGGCAGGGAACCAATACCGGTACTAATGGAACCCGGACTGTCAATCTTTTCGAGGCGAATATCTCCGTAGTAAGCTTTGAGGATTGCTTCATAGTTTTGGCCGGCTTTGGCGCGACCATAGGCTCCATATTGGCTCATGCCTTTACGATGAGGGGCACCAAAAGAAAAGGCAGCAAAGGCGGGACTAAAACCGGGATTGAAGTCCGAACGGGAAGCGGGGTCGTCAGAAGAAGAAACGTCACCGACAGAAGTATTAAACATGGCGGTTTTGGCAGCGATTAGCTCCTGTTGTTTTTTGCTCAATTCAGCTTTGTAGTCTTCAGCTTTTTTGATTTCGGTAGAAAGGAATCCAAAACGATCCTCCAAGGTTTTGCGAAGATTGGCTAGTTTTCCTTTTTCACCTTCAAGAGTGGTTTTATTTTGGACAAGTGAGTTGATATCGGAAACATATTGGGTGATGGTATTTTTGTCCTGAGAGATGATTGACTGAAACCAGGTATATTGGCGGACTAAATTAGAATTTTCGGAAGTGGAGAAAAAAATTAAGAGAGGGTTAAATTTTTGGGAGTTAATGTAGTAGCGACGGACACGTTGGGATAAAAGTGTTTTTTGGACCTCAAGGTCGGACTCTTTATCGATCAGGCGATTGCCAATGTCTTTTATTTGATTTTCGGTTTTCAGGATTTGTGACTTTGCCTGAGCAATTTTGGATTTAAGAGAGGAAGATTCGGTTTTGAGAGGGGCAATGGCTTTTTCCAGCTCTTCAATCTGACGGCTGACCTCGGCTATCTCGTCATCAATATTGCTGGCAGTTGCCGGGTTATTAAAGATTAATATAAAGGATAAACAAAGGGAAAATATTAGTAGAATTATCGGAAATCTTAGCCTCACTAATTAATTTTAGCATTTGTTATACTAAGCTATGAATTTAGGGAAGTGGTTGGTAATATTGGTCTTAGTTGTCTCTAGTTTTTTTTTAAGCGTTAATCAAACGATGGCAGCATGCCATCCCAATTCGGTACTTTCAAATTGTGATGATAACTATGACTGTGGAAAGCTGGTCAAGGATGTGACCGGAATCGGACAAGATCCTAACTTTTGTAACGTTAACGCTCCGGGAAGTTGTTATGATTCATTTGAGACTGATGATGGAAATATTTATACTGTGTGTTTCCAGAGTAAAACAGCGGTTGCGGCCGCCGGAGACTCTTCTGATATGTTTTGCATGTTTGAAGGAAATGAGGGTGTTTCTACAGCTTTGGGATGCGTACCGGTTGAGGCAAGAGCATTTACAATGTGGTTGTTGTCAATCTTGTTTGGTATCGGAGGAGGGATAGCTTTTCTACTGATGATATACGGATTTGTAATAATAATGACATCGAAGGGAGAC
>CAZIZX010000009.1:0-2057 GCA_964544275.1 uncultured Gammaproteobacteria bacterium
GACATTGCCATAAGTGGAGACTTTACCTTCTGGAATTTGTTTAACTAGGTTTCTAATAGTATCAAATACTCCCCTATTTCTCATAAATGTTTATAAATTACTTATTGAATAATTATTTTTGAGGTCTATAATTTGGATACCGCTTTTACGATATGCCGTCGGTATTTATGGGCAAAATATTAAAGAAATTTTACCAGTTTTTGTTTGTATATAAAAAGAGTTTTTGGCTCTTTGTGACAATGCTGGTGGTGTCGACAATTTTGGAGAATTTAAATCCCTATTTTTTTAAACTGCTGATCGATAATATTAACGAAGGACAGGGGTATGATTTTTTGATTGGAGTACTTTTTCTGTTCGTCGGAGCCAGGTTGCTGACTAACTGGCTGGGGACGCTAGCCATATATTTGGGAGATCGGGTAATAATTCCGGCGGCCCGGGATGTGAGAATTAGGATTTTCCGCTATATCCAGGATTTGGATTTTGCTTTTCATGTTAACAAAAACACCGGGTCATTAATCAGCGCATTCAAGCGGGGTGACCAGGCATTTTTTGATTTATTCTCACGGATTCACGAAAACATACTTAGCGCCATTGTTAGCTTGGGAGTAGTATTGTTCTTCTTTTCCAGAGTCAATATGACGATTGTGTTTATCATGTTGGGGTTATTTGCTCTGAATATCGCCATCAGCTTGGTTTTGATCAGGTTTAATATGAAGTGGAGGAAGGAATTCAACGATGCCGAGGATTTGATTTCAGGGATTATTACCGACAACCTGATAAATTATGAGACGGTTAAGTTTTTTGCTCAGGAGAAAGAAGAAGAAAGAAGGTTGCGGACAAACTTTGTCGAGTGGACGAAAAAGATTTGGGGCTTTAGCAATAGTTTCCGACTGATGGATATAACTATCGGAACTTTGTCGGGATTGGGGATGTTAGCCATTTTGTGGGTAACGATAAGGCAACTGTCAACTGGTGACATTACCACCGGTGATTTTGTCATGGTAACCGGTTTTATTACCGGATTTTATTACCGGTTTTTTGAATTAATGTACCGGTTTAGGGGAATTGCTAAGAATTTTATTGACTTGGAAAAATATTTTGAACTGCTGGATAATGAAATTATCGTCAAGGATCCGATCCGTCCCAAAAAGTTTAAGAGCATTGAGGGTAAGATTGAGTTTAAGAATCTTAGTTTTAGTTATCCCGACAATGATTTAAAAGTCTTGGATCGGGTAGATTTGGAAATTGAACCGGGTCAATCGGTGGCATTTGTGGGTAAATCAGGAGCCGGCAAAACAACTATCGTTAAGTTACTTTTGAGGTTTTATGATCTGAAGGGCGGGCAAATATTGCTTGACGGAACGGATATAAGCGAGATGACCAAAAGCCACTTGAGGTCGTTTCTGGCTGTGGTACCCCAGGAGCCAGTGCTGTTTAACAACACTATCGGTTTCAACATCGGTTATGGCCGGAAAAACGTAACTCAAAAAGAGATTGAAGAAGCCGCCAGAATGGCTAATTTGCACGATTTTATCGTTTCGTTACCGGAGCGTTATGAGACTCAAGTTGGCGAAAGAGGAATAAAACTTTCGGGCGGGCAAAAACAAAGATTAGCTATCGCCAGAGCTTTAATTGTCGAACCAAAGGTAATAATTTTTGACGAAGCAACATCAAATTTGGATTCAGAATCGGAAAAATTGGTACAGGAGGCGTTGTGGAAGACCGCTAAAGATAGAACCATGCTGATTATTGCTCATCGGTTTTCGACCATCAGAAATGCCGACAAAATTGTGGTGATGGATGAGGGTCGGGTGGCCGAAATCGGCACACATGCTCAGCTAATTAAACAAAAAGGCGGATTGTACAGAAAGCTGTGGAATCTCCAGGCCAAGGGTAAACTGGAAACTGATGAGGGTGGTCTACTGACAAAGAAGGACATGGAAGAGGTAGTGGAGGAAGAATAGTAATTAGTTGCAGGCATCATCGGCCCAAAGACCAAGCTTGTTAGTTCTGGCAAAATTTTGGGCTTCAATAAATTCATCCCGATATTTATATGG